>NZ_JBGGNO010000016.1:0-486943 GCF_041287105.1 Mycobacterium sp. SA01 | reverse complement strand
CGGCGAACTCATCCGCGAGCTAACCATCGACCCCACCAGGGACTATCAACCCCGCGGCGTGCCCTGCGGCCGCCCAAAGAAAAAGCCCTAAACCCCCAACAAGGGTTCAGAGCTATTCCTATGTCCTGATACATCACATGGCGGTGGCGGAGGGATTTGAACCCTCGGACGGGGGTTACCCGTCACACGCTTTCGAGGCGTGCTCCTTAGGCCGCTCGGACACGCCACCGCCGAAGAGCTTACGTGTCGCGGGCGGGCTAACCCAAATCGCGCTGACGAGCGAAAAAGCCCTCCAACAGCGCGGCGCACTCGTCGGCAAGCACTCCCCCGCGCACCTCCGGCCGATGCGTCAGCCGCCGGTCGCGCACCACATCCCAAAGTGAGCCCGCCGCACCGGTTTTGGGTTCCCACGCGCCGAACACCACCCGCGCCACCCGGGCCATCACCAACGCGCCCGCGCACATCGTGCACGGCTCGACGGTCACCACCAGCGTCGTCCCCGCCAGCCGCCACCCGTCGCCGTACACCCGGGCCGCCGCCCGCAGCGCCAGGATCTCGGCGTGGGCGGTCGGGTCACCGAGCTTTTCCCGAGCGTTCGCTGCCCGGGCCAGCTCGGTGCCGTCCGGGCCGAAGACCACCGCACCGATCGGCACATCCTCGGACCCGGCCAGTCCGGCGGCGTCGAGGGCCGCGCGCACCAGAAGTTCGTCGGCGATCACCGATCGAGGCGGTCCAGCACTGCTGACAGCTCGTCGGCGAAACCCATCTCCCGCGCGATCCGGCCGAGTTGCTCGTCGGCGTACAGATCGGTCTCGTCGAGGATCACGCTGAGCACCGGCTCAGGCAGCCCGATATCGGCCAGAACGCCGAGGTCACCCTCTTCAAAGGGGTCTGCATCTTCGAGATCCTCTGGCGAGATGTCGGCGTCCAGAGTCTCCAGCGCTTCGGCAGCAATGTCGTAATCCAGCGCCGCCGTCGCGTCCGACAACAGCAGCCGGGTACCGGACGGTGCCGGCCGCACGATCAGGAAGAACTCGTCGTCGATGTCCAGTAGCCCGAACACCGCGCCGGCGCTGCGCAATTCTCGCAACTCCGTCTCGGCGGCAGCCAGGCTGGTCAAAACCTTTGCGCTCATGGCGGAGCAACGCCACTTGCCGTCTTCGCGAACCACGGCGACCCCAAAGCCATCCGGGGCCTCCGACCCGGGGCTGGTCTGGGCTCGCTGTGCTTCCATGGGCGCATACGCTAGTCGCTGATCAGGCCTTTTGACCAGGTACCCATCTGCGATGCGGTTTGGATGTGTCAACCTGGACATGTGACGAAGACACCCGTGTGCGTCCTCGGTCTCGGACTCATCGGCGGCTCGGTGTTGCGAGCGGCGGTCGGTGCCGGGCGTGAAGCACTCGGCTACAACCGATCCGTCGAGGGCGCCGAGGGAGCGCGGTTCGACGGTTTCTCCGCCACCACCGATCTCACCGAGGCATTGGCGTGGGCCGCTGAGCGCCAGGCGCTGATCGTCCTGGCCGTGCCCATGCCTGCGGTATCGCAATTGCTCAGCCACATCAAGGACGTCGCCGGCGACTGCCCGCTTACCGACGTCATCAGTGTCAAACGTGCGGTGCTCGACGCGGTGCGCAAGGCCGGCCTGCTCGACCGCTACGTCGGCGGCCATCCGATGGCCGGCACCGCGCACTCCGGTTGGAGTGCTGGCGACGCCAGGCTGTTCGCGGGGGCGCCGTGGGTCCTCACCGTCGATGAGCACGTCGATGCCCGGGTCTGGGAGCAGGTGATGCACCTGGCGCTCGACTGCCATGCCGTGGTGGTCCCCGCCACGTCCGATGAGCACGACGCCGCGGCTGCCGGCATTTCGCATTTACCGCACCTGCTGGCCGAGGCATTGGCGGAGACGGCAGGCGAGATACCGCTGGCATTTGCTCTGGCGGCCGGCTCATTTCGGGACGGCACGCGAGTCGCGGCAACGGCTCCCGATCTGGTGCGGGCCATGTGCGAGGCGAACGCCGAGCAGCTGCTACCCGCCCTCGACCGCGCGTTGGAGTTGCTGAACCAGGCCCGCGCATCGCTGGCCGACAGAGGCTCGGTGGCCGATCTGGTCGAAGCCGGCCATGCAGCCCGTGCTCGCTACGACAGCTTCTCGCGCCCGCAGATCGTGACCATCGCGATCGGGGAAGAGGATTGGCGCGCCGAACTCGCCGCCGCCGGTCGCGCCGGCGGCGTGATCAGATCCGCTCTGCCAGTCCTGGGTAGTCGACAATGAAGCCGTCGGTGTCGACCGTGATCGTGGTGTCGGCGACCGGCGAGTGCAGCTTGATGCCGTCCCCGGCGTCCGGACCCGAGCTGCCGTAACTGATGGTGGCCTGCTTGACGGTCAGGTCGGGCAAACTCACGTACACCACCGGCAGCGACACCGAATCGACGCGCTGGTACAGGCCGGTACGCCGGATCGGCAGCGCGTTGAAGAACGGGCTGAAGACGACGTCGACGTCCAACGCCCCCTCGTAGGCACCCCGCGACTGGCCCTGGTGATCGGTGATGAGCCAC
Source organism: Mycobacterium sp. SA01 (assembly GCF_041287105.1). Taxonomy (NCBI): domain Bacteria; kingdom Bacillati; phylum Actinomycetota; class Actinomycetes; order Mycobacteriales; family Mycobacteriaceae; genus Mycobacterium; species Mycobacterium sp. SA01. The sequence goes on along the minus strand of NZ_JBGGNO010000016.1, from coordinate 484,384 downwards.
ATGCCTTCCTCGTCGCGGGCGATCGACAGCTGCCGATCCCGCTCGGCGAGGGTGACGCTCATGGACAGCCGTTTGGTCGCGCCGGTCTCGTCGGTCACCAGGTCATAGGAAGCGCTGAAGGCCGGGTTGGTCTCGGCGGCTGCGGCGACGATGCGGCCGTAGGCCTTGATCCGCTTGCCCGATAGCTGGACCCGGGCGGACTCCATCCGCGAATCGTCGTGCGCGCGCCAGGTCAGGATCGCCGGCCAGGCGCTTTCTGTCGCGTCGTTGGCTGCACTCACCCGTCTACCGTATGCGACGGGCCGCCCCGTTCGTAACCAGGTCGGGAAGTGCGGCTCATCTGTGATGTGGGTACGCGTGCATCCAAACTGACCTCGTCGTCGAGCAACGGCTGCGGCATCCGTCGGAATCGGCCCGAGCCGGGCACCGAAGCCCACACGGCCAGCGCCAGCATCGCATCGAGCACCAGGGCCAGCACGGTCACCAGCAACGCACCCACCAAGGCGAGGTAGAACTGGCGGACCTTGATGCCGTCGATGAGGTAGCGCCCCAGCCCACCGAGGCTGGCATAGGCGGCCACCGTCGCCGTCGCCACCACCTGCAGGGTGGCCGTGCGCAGCCCGCCCAGAATCAGCGGCAGCGCATTGGGCACCTCGACCCGCAGCAAAACCCTGGTCTCGGTCATGCCCATCGACCGGGCGGCGTCCACCACCGCCGGGTCGACGTTCGCGATCCCGGCATAGGTGCCTGCCAGCAGCGGCGGTATGCCCAGCAGCATGAGCGCGACGGTCGGCGGAAGCAGCCCGAGCCCCCACAGCAAGACCCCGAGCAGCAGTACGCCCAGGGTCGGCAATGCCCGCAGCGCGTTGACCCCGGTGACCACCAGGAAGGTGCCTCGCCCGGTGTGCCCGATCAGCAGGCCGATGGGGATGGCGATGAGCGCGGAGATGACGACGGCGACGGCGGTGTACTGCAGGTGCTCGGCGATGCGGACCGCCAAACCGGCCCGGCCGCCCCAGTTGGAGCCGGTGAAGATGTAGGCAAGTGCCTGCTGCAGGAAGTTCATGAGCTCGCCTTGACCCGGGCCCATGGGGTGATCAGGCGACCGGCCAGCAGGATCAGCACGTCGATGACGATCGCGAGCAGGAAGATCGCGATGATGCCTGCGATGATCTGATCGCTCTTGTCGGCCTGGTAGCCCTCGGTGAACCAGGTTCCCAACCCGCCGATGCCGATGACCGAACCCACCGACACCATCGAGATGTTGGTCACCGCGACCACCCGAAGCCCGGCGATCAGGACCGGAATCGACAGCGGTAGTTCGACTTTGAGCATCCGCGATACGCGGGTGTAGCCGACTGCGGTGGCCGCGTCACGCACCTGAGCGGGTACCGCGTCCAGCGCTTCGGGCACCGCCCGCACCAGCAACGCCGTGGTGTAGAGGGTCAGCGCGACGATGACATTCGCCTCGTCCAGGATCCGGGTCGGGATGATCAGCGGCAGCACCACGAACAGTGCCAGCGACGGGATCGTGAAGATGATGCTGGCCGTCACCGTGGTCACCCGGCGCAGCGCGGTGGTCCGCCACACGTAGGCGCCTACCGGCACCGCGATCACCAGACCCAGCACCACCGGAACCAGGGACAGCCGCAGGTGGATCACGGTCAGCGCCCACGCCTTGTCGAGATGGGTCAACAGGTAATTCATTCGTGGGTCCGTTGGGCCTCTAACGCTTCCAGAACATCGTCGGCCTTGACCCCGCCGATCACCTGACCATCGTCGTCGACGGCCACTCCCAGGCCGGCCGGGGAGGACAGCGCCGCATCGAGTGCCAGCCGCAACGTGCCGCCGGGAGTGAACAGCGATCCGCCCGCAATTGTGCTATCGTACAGCGAACTTCCACCCCGATGCAGCTGCGCTCCGTCGGCGTCCAGCCAGGCGTAGGGCCGGCCGTCGTCGCGGGTGACCAGTCGCCAGTCCCCCGGCGCGAGCCTCAGCGCATCGATCTCGGATTCTGTGACCGTCTGAATGTCATGCAGCGGCAATCCGGAGGCCTGGCGGAACTGCAGGCCACGGTAGCCGCGATCGGTGCCGATGAACCCGGAGACGAATTCGTTTGCGGGATTGGACAACAACCTGGCCGGCGCATCGTATTGCTGCAAGGTGCCGCCGGGCCCAAACACCGCGACCCGGTCACCGAGTTTGATCGCCTCGTCGATGTCATGGGTGACGAAGACGATGGTCTTCTGCAATTCGCCTTGCAGCCGCAGAATTTCGACCTGCAACTCATCACGAACCACCGGGTCGACCGCTGAGAACGGCTCGTCCATCAGCAGCACCGGCGGATCGGCAGCCAGCGCGCGGGCCACGCCGACGCGCTGCTGTTGCCCGCCGGACAGCTGCGCGGGATAGCGATCGCCGAGCTTGGGATCGAGGCCTACCCGCTCCAGCACCGCATAGGCGGCCTTGCGGGCGGTCCGGCGGGACTCGCCCTTGAGCACCGGCACCGTTGCCACGTTGTCGATCACCCGCTGGTGCGGCATCAGGCCACCGCTCTGGATGACGTAGCCGATCCCGAGCCGCAGCTTGACCGGGTTCACATCCGCGATGTCGCGGCCGTCGACGGTGATCGTCCCGGAAGTCGGCTCGATCATCCGGTTGATCATCCGCATCGATGTCGTCTTGCCGCAGCCCGACGGTCCGACGAACACCGTCAGCGTGCCCGTCGGCACCTCCATGCTCAGGTCATCGACCGCGACGGTGCCGTCCGGGTAGGTCTTCGTGACGCCTGTGAAGGTGATCATCTATTTCCCGATCGGCTTGTCGAAACCGTTGTCACGTATCCACTTTCGCGCCGCCTCGTCAGGGTCGACGCCGGAGTTGCCGGATACGGCGGTGTTGAGTTCGATCAGACCCTCGGTGCTCAGCTTCGCCGACACCGCGTCCAGCACTGTCTTCAGTTCGTCGGATTTCTTCTGCGAACTCACCAGCGGCACGACATTGGCCGCCAGAAAGTTGTTCTTGGGGTCTTCCAGCACGACCAGCTTGTTCTGGGGAATCGCCGGCGAGGTGCTGAAGATGTCCGCAGCGGTGACGGTGCCGTCGACCAGCGCACGCACCGTCGCGGGGCCGCCACCGTCACTGATCGAGACGAAGTTGTCCGGCTTGATGTCCAGCCCGTACTTGGCCTTCAAACCCGGCAGTCCCTCCGTGCGACTCTGGAATTCTGACGGCCCACCGAACTTGACCTCAGCGGAATGTGCGGCCAGGTCGCCGATGGTCTTGAGATTCCATTTCTGCGCGGTGGCTTCTGACACCGCGACGGTATCGGTGTCGTTGGCCGGTGAGGGAGTCAGGATCGACAGATCGCCGGGAAGCACCCGGAACAACGCCAATTCGACTTGATCCGGTGTGGTCACGGTGGTCTTGGAATCGAAGTATTGCAACAGGTTTCCGGTGTACTCCGGCACCAGGTCGATGGAATGGTCACGCACCGCGGGAATGTATGTCTCGCGGCTGCCGATCCCGAACTGCCGGCCCACGGTGAAACCGTTGGCCTCCAAGGCTTGGGCATAGATTTCGGCGATGATCTTCGACTCCGGGAAGTCCGCCGAGCCGACTACCAGATTCTTCAGATCCCCTGATGCCGATCCGCCACCGAGTGGATTCGCGCTGCCACAGGCGGCCACCAGCGGCAGCACGAGAGTGGACAGTATCGCCGCAAACCACAGTCGCTTTCCGCCCCGCGACGCATTCATGAGCGTCCTTTCACCCCGACCCGTCTAGCCGACAGTAACGGCACTTACCGTCCTGCGCCGAGGTTTAGATCAGGGCAAACGTCACCGTTCTGTTATCACCCCATTGTTTCTGCACGGCCAGAGAGGGAACAATAACGATGTGTCTACCAGTGAACCGACCGGCCCGGACCACGAGCCGACACCGCCGATCCCGCCGGCGGCCTCGACTACGGAGTCTTCCTCGCCCGCCACGGCCAAAGCCGTGAACGAGGTCAAGTTCACCCGCGCCGCGGCCCTGTGGTCGTCGTTGATCTTCGGGTTGCTGATCCTGACGGTCCTGCTGATCTTCATCGCCCAGAACACCGAATCCACATCGTTCGCGTTCCTGGGCTGGCACTGGTCACTGCCGTTGGGCGTCGCGATCCTGATGGCGGCGGTGGCCGGCGCCCTGGTGACCGTGCTGGCCGGGGCGGCGCGCATCTTCCAACTCCGCCGGGCCGCCAAGAAGAACCTACGGGCAGCCCGCACCACTTAGCCGAAAAACTCCAGGCCGCGGCTGATCAGTACAGCGACAGCCTCGCCCGCCTGGTCGTCACCGTCGGTGGCGTCCGCGGACATTCGCCGCCGGAAATCGATACCGGCGACGATGATCGCCAATTTGAAGTACCCGAGTGCCATCTGGAAGTTCCAGTGCGCCAATGGGTTTCCTGAGGCTACCGAATAGCGCTGGGCAAGGTCGTCGGCCGACGGCATCTGGGGGGCCGTCCACGACTTGTGTTCCTGGCTGAGCAGGTCCAGCATCGGGTCCCGCTGCACACACATCACGGCGACGTCGGCGAGCGGGTCACCTAGGGTGGACATCTCCCAATCCAGCACCGCCCGAACGATTGTCGGGTCATCGGGGTCGATGATGGTGTTGTCGATGCGGTAATCCCCGTGCACGATCGAGCTACGACTTTCCGACGGCACCGCGTCGGCCAATGTGGAATGCAGCCGTTCGACGTCACCGTCGCGTGGATCGTCGGGCAGCCGAACGTGTTGCCACTGCGACCCCCACCGCCGCACCTGCCGTTCGAGATACCCCGCCGGCTTGCCGAAGTCACTCAGACCGACACTGTCGGGATCGACCGCATGAAGGTCGACCAGCACCCGGATGAGGCTGTCGACGCAATCGCTGACCACGCCGGGGTCGCCGAGGGCATCGAGTTCTGCGCGGGTGCGAACCACTTGGCCCGCCACGTATTCCACCATCTGGAACGGCGCACCACCGACCGAGTCGTCGTCGCGCATGGTGACCGCGGGCGCGACCGGCACCGGGCTGCCGGCGAGCGCGGCCACCACCCGATACTCGCGGGCCATATCGTGCGCCGACGGGGTCAGCCCGTGCAGCGGTGGGCGCCGCAGCACCCATTTCGAGGCGTCGTCGAAAATCAGGAAGGTCAGGTTGGACCGGCCACCGGAGATGAACTCCGCCTGCAGTTCCCCGCTGCGCGGGATGCCCGCCGATCGCAGATGCAGGTCCAGTGCCGCCAGATCGAGCCCGTCCAGAGAAGTCACTCGCTATGTATAGCTAATAGCGCTGGTTGCGCGGCAAGAGATCCCAAACATGTTCGGTGGTGTTGACCGCCGCCACTGTGCCGAACCCGCTGCGGGCGTAGAGCAGGCGGGTGATCGACACGTAGTCGATGGGGAACGACAGCAGCCGTTTGGTGCCGAGGAGTTCGTGCAGGATCACGTTGATGACGCCGCCGTGGCTGAATACGGCCACCGTCTCATCGTGGTCGGCCGCTGCGACGATATCGCTCATCGCCGCGCTCACCCGGCCGCGGAACTCGTCCTCGTCGACGGTGCTGGGCAGCCGGCCGTCGGCCATCCGCGCCCACTCCTCGGGCCGTTCTTTGCGTACCTGTTCGATCGGCACGTAATGCGACAGCCCGCGGTCGTACTCGGCCAGCCGGTTGTCGATGTCGACGGTCAGCCCGGTGGCCTTGGCGACCGGCTCGGCGGTCTGCAGCGCACGCCGCTGCGGGCTGCTGACCAGCCGGGCGAGCGGGAATCGGTCCAGCGCCTCGGGCAGCCGACGAGCCTGGTCCCAGCCCGCGTCGGACAGCTCGGGATCGCTGCCTTCACCGGCCTCGGTGCGGTGTGGCAGGGCATGCCTGACGAGCAGCAGCTGCATGGGTGCGGTGGTCCTTTCACGCGCCGAGCGTGTGACTTGTCGCGGATTCTTCGACGTTTTTCAACGATATCCCGCACGTTCGGCGAGCTCGGCTCCGACGCGTGCGGAACTATCGCTTGACCGGCGGCGCGTACGCCGGACGCCCCAACCCGAGGATCTGCTGGGCGATCATGTTGCGGAAGACTTCCAGCGTTCCGCCGTAAATCCCGGTGGGCGAGGCCAATCGGAAGATGTATTCCGCAGCGCCATCGGCGGCCGCGCCAGTGGTACCGACGGGCAGACTGGCGGTGGTGCCGAGGATGTCCATCAGGTCCGGGGCGATATCACGCATGGTCTGGGCGATCGAGACCCGGCCCGACATCGCAGGCGCGCTCAGGGCGACCTCCACCCGGGCCGCGGCGCGCCCGAGCCGGTAGGCCACCGAGTCGTCGTCCACCCGTGCCACGGCGGCGACCCGGTCGACGGCTTCTGCCGTGAGCAGGATGTGCTCCGTCATCGTCGCCAGCTTCTGCAGACCCTCGGTGCCGAGGTCGATGGTGCCGTGCTCGGCGTTGAGGGCATCCCGCAGCACCGTCCAGCCGCCGTTGACCGCACCGACGCGGTACCTGTCGTCGACGCGGACGCCGCCGTAGTAGGTGATGTTGGTTCTATCGCCGTCGACCGTGCGAATGCCCTGGATCTCCACGCCGGGCGAGTCGAGCGGGACCAGAAACATCGTCAGGCTCTGGTGTTTGGGCGCTTCGGGGTCGGTGTTGGTGATCAGGAAGACGTACTGCGCGTTGTGGGCATTAGAGGTGAACATCTTGGAGCCGTTGATAATCCATGCGTCGCCGTCGCGCACTGCCCGTGTCTTGCAGGTCGCGACATCGGAACCGCCCTCGGGCTCGGTATAGCCCAGGCACAGCCGCCGGTGACCCGAGAGCACGGCCGGCATGAGTTCGGCAACGAGGTCCGGATCGGCGAATTTGGAAACCGCCTTCGCCACCATCATGGTGGTCGGCCAGTGGAACCACGGGGCGTGGGCGCGGCCGATCTCCAGCTCCCAGATCCTGCGTTGCACCGCGGTGAATCCACCCTGCGCCTCGTCGTGGAAGTCCTTGGCCAGATATCCCCGCTCGCCGAGAGCGAGATGCAGGCCCTCGTGGAAGTTCTCCCCTGTCTCACGGTCATGCCGGAGAACGTCGTCGGTCACCAACTCGGCGAGATCCGCGCGCACTCGGCGCTGGAACGCCTGATCTTCACTGGACAGTTCGACCGGAGAAAAGTCCATCAACTGCTCCGTCCTATGTCGGGTGACCTTCGAGCCACCGTGACATCACCGGGCGTTGTTGTAAAGCTCGGCGAGGACCTCGTCGGTGTGCTCGCCGAGCTTCGGGGCGGCCGACCGCGGCGCCCACGGGGTGCCGTGGAAGTCGGCAGGGGTGGCGATCATCGGGCCGCCGTCCGGCACGTCGACCAGACCGCCCGCGGCGTGGAACTGCTCGTCGGCCAGAACATCCTCCATCGAGTTCACCGGCGACCAGAACAGGTCGGGCTCTGCCTCGAACGCCTCGGCCCATTCGGCGAGAGTCTTCGTCGCGAAGATCTCGTCGAGCGTCGCGATGAGTTCACGGGAGTGGATCGCGCGGTCGCGCGCGGTGGTAAACCGGTTGTCGGTCAACCACTCCGGGCGCCCGACCGCCCGGCACAGCGACGGCCAGTGCCGGTCGGCTTCCAGTCCGACGATCCAGAGTCGCCGCCCGTCGGCCGCCAGGTAGTTGTTCATGCACGGGTTGAACATCGTCTCGCGCTGACCGATCGCGATCGGATTGCCGGTCAACAGGAAGGTGTTGAGGTCGAAGCTGACGGTGTAGGCGCCCTGGCGGTAGAGCGACGTGGTCACCAGTTGCCCCTCACCCGTGCGGGCGCGGGCGACCAGTGCCGCGTTGATGGCCGCGGCCAGCGTCATACCGGTCAGGTGATCGCCCATGCCGCCGCGTTGGAAGGGCGGGCTGTCGCCCGGGCGGGTGAGCAGATCGGCCACCCCGGACCGGGCCCAGAACGCAGCGACGTCGTAGGCCGGGCGGTTGGCCTCGGGTCCGCACTCGCCGTACCCGGTGATCAGGCCGTAGACCAGTCCCGGGTTGAGGGCGGCTACCGACGGATAGTCCAGTTCGAGCCGTCCGAGCGCGTCCGGCCGGACGTTGGTGAGGAAAACGTCTGCTGCCGTGAGCAATTGACGCGCGGTCGCAATTCCACCGTCGGTGGTCAGGTCGAGCACGATGCTGCGCTTGGACCGGTTGTCCATCTCGAATGGCGGGTTGCTGCCGTCGTCGAGTCCGAGCATCCGGCCGAACATCCGGCCCGGGTCGCCGGTCGGCGGTTCGATCTTGACGACGTCGGCACCCCAGTCGGCCAGGATCCCTCCGGCGGCCGGCCCGGCGACCCATACCCCGAGCTCGACAACCTTGATGCCCTCCAGCGGTCCGGCCATGGCCGCCCCTTTCGCTATGCGTTGGCCAAAGGCTAGTGGCTGCACGTGCGGAGAATGCTATTCTCCAAATGGAGATTGAGGAGTTCCATGACGAGAACGCACAGCCCCGCGGACCTCGACACCGCGACGCTCGGCCGATGGCTCGACACCCAGGAGGCCCCCGGCCGCGGTGAGGAGCCCGTCGCCGAGGTCCTCAAGGGCGGGTCGCAGAACATGCTGTACCGGATCAATCGCGGTGGTGAGGGCATGGTGCTGCGGATGCCTGGACCGCGCGCAGACGAGCGCCGCCTCGGCGAGCTGCTTCGGGAAATCCGTCTGGAACGAGCCTTGAAGGGCACCGACGTACCGCACGCCGAGCTGGTCGCCGCCGACGAGAGTGGTCGGGTGCTCGGCAAGCCGTTCTATCTCATGAAGGAAGTCGACGGCTGGAGCCCGATGGAGGGCGGCTGGGAGTCGCCGTTCGACACCGACCTCGACGCCCGCCGCGACCTCGCCTTCCAGCTGATCGAGGGCGCGGCCAAGCTCGGACGGCTGGATTGGAAGGCGCGCGGCCTGGAGGGATTCGGCAAACCCGACGGTTTCCACGACCGACAGGTGGATCGCTGGCTGGCGTTCCTCGCCGCGTTCCAGGTGCGCGAACTGCCCGGGCTGGACGTCGCGTCGCAGTGGTTGCGCGACAACCGGCCGTCGCACTACACCCCCGGGATCATGCACGGCGACTACCAGTTCGCCAACGTCATGTACGCCCACGGCGCACCCGGGCGGCTGGCCGCGATCGTCGACTGGGAGATGACCACGATCGGCGACCCGCTGCTGGACGTGGCATGGGCGCTGCTCGGCTACGACGGTGAACATCCCAAAAACACCGGCTTCTACCTGCCGATGGACGGTATGCCCACCCGCAGTGAACTGCTGGCGCACTATGAGAAGGTCAGCGGGCTGGGATGCGAGAACATCCACTACTACCTGGTACTGGCCAATTGGAAGCTGGGCATCGTGCTGGAGAAGACCTACGCCGCCGCGGTCAACGGTGGTACGGCAGACCCGAAAGTGGTCGAGGCCTTCGGCGCGATGGTGCCCGACCTGATCGCCACCGCGGCGCGGTTGGCGCAATCCGGCGAGGAGGCCTGAATGGGTTACGCGGACACTCTTTTCGATCTGAGCGGCCGCGTGGTGCTGGTCACCGGCGGTAGCCGGGGCCTGGGCCGCGAGATGTCGATGGCCGCCGCGCGCTGCGGCGCGGATGTGGTGATAGCCAGCCGCAAGTTCGACACGTGCGTGGCGACGGCCAAGGAGATCGAAGCCGAAACCGGCTGCACAGCAATGCCTTTTCGCGTGCACGTCGGACGCTGGGATGAGCTCGACGGGTTGGTCGAGGCGGTCTACGACCGGTTCGGCAAGCTCGATGTGCTGGTGAACAACGCCGGTATGTCGCCGACCTACGACAAGCTCACCGACGTCAGCGAAAAGCTGTTCGACGCGGTGATGAACCTGAATCTGAAGGGGCCGTTCCGTCTTTCGGCTCTGGTGGGTGAACGCATGGTCGCCGACGGAGGCGGTGTGATCATCAACGTCAGCACCCACGGGTCGCTGCGGCCGCATCCGTCGTTCATCCCGTACGCGGCGTCCAAAGCCGGGCTGAACGCGATGACCGAAGGCCTCGCGGCGGCGTTCGGGCCGACGGTGCGGGTCAACACGCTGATGCCCGGGCCGTTCCTCACCGATATCAGCAAGGCCTGGGACTTCGGTGTGGAAAATCCGTTCGGCAGGCACGCCCTTCAACGCGCGGGCGAGCCAGCCGAAATCGTCGGCGCCGCACTGTTTCTGATGTCCGATGCGTCCAGCTTCACCACCGGCTCAGTCCTTCGGGCCGACGGCGGAATCCCGTAAAGGAGTACGACGATGGCATGGGACTTTTCCACCGAGCCGGAATTCGAGGAGAAGCTCGAGTGGATCCGGAACTTCGTGCGCGACGAGATCGAACCGCTCGAAGTAATCTTCCCGAGCTGCGAGTTCCTGCCGCTCAACGACGAGCGCCGCAGGATCGTCGACCCACTCAAGCAGAAGGTACGCGACCAGGGTCTGTGGGCGCCGCATCTCGGGCCCGAGCTGGGCGGCCAGGGTTTCGGGGCCGTCAAGCTCACGCTGATCAACGAAATCCTCGGCCGCGCAACGTGGTCGTCGATCATCTTCGGCACCCAGGCACCCGATACCGGTAACGCCGAGATCCTGGCCCGCTTCGGCACCGAGGAACAAAAGCAGCGGTACCTGACCGGGCTGCTGTCCGGGGAGATCTTCTCGACGTTCTCGATGACCGAACCGCAGGGTGGATCCGATCCGCGGGTGTTCACCACCCGCGCCGTGCGCGACGGCACCGGAAAAGACTCCGACTGGGTTATCAACGGCCGCAAGTACTGGTCGTCGAACGCCTCGGTGGCGTCGTTCTTCATCGTGGTCGCCATCACCGATCCGGACGTGCCGGTCCACACCGGCGCCTCGACGTTCCTGATCCCGGCCGACACCCCGGGCGTCCACATCGAGGCGACGCACCATCTGGTCGGCTCGCACTCCCACGACCCCGGGCACTCGCTGGTGCACTACGACAACGTCCGGGTCCCCGCGTCGGCGATGCTCGGCGAGGAAGGGCATGGCTTCGGTGTCGCCCAGTCCCGGCTGGCCGGCGGACGCCTGCATCACGCGATGCGCTCGATCGGGGTGGCCCAACGCGCGATCGACGCGATGGCACGCCGTGCGAAAAGCCGCTTCACACAGGGAAGTCTGCTGGCCGACAAGCAGTTGATCCAAGAGATGGTCGCGGACTCGTTCGTGGAGCTGACCCAGTTCCGGCTCATGGTGTTGCACGCCGCGTGGCTGGTCGACACCGCGGGTGAGCGGGCCGCACGGGAGGAGATCGCGGCCTGCAAGATCGCGACCGCCTCCGTGCTGAAGTCCATCGGCCTGCGGGCCATCCAGGTGCACGGCGGCCTCGGACTGACCGACCAGATGCCGTTGACCAGTGTGCTCATGGGCGGTATCACGCTGGGGATGGCCGACGGGCCGACCGAGGCGCACAAGGTCAACCTGGCCCGCCAAATTCTCAAAGGCTATGAGGCGGAGGACCCGGTCTGGCCCAGTGAATTCCTGCCCAACCGCATCGAGCGAGCCCGGGAGAAGTACGGCCACCTGGTCGATCGCATTCCCGCGCTGCCTGTTTCACCGTGACCAGCAGAGCCGCGGCCGCCGTGGTGCGGGCCCTCGACGACCGGCAACGCGAGGCCGCCGAGGACGTGGAGCGCATCCTGGCCGCCGCACTGCGGGTCTTGCAGCGGGTCTCCCCCGACGCGCCGCGGGTCAGCGACATCGTCGCCGAGGCCGGCGTCTCCAACAAGGCGTTCTACCGCTACTTCGCCGGCAAGGACGATCTGATGCTGGCGGTCATGGAACGTGGTGCGGCCATGGTGGTTTCGTACCTCGAGCACCAGATGGCCAAGGAAGCCACCCCGAAAGGCAAGATCACCCGGTGGATCACCGGGGCCCTGGCCCAGGTCGCCGATCCGGAGCTGATCGGCATGAGCCGGGCCCTGCTCGTGCAGATGTCCGACTCGGACAAACGCCGCCTCGGCGAGGAGGAAATCCTGGCCGCCATGCGTGAGCTGCTGGTCGAGCCAATTCGCCAGCTCGGTAGTAGCGATCCCCAGCGTGATGCCGACGCGGTGTTCGTGTGTACCGTCGGCACGATGCGCCGCTACGTGAACTCCACCGACCAACCGGGTCGCAAGGACATCAACCACCTCGTCGGGTTCTGTCTGCGAGGCCTCGGCCTGCCGGAAGCGACGAGCTGATGCGCGCCGTCGTCTGCCGCGAGTACGGCGCACCGGAGGATCTGGTACTGGACGAACTGCCGGACCCCACACCGGGTCCCGGTCAGGTCGTGGTCAAGGTGCATGCCGCCGCGGTCAACTATCCCGACGTGCTGCTGATCGCAGGCAAGTACCAGATCAAGGTGCCGCCGCCGTTCAGTCCGGGCAGTGAGCTGGCCGGTGAGGTGCTGGCCGTCGGCGACGGTGTCGACTACCGGCCGGGTGATCGGGTCTCGGCCACCGCGTTCGTCGGCGGGTTCGCCGAGCAGGCGCTGGTCGATGCGCGGGGTCTGACCCGCGTTCCGGACGGCGTCGACTATGCCGATGCGGCCGCATTCGGAGTCACCAACCGCACCGCCTATTACACCCTGCGCACCGTCGCTCCCGTCCAGCCCGGCGACTGGGTGGTCGTCCTGGGCGCCGGTGGTGGTGTCGGCCTGGCCGCCGTCGACATCGCGGTTCTGATGGGCGCCAAGGTGATTGCCGCCGCGTCGGGCGCCGAGAAGCTCGAGGTGTGCCGCCGGCGCGGCGCCACGGAGGTGATCGACTATGACCGAGAGGACCTCAAGAGCAGGCTCAAGGAGATCACCGGCGAGGCCGGCACGCGCGTGGTCCTCGACCCTGTCGGTGGTCACTACTCCGAGCCGGCCCTGCGCAGCCTCGGCCGTGGCGGAAAGTTCGTGACGCTGGGCTATGCCGCCGGTGAGATCCCCCGGATACCGTTGAACCTGGTGATGCTCAAGGGAATAACCGTGCAGGGCATGGAGATCCGTACGTTCGCCACCGACTACCCCGACGACATCGCGCGCGACGACGCCGAGCTTGCGCAGCTGTTCGCCGAAGGCAAGCTGCGCCCGTACCTCGGGGCGCGGTTCCCGCTGGAACAGGCAGCGGCCGCGCTGCGCTATGTCGCCGACCGTAAAGCGATCGGCAAGGTCGTCATCGACGTCGACTGACCACGCTAGGGCGTGATGATGTTGAAGCTCGGGTCCGGCTGATCCAGTGCACCGAGAAACTTCTGCAGGGCTTCCGCCTCACCGGCGGTCTCCAGACCCGGTGAGGTGAAATCGCCTGCCGCAGCTGCCAATAGCCGCAACTTGGTGGCCAGCCGGATGGTGGCGGTCGCCGTCGACTCGTCTGCCGGGCACTGCCGGTAGACCAGCACACCATTGCGCAGGGTGAGTCGGTAGTTGGTGTCGAGGTCGGCGAACGTGACGTCGAGCGAGATGTCCAGATCCCACGACCGCGGGCCGTTGACGCTGATCGCCAGCACGTCGAACATCTGCTCCGGGGTGAGCTGGGCAAGTAACGTCGTCGGCGATACCTGGGTGGGCGTACCGAAGTTCCCGTCGCGCAGCTCGGTGGCACCGGACAGGAAGAAGTTGCGCCATGTCGCACACTCGGCGCCGTACGCCAGCTGCTCGAGAGTGTCGGCGTACAGCTCCCTGGCGCCCGCATGATTCTCGTCGGTGAAGATGACGTGATCGAGTAGCGTTGCCGCCCAACGGTAGTCACCCGAGTCGACGGCCGCGCGGGCCAGCTCGACCACCCGGTCGGCGCCACCCATCGCCTCGACGTAGCGCGGCCCGATCGCCTCGGGCGGATGGGCCCACAACCGCGCCGGGTTGCCGTCGAACCAGCCCATGTACCGCTGGTAGACGGCTTTGACGTTGTGACTGACCGATCCGTAGTAGCCGTGCGCATGCCACGCGTTGTGCAGCGCGGGCGGCATCTGAAAGGTCTCGGCGATCTCGATGCCGGTGTACCCCTGGTTGAGCTGCCGCAGGGTCTGGTCATGCAGGTAGGCGTACAGATCACGTTGCAGGGAAAGGAATTCGACGATGTTGTCCTGGCCCCAGGTCGGCCAGTGATGGGAGGCGAACACCACGTCGGCACGGTCGGCGAACGTCTCGATGGCCTCGGTCAGGTACCCCGACCACCCGTGCGGGTCGCGCACCAGCGCTCCGCGCAACGTCAGCAGATTGTGCAGGTTGTGCGTGGCGTTCTCCGCCATGCACAGCGCGCGGAACTTCGGGAAGTAGAAGTGCATCTCGGCGGGCGCCTCGGTACCCGGGGCCATCTGGAATTCGATCTCGACGCCGTCGATGGTGTGCTTCTCACCGGTGGTGGTGATGTCGATGGTCGGCACGATGATCGCCACCTCGCCCGTCGACGGGGTCTGCCCCAGCCCGCAGCCCACCTGACCCTGTGGACCGCGGTCGAGGACGGCGCCGTACATGTAGCCGGCGCGGCGGGCCATCGCGGTGCCGGCGTAGACGTTCTCCTGGACGGCGTGCTCGGTGAACCCCTCCGGGGCCAGCACCGCGACCTTGCCCGCGTCGACGTCGGCCTGGGTGGTCACCCCGAGGACACCGCCGAAGTGGTCGACGTGGGAGTGGGTGTAAATGACCGCGACCACGGGCCGGTCACCTCGATGCGCGCGGTAGAGGGCCAGGGCGGCCGCCGCGGTTTCGGTGGAGACCAGCGGATCGATGACGATGATGCCGGTGTCGCCCTCGATGAAGCTGATGTTGGACAGGTCCAGTCCGCGGACCTGGTAGATGCCTTCGACCACCTCGTAGAGACCCTGCTTGGCAGCCAGGATGGACTGCCGCCACAGGCTCGGGTGGACCGATGTCGGCGCATCCCCGTCGAGGAATCCGTATGCGTCGTTGTCCCACACCACCCGTCCGTCGGCGGCCTTGACCACGCACGGGGTCAGGGCGGCGATGAAGCCGCGGTCGGCGGCGTCGAAATCCGCGGTGTCGCTGAACGGCAGCGACGTCAGCTGCTCGGCATGGGCGGCTTCGATGACGGCGGACGGCGGCTTGGGAGTCATGCCGCCAATCCTGCCCTAGGAGGAGGCGGTCACGTCCAGAATCCGTTGAGAGGTTCGGCGTACTTGTCGTTGTTGGTCATCGGCGGCAAACCTAGCGCGTCTTCGATGGTGCGCAGCGTGCTGTAGTGGTCGTAGTGGTCGGTGACGACGAAGGCGCCGCCCTTCATACCGCCCGCACTGACCGCCATCGGCGAGGGAATCACCACTGTGACGACATGGTTGCCTTCGTTGCCGAAGCCGAGCGTGATGTTGTTGTTGTCCTCGTCGAACGTGACGATCAGCACCGACTTGGTGGTATTCCAGACCTCCGAGTTCATGATGGTCGGCACGTTGTCCGCCAAGAACTGGTCGAGCGCGGGGACGTTGTACTGGTGGCGCGGATCAATCTGCGAGAACGCGAAGTGCGCCACACCGGCCAGCGAGCTGACCGGACCCTCACCGTTGGAGGCTTCGTCGGCGGCGAACCATACGAAATCTGGTGTGGTCGCATCTGATTGGAGGTCGGTCGCCATCTGGGTCAGCGGGAACATGTGCGCGGCGGCGTAGGCCTGGTTGTCGCCGATGCCGGCGAACGCCGGCCACGGGGTCTGGTCGGTCGAGTAGTTCCCGGTCGAGACCAACGGCTGTCCCGGTGTCATGCCTTGGGCGTAGGCCGCCCAGGTCTTGCCGTGGGTGTCCAGGTTGACGGCGAGGTTGTTCGGATCGGTGATGCACACCGATTCACAGTTGTAGGTCTTGCCGTAGACCTGGCCGCCGACGATCGCGTAATAGTTCGGCAGGCTGGGGTGGGTCACCGCGTAGTAGTTGTTGGCGAGCCCGTATCCGTTGATCAAGCTGTTCAGGAAGGGCGCGTTGGGGCTTCCGACGATGTCGTTGTAGCCCTTGTTCTCCATATAGACCAGGAACACGTGGTCGAGCGGCTGGACATCGGACACCGGCGGCGCAGGCGCGGGCGGTGCGGATTGCGCGGTACCGATGCTGAAGGACAGGTTGTCGGCGTAGGCGTTGTTGTACCGGGCCGTGAAACCGATCACCACGGGATTCAGGTCGTGCATGGTCAAGGTGACGACGGCGCTGCGGGTGCCCACCGGGACGGTTCCGATGGAGGTGCGTTGCCGGAATCCGGTCTGCCCCCAGCGATCCAGGTTGGAGACCGGCCCGATCGTCGAACTTCCCAGGTAGAGCTGGTTCTGGTCCAGGAAGGTGACTTTCACACTGGCGAAGGACGGATCCAGCAGGTAGCCGCCGAGATAACCGCTGAGGTTGAACGGGACTGTGCCACTGTCGATCTCAGCACTGGAGGCACTGAGGTCCACGGTTTGGGAGAGCCCGGAGGTGGCCACGTCGCCGCCACCGAAGAACTGGTTGCCGGCGTTGGGAGGCGCGGCGTTGACGCCCGGGAACGAGACGATGGCGGGCAGATTCGGCCACGCGAAGCTCAGGCCCACCGGCCACGCGTTGCGGAGCTCGCCGTACTGAACCACGGTCGGGGTGCCGGTTGCCGTCCAGCCCGGCACGCTGACGGTGCTGTTGCCGTAACCGGCCGGATCGCCGAGTTCGGCACCCGGGTTGGTCAGCAGGTTGGGTCCGGTGGCCGGTACCGCGGTGGTGGTGACCGCGCCTGCCTTGCCGATACCGGTGATGCGACGCAATTCGTTACCTGCGTAGGCCAGCATCGATGAGACTGCCGCCGGAGAAGGCGGCGTGCCATCGCCGACCAATGAATGCAATGCGGTGGCGATCGAGTGCGCTGTCGGTGCATGCACAGCCGGCACCGAAAGTTGCGCTGGCTTGGCCACTTTGGCAGACCCTGGGGCGGCGGCCAAACTGGGCGTGACGCGATGCGTTTTGCCCACTGCCGCGGGTTTGGCCTTGGCCGCCGTTGCCGAGCTACCCGAGGCAGTCGAGGAATTCGACGGCTGGGCATCGGCGACCCAGGGTGTGCTTGCCAACCAGGACCCGATTCCGAGGGCTACCGCGAGCGCCCCCACCCTGCCGATATGCACTGCGTTGCCCATGACCCGTACTCCCGCCAGCCGAATAGGTCAGATGGTACGAAGTGCGGGCCCTCCGCGGACGGTAATCGACGGGTTAGTTCGGCGCGGTCAGGTCGTAGACCTCGGTTCCACCCACATCTTGTGCGGTGAAGTGCTGCTGCACCCACTGGGTGATCTGCGTGCCCGGACCGGAGTCCCCACCGGGTCCGCCGTGATGACCGCCACCGGGACCGTTGCCTGCGATGAAGTAGTGGACCTGCCCGGTCGCGACGTAGGCCTGGAACTGTTCCAGTGTCGGTGAGTTGTCACCGCCGCTGAACCCGCCGATGGACATGATCGACGTGCCGGTGGCCAGCTCCAGGCTTCCAGCCGTGTGTGAGCCGACAGTGGCTGCAGCCCAACGGTTGTCGGCCTTGGTGAGCAGCACCTTGAGTTCGGAGTTCTCCGAGGCCTGGACGCCCTGTCCACCTGGACCGCCGGGGCCACCGAAGCCGAACCCCGTGTTCGATCGCGGCGGGCCCGACGTCGGGATGCCACCCCCATGACTACCGGCGACGGTCTCCACCGTGTAGGCGGCGGTGGCGCCCAACCCGAACAGCAGGCCGGCCGCTGCGATCGCGACCGTCCAGCGGCCCAGGCGGTGAGCCCCGGCCAGCAGGACCGCGGATACCAGAATCGAGCCGGCCAGAACGGTCCACCGCAGCCACGGCAGCCAGTCCGGGGTGCGGTCGAGCAGGATGAAATTCCACACCCCGGTCACCACGAGCATCGCCGAGAGCGCCACGCGCGATGCGACAAACTGCCTGCCACGCCACAGTTCTCGCACACCGATGCCGATCACTGCGCCGATCGCCGGCGCCAAGGCGATCGTGTAGTAGGGGTGCATGATCCCCTTCATGAAGCTGAAGACCACGACTGTGACCACCAGCCAGCCGCCCCACAGCAACAGCGACGCTCGGGTTCGGTCGGTGCGGGGCGCGCGCCTGGTGAACCACAGTCCGGCCACCAAGGCGATCAGCGCGGCAGGCAACAGCCAGGAGATCTCGGTGCCCATCGACTCCCCGAACATCCGGGTGATGCCGGTGGAGCCGCCGAACATCGCGCCGCCCATCGGTCCGGGGCCGCCCTCGCCGGCACCTCCAGCGGAGCTGCCGCCCGGATTCCCGTCGCCGCCGAACACCCGGCCCAGACCGTTGTAACCCAGCGCCAGCTGCAGCAGGCTGTTGTCGGTGGACCCGCCGATGTAGGGCCGAGAGTCGCTGGGCCACAAGCTGACCAGAGCCAGGTACCACCCGGCCGACACCACCATGGCGATCAAGCCGACGGCCAGATGACGCAGCCGCAGCCAGACACTGCCCGGGACCGCGACCAACACCACCAGGGCGAAAGCCGGGGTGACCAGCAGCGCCTGCAGCAGCTTGGCCAGGAAGGCGAATCCGATGGCCACACCGGCCAGCGCGATCCAACGGCTGGGGTTAGCGTCCAGCGCGCGGATCAGGCAGTAGGCGGCCACCACCATCAACAGGACGAGAAGTGCGTCGGGATTGTTGAAGCCGAACATCAACGCCGCCACCGGCGTCAGCGCCAGCACCGCACCCGCGAGAAGGCCGGCCCCATATCCGCTGACGCGGCGCACCGCGCTGTAGATCAGCGCCACGGACGCCACACCCATCAAGGCCTGCGGCACCAGCATCGACAGCGTGCCGAATCCGAAGATCCGCCCGGACAATGCCATCACCCACAGCGCGGCCGGTGGCTTGTCCACCGTGATCGCGTTGCCCGCGTCGAGAGACCCGAACAGCAAGGCCTTCCAGCTCTGGGTGCCGGCCTGCACAGCGGCCGCGTAGTACTCGTTGGCCCACCCGGCAGCATCGAGTCCCCAGAGGTAGAGCACGGCGGTCACCGCGAGGAGCGACCCCACCGCTGGGCGCACCCACCGCGGCCGCAGCGTGCGCGGCTGTTCCAGCTGAATGTCCGTCGGCCTCTCGGTGTATTCGGCGAGCGTGGTCATTACTTTCCTCCAACAGTCTGGCCGGTGCGGCGGGGGTGAAACACCCAGCCGCGCAACAGCACGAAGCGAACGACGGTGGCCATCAGGTTGGCCGCGATCAACACGATGAGTTCGACGGCGCGGTGCGGTTCGCCCATCATGTGCAGCAGCGCCAGTGCACCGCTGGTCAGGCCCAGCCCGATACCGAAGACCACGAAGCCCTCGAACTGATGGCGTGCCACGCCGCCTCGGCCGCGGACCCCGAAAGTGAACCGCCGGTTGGCCGCGGTGTTGGCGATCGCCGTCACCAGCAGCGCGACCAGGTTGGCGCCCTGGGCGCCGATCGGGCGCAGCAGCAGGAACAACAGCAGATAGGCCAATGTGGAGGCGATGCCGATCGCCGCAAACCGCACGCCTTGGTTCAACAGCGACTTCGGCGCTCCGGCCTGGTTACCGAACTGCGCCCCGATCGCCTTGACCGGGATCTGTCCGGTACCGAATCCCTTGAGCAAGCGCGCGATTCCTTTCAGGTCGGCGACCGCGGTGGCCACGATGTCGACCCGGCTGTCGGGGTCGTCGATCCAGTCGACGGGCACTTCGTGGATACGCAGGCCGCTGCGCTCGGCCAGCACCAGCAGCTCGGTGTCGAAGAACCAGCCGGTGTCCTCCACGTAGGGCAGCAGTTCGGCTGCGACGTCGGCGCGGATCGCCTTGAAACCGCACTGGGCGTCGCTGAACTTGGCGGCCAGCGTCGACCGCAGGATCAGGTTGTAGCAGCGTGAGATGACCTCCCGCTTGGCGCCGCGCACCACGCGGGAGCCGCGACCCAGCCGCGTGCCGATGGCCAGATCGGAATGCCCTGACACCAGCGGTGCCACCAGCGGAGCCAGCGCGGCCAGATCGGTCGACAGGTCGACGTCCATGTAGGCGAGCACCGGCGCATCCGAGGTCGACCACACCGCGTGCAACGCCCGCCCCCGGCCCTTCTGCTCCAGCCGCACCATGCGGACCTCGGGCAGTTCGGCGGCCAGACCGGCCGCCACCGCGGGGGTGTCGTCGATGCTGGCGTTGTCCGCGATCGTGATGCGGAACGAGAACGGGAAGTCCTCACGCAGGTGGCGGTGCAGCCGGTGGATCGAGTCGGCCAGCACGGCCTGCTCGTTGTACACCGGGACGACGACATCGAGCACGGGCACACCGCGGTCGGCGGCGGTCAGTGCGGCGTTGCGTCGGCGTGCCACGGGGAGGTCGGTGATGGTCATGCTTTTATCGTCGGCCGTGGCGGTGGGGGCCCAATTTGTGTTTGCTATGCGGCGGCTGTGAATCCCTGCGACAGGTCGTAGACGGTGACGCCGTCGACCTCGCGGGAGGTGAAATTCGCGCTCACCCAACGCTGAATGCGCTCGGCGGCGTCACTGCCGGACCGGTTGCCGAACATGAATCCGGGCATGTCAGCGCGGATGAACCAGTGGATGCGATGTTGACTCACATAGGCCTGGAACTGCTCGAGGGTCGGAGCAGGGTCGGTGCCGTTGAAGCCGCCGACGGCCATCACCGGCAAGCCCGTGGCAAGTTGATATCCCGCGGCGTTACTCGAACCGACCACCGCCGCGGCCCAGGTGAATTGGCCTGCGTCCTGGCGCAGTGAATCGGTGAGCGCCGCGCCCGGTCGAGGTGCGTCGAACATGCCGCCCGGCGGGCCACCCCGTCCGCTCGATGGGCCCACCGACGGGATCGCACCGCTGTGCGTCGCGGCGGCGGTGGCCAGCGAGAACGCGGCCGGCCCGGCCAGCGCGGCGACCACGGCCACCATCCCCACCGCCACGCCAACCCGGCGCGGCAGGTGCACCACCACCAGCAATAGCAGGGCACAGCCGATGGCGGCGACCACGACGACCACCCGAAGCCACGACAACCACTGCGAATCACGCTGCAGCAGAAGGTAAGCCAGCACACCGGTGATAACAACCATCCCGGACAGGGTGGTGGCGGCGCGAAGATCGGTGCGCTGCCGCCACAGCAGTGCCGTGCCGATCGCCAGACCGCCGGCGATCGCCGGGGCCAGCGCCACGGTGTAGTACGGGTGCAGGATGCCGTTGGCGAAGCTGAACACCACCGCGGTGACCACCAGCCAGCCACTCCATAACAGCAGCGCAGCCCGAGTGACGTCGGTGCGGGGTGCGCGACGGGTGATCACCAGCCCGGCGACGATCGCGATCACCGCGGCGGGCAGCAGCCAGGCGATGTGGGTGCCCATCTCGGCCCCGAACAGCCGCGCCCAGCCGACATCGGAGTTCATATTGCCGAGGCCGCCGGTTTCCTCACCGGTGATGCGCCCAAGACCGTTGTAGCCCAGCGCCAGCTCGAGGATCGAATTGTGCTGCGAACCACCGATATACGGCCGCGCGGTCGCAGGCCATACAGCGACCAGCAGTAGATACCAGCCGGCGGACACCAGCAGGGCGGCAACCGCAGCCGTCAGGCGCACGAGCCGCGTCCTCAGCGGCGCAGCGGCAGCGAACAGAAAGACCGCGCCGAGCGCTGGCAACACCAGGAAGGCCTGCATCATCTTGGCCAGGAACCCGACGCCGACCGCCACTCCGGCCAGCGGCATCCACCACCAGGCGGCGTCGTCGTCCAGTGCGCGCAACGTGGTGTAGGCGGCCACCACCAACGAAAGGACCAGCAGCGCATCGGGATTGTTGAACCGGAACATCAGCGCTGCCGCCGGGGTGAGCGCCAACACCGCGCCGGCGAAGAGTCCGGCCCACGGTCCGCTGATTCGGCGGACGGCGGCGTAGAGCACCGCGACGGCGCTCACGCCGAACACCGCCTGCGGCACCAGGATGCTCCAGGGGTTGACTCCGAACACGCGGGCCGACAGGCCGGTCACCCACAGTGCGGCGGGGGTCTTGTCGACGGTGATCGCGTTGGCCGCGTCGCTGGACCCGAACAACCAGGCCGTCCAGTTCTCCGCGCCGGCCTGCGCCGCCGCCGAGTAGAACGGATTCGCCCAGCCACTGGCGCCAAGGTTCCACATGTAGAGCACCGCCGTGACGGCCAGCAGCACCGCCAGAGCGCCATAGTGCTTGCTGCGGATCATGATTGGACCGATCGGGGCAAGCGCACCGTGAATTCGGTCAGGCCCGGGACGCTGGCCAGCTCGATGACGCCGCCGTGAGCCCGCACCACGGCCGACGCGATCGCCAGGCCGAGGCCGGTGGACCCACCCTTGCGGGATCGCGAGGTGTCCCCACGCGCGAACCGCTCGAACACCTCGGACTGCAGCTCCGCCGGGATGCCCGGCCCGTCGTCGACCACCCGCAGCACCGCGGCGTCGGGCTCCGCGTGCAGTGACAACGTGACTGTCGTCCCGGGTGGGGTGTGCGTGCGGGCATTGGCCAGCAGGTTGGCCACCACCTGGTGAAGCCGGGCGTCGTCGCCGATGACATACAGCGGATCCGACGGCACGTCGAGGTTCCAGTCGTGGTCGGGTCCGGCGATGTGCGCATCGCTGGCGACGTCGGCCGACAGCCGGGACAGGTCGACCGGCTCGCGTTCCAACGGGCGGCCGGAGTCCAGCCGCGCCAGCAGCAGAAGGTCCTCGACGAGGTGGGTCATGCGTTCGGCCTCGGACTCCACCCGGCCCATCGCGTGCGCGACGTCATCGGGCACCTGATCCCGTTTACGTTGTGCCAGTTCGGTATAGCCGCGGATGGCGGCGAGGGGGGTGCGTAGCTCGTGGCTGGCGTCGGCGACGAACTGGCGCACCCGGCTCTCGCTGGCCTGCCGCGTCGACAGCGCGGTCGAGATGTGGTCGAGCATCCGATTCAGCGCCAGCCCCAGCCGGCCCACCTCGGTGTAGGGATTCGCATCGGTGTCCGCGACCCGCACCGGCAGTTGCACCTCGCCACGGTCCAGCGGCAGGTTCGCCACCTCGCCCGCGGTGGCCACAACCCGGGTGAGCGGGGCCAGCGCACGACGGTTGATCACGATGCCGACGGTCGTGGCCACCGCGAGCGCCGCGGCCGTCACCACCGCGAAGGTCAGTGCCACCCGCAACAGCGTGGCGTTGAGATTGCCCAGGCTCAGCCCGATCACCAGCGTCTCACCGGTGAGCCTGCTGCGAACCGACATCACCCGGTAGTCGCCGAGGCCGTCGAGGTTGCGCGTGATCGGGCGGCGTTGTCCGGCGTTCTGGGTGAGTTCGGTTGTCGCGCCTACAGGTAGCTGCGTGCGCACACCGCCCGGCCCGAGCAGCCCGGCGTCGCTGGCGGTGCCGTCGGTGATCACGGCCGCGATCATGCCCACCGGCTGCCCGGGAGCGTCCAGGAACTGCGGCCCCGGCCCCGGCCGCGGCCAGGGTGGGCGGTTGTCGCGCAACGCCGGCGGCAGCGGTGGCGGCGGTGGTTCGCCGTAGATGATGGCCGAACGGTGGGCGGTCTCGCGGAGCTGATTGTCGACCTCACCGATCAGATACTGGTGCAGCGCAAGGATCGTCACCGCGCCGATACCGAGGCAGACGACCAGCAGCAGACACAGCTGACCGATCAGCAGCCGTGCACTCAGCGACCGGGTGTTAGCTCGCAGGTTTGAGAACATAGCCCGCGCCGCGCAACGTGTGGATCATCGGGTCGCGGCCGCTGTCGATCTTCTTGCGCAGGTATGAGATGTACAGCTCGACGATGTTGGACCGACCGCCGAAGTCATAACTCCAAACCCGGTCCAGGATCTGGGCTTTCGACAACACCCGCTTGGGGTTGCGCATCAGGAAACGAAGCAGTTCGAACTCGGTGGACGTCAGCGAGACCGGTTCGCCGGCTCGGGTCACCTCGTGGCTGTCCTCGTCGAGCACCAGATCACCGACGACGATCTGTGCGCCGCTGTCCTCGGTGGTCACACCGGTACGGCGCAGCAGTGCCCGCAGCCGCAGCACGACCTCTTCGATGGAGAACGGCTTGGTGACATAGTCGTCGCCGCCCGCGGTCAGCCCGGCGATGCGATCTTCCAACGCGTCTTTGGCGGTCAACAGCAGCACCGGCAGCTGGGGGTTCTGTTCGCGCAGCTTGCGCAGCACGTCCAGACCACTCATGTCGGGCAGCATGATGTCGAGCACCACCGCATCCGGCCGCGCGCTGCGGGCCGCGGTGATCGCCGACGCGCCGTCGGCGGCGGTGGCGATGGTCCAACCCTCGTAGCGCAGCGCCATCGACACCATCTCGGCCAGCACGGTCTCGTCGTCCACCACCAGCACCGTGATCGGGTTTCCGTCGGCTCGGCGCATCACGACACGTTCCGCCGCTGAAGAGGTCATGTTCTCCAGTATGAGAGCAGCGATGAGTGGTTCCTATGGTGTTCCTATGCCCCCGCTGTGAACTGTGATCCACAGAATGGGCTGATCGCGCGCACAGCAGACACACAGCTGCGCTGCCCACCGTGGGGTTATGAGCGTCGAACAGCAGCCTGTGTGGGGTGCGCCCGCAGAGCATCCCAAGACCTGGTCGAACCGCACGACAGCGGCTGCCGTCGTGATCGCCGCAGCACTTGCCGTGGTCGGCGGCGTGGTGGTGTACGCCGCCGCGGGCAGCACAGGCGGGCACGCAGGCGGCCCGCCCGGTTGGGGTGGCCCCGGCGGTCCCGGTGGCCCCGGCGGATCCCAGCGATCGCTGCACGGCGAGAACGTGGTCTCCGACGGCAAAGGCGGATTCAGCACCGAACTGACCCAGACCGGCGACGTCACTGCCGCGTCCGACAGCTCGGTGACGGTACGCAGCCAGGACGGCTTCAGCCAGACCTATGTGCTGAACACCGACACCCGCAAGCCACCGCAGCCGCTGCAGGCCGGCACGCAGGTGTCGGTTCGCGCGACTGAACAGGACGGCGCGGCAACAGCGACGATGGTGATGCCCGCCAGATAATTTGGCGGTGAACTTTTTCGAGGTCATCGAGACGGTGGGCAAGGCGATCGACGCGACAGGGGTCGCCGTGATCGCGATCGGCGCGCTGCTCTCGGCCACCGGGGTACTGCGCCGATTGCGGAGCGGGGATGCCTACCGGGCGTTCCGTCAGCAGCTAGGCCGATCGATCCTGCTGGGCCTGGAGCTTCTGGTCGCCGCCGACATCATCCGGACCGTCGCGGTCACGCCGGACGCCCGCAGCGTGGCGGTGCTGGCCGGCATCGTGCTGATCCGGACGTTCCTGAGTTTCTCGCTGGAGTTGGAGATCACCGGCTACTGGCCGTGGCAGAAGAACCGCCAGCCGCAGACCGCTCCGGACCCCGCCGGGCAGCCGGCCACGACGTGAGGCCAGCAGTTCGTAAGGATGCGGATATGAACGACAAGCGACGGGCTCGGCGCACACGGATCTTCGACGCGATCCGCAAGATTCCCCCTGAGCCGCTCGGTCCACCGGACTCGCACGACCAAGTCGAAGTGGCGGCGATGCTGCGGGAGATCGGCATCGCCCTGCTCGAAGTCGAGCAGCCGACTCAGCTGGTGTATGCCCGCCTGCTGGAAATCGCCGCGCAGTACACCACCGCTCCGGTGCGCATCGTCGTGCTCCCCACCGTGCTGATGATCCAAGTGGGCACCGTCGCCTACGAGGTGGACACCTCCACGACCTATTCGGTCCAGCTGAACATGGCCGGCCGCATCGACGACATCGCCAGTCTGGCGTCCGTCGGTGCGATCACACCCGCTGATGCCGTCGAGTCGACCAAGCAGGCGCGCGCACTGCGCCCGCGATTCGGCCCGGTCGCCACGACCCTCGGATATGCCGTCACCACAGTCGGTTTCGGCATGGTCATCAATCCGACCTGGGCCTCGCTGCCGGGCTACGTGTTCCTCGGCCTGGTGGTCGGCGCGATCGCCCTACTCGGGCGCCCGTTCCCGTCGCTGAGCCCGGTTCTGCCCACGCTGGCCGCGATGATCGTGACGATGCTGGCGACCTGGTTCGTGGCCGACACCGCGAATGACGGCCTGCTGCGGGTGATCGCACCAGCCCTGGTGGCGATGTTGCCGGGAATGTCGTTGACGATCGGCGCGATGGAGTTGGCCAGTAACCAGCTGATCGGCGGCACCAGTCGGCTGGTCTACGGGATCGCCCAGCTGGCGCTGCTGGTGTTCGGCGTCGCGTTGGGTGTGCATGTCGCCGGCGAGGTGCTTCCGCAGACCCCGTCCACGCAGATGGGTCCGTGGGCGCTCTATGTGGCGATCATCGTGGTGGGGTTCGGGCTATACGTGTATCTGTCCGCACCGAAGGGCTCGCTGGTGTGGTTGATGGCCGCGATCGCGGTCGCACTGGTCGGCCAGGCAATCGCCGGAAAGTTCGTGGCGGCAGCCTATTCCGGCTTCATCGGTGCATTCCTGACGGTGCCGTTCGCGATGCTGGCATCGCGGATCAAGACCTCACCCCCGGCGATCGTGATGATGCTCGCGGCGTTCTGGGCGCTGGTCCCGGGCGCACTGAGCTTCGAATCGGTGAGTCAGGCCGCCACCGGCGGCAACATCGGCGTGGCCAGCCTGGGCGTGACCGGGGCGGCGATCCTGTCCATTGCGCTGGGCACCGTTATCGGCTGGAGCGTGTTCCGCACCATCGACGCCAGGTTGCCCTGGCCGAAGGGATTGGCTCAACCAACCGTACGGTAGGTTCACCTGGGTGAATGAGCTGAGCGCGGTCAGCGCATGGATGTCGGAGCAGGGCCTGGGTGACGGCCCGCTCGAAAACGTCTCCGAAATCACCGGCGGCACCCAGAACGTCATGCTTCGTTTCACCCGCTCGGGTCGTGAGTACGTCTTCCGCCGGGGACCCCGTCACCTGCGCCCGGTGAGCAACAAGGTGATCCTGCGCGAGACCCGCGTGCTGCACGCGCTGGCCGGTACCGATGTCCCCCACCCGCGACTGATCGCGGTGTGCGATGACACCGCCGTACTCGGCGATGCCGTGTTCTATCTGATGGAGCCCGTCGACGGGTTCAATGCCGGCTCGATGTTGCCGCCTCTGCACGCCGGTGACGCCGGCATCCGGCACGGGATGGGACTGTCGATGGCGGAGGCGGCCGCCAAGCTCGGCGCCGTCGACCACGTCGCGGTCGGTCTTGCCGACTTCGGTAAACCGGACGGATTCCTGGAACGTCAAGTGCCGCGGTGGCTTTCCGAACTCGAGTCCTACAGCGGGTTCGACAACTATCCGGGACCCGACATCGGCGACGTCGACGCCGTCGCCACCTGGCTGCAGCAGAAACAGCCCAGCGACTGGCAGCCGGGCATCATGCACGGCGACTACCACGCGGCCAACGTGATGTTCTCGCCGACCGGGCCCGAGGTGGTGGCCATCGTCGACTGGGAGATGTGCACCATCGGCGACCCGCTGCTGGACCTGGCCTGGATGCTGGCCACCTGGTATGCGCCCGGCCGCGATTCGGTGCTGGGCAACGCCCTCATGGGCGCAGGCGGCCTGGCCACCCCCGACGAGCTCATCGAACGATACGCACAGAACACCACCCGCGACCTGTCCAACATCGACTGGTACACAGTGCTGGCCTGTTTCAAGCTCGGCATCATCCTCGAGGGATCGAATGCCCGTGCCGCTGCGGGGCTGGCCCCCAAGGACGTTGGCGACCATCTACACATCGCGACAGTGCGCTTGTTCGAGCGCGCCCTAGCACTCATGGAGGGACAACGATGATCGATTTCGAGATTCCCGACGACCTGGCCGCGCTGCGCGATGAGATCCGCGCGTTCGTCGTCGAGAAAATTGTTCCCTACGAACGAGATCCACGCGTCACCCGGCACGGCCCCAACGAGGACCTGCGCACCGAGCTGGTCGGGCTTGCCCGCGACGCCGGCCTGCTGACGTTCCAGGCTCCGCACCGCTTCGGCGGGCGTGAACCGTCGCATCGCGAGCAGGCGGTGCTCTTCGAGGCGGCCGGCTGGTCGACGCTGGGGCCGGTCGCGCTGAACTGCGCGGCACCCGACGAGGGCAACATGTACCTGCTGTCCAAGATCGCTACCGAGGAGCAGGCTGACGAGTTCCTGGTTCCGGTGATCGACGGCCGCCAGCGCTCGGTGTTCGCGATGACGGAGCCCGGCGGCGCCGGGTCCGACCCGAATCAGCTTGCCACCGAAGCGGTTTTCGACGGCACCGATTACGTGATCAACGGGCGCAAGTGGCTGATCACCGGAGCCAATAAAGCGCGGACGTGGATCATCATGGCGCGAGTGGCGCCGAATGCGCATGGTCCCGACGGCCCGACACTGTTCCTGTGCGACGGCCAGACTCCGGGTATCGAGCTCGAGCGCGTGATGGACACGATGGACCGCAATTACGTCGAAGGGCACGGCGTGGTGCGGTTCAACGACTTGCGGCTGCCGGCCGCCACCGTCCTGGGCGAGGTGGGCCAAGCGCTGCGCTACGCCCAATTGCGGCTGGCACCAGCGCGTTTGACGCACTGCATGCGTTGGCTTGGTGCCGCATCGCGGGCACAGTCGATCGCGATCGAACATGCCCGCACCCGAACGGGTTTCGGCAAGCCGCTCGGCGAACACCAGGGTGTCAGCTTCATGCTGGCCGACAACGAGATCGCCCTGCAGCAGTGCCGCCTGGCGATCTGGTGGGCCTGTTGGACGCTGGACGGCGGGGCCAAGGGACGCCACGAAAGCTCGATGGTCAAGGCCTACGTGTCCGAGGAGCTGTTCAAGGTGGCCGACCGCTGCGTACAGATCCTTGGCGGTATGGGCATCTCCGACGAAACCCCGGTCGGTGCAATCTTTTCCGACATGCGAGCCTTCCGGCTCTATGACGGCCCGACCGAAGTCCACAAGTACGCGATCGCCCGCCAGGTGCTGAGGAACCCGTCATGAGCATCCTTGATTCGTTCCGGCTCGACGACAAGGTCGTGATCGTCACAGGGGCGTCGTCAGGGTTGGGCGTGTCGTTCGCGCAGGCCTTCGCCGAGGCGGGCGCCCACCTGGTGCTCGGGGCTCGACGAGTCGAACAGATGGCGGGCACCGCGGCCCTCGTCGAAGGAGCCGGCCGCAAGGTGTACACCCGCAAAACCGATGTCGTCGACCCCGATCAGTGCGAGCAGCTCGTCGAGTCGGCGATGAAGGTGTTCGGCCGAGTGGACGTGTTGGTCAACAACGCCGGGGTGGGAACCGCGGTGCCTGCTACCCGCGAGACGCCCGATCAGTTCCGCAAGGTCGTCGACGTCAACCTCAACGGGTCGTACTGGATGGCGCAGGCGAGCGGCCGGGTCATGCAACCCGGAAGCTCAATCATCAATATTTCCAGCATTCTTGGCATCACCACCGGCGGTCTGCCGCAGGCCGCGTATAGCGCGTCGAAGGCTGCTGTGATCGGCCTGACCCGGGATCTGGCCCAACAATGGGGCCCGCGCAAGGGAATTCGCGTCAACGCGCTGGCTCCCGGCTTTTTCCAGAGCGAGATGACCGACGAATACCAGCCCGGCTACCTGGAGACACAGCTACCACGAGTGATGGTGGGCAGGATGGGCGATCCGGTCGAATTGGCCGCTACCGCAGTATGGCTCGCGTCGCCGGCCGGGGGTTATGTGACGGGGCAGACAATTATCGTCGATGGCGGCTTGACGATCACCTAGTGATCACGATCACGCAGCGATTCGGGGCCTCTCAGCACTCTCACACGATTGCGACATCCGCTTTTAAGAAGTATCTGGGACTCTCAGTCCATGTGGTTCGACCTGTACCTGTTGTCGGCGGTCATCGCGGCTGTCGGCGCGTGGCTGATCACTCCACACTTTCAGGCCTACGATCCCCCGACTGACATCGTCCGCGGACTCTGTTGCGCTGTCGCCGGAGCCCTGTGGCCCATCATCGCGGTCGGGGCCGTCCAGATAATGGCCGTGCGCTACGTCGCGCGCCGCATGGGTCCGCCACGCGTGGAAACAGTCGATCTCGTTCCGGTCGTCCCGCTGCCGGACGCCACCGTGCACTCCTGATCGCAGGTTCGACGGCCCGCACAATTGCGTCGTAAACGCGGCACCTCCTGAGGAAATCGGCGACTATTGACGCCTACCGAAGAGGAGGTCGTCCGTGATGGTGCGCGAAAGACTGGTATCGGCGAGCCTGGTGGCTGTCACGTTGACCGCGATCGCGCTCTCGGCGGCCGCGACGGCCTCGGCTGACGACTCGGGCAGCGGCCTACTGTGGCCGGATCCGACCGAACCGTACTACTGGGACGACAACGAGAACCCCGGCAGCACCGGGCCCGCGCCGCTACCGGCCGACGACCTGTATTGGAAGGAAGGCCAGGACGCCGGCGGCACGGGTAATGCCCCGCAGACAGGCGGTCCCGAGTACACCGATGAGGGCGAGAACGCCGGGGCCGTCTAGCCCACGCCGGTTAGGACGACCAGACCAGTAGCGAGTTTCTGCGGGAGAGTTCTTTCCGTGCGCGACGCTCGACGAGAAGTGGAACGAACTCCCGGATCGCGCTGTCCTGGAAGTGATCGTGGGCGCTGGCAACCGCTTGGGCTACATCGTCACGAGGGACGTCCGAATAGGTGGCCGCCAGGCGGTCGATGACCTGCTCGATCAGCGTAACTTCACTTACGTTTCCCACTCTATTAACTCTGAGCCATGGGGTCATCGCCGTCAATTTGACGTCCGTCACGGTGCCGGGTCGCCGAGGTAATGCGCCACCACCGGACGCAGCCACTCTGTGAGCGTCGCGTCATCCATTGCCACGAGCGGGGGCAGCGCCAGGATGTAGCGCGCGACCGCGAGGCCCAGCATCTGGGAGCCGACCAATGCTGCCCGCTCCGCCGGCCGATCCGGGACCACGGCTGCCAGCGCGGGACTCACCTGGTCCACAAACACTCCGAGCAGCGCATCGGCGGCCACCCGGTTGGTGGCCGCCGAGCGCAGCAGCGGCAGAAACGGGCCGTGCGGTCCCCACACGTCGACGAATAGCGGAAGCACCAGGTCGACGACATGCTCGGGCGCGACGCCGGCGAGGTCGGGGAAGGTGATTGCCAGTCGCGACGCGGCAGCGAAGAGGTGGGCCTTGGTCCCGAAGTAGTGCATGACCAGAGCCGGATCGACTCCCGCGGCCGAGGCGATGGACCGGATGGTGGTCCGCTCGAATCCCCGTTCGCCGAACTGGGCGCGGGCTTCGGTCAGAATCCGCGATCGGGTCACTTCGCCGTCACGCGACTTGGCCGTCATTTCACCAGTCTATTCAACAACTGTTGACATCTCCAAGCAGCAGTTCTAGCGTCGAGTTCAACAACTGTTGAGGAGGCGTCGACATGCCAGTCACTGCCATTCAGATCGGGCTCGATCCCGACGTGATCGACTACTCATCCCCGGACTTCATTCAGTTCCGCGGGCTCTCGAGGGACCGGCTTCGCGCCGCCAACGACGAGAACGTCGCCGCGATGCGGGCGGCCGGCTATCAGGTCGACAACTGCCTGATCGGCTTCGGCGCGGCCGGCATCGAGAAGGCCCGCCAGTGGCTCGACGCCAAGAGCTACGACGCGGTGCTGATCGGCGCCGGCGTCCGCCTGGTCGCCGGCAACACCCTGCTCTTTGAGTCCATCGTCAACGCCGCCCACGTCAGCCAGCCCGGCTGCCGGTTCGTCTTCAATCAGGCGGCGAAGGCCACCCCCGACGACATCCGCCGCTGGTACCCCGATCCGGAAGGAGCGCTGCGATGACCGACCATGACGTCGATGTACTCGTCGTAGGAGCGGGGCCCGCCGGCTTGACCGCGGCGGGGGATTTGGCCCGGGCCGGCCGCTCGGTGACCGTCTTGGAGCGCTGGTCCACGGTCAATCCGTCGAGCCGCGCGTTCGCGGTGATGGCCCGCACGCTCGAAGTGCTCGATGCACGCGGCCTGGCCGGGGACGTGCTGACTCAGGGACAGCACGCGCAGCGGATCAGGATCTTCGGTGACGCCCAACTCGATCTGACTCACCTCGACTCGCCCTACCGCTTTGTTCTGATCACTCCGCAAACCACTGTGGATGCCGCGCTCGCCGCCTACGCCGAAGCGCAGGGAGCCGACATCCGGCGCGGTATCGAGGTGCTCGATCTGGTGCAGGATGAGGCCGGAGTGACCGTCGCCGCGCGGGCGCACGACGGATCCGGACCGCTGATGCGGTTTCGCGCCAAGTACGCGATCGGGGCAGACGGCGCGCACAGCACGGTGCGCCGACTGATCGGGGCGGAGTTCCCCGGCAAGACGCTGTTGTCTTCGGTGGTGCTGGCCGATGTGAAACTGGCGCACGGGCCGGATGACGGGCTGAAGCTGGGCAACACCCGGCAGGTGTTCGGATTCCTGGCACCGTATGGCCGCGGTGACGCCGACGGCGCGTGGTATCGCGCGATGGTGTGGGACCGC
Organism: Mycobacterium sp. SA01; assembly: GCF_041287105.1. Classification (NCBI taxonomy): domain Bacteria; kingdom Bacillati; phylum Actinomycetota; class Actinomycetes; order Mycobacteriales; family Mycobacteriaceae; genus Mycobacterium; species Mycobacterium sp. SA01. Next base: position 451,926 of record NZ_JBGGNO010000016.1, on the reverse strand, counting down.
AACCATCAGGTGCCCGACACCGAGCCGGTGGACAACGCTGAGGTGATCGAGGTCCTGAACCGGGCGTTCACGGCAGATGTGGGCGTGCTCGAGATCAGCTGGAAGTCCCGATTCCATTGCGACGAAAGGCAAGTCGCACAGTATCGGCACGGCCGGGTATTCCTGGCCGGCGACGCCGCGCACGTGCACTCCCCCGTGGGCGGCCAGGGAATGAACACCGGCATCCAGGATGCGGCCAACCTCGCGTGGAAGCTGGCCGCCGTGCTGGGTGGAGCCGACGACAAACTGTTGGACAGCTATCAGGACGAACGCCATCCGATCGGCCGCCGGGTGGTGTTGCAGTCCGGCGTGATGACGCGTGCGGTGACGCTGTATCCGCGGGTGGCGCGTGCGATGCGGAACCTGCTGGCGCCCAGGCTTCTTCGCGTACCGATGGTGCGCGATGCCGTGGCGGGCAGCTTCGCGGGTACCGGGCTGCGGTACGGCCGCCGGGGGCCGGTGGGCACCCGGGCAACACAGATACCGCTGGACAAGGGCCGGCTGACCGAGCTGCAGCGCACGCCGTGGTTCGCGTTGATCCGCGAACGCGGGGTGCCGCCCGTCGACGTGACCGGGGTGCTGCAGGCCGAGCGGACCGACGACGGTCCCGCGGTGTTGGTGCGACCGGACGGCTACATCGCGTGGACGGGATCTTCGGCCTCCGCGGGATGGCGGACGGTGTTGAAGGCTTGCGCACCCGCACAGGCCGCAGCGGCGCCCTAAACCCCTACGACGCCGTGGCTTTCGGTAGCGGTGATCAGCTGACCGGGGGTAGGTGGACGGTGGTGTTGCCCCCGTTGCGCTTGGCGTCGAACATTGCGAGGTCCGCCCGCTGCACGAGCGAATCGAGAACTGAAACCGGGTCATCTCCGGCAGAAGCGAAGACATCCGCTGCAACACTGGTGACGCCGACGCTCGCAGTGATCGAGTGCTCGGCCGGAGCAGCGATTGCGTGCCGGATGTGGTCGGCCCCCGCACTCGCCAACCCGGACTCGACCAGGTCGACGACGACGAACTCCTCGCCGCCGATCCGGGCCACCAGCGCGGTGCTGCCCACCGCTGACACGATCCGGCGAGCGCACAGGATCAGAACCTCGTCGCCGGCGATATGCCCGAAAGTGTCGTTGATCGATTTGAAGCGGTCCAGGTCCACGACGATCACCGCCACCTCGGTGTCCGCGGCGACGACGTCCCGGAACAGATCGGCGAGGTGAAGTTGCAGACCCCGCCGGTTGAGCAGACCGGTCAGCGGATCAGTGATCGATTCGTTCGCGTCGTTACGCATCGACCAGATCGCGAGCTGGATCCCCAACGGGGTCCATGCCACGGGCGCCACGGCGGCGAGGGTCTTGACGGTAAAGGCAGCGATATCCAGATGAGTGGTGTCACTTACATGCAGAGCGAAGGCCGTGGTCGCCAAAAGCAGCCATAGCACGTGCGCTGCAAGGTATTTCGGACCGTCGAAGAACATCAGATATACCGAGATCATCGCGAAGGCATTGAAGGCGAACAAGCCGAGCAACCAACTCGCATCCAGCACAGCCACAGCGGCTATGCCGATGTCCGCAGAAATGACGAAAGCGAGTGACACCCGCCGAGACGGCCAAGGCCGATAACACCAATTCCAGCCCCAAAAAAGCTGCAGCACAGCGAACATGGCCACGACAACCTGCGATGCGGGGGTGCGGGCCGCGGGAAGCAGGACGAACAGCGACAACAGTCCGTTGGTCCCCGTGCCGATACCGATGAGCACTTGGATCGGCCCGGATTTCGCGCGTTTGGTGAAGTACTGCACCTGCGCGGTGTAGTCGACCGGTTCGGTCCACCACTCACGAAGGTGGTTTCCGAACCCGGCGAAATCGTCAAAGGTTGCCTGCAAAGACCAGCCCCTGTCCAGCTGTCAAGTCAGACGGCGTGAGGTTATTTGAACCGACAATAACCGCCGCGAGTTAGCCAGGGGAACCAACTGTGACAAATTTGCCACAAAGGGCCGGACGCCAGGGCGGGTGTGCACAGTTGCTGGACGAAAGTTGGGTCGTCGACCCTCACACGAAAAGTGCGCCCGAAGGGATTCGAACCCCTAACCTTCTGATCCGTAGTCAGATGCTCTATCCGTTGAGCTACGGGCGCCGTTCTGTCTTCAGTTGTCGTGGCTGACGAATCAGCCGCGGCGGAGGCGAGAGGATTTGAACCTCCGGTCCCCTGTAAGGGGGACAACTCATTAGCAGTGAGTCCCATTCGGCCGCTCTGGCACGCCTCCTGAACTACCTGAGCGTACCGGAGCCTGACTGATGCCCCGAACCGCCGATGGATGAGAGTACACAGCCCACTTAGACTTGGACAAATGACTGCCCGCCTGCGCCCTGAACTGGCCGATCTGCCGGCCTATACCCCGGGTAAAACGGTTCCGGGTGCCATCAAGCTTGCCAGCAACGAGACCGTGCACGGGCCGCTGCCCAGCGTGCGCTCGGCGATCGCCGCCGCCGCCGAGACCGTCAACCGCTACCCCGACAACGGCTACGTCGAACTCAAGGAGCACTTGGCCAAGCACTTGAACAAGTACGGGCCTTTCGCCCCCGAGAACATCGCCGTCGGCTGCGGGTCGGTGAGCCTGTGCCAGCAGCTCATCCAGATCACCTCCTCCGTCGGTGACGAGGTGGTCTTCGGCTGGCGCAGCTTCGAGATCTACCCGCTGCAGGTCCGGGTGGCCGGCGCCACCGCGGTTCAGGTGCCGCTGCGCGACTACACGTTCGACCTCGACGCCATGCTCGCCGCGATCACCGACCGCACCCGCCTGATCTTCGTCTGCAACCCGAACAACCCGACCTCCACCGTCGTGGACCCCGACGCGCTGGCCCGCTTCGTCGCCGCCGTGCCGTCGGACATTCTCATCGTCATCGACGAGGCCTACGTCGAATACATCCGCGACGGGATGCTGCCCGACAGCCTCGGACTGGTCCGAAACCATCCCAATGTCGTTGTGCTGCGCACCTTTTCGAAAGCCTACGGGCTGGCCGGGCTGCGGATCGGTTACGCCGTCGGCGATCCCGACATCATCACCGCGTTGGGCAAGGTCTACGTGCCATTCACCGCGACCACCGTCTCGCAGGCCGCGGCCATCGCCTCGGTGAATGCCGCGGACGAACTGCTGGCCCGCACCGATGCCGTGGTCGCCGAACGCCGCCGGGTCTGTGCCGCGCTCACCGAGCTCGGCTACAGCTTCCCGCCGTCGCAGGCGAACTTCGTGTGGCTGCCGCTGACGCCGGAGGAGACGCCCGACTTCGTCGAGCAGGCCGCCGACAGTCGCGTCCTGGTGCGCCCCTACGGCACCGACGGCGTCCGGGTGACGATCGGCGCACCCGAAGAGAACGACGCGTTCCTGGCGTTCGCCCGGACGTGGATCGCTACCCGCTGACGGGCGTGCGGCCGGTGAAGGCAACCAGCCGGTCCAGCTTCGAGGCGTACTCCGCAACCTCGACAGGGTCGTCGAAACCCGCCCTGACCCGGCCCTCCGGGGTGATGATGCGGTGCGCCAGGCCCGACACGTACTCGGTCAACGAATCCGGGGCATCGATCGGTCGACCGATCGCCGATGCGTAATCCCACGCGTGGATCAGGAATTCAACGGAGAGGATGCCGGCCATGTACCGCGCGGGCGCCTCGTTCTCACCGAACGGGACCGTGCCGTCCAGCCCGCGGCGCCGCCAGGCGTCCACCGCGGGCCGGGCCGCGGCGATGACCTGGCGTTCGACGGAGTCATCGGGGTTGCGCTCCGGGAACTGCGCGCCGGCCGCGCCGCCCAACAGGGTGATCGAATGCAGCAGGTGATCGGTCAGCCCGGCCACGTCGAACTCGCGGCACGGCGTCTGCTTGTTCACATCATCGGAAGCAATACCGTGCATCACTTGTTGGAGAACCTGGAGCGACGCTTCAGCACTGGCCAGTTCGTCGGTCGGTGGAGCTTCCGGTCCGGAGGTCAGTTCGTCAGCCATGCCCCAACCGTACGACCAGCGGCCGACAGAATAGTGTTCGGTGGGGTGCCACGAGAAGGGACGCGCAGCATGGGCAAGATCTATGACAACGTCACCGAACTGGTCGGCCACACGCCGCTGGTCCGACTCAACCGACTGACCGAGGGCCTCGACGCCGAGGTCGCGGTCAAGCTCGAGTTCTACAACCCGGCCAACAGCGTCAAGGACCGCATCGGAGTGGCGATCATCGATGCGGCAGAGGCCTCCGGTGAGCTGAAGCCCGGCGGCACGATCGTCGAGGCCACCAGCGGTAACACCGGCATCGCGCTGGCGATGGTCGGCGCGGCCCGCGGTTACAAGGTCATCTTGACGATGCCGGAGACGATGTCGACCGAACGCCGGGTGATGCTGCGCGCCTACGGCGCCGAGATCGTGCTGACCCCCGGCTCCGAAGGCATGGCGGGCGCGGTGGAGAAGTCCCGCCAGATCATCGCCGAAACCGACAATGCCGTCTCGGCGAACCAGTTCGGGAACCCGGCCAACCCGGCCATCCACGAGAAGACCACCGCGGAAGAAGTCTGGAACGACACCGACGGCAAGGTCGACATCTTCGTCGCGGGCATCGGCACCGGCGGAACCGTCACCGGGGTGGGACACGTACTCAAAGAGCGCAAGCCCGGCGTCCAGATCGTCGGAGTCGAACCCAAGGACTCGCCGCTGCTGACCGAGGGCAAGGCCGGACCGCACAAGATCCAGGGCATGGGAGCCAACTTCGTTCCCGAGGTACTCGATCGCGGCTCCTACGACGAGATCGTCGACGTCGAGCTCGACGACGCCATCAGGGTGGCCAGGGACCTGGGAACCGCGGAAGGCATCCTGGGCGGCATCTCGTCCGGTGCGATCGTGTGGGCCGCCCTGGAAATCGCCAAGCGTCCGGAGAATGCCGGCAAGCTCATCGTCGCCATCGTGTGCGACTACGGCGAGCGCTATATCTCCACACCACTTTTCGAGCACATCAGGGACTGACTTCATGGGACTGCTGTCCACACTGCGTGAGGACCTGAGCAACGCGCGCGGCCACGATCCGGCCGCGCGCGGCGATGTCGAGAATGCGTTGGTCTACTCCGGCCTGCACGCCATCTGGTCCTATCGGCTGGCGCACCGGCTGTGGGCCAGGCCGGCACTGCGTGGTCCGGCCCGGGTGCTGTCGCAGCTGACCCGGTTCGCCACCGGTATCGAAATCCACCCCGGTGCCACCATCGGCCGCCGGTTCTTCATCGACCACGGAATGGGTGTCGTGATCGGCGAGACCGCCGAGATCGGCAACGACGTGATGCTCTATCACGGCGTGACGCTCGGCGGCCGCTCCCTGGAGCACGGCAAACGCCATCCCACCCTCGGGAACCGAGTGGTCGTGGGCGCCGGAGCAAAAATCCTGGGCCCCTTGGTTATTGGTGACGACAGCGCCATCGGCGCGAACGCCGTGGTCACCCACGACGTGCCTGCGGACTCGATTGCGACCGGCATTCCCGCCGTCGTGCGGCCGCGCAACGAACGGCAGCGCGAACAGCTGGTGGATCCGACGTTCTACGTCGACCCCGCGATGTACATCTGAGATACCGCCTGCGCTCACGCGTTGTTACGTGCCACCGACCCGATATTCATTGGTGCAAAGAAGCTTTCGTCTTCGTCGAGATCGTGACGGCGATCGGCCCCTCCACTATCGACCGGTCCGCCGCATCCTCGGATTCTGCTGATCGGCGAGGGCGGCGACCAGGCCGGCCCGTCGGCTTGCCCCAACGCAACTGAGCCGTACCTCGGTACGGTCGGGCTCGGCGGATGTCCCCGAACCGACCTCGGGAAGCCGCCCGGCGACCGCAGGTGACCCTGGAGTGACGCTGGCGGCGGCAGGCGTCGTAGCCTTCAGAGCATGAGCCAGCAGTATGAATCCCTCACCGTCGAGGTCAAGGACCACGTTGCCCAGGTCACGCTGATCGGCCCGGGCAAAGGAAACGCCATGGGCCCGGCGTTCTGGACAGAGATGCCGGTGGCCTTCGGTGAGCTCGACGCAGATCCCGACGTGCGGGCGATCGTGCTGACCGGCTCCGGCCGGAATTTCAGCTACGGCCTGGACCTGGTCGCGATGGGCGACACCATCGGCGGTGCGATGTCCGGAGAGGTGTCGGCCCGGCCTCGCGTCGAGTTCCACGGCAAGCTCAAGCGCATGCAGCAATCGATCACCGCCGTGGCCGACTGCCGCACCCCGACGATCGCCGCCATCCACGGCTGGTGCATCGGTGGCGGAGTCGACCTCATCAGTGCGGTGGACGTCCGCTACGCCAGCGCCGACGCCAAGTTCTCGGTGCGCGAGGTCAAGCTCTCCATCGTCGCCGACGTGGGCAGCCTCGCCCGGCTGCCGTACATCCTGTCCGACGGGCATCTTCGCGAATTGGCGTTGACAGGCAAGGACATTGACGCCGCGCGCGCCGAGAAGATCGGTCTGGTCAACGACGTCTACCCGGACCCCGAGGCCACGCTGGCCGCGGCGCACGAGACGGCCGCCGAGATCGCGGCGAATTCGCCACTGGTTGTGCACGGCATCAAAGACGTCCTCGATGAACAGCGCACCGCCGACGTGGCGGCCAGCCTGCGCTACGTCGCGGCCTGGAATTCGGCGTTCCTGCCGTCCAAGGACCTCAACGAGGGCATCGCGGCGATGTTCGCCAAGCGCAAGCCGGAGTTCACCGGCGAATAGCCGTTACTTGCCGGCCTTGATCGCCGGCACCGCTTTGGTGACCTCCAGGGCCGTCGGCTCGTCGGTGGGCTGCGTCGTCGTGGTCGCACCCATGTTCATGGCGGCAACGGCGGGCGAGGAGTAGGCGGGGAACTTTGTCTCGTCGCCGGAGTCGGCCGTGTGGGTCAGAGATGCTGGCGCGGGATGGGTGAGCCCGAACAGGCCGAGGACCGCGATGGCACCGCCGCCGACGACAGTACCCAGCAACCTCTTATCCAGAGCCAAGCTTTTCCGAAGCTTTCGAGGGGAGGACATATTGACCAGCACCTTTCACGACTTTTCGGACCGACACCGTCACTCCGGGCGGCTCCGCAAGAAGGGTCCGGCTACCTATTGGGCGCCTTACATCCTTTGTATGCCCGCCAGCCGGTGCAATGCACGCGTCTCAAGCTGATCCACAGAAGTCCTGAGCCAGCCCCACAGGTGACCAAGGGCGAAATGCCAGGATTCAGATGGGCACCAACCGGCGCCCACGCAGCGGTGGCGGAGGGATTTGAACCCCCGGACGGTGTTAGCCGTCTCTCGCTTTCAAGGCGAGTGCATTAGGCCGCTCTGCCACGCCACCGCCGACAAGACTAGCGGTTAGACGCGGCCGACCCTCGTCGAGTTGCCGCCGTCCTTCAAGGCGGCACTGATCCGGCGGCAGTTCTCCCCCATCGCCGCCATCTGCGGCCGAGACAACGGCGTCAGGAAGTTCTCCCGGACTCCCTTGGCGTACGTCAGCATCGCGTCTTCGACGACCTCACGGCCGAGGTCGGTGATGCTCGCCAACACTCCGCGACCGTCGTCGGGGCTCGCCTCACGGCGCACGAGTCCCGCGGTCTCCAGCCGGCGAATCTGACGGGTCACCCGACTCGGCAACGACATCAGCTGTTCGGCCAGATCACCCATCCGAGCCGCGCCGGTCTCCGAGTTGTCCAGAATTTCCAACAGCCGGACGTCGACCAAGCTCAATTTGTGCTTGTCGACGAGCCCCCGATTCAGTGTTCCGTACAGACGCAGTGCAGCGTCGAGGAAGTTCTGCCAAGACCTCTCCTCGGCTATATCCAACCCCGGCATCTCACTAGCGGTCCGCCCCGCAATCATCCCTCCCATTGCGCAATCGTAAGCGACACAGCGCCGTACGAGGCCGAAATGACTCGGGAGTAACCTGACGCCCATGTTGGCCATCGTCGCTGAATCGTCCGACCGTCTGACCTGGCGCGAAGTCCCTGATGTGTCGCCCGGACAGGGCGAAGTCCTGATCCGGGTGAACACCGCGGGGGTGAACCGGGCCGACCTCCTGCAAGCGGCAGGGAACTATCCGCCACCTCCGGGCGCCAGCAACATCCTCGGCCTCGAGGTGTCCGGCGTCGTCGCGAAGGTGGGCGAAGGTGTGACGGGATGGACTGTCGGACAAGATGTTTGCGCACTCTTGGCCGGAGGCGGTTACGCCGAGTACGTCGCGGTGCCGGCCGGCCAGGTGATGCCCGTTCCCGTCGGGATTTCGCTGCCCGACGCGGCCGCGCTTCCGGAGGTCGCCTGCACGGTGTGGTCCAACATCGCCATGACGGCGCGACTTACCGAGGGCGACCTATTGCTCATCCACGGCGGCGCAAGCGGGATCGGCACCCACGCCATCCAGGTCGCCACCGCCCTGGGCAATCGGGTGGCGGTGACGGCGGGTTCGCGCTCGAAGCTCGATCTGTGCCGCGAACTTGGGGCCGACGTCCTAATCCCTTACCGCGACGAGGATTTCGTCGCGTGCGTCAATAATGCCACTGATGGGCGCGGGGCGGACGTCATCCTCGACATCATGGGTGCGGCATACCTCGATCGCAACCTCGACGCGTTGGCACCCGACGGCCGGATGACCATCATCGGCATGCAGGGCGGCATCAAAGCGGAATTCAACATCGCCAAAGCGGTCGCCAAGCGGCTGCACGTGATCGGTACGTCGTTGCGCGGCCGGCCCGTCGACGGACCGCACGGAAAGAAGGCCATTGTCGAGGAGGTGGTGGCCTCGGTATGGCCGATGATCGCCGACGGCCGGGTCCGGCCCATCATCGGAGCGCGCTTCCCCATCGCCGAGGCCGCCGAAGCGCACCGGGTGCTGGCCAGTGGCGAGACGTTCGGGAAAGTGTTGCTCACCGTCACCGAGTGACGTGAGCCGAATTCAGCCCAGCGACGCGAGCGCCCGCACCAGCTGGTCGACTTCGCCCATCGTCGAGTAGTGCGCCAACCCGACAGTGACCGCACCGCCGATGTCGTTGACGCCGATCAGGTCGAGCACCCGGGAATTGGCGTTGCACACAGCCAGAATTCCGTTGTCCGCCAGCCGCTGGACCACCCGCTCGGCAGGCACCCCGGTGACCGCGAAGCTGACGACCGGGATGTGCGCCTCCGGGCGGCCGATCACCATCACCAGGGGCAGCGATCGCAGCGAGCCCATCAAGTAGTCGAAGAGTCCGCTGAGGTACGACCCAGCGGATTGCATTGAGAGAGCAAGCCTTTCGCGTCGGCTACCCCGCGCCGACTCATCGAGTCCGGCCAGGTATTCGATGCTCGCGACCACTCCGGCCAGCAAGCCGTACTGGTGGCCGCCGAGTTCGAGTCGTTCCGGTCCGCTGGCGTACGGGTTCATCGACACCGAGCCGAAACTGTCGATGAGCGACGGGTTGCGGAATACCAGCGCGCCGATCGGCGGTCCGCCCCACGCCGGTGCGTTGAGCGCGACGACGTCGGCTTCGGTCTCGTCGAGATCCATCAACTGATACGGCGCCGCGGCCGAATGGTCCACGACCACCAACCCGCTGACGTCATGCACGAGCTTGGTGACGGCACTCACGTCGGTGATCGTGCCCAGGGTCGAGGACGCCGACGTCATGGCCACCAATCTGGTGGGCGGGGTGATCAGGCTCTCCCACTGCCACGACGGCAGCTCACCGGTCTCGATGTCGACTTCGGCCCACTTGACCTTGGCTCCGTACCGGTTGGCCGCACGCAGCCACGGCGCGATGTTGGCCTCGTCGTCGAGCCGGCTGACCACCACCTCGTAGCCGATCCCGGCACGCGAGGACGACGCGTCGGCCAGCGACGTCAGCAGGATCGAGCGATCGGCGCCGAGCACCACCCCGCTCGGGTCACCGTTGACCAGGTCGGCCACCGCCTGGCGGGCGGCGTCCAGAACAGCGACGCTGCGCCGGGCCGCCGGATGCGGGCTGGCCGTGTTGGGCACCGAACCGCGAAACGCCGTCGACACCGTGGTCGCCACCGACTCGGGGATCAGCATCCCGGCCTGGGCGTCGAAGCGCATCCACCCGTCGCCCAATGCTGGGTGCAGACCACGCACCCGGGCGACGTCGTATGCCATGAGCCCACCTTAGAGCGTCGGTGATTGCGCTATTGAGACAGCGATGGCGCCTGCGGTCCTCGCCGGTGGGCGATAAGGGCAGGTTCACCTGGCCAGCCATACTAGTCCAGTGAGCTTCGGGTTCGGAGTCCTGATCGCGGTCTTGTTGCTGATCCTGCCGGGTGCAGTGGTGGCGCTGGCCGGGCGGCTGCGCTGGTACGTCGCACTCGGCGTGGGGCCGGTGCTGACGTACGGCGTTGTGGGCCTGGCCATCATCCCGTTCGGCGCGATCGGCATCGGCTGGAACGCCTGGACGGCGCTGCTGGCACTGGCCGTTGTGACGGCGGCCGTGTTCGGTTTGCGGATTCTGCTCGCCCGGTACCGCGCCGCAGCCCCCACCGCCGACGACGTGTCACTGTGGCCCGCGCTGACCGTGGCCGCCGGGGTGATCCTGGGCGCGCTGCTGATCGGCATCGCCGCCTGGCGGGGCATGCCCTACTGGCAGTCCATCCCGAGCAACTGGGACTCCGTCTGGCACGCCAACACCATCCGCTGGATCCTCGACACCGGTCAGGCGTCGTCGACCCACATGGGCGAACTGCGCAACGTCGAAACCCACGCGGCGCTCTACTACCCCTCGGTCTTCCATGCGCTGGGCGCCGTGCTGGCCCAGCTGACCGGCGCAGCCCCGACCACCGCGTACACGCTGAGCTCGCTGGCCGCGGCGGTCTGGTTGTTCCCGCTCAGCGCGGGACTGTTGACCTGGCAGCTGCTGCGGTCCCGCGGCACCTCGCAATGGCGCACCGCCGGTGCGGCAGCCACCGCGGCCGCGCTCGCCGCGTCGTTCACCTCGGTGCCCTACGTCGAGTTCGACACCGCCTCGATGCCGAACATGGCGGCCTACGGCGTCGCCATACCCGCGTTCGTGCTGATCGCGTCGTGTCTGCGCAACCGCGACCGCATCCCGATGGCGGTGATCGCGCTGGTCGGCGTCTTCTCGGTGCACATCACCGGCGGGGTCGTGGTGGTCACGTTCGTGGTGGCGTGGTGGCTGCTGGACGCGTTGTGGCGGCCGGCGCTGGGCCGGGCACGCGACTTCCTCACCCTGGTGGTCATCGCCGTGCCCACTCTGGCGGTGCTGCTACCGCAGTTCCTCGGCGTGCTGCAGCAGGCCGAGGTCATCGCCGGGCATGCATTCCTGACCCACCTGGGCCGCAAACGGACACTGTTCAACGCGATCGTCCAGCACACCCGGCACCTGAACGACTTCCCGATCCAGAACGCCATCGTCGCGCTGGCCGCAGCCGGCTTCGTGCTGCTGCTGACCAAGCGGATCTGGTGGCCGGCGGCGGTCTGGCTGGTGCTGATCGTGTCGATCGTGCATTCCGGCGCGCCGTTCGGCGGCCCGCTCGGCACGATCGTCGGCAAGTACAGCGACCTGTTCTACAGCGACCCCAGGCGGCTGTCCGCGGTGGTGACGCTGCTGTTGACACCGATGGCCGGGATCGCGCTCTATTCGCTGGCGTTGCTGCTGGTGGCCGGCGCCCGCCGGGTGACCCGACGCTGGGCCGCCGCCCGGGAGCCCGACCGCGGGTTCTGGATCGGCGCGACCGCGGTGCTGCTGGTGGCCGTCAGCGTCGGGCTGGCCTGGCACTACTTCCCGCGACACCGATACCTGATGGGCGAGAAGTACGACCGGGTGATCATCGACGACAAGGATCTGCAGGCTTTTGCCTATCTGGCGACCCTGCCCGGCGCCCGCGACACCCTGATCGGCGACGCGAACGTCGACGGCACGGCGTGGATGTACGCGGTGGCCGGCCTGCATCCGCTGTGGACCCACTACGACTACCCGGTGCAGCAGGGTCCGGGCTATCACCGCTTCATCTTCTGGGCCTACGCCGACGACGCCGACCACGATCCGCGGATCGCCGAGGCGGTCAAGGCACTGAACATCCGCTACGTGTTGACGAGCGCACCGGTGGTTCGCGGGTTCGTCATGCCCGACGGACTAGTGTCACTAGACAAGTCCAAGTCGTGGACGAAGATCTACGACAACGGCGAGGCCCGCATCTACGAATGGCGCGGATCTGCACCGCAGGACACCCGGTAACAATGGGCGACGAGGGAATGCTCACTCCATGACGACGAACACAGACGACGACAACATCGAGATCATCACCGGTGCCGACCAGGGCGACGGCGACGCCGACGGGCGCTCCGTGACCGACCTGGTGGAGCAGCCGGCCAAGGTGATGCGCATCGGCACGATGATCAAGCAGCTGCTCGAAGAGGTGCGCGCCGCACCGCTGGACGACGCCAGCCGCACCCGGCTACGTGAAATCCACGCGACCTCGATCCGCGAGCTCGAAGACGGCCTGGCCCCCGAGTTACGCGACGAGCTCGAGCGGCTGGCGTTGCCGTTCACCGAGGACAGCATCCCGTCCGACGCCGAACTGCGGATCGCGCAGGCGCAGCTGGTCGGCTGGCTCGAGGGCCTGTTCCACGGAATCCAGACCGCGCTGTTCGCCCAGCAGATGGCGGCGCGCGCGCAGCTGGAGCACATGCGCGGCCAGGGTGCGTTGCCGCCCGGCATCGGACAGCCCGGCCCGCCCGGAGCCCCCGGTCACGGCACCGGGCAGTACCTCTAGCCGAGACCCCGGTGCCTGCCGACGACCCCTACATCGAAACCCGTGACGCCTGGGTTGAGTTTCCGATCTTCGACGCCAAGACGCGGTCGCTGAAGAAGACCTTCCTCGGCGCCGCCGGCGGCGCGATCGGGCGCAACACCGAGAACGTCGTGGTGATCGAGGCCCTGCGAGACATCACGCTGTCGCTGAAGATGGGCGACCGCGTCGGCCTCGTCGGCCACAACGGCGCGGGCAAATCCACGCTGCTGCGGTTGCTGTCCGGGATCTACGAACCGACCCGTGGGTCGGCCACGGTCCGCGGCCGGGTCGCGCCGGTGTTCGACCTCGGCGTCGGGATGGATCCGGAGATCTCCGGCTTCGAGAACATCATCATCCGCGGCCTGTTCCTGGGGCAGACCCGCAAGCAGATGATGGCCAAGGTCGACGAGATCGCCGACTTCACCGAACTCGGTGAATACCTCTCGATGCCGCTGCGCACCTACTCCACCGGCATGCGGGTGCGACTGGCCATGGGCGTGGTCACCAGCATCGATCCCGAGATCCTGCTGCTCGACGAGGGCATCGGCGCGGTGGACGCGGACTTCCTGAAGAAGGCGCAGACACGGCTGCAGAAGCTGGTCGAGCGTTCCGGAATCCTGGTGTTCGCCAGCCATTCCAACGAGTTCCTGGCGCGGCTGTGCAAGACCGCGATGTGGATCGACCACGGCACCATCAAAATGTCCGGCGGCATCGAAGACGTCGTGCGGGCTTATGAGGGCGAGGACGCGGCCCGGCATGTGCGGGAAGTGTTGGACGAGCACAAGTCCGATTGGTCCGACGGGGTCGCCACCCCGTGACCGACCTGGTGTGCGCCGTCGTCGTCACTCATCGCCGCCTCGACGAACTCGCCAAATCGCTGGGTGTGTTGACCACCCAGACCCGGATGGTCGACCACCTGATCGTCGTCGACAACGACGACGACGAGCGGGTGCGCGACCTCGTCGCCGGGCAGCCCGTGCCGACCACCTATCTGGGGTCCCGCCGAAACCTCGGCGGCGCAGGAGGATTCGCGTTGGGCATGCTGCATGCGCTGTCGCTGGGTGCGGACTGGGTGTGGCTGGCCGACGACGACGGGCGGCCGATGGACGGCGAGGTGCTGGCCAGATTGCTGGCCTGTGCACAGCGCCACGGTTTGGCCGAGGTCTCGCCGATGGTCTGCGACATGGACCATCCCGACCGCTTCGCCTTCCCCGTGCGGCAGGGCCTGGTGTGGCGTCGCCACACCGCCGAACTGGGCAGCCACGATTTACTCCCGGGGTATGCATCACTGTTCAACGGAGCGTTGTTTCGCGCCGAAACCCTGATGGCCGTGGGCATGCCGGACATCCGCTTGTTCATCCGAGGCGACGAGGTCGACGTGCACCGTCGACTGGTGTTGTCGGGCTTGCCGTTCGGCACCTGCCTGGATGCGACCTACCTGCATCCGTACGGCAGTGACGAGTTCAAGCCGATCCTCGGGGGCAAGATGCACACCCAATATCCGGACGATCCGACCAAGCGGTACTTCACCTATCGCAACCGCGGCTACCTGCAGGCGCAGCGCGGTATGCGCAAGCTGGTACCGCAGGAGTGGGTGCGCTTCGGATGGTTCTTCTTGGTCCAGCGCCGCGACCCGAAAGGCTTCGCCGAATGGATTCGGTTGCGGCGCTTGGGTAGGCACGAAAGGTTCTTCCGGGGCGAGCGAAGCGACGGGAAAGGAACAAGATGACGATCGTCGACGCCGCCGCGCAGTCGAAGACCTTCGCCCGCGCGTGGGGCGATCTGCTCGACGGGTTCCGCAAGCGCGAACTGTGGCTGCACCTCGGCTGGCAGGACATCAAGCAGAAGTACCGCCGCTCGGTGCTCGGCCCGTTCTGGATCACGATCGCGACCGGCACCACCGCGGTCGCGATGGGTGGGTTGTACTCACAGCTGTTCCACCTCAAGCTGTCCGAGCACCTGCCGTATGTGACGCTCGGCCTGATCATCTGGAACATGATCAACGCCGCGATCCTCGAGGGCGCCGATGTGTTCATCGCCAACGAGGGGCTGATCAAGCAGCTGCCGACACCGCTGAGCGTGCACGTCTACCGGCTGGTGTGGCGGCAGATGATCCTGTTCGGGCACAACATCGTCATCTACGTGGTGATCGCGATCATCTTCCCGAAACCGTGGTCCTGGGCGGACTTGTCGGCGATCCCGGCGCTGCTGTTGATCATGCTGAACTGCGTGTGGGTGTCGTTCTGCTTCGGCATCCTGGCCACCCGCTACCGCGACATCGGCCCGCTGCTGTTCTCGATCGTGCAGCTGCTGTTCTTCATGACGCCGATCATCTGGAACGACAACACACTGCAGCAGCAGGGCGCCGGCCGCTGGGCCAAGATCATCGAACTCAATCCGCTGCTGCACTACCTCGACATCCTGCGCGCCCCCCTGTTGGGTGCCGACCAGCACCTTCGGCACTGGGCCGTCGTGATCGGATTGACGCTGCTCGGCTGGCTGCTCGCGGCGTTCGCCCTGCGGCAGTACCGGGCGCGGGTTCCGTACTGGGTGTAGCAAACCTGTCATAGCCATCTGGCACACTCGAACACATGTTCGATACCCGCCAGGCGCATGATGCGGCGGTGGTGGGGGCCATCGTCGAGTTCGCGCGCGCCGAGAATCAGGACGCGGCCCGGCGCCTGGCCTGGATCGGGGAGCTGGTGGCGCGGCGCTGCGCTGATGACGAGCGCGCGCATTGGGCCTGCGATGAGTGGGATGCCGCCGCGGCCGAAGTGTCGGCGGCGCTGGGGATCACGACGGGTCGGGCCTCGGGTGAAATGTTGATGGCGACCTCGCTACGGCATCGGCTGCCGCGAGTGACCGAACTGTTCCTGGCCGGAGTGTTGAGCTACCGCGTGTGTGAGGCGATCACCGACCGCACCGACCTGATCCGCGACCGCGCGGCCTTGACGTTGGTGGACAAGGCGATCGCCGAGGACGCGGCGACCTGGGGTGCGCTGTCGACGCTGAAGCTGCAACGCGCGATCGACTACTGGGTGGATCGCTACGACCCGGGTGCCGTGCGACGGGTGCGGTCGCGGGTACGCGATCGCGACATCGTGATCACCGTCGATACCGCAGCCGGGACCGCCGAGATCACCGGACAGCTCTCGGCCACCGATGGCGAGATCGTCCGACGCCGGTTGACCCGTATCGCCTACTCGGTGTGTGACGACGACCCCCGCACCATCGCCCAGCGCCGCGCCGATGCCCTGGGCGCGCTGGGCGCCGGAGCCGACCGGTTGGCCTGCCTGTGCGAGAACCCCGAGTGCCCCGCCGCCGACGACGACGCCCGCGCCACCAGCGTGGTGGTGCACGTCGTCACCGACGCCGATGGGGTCGACGCCCAACCCGATCCGGCCATCCACGGCGAAAAACCCGCTGAACCTCAGCCCGCGCCAGGCCTGCAGGCACCTCGTGGAGTGCTGAGCGGCAACCGGGGCATCGTCCCCGCGCCGCTGTTGGCCGAACTCATCAGGTCCGGGGCCAGGGTCCGCCATCTGCGCCGCCCGAAGGACGAGCCCGAGCCGCACTACCGGCCTTCCACCGCGCTCGACGAGTGGGTGCGGATGCGGGATATGACCTGCCGATTCCCGAATTGCGATGTGGCCGCCGAATACTGCGACATCGACCACACCACGGCATGGCCGTTCGGCCCCACCCACCCGTCGAACCTGGCTTGTCTGTGCCGAAAGCACCACTTGCTCAAGACGTTCTACGCCGGCTGGTCCGACCGTCAGCACCCGGACGGCACGATCACCTGGACCTCCCCCACCGGCCGCACCTACACCACGCGGCCCGGCAGCCGCCTGCTCATGCCCACATGGAACACCACCACCGCGAAGCTGCCGTCGCCGAAAAGCGAACCCCCACCCCCCATCGGCATCATGATGCCCACCCGACGACACACCCGGGCCGCCCAACGCGCTTACCGCATCACCGGTGAACGCGCACTGAACGACGCCCGTGTCGCCGAACGCAACCGGCCACCGCCGTTCTAACCGGGATACGACCCGCGGTCCGGCTCCGGCCCGAACACAAAGCGCCTGCCGGACACTTCACTTGGGGTGATCCGCACAAAGCGCAACTTTTCGGTCGCGATCCACGGCAACAGCTGTGCGCGCTCGGCCTCATGGATGTCATCGGCCGCGGTGAGCACCCGCGCGGTACCGCGGATGATGACGCTCCAGCCATCCGAGACAGTGTGGTCGTCGACTTCGAAGAGCACCTTCTCGTTCATCACCGTGCTGAAAAGCTTGGTGCCCTCGGCCGTCCGGAACAGCACCGTGTGGTTCTGCGTCACGAAGTTGACGGGGAAGATCTCCAGCTGATCGCCGATCTGCGTCACCAGGCGTCCCAGCGCAGCGCTCTTCAGACGATCCCAACTCTCATGGTCGCTGAGTACCACGATCGGATCCTGTTCGACTGTCATGGGCAGATCTTCCGCCGCGAACCGGCCACGCCCATAGGGTCGAACGGCCTTCGGTGAAGGTCAGGCGTCACTACCAGTGCTGATGAAGCCGCTCAACCCGTCAGCCCGTCAGCGCCGCCAGCTCGGCCCGCAGATTGCCCTGGGCCGACGACTCCCATTCGCGCCGGGCGTACTCGGTGCGGAAGACACCCGGCCCGCCCAGCAGCGCCACCAGAACCTGCACCCGACCCCGACGGAACACCTCGCTGGGCACGTGGCTGTACTCGGCCTGAATCGCCGCGGTGTTGCGCTCGTAGCGGTCCCTCGGCGCGGCCAGCGCCGCCAGGTCGGCATCGGAGAGCACCTCGCCGTTGTGATCGCCCGGAGCGGGATCGTGCGTGATGGTCAGCCGAATCAGGCGAGCCACCTCGTCGACCAGTTGCGGCTGCACGCCCAGGCGGGAGAGGTCCTGCTCGGCGAGCTGGGCGCTGCGTTCCTCGTCGTCGGGAAGGCCGGCGTAGACCGCGTCGTGGTACCACGCCGCGAGCCGCACAGCGTCCGGATCGTCGGCGAATTCGGCCAGCTCCTCGACGTGGCCGAGGATGTCCCGCAAGTGCTCGACGGAGTGGTAGCGGCGGTGGGCTTCGGACCAGGACGCCACCAAGTCACGGCCCACCTCGGCTACGGCCGGGTCATCGGTATACCGGGACAGCAGTGCCGCCCACGACTCAAGCAGATCCTGCACACCACCATGGTGCACCGCCCACCGACAGGGAAGCGACCCAGGTAAATCAGTAAGCTTCCGGCGTGGCCGAATCAGCCCCGACGGCGCCCCTGAGCCTCAAGACCCAGATGGTGCGCTTCATCGTCACCGGCGGGCTGTCGGCCATCGTCGACTTCGGGCTCTA
The DNA here is from genome assembly GCF_041287105.1 of Mycobacterium sp. SA01. Classification (NCBI taxonomy): domain Bacteria; kingdom Bacillati; phylum Actinomycetota; class Actinomycetes; order Mycobacteriales; family Mycobacteriaceae; genus Mycobacterium; species Mycobacterium sp. SA01. Next base: position 433,761 of record NZ_JBGGNO010000016.1, on the reverse strand, counting down.
CGTGCTGTTCCTCACGCTCGGCCTGCAGGTCAATGTGGCCAAGACGCTGAGCTTCATCGCCGGCACGACCACGGCCTACCTGATCAACCGCCGGTGGACCTTCCAGGCGCCGCCGAGCACGGCCCGCTTCATCGCCGTGGTCGTCCTCTACGCCCTCACCTATGCAGTACAGGTGGGCATCAACTACCTGTTCTATCTGAAGTTCGCCGGCCATTCCTGGCAGGTCCCGGTGGCCTTCGTCATCGCGCAGGGCACCGCCACAGTCATCAACTTCGTGGTCCAGCGAGCGGTGATATTCCGGTTGAAGTAGGGGGGCCGGGTAACCTTTGGCACTGATATGGCTACCGCACTTCCCCTCACGCCGCGTTCCCTGACCGGATTCGGCCGAACTGCGCCGAGCGTGGCCCAGGTGCTCTCCACTCCCGACGTGGAGGTGATCGCCGACGCCGTCCGCCGGGTCGCCGACGCCGATTCCGCCAGCCCGTCGTACCTGCGCCGCGGGATCGTGGCACGCGGCCTCGGTCGCTCGTATGGAGACCAAGCGTGCAACGGCGGCGGAATCATCGTCGACATGACCCGGCTGAACCGGATCCATTCGCTGTCCGCCGACACCGCGGTGGCCGACGTGGACGCCGGGGTGAGCCTGGATCAGCTGATGAAGGCCGCGCTGCCGTTCGGACTGTGGGTGCCGGTGCTGCCAGGCACCCGCCAGGTCACCGTGGGCGGCGCAATCGGATCCGACATCCATGGCAAGAATCACCACAGCGCAGGCAGTTTCGGCAACCACGTGCTGTCGCTGGACCTGCTGATGGCCGACGGCGAGGTTCACACGCTGGCGCCAACGGGCGGCTCAGACGAAGACACCGCTCTGTTCTGGGCCACCGTTGGTGGAAATGGCTTGACAGGCATCGTGATTCGCGCGCGCATCGCGATGACCCGTACCGAGACGGCGTACTTCATCGCCGACGGAATCGCCACCGCCGATCTCGACGAGACGGTTGCGGTCCACCAGGACGGCAGCGAAGCCAATTACACCTACTCGAGCGCCTGGTTCGATCTGATCAATCCGCCGCCGAAGCTGGGACGCGCCGCGGTCAGCCGTGGCAGCCTGGCCCGGCTGGACCAACTGCCGGACAAACTGGCGAAGAACCCGCTGCAGTTCACCGCACCCAAACTTCCTGCGGTGCCGAACGTTTTCCCGGTCAGCGTGATGAACAAGCTCTCACTGAGCCTCGTCGGCGAAGCGTTCTACCGGGTCAGCGGCAACTACCAGAACAAGATCGTCAATCTGACGCAGTTCTACCACATGCTGGACATCACGACCGGGTGGCAATATGCCTACGGCCCAGCCGGTTTCGCGCAGCATCAGTTCCTGGTGCCGCCGGACGCGCTGGACGAATTCAAGGACATCATCCGGTGGATACAAACCCAGGGCCACTACTCGGCCCTGAATGTGTTCAAGCTCTTCGGTCCCGGCAACCCGGCGCCACTGAGCTTTCCGATGGCCGGCTGGAACGTGGCCATGGACTTCCCGAACAATCCCGGTGTCAACGGATTCCTCAACGAGCTCGACGATCGGGTGATGAAATTCGGCGGACGCGTTTACACCGCCAAGGACTCACGGGTGAGCGCCGAAAAGTTCCATCGCATGTATCCGCGGATCGACGAGTGGATTGCACTGCGCCGCAAGGCCGATCCGGACGGCGTGTTCGCCTCCGACATGGCCCGCCGACTCGAACTGCTGTAGAAAGGCATCCCCCACAGACATGATCGACGCCACTGGCAATCCGCAAACCATCCTGCTGCTGGGCGGAACCTCCGAGATCGGCCTCGCCATCTGCACGCGCTATCTGCGCAACGCCAAGGCCCGGATCATCCTGGCCGATCTGCCGAACGCCCCCAAGCGTGACGCCGCCATCGCCCAGCTGGAAGCCGCAGGCGCCAGCTCGGTCGAGTACCTCGACTTCGACGCACTGGACACCAAAAGTCATCCGGACGTCATCGAAAAGGCCTGGGCAAACGGCGATGTCGACGTGGCGATCGTCGCGTTCGGCATCCTCGGCGACGCCGAGGAACTCTGGCAGAACCAGTCGAAGGCGGTCTTGAGCGCCCAGATCAACTACACCGCGGCCGTCTCGGTGGGGGTGTTGATCGGTGACAAGATGCGCGCCCAGGGTTTCGGCCAGATCATCGCCATGTCCTCGGTGGCCGGGGAACGGGTGCGCCGCAACAACTTCGTCTACGGCTCCACCAAGGCCGGCCTGGACGGCTTCTACCTCGGTCTCGGAGAGGCCTTGCAAGAGTATGGGGTTCACGTCCTCGTCATCCGTCCCGGCCAGGTGCGCACCACCACCACGCTGGAGCACTGGAAGGCCACCGGCGCCAAGGAAGCACCGTTCACGGTGAACGCCGAGGATGTCGCCGAACTGGCCGTCACCTCCGCGGCCAAGGGCAAGACCCTGGTGTGGGCGCCCGGCCAGGTGCGGGTGCTGATGTCCGTGATCCGGCACATCCCGCGCCCCATTTTCCGCAAGCTGCCGATCTAGCAGGCCGCCCGGTGACCAAGGGCGCGCTGGCCACCGTCGGCCAGATGGCTGCGGCAGTCGTTGCAGCCGTGACCGTTTCGACCATCGCGCTGATCGCGATCTCTAGGGTGCAGTGGCCGGCCTTCCCGTCGTCCAACCAACTGCACGCGCTGACCACCGTCGGGCAGGTGGGGTGCCTGGTCCTGCTGCTGGGTACCGGATTCGTCTGGCGCAAGGGATATGAGTGGGCTGCCCGCATCGGCGCGGCGGTGTTCCTGTCGGCGTTCACGGTGGTCACCCTCGGCATGCCACTCGGCGCGACCCGCCTCTATCTGTTCGGCATCTCCGTCGACCAACAGTTCCGCACCGAGTATCTGACCCGGCTCACGCAGAGCCCCGCACTGCACGACATGACCTATATCGGTCTGCCGCCGTTCTATCCGCCAGGCTGGTTCTGGCTGGGCGGGCGCGTCGCCACCCTGACCGGGACTCCAGGCTGGGAGATCCTGAAGCCGTGGGCGATCGTCTCGATCGCGATCGCCGTCGTGCTCGCGATGACGTTGTGGTCGGCCATGATTCGGTTCGAGTACGCACTGATCGTCACCGTCGCCACCACCGCGGTGACCCTGGCCTACAGCTCCCCGGAGCCCTACGCCGCGATCATCACCGTCCTCATCCCGCCGGTCCTGGTGCTCGCGTGGTCGGGACTGCGCGGCAAGACCCGACAGGGCGGCTGGGCGGCCGTCGTCGGCGTCGGGGTGTTCCTCGGCGTCTCGGCCACCTTCTACACCCTGCTCGTCGGCTACACCGCGTTCACGGTCGTGGTGATGGGACTGATCGTGGCGATCGCGCGGCGCAACGCCGAACCGCTGCTGCGGCTGGCGGTCGCCGGCGTCATCGCGCTGGCCATCGCCGCGATCACCTGGCTGCCGTTCCTGCTGCAAGCCGTCCGGCATCCGCTCAGCGACACCGGCAGCGCCCAGCACTACCTGCCCGCCGACGGCGCGGTCCTCACCTTCCCGATGCTGCAGTTCTCGCTGCTGGGCGCGCTGTGCATGCTCGGAACGCTGTGGCTGGTATGGCGGGCGCGCTCGTCCACGAGAGCAGCCGCACTCGGGATCGGTGTGCTGACCGTCTACGTGTGGTCGATGCTGTCGATGCTGACCACACTGCTCGGCACCACCCTGCTGTCGTTCCGGCTGCAACCCACCCTGACCGTTCTGCTGTCGGCAGCCGGGGTGTTCGGCTTCATCGACGTGACGCTCGCGATCGCCGCACGGACCAACCGCACGGTCATCGGAGCCGCCGCGGCCATCGGGCTGATCGGGGCCGTCGGCTTCAGCCAGGACATCCCCGACGTGCTGCGCCCCGATCTGACCGTCGCCTACACCGACACCGACGGCTACGGCCAGCGCGGTGACCGGCGGCCACCCGGAGCCGAGAAGTACTACGCCGAAGTCGACGCCGCCATCACCAAGATCACCGGTCGGCCCCGCCAGGAGACCGTTGTGCTGACCGCCGACTACAGCTTCCTGTCCTACTACCCGTACTACGGGTTCCAGGGCCTGACATCGCATTACGCCAACCCGCTCGCCGAGTTCGACAAGCGGGCGGCGGCCATCGAATCCTGGGCCGAGTTGAAGACCGCCGACCAGCTGGCCCACGCGCTCGACACACTGCCGTGGCGGCCCCCGACGGTGTTCCTGATGCGCCGCGGCGCCAATGACACCTACACCCTGCGGCTGGCGCAGGATGTCTACCCCAACCAGCCCAATGTGCGGCGCTACACCGTCGACTTCGACGTCAGTCTCTTCAACGGACCGCACTTCACCGTCAAGACGATCGGACCCTTCGTCGTGGCCATCCGGAATCCGTAGCGATGGCCGTCCCGGACCGCCAATTAATATCTAGCTCCGTGAACGAGACGCGGGCGAAGTACCGGACCGCCCGTCTTGTCGCTGTCATCGCAGGTCTGTTGGGCGCCGGACTGGCGATCCTCACCCCGCTGCTGCCGGTCAAGCAAACCACCGCAGAGCTGAACTGGCCGCAGAATGGCGTGCTGAACAGCGTCACCGCGCCGCTGATCAGCTATGTGGCAACCGACTTGACCATCGACGTGCCGTGTCGCGCGGCCGCCGGGCTCAACAGTCCCGACAAGACGGTGTTGCTGTCCACGGTGCCCAAGCAGGCACCCAAGGCCGTCGACCGCGGGCTGCTGATCCAACGCGCCAACGACGACCTCGTGGTCGTGGTCCGCAACACCCCCGTCGTCGTCGCCCCGATGAGCCAGGTGCTCAGCCCGGCCTGTCAGAAGCTGACGTTCACGGCGCACGCCGACCGGGTGACCGCCGAGTTCGTCGGTCTCACCCAGGGGGCCGACAGCACCGCTCCCGGCAAGCCGCTCGCCGGCGAACGCAGCGGCTACGACTTCCGGCCCCAGATCGTCGGCGTCTTCACCGATCTGACCGGACCGGCACCGCCCGGGCTGAGTCTTCACGCCACCATCGACACCCGGTACAGCAGCGCACCGACCGCGCTGAAGATGGCCGCGATGGTGCTCGGCGTGGTGCTGACGATCGTCGCGCTCGGCGCGCTGCACGTCATGGATCGCGCCGACGGGGTCCGGCAGCGGCGGTTCCTGCCGTCGCGCTGGTGGTCGGTGAGTCCGCTGGACGGATTGGTGCTGGTGGTCCTGGTCTGGTGGCACTTCGTCGGCGCCAACACCTCTGACGACGGCTACATCCTGACCATGGCCCGGGTGTCCGAGCACGCCGGATACATGGCCAACTACTACCGCTGGTTCGGCACCCCGGAGGCGCCGTTCGGCTGGTACTACGACTTGCTGGCGCTGTGGGCGCACGTCTCGGCATCCAGCGTGTGGATGCGGCTGCCGACGCTCGGCATGGCGTTGGTGTGCTGGTGGCTGATCAGCCGCGAGGTGATCCCCCGGCTCGGCCACGCCGTCAAGTCCAGCCGCGCCGCCGTCTGGACCGCGGCCGGCATGTTCCTGGCGTTCTGGCTGCCGCTGAACAACGGCCTGCGGCCCGAGCCGATCATCGCGCTGGGCATCCTGCTGACGTGGTGTTCGGTCGAGCGTGGGGTGGCCACCAGCCGGCTGCTTCCGGTCGCGTTCGCCTGCATCATCGGGGCGCTGACGTTGTTCTCCGGCCCGACCGGAATCGCGTCGATCGGTGCGTTGCTCGTGGCGATCGGTCCGCTGCGCACGATCCTGCACCGACGCGCCCGCCAGTTCGGGCTGCTGCCCCTGCTCGCACCGATCCTGGCAGCCGGGACAGTCACGCTCATCCTGATCTTCCGCGATCAAACCCTGATCGGCGAGGTTCAGGCCAACATGCTCAAGTCGGCCGTCGGCCCCAGTTTGAGCTGGTTCGACGAACACATCCGGTACGAGCGGCTGTTCATGGCCAGCCCCGACGGTTCGGTGGCGCGGCGGTTCGCGGTGCTGGCGCTGCTCGTAGCACTGGCGGTGTCGGTGGCGATGATCCTGCGTCGCGGGCACATCCCCGGAACCGCGGCCGGCCCCAGCAGGCGCATCATCGGGATCACGATCATCTCGTTCCTGGCGATGATGTTCACCCCGACGAAGTGGACGCACCACTTCGGGGTGTTCGCCGGGCTGGCCGGTTCACTGGGTGCGCTGGCCGCGGTCGCGGTCACCGCGCATGTCTTGCGATCCCGAAGAAACCGGGCGATCTTCGCCGCCGCGGTCCTGTTCATCACCGCGCTGTCGTTCGCCAGTGTCAACGGCTGGTGGTATGTCTCGAACTTCGGTGTGCCGTGGTCGAACCAGTTCCCGGAATGGCACTTCGGTTTCACCACGATGCTGCTCGGCCTGACCGTACTCGCCCTGCTGGTGGCCGCCTGGTTCCACTTCTCCGGCCGCGACACCGGCGGCCCCGCGCGCACCCGGTGGTGGTCGCGCTTCGTCGGCTCGCCGCTGGCCACGATGGCCTGGCTGCTGGTGGTCTTCGAGGTGCTGTCGCTGACGCTGGGAATGACCGAGCAGTGGCCGGCGTGGTCGGTCGGCCGCTCGAATCTGCAGGCACTGACGGGCAAGAACTGCGGGCTGGCCGACGATGTCCTGGTCGAAGAGGACCCGAACGCCGGGACACTGGCCCCGATCGTCGGAGTATCGGTGGGCGACGCGCTCGCCGCGACGACGGCACAGGGCTTCACCCCCAACGGAATCCCCGCCGACGTGTCGGCGGACCCGGTGCTGGAGCCGCCCGGCGGCGGCAGCTTCGTCGACAGCGACGGGCTGGTCACCGGCAGCGAGGCCGGCACCGAAGGCGGCACCACGGTCGCGGCCGGCGTCAACGGATCCCGCGCCCGGCTGCCCTACGGCCTTGACCCCGCCCGCACACCCGTGATGGGCAGCTGGCGCGCCGGCGTGCAACAACCCGCCGTACTGCGCTCGGCCTGGTACCAGCTGCCCGCCGACTGGTCCGCTTCCCCATTGCTCGTCGTCGCGGCCGCGGGCCGATTCGACCAGGACGAGGTCCAGGTGCAGTGGGCGACCGACCAACAGGCCGCCGAAGGCAAGTCGGGCGGCTCTGTGCTGTTCGGCGACGTCGGCGCCGCACCGGCGTGGCGCAACCTGCGCGCCCCGTTGGCCGCGATCCCGCGCGACGCCACCCGCATCCGTCTCGTCGCCACCGACGACGACCTCGCGCCCCAGCACTGGATCGCGATCACCCCACCGCGCATCCCCAAGCTGCGCAGCCTGCAGGATGTGGTCGGGTCGCAGGACCCTGTGCTGCTGGATTGGCTTGTCGGACTGGCGTTCCCGTGCCAGCGGCCGTTCGCGCACCGGTACGGCGTCATCGAACCGCCGAAGTGGCGGATCCTGCCGGACCGGTTCGGCGCCGAGGCCAACTCGCCGGTGATGGACAACATCGGCGGCGGGCCGCTCGGCATCAGCGAACTGCTGTACCGCGCGGTCACGGTGCCGAGCTATCTGCGCGACGACTGGTTCCGCGACTGGGGCGCCCTACAGCGGCTCAACCCGTTCTATCCCGACGCCCAGCCGGCCCGCCTCGATCTCGGCACCGCCACCCGCGGCGGGCTGTGGAGCCCGGCGCCGCTGCGACCTACCTAACATTCGCCTCTCGATTCGCGGTGGCGCCCGCAGGCCTTCCGAACCGGCACACCTTCGTCGCCTACCATCGACCCTCGTGCCAAGCGACAGAGCCGACTCCACCCGGATCGCCCGGCTCGTCGCCGTCATAGCCGGCATCCTCGGTGTCCTGCTGTGCGGTGTCGTGCCGCTGCTGCCGGTCACACAGACCACCGCCAGCATCCAGTGGCCGCAGGCGCCCGGCCCGGACGGCCTGGTCAGCGATATCACCGCGCCGCTGGTATCGGGCGCGCCGCAGTCGCTCGAGGTGTCGATCCCCTGCCAGGCCATCGCCACGCTGCCCGCCGAGGGCGGCCTGGTCTTCTCGACGATCCCGCCGGCGGGCATCGACTCCAGCCGCAACGGGCTGTTCGTGCGTGCCAACGCCGCTACCGTCGTCGTCGCGTTCCGGGACACCGTCGCCGCCGTGGCGCCCCGCCCGGCCATCGCCGCGGGTAGCTGTCGCGAACTGCGGATCTGGGCGGGCCCCGGCGGCGTCGGCGCCGATTTCGTCGGCATCCCCGGCGCCACCGGCACCCTCGCCCCAGAGAAGAAGCCCCAGGTCGCCGGCATCTTCACGGACCTGAAGGTCGCGGCGCAGCCGGGGTTGAGCGCCCACATAGACATCGACACCCGGTTCATCACCACCCCCAGCACACTCAAGATCGCGGTGATGGTGCTCGGGATCGCCTGCGTGGTGGCGTCGTTGGTCGCACTCGGCGTGCTCGACCGGCGCGGGGGGCGCCGCGTCCGAGGAGCGTGGCGACAGCTGTTCAAGGCCCGCGCCGCCACCTGGGTGGCCGACGTCGGGGTGATCGGCGGGTTGCTGCTCTGGCATGTCATCGGCGCCATCTCCTCCGACGACGGCTACAACCTCACCATCGCGCGGGTCTCCGGCGAGGCCGGCTACACCGCCAACTACTTCCGCTACTTCGGCACCACCGAAGCGCCCTTCGACTGGTACCAGTCGGTGCTCGCCCACCTCGCCGCGATCAGCACCGCGGGCGTGTGGATGCGGCTGCCCGCCACGATCGCCGGCATCGGCACCTGGCTCATCCTGAGTCGCTGTGTGCTGCCCCGGCTGGGCAGGCGGTTGTCGCTCAACCGGGTGACGGTATGGACCGCGGGCGCGGTGTTCCTGGCCGCGTGGCTGCCGTTCAACAACGGGCTGCGACCCGAGCCGCTGATCGCATTCGGCGTACTGGCGGCGTGGATCCTGGTGGAGAACGCCATCGCCACCCGTCGGCTGATTCCGGCGGCGCTGGCGATCGTCGTCGCCGTCTTCAGCGTGACGCTCGCCCCGCAGGGCCTGATCGCGATCGCGCCGCTGCTCGTCGGCGCGCGCGCCGTCGCCCGGGTCATCAAAGCCCGGCGCGGCACCGACGGCCTGCTGGCGCCGCTGGCCGCGCTCGCCGCCGCACTGTCGGTCATCTTCGTCGTCGTGTTCCGCGACCAGACCTTGGCCGCTGTCGCCGAATCCGCCCGCATCAAGTACGTCGTCGGCCCGACGATCGCCTGGTATCAGGACTTCCTGCGGTACTACTTCCTGACCGTCGAGGACAATTCAGAGAGCTCACTGACCCGCCGCTTCGCGGTCCTGGTGATGTTGTTGTGCCTGTTCGGCATGCTGGCGGTGCTGCTGCGCCGCGGCCATGTCCCCGGGGTGGCCGGCGGCCCGGTGTGGCGGCTGCTCGGCAGCACCGCGATCGGCCTGCTGCTGCTGCACTTCACCCCGACCAAGTGGGCTGTGCAGTTCGGTGCGTTCGCCGGACTGGCCGGGGCGCTGGGCGCGGTCACCGCGTTCGCCTTTGCCCGCGTCGGCTTACACAACCGACGCAACCTCGCCCTGTACGTCACCGCCCTGCTGTTCGTGCTGGCGTGGGCGACCTCGGGTACCAACGGCTGGTTCTACGTCGGCAACTACGGCGTGCCCTGGTTCGACCGTCAGCCGGTGATCGCCCATCAGCCCGTGACGACGATGTTCCTCGGCCTCGCGATCCTGTCCGGCCTGACCGCCGGCTGGCTGCACTTCCGGATGGACTACGCCGGACACACCGAGGTCAAGAACACCGGCCGCAACCGGGCTCTTGCGTCCACTCCGCTGCTGGTCTTCGCAATCATCATGGTGCTGCTCGAGGTCGGCTCGATGACCAAGGCCTTCGTGCAGCGCTACCCGGCCTACACCACCGCCGCCGCCAACGTCTCCGCGCTGAAGTCGGGCCTGTCCGACGCCAGCTGCGCGATGGCCGACGACGTTCTGGTCGAGTCGGACCCGAATGCCGGTATGCTGCAACCGGTTCCGGGCCAGAAGTGGGGCAAGTACGGCCCGCTCGGCGGGGACAATCCGGTCGGCTTCACCCCGAACGGCATCAGTGACACCCTGGAGCCGGCCGAGCCGTTCGTCGCCAACCCCGGCACCGTCAACTCCGACGGGTCACCCAACAAACCCAACGCGGGCATCGCCTTCGCCGCGGGCACCGGCGGCGGCTACGGCCCGGTCGGAGTCAACGGTTCGCGGGTGTTCCTGCCGTTCGGGCTGGACCCGAAGACCACCCCCGTGATGGGCAGCTACAACGAGAACACCGTTGCCGCCAAGGCGACTTCGGCGTGGTATCAGCTGCCGCCCCGCACCCCGGACCGGCCGCTGGTGACCGTCGCCGCTGCGGGCGCGATCTGGTTCTACGACGAAGAGGGCCAGTTCAACTATGGACAGTCACTCAAGCTGCAGTGGGGTGTGCAGCGGCCGGACGGCAGTTTCCAGGCGCTGAACTCGGTGCAACCCATCGATGTGATCGCTCAAAAGGCTTGGCGGAACCTACGTTTCCCGCTGTCATGGGCACCGCCGGAGGCCAACGTCGCGCGCATCGTCGCCGACGATCCGAACCTGAGTACCGATCAGTGGTTCGGCTTCACCCCGCCGCGGGTGCCGGTCCTGGAGACCGCTCAGCAGTTCCTCGGTTCGCAGACGCCGGTGATGATGGACATCGCCACGGCCGCGAACTTCCCGTGCCAGCGCCCGTTCTCCGAGCACCTCGGCGTAGCCGAACTTCCGGAGTACCGGATCCTGCCCAACCTCAAGCAGGTGGTGGTGTCGAGCAATATGTGGCAATCCGCCCGTGCCGGTGGGCCGTTCCTGTTCATTCAGGGACTGCTGACCACCGCGACCGTCCCGACGTACCTGCGCGACGACTGGTATCGCGACTGGGGTGCGATCGAGCGCTACATCCGGCTGGTGCCGTCGTCGCAGGCCCCGAACGCTGTCATCGACCAGGGCACCAAGACGGCATTCGGTTGGAGCCGTAGCGGACCGATCAGGGCACTGCCATGACACAGACTCTCGCGGCCAACGCCCGCGACGCCGCCGGCGACGTTCGGGTCACCCGCTGGGTGGCCGCGGTCGCCGGTCTGGTGGGCTTCGTGCTGTCGGTGCTGACTCCTCTGCTGCCGGTGGAACAGACCACCGCGACGCTGAATTGGCCGCAGGCCGGTCAGCTGACCAACGTCACCGCCCCGCTGATCTCGCAGGCACCGGTGTCGGTGACGGCTACGGTCCCCTGCGATGTGATCCGGTCCATGCCGCCCGCCGGCGGCATGGTGCTGGGGCTCGCGCCGCAGAAAGGCAAAGAGGCGGCGCTCAATTCGCTGTTCGTCAACGTCACCGCCCAGCGCGTGGACATCACCGACCGCAACGTGGTGGTCGCGAGCGTGCCGCGCGCGCGGGCGGTATCCGCGCAGTGTCAGCGCATCGAGATCACCTCGACCACGGGCGGCACGTTCGCGACGTTTGTGGGGCTCTCCGATCCATCGACGGGCAAGGAGTTGCGCAGCGGCTTTGCCGACCCCAACCTGCGGCCCGCGATCGTCGGGGTCTTCACCGATCTGGTCGGTCCGGCGCCGCCGGGGCTGACCGTCTCGGCGACGATCGACACCCGGTTCTCCACCACCCCAACGGTGTTGAAGCTCGCCGCGATGCTGCTGGCGATGACCGCCACCGTGATCGCGCTGGTGGCCCTGTGGCGGCTGGACCGCCTCGACGGGCGCCGCATGCACTCCTGGATTCCGCAGCGCTGGCGCACCTTCACCGCGGTCGACGTCACCGTGGTGGCGGGATTCCTGATCTGGCACGTGATCGGAGCCAACTCCTCCGACGACGGCTACATCCTGCAGATGGCGCGCGTCGCCGATCACGCCGGTTACATGTCGAACTACTTCCGCTGGTTCGGCAGTCCCGAGGATCCGTTCGGCTGGTTCTACAACGTGTTGGCACTGATGACTCACGTCAGCGACGCCAGCATCTGGATGCGGTTGCCGGACTTGATCTGTGCGCTGGTCTGCTGGCTGCTGCTGTCCCGCGAAGTGCTGCCCCGGCTGGGGCCCGCCGTGATCGCGAGCCGACCCGCACTGTGGGCGGCGGGCCTGGTGTTGATGGCGGCGTGGATGCCGTTCAACAACGGCCTGCGCCCCGAGGGCCAGATCGCGACCGGCGCGCTGATCACCTATGTGCTCATCGAACGCGCGGTGATCTCCGGCCGACTGACCCCGGCGGCGCTGGCCATCGTCAGCGCGGCGTTCACCCTCGGCATTCAGCCCACCGGCCTGATCGCCGTCGCCGCGCTGATCGCCGGCGGCCGGCCGATTGTGCGAATCCTGGTGCGCAGGCGCGCGGTGGTGGGCACCTGGCCGCTGGTGCTGCCGTTGCTGGCCGCGGGCACGATCATCCTGACCGTCGTGTTCGCCGACCAGACATTCGCAACGGTGTTGGAAGCCACCAGGATTCGCACCGACATCGGACCCAGTCAGGCCTGGTACACCGAGAACCTGCGGTACTACTACCTGATCCTGCCGACCGTGGACGGCTCGCTGTCACGGCGGTTCGGCTTCCTGATGACCGCGCTGTCGCTGTTCGTGTCGATGTTCATCATGTTGCGCCGCAAGCGCGTTCCCGGCGTGGCCCGCGGCCCGGCGTGGCGGCTGATGGGCGTCATCTTCGCGACGATGTTCTTCCTGATGTTCACCCCCACCAAGTGGGTGCATCACTTCGGGCTGTTCGCCGCGGTCGGTGCGGCTATGGCGGCGCTGGCCACCGTGCTGGCTTCACCAGCGGTACTGCGATGGTCGCGCAACCGGATGACAGTAGTCACCGCGGTGTTCTTCCTGCTCGCGCTGTGCTTCGCCACCACCAATGGCTGGTGGTATGTGTCGAGCTACGGCGCGCCGTTCAACAACGCCATGCCGCGGATCGCCGGGATCACGGTCAGCACGATATTTTTCGCACTGTTCGTGGTGTCGGCGATCTACACGACGTGGCTGCACTTCAGCACCCGAGACCACGGCGAGGGCCGCATCGCCCGGGCCGTGACCACCGCTCCGATCCCGCTGGCGGCCGGATTCATGGTGCTGGTGTTCATCGCCTCGATGGCCGCAGGCGTGGTGCGCCAGTACCCCACCTATTCGAACGCCTGGGCCAACCTGCGATCGTTCTCCGGCGGTTGCGGGCTGGCCGACGACGTCTTGGTGGAGCCGGACGCCAACGCCGGGTTCCTGACCCCCCTGCCTGGTGATTACGGACCGCTCGGCCCATTGGGCGGCACCAACCCGGTCGGCTTCACACCCAGTGGCGTACCGGAACACATTGTGGCCGAGGCAATCCGGATGACCAATCCGCAGCCCGGCACGGATTACGACTGGGATCAGCCGATCAAGCTGGACACGCCGGGCGTGAACGGCTCGACCGTGCCGCTGCCGTACGGCCTCGACCCGGCGAGGGTTCCGCTGGCAGGCAGCTATCTCGTCGGCCCGCAGCAGGATGCCACGTTGACCTCCGCGTGGTACCAGTTGCCGCCCAACGACAATGGTCACCCCCTGGTCGTCGTCACCGCCGCAGGAACCATCGCGGGACTCAGCGTTCTCAATGGCTTCACCGACGGACAGACCGTCGAGCTGGAGTACGGCAGGCCCGGACCGGACGGCGCCCCGGTGCCCGCCGGCCGGGTCAGCCCGTACGATCTCGGCCCGGCGCCGTCGTGGCGCAACCTGCGCTACCCGCGTTCGGCGATCCCGGCCGACGCGACCACAGTGCGCATCGTCGCGCAGGACCGCTCGCTGTCCCAGGGCGACTGGCTGGCCGTCACACCACCGCGAGTGCCCGACCTGCGGTCGGTACAGGAGTACGTCGGTTCCACGCAGCCGGTGTTGATGGACTGGGCGGTGGGCCTGGCCTTCCCGTGCCAGCAGCCGATGCTGCACGCCAACGGTGTCACCGAGCTGCCGAAGTTCCGGATCACCCCGGACTACACCGCCAAGAAACAAGACACCGACACCTGGGAGGACGGCCGTAACGGCGGCCTGCTCGGCATCACCGACCTCCTGCTGCGCGCACACGTCATGTCGACCTACCTGTCGCATGACTGGGGCCGCGACTGGGGCTCGTTGCGCCGGTTCGAGACGATCGTTCCGGCTGAGCCCGCGCAGATCGAACTGGGCACGGCAACCCGCAGTGGCCTGTGGAAGTCGGGACCCATCAGGATCAAGCCGTAAATGCAGTAGCCCGGTACTTACGCCGCAGTGGTGCGGTGCGTACAGCGTGTAGTCATGGACCTCATCTGCAAGTCTCGACCTATGGTCGCCACGGTGGCGGCGATCGCTGTGAGCACGGTCGTGCTGGCCACCACCACGGTCGCGCCGCCGGAACCGAACATGGCGGCGGTTGCACCTCGAATGACCACCGAAGCGGTGCAGCTCCTGGTACTCCCCACGGCCCTCGATGCCGGAACACATGACCAGGCCCGCGCGGGTCAGGCGGCGAACAGCGTCCCCGATGTGCTCGGGGCTTTGACCGTCATCGGCCAGGGAATCCAGGCGGGAATCGGATCCGGGATCATCCTCGGCTTCATTCTCGGCGGGGCATTGGTGACCAACTTGATCGCGAACGCTCCGGTGCTTGCGCCGCTGCTCTCTCCGATCGCACCGGTCGCCGCCCTCGCCGGCGCAGTCATTGGCGTGCCGGTAGGTGCGGTCGTCGGCGCCTTCTCTGCCATTCGGAGTCTGGTGTCCGGGGCGGCCGCGGTACCGGCCGCGTCGGCCCGCACGGTGGCGAACACTAAGACGGTGACCACTGTGCACCGCTCGGCCAAATCGGGCATGCGATCCAACCGGCACGCCGCAAAGCCCTCGGCAAAAGCCTCGGCGCCGCAACAGAGCTCCGGCAAGCCTCGGGCCGGCAGCGGCCGCGATCACCCTTCAGCAGCGAATCGGGCCGCAAGGCACTGAATCGGCTTTAGCCGTAGCGCGGCCAAGCCGCGGTTGCGGTGACAGAATCCCGCACATGGCGCGAGACACAGCAACCGTCGACCCGTTGATGCACGGCCTGCGCTCCAAGGGGCTGAAGAAGGGATCGGTGTCCCTGGTCGGCGCGGTGGCGATCGGTCTGGCGGCCACCGCCCCGGCCTATTCCCTGACCGGTGCGCTCGGGCACGGCGCGGAGGAGTCGGGCTATCAGCTTCCGATCGTCTTCATCATCGCCGTCATCCCGATGTACTTCGTGGCGCTGGCCTACAAACACCTCACCGACGCGGCCCCGGATGCCGGCACGGTCTTCACCTGGGGATCCAAGGCCATCGCACCGCACATCGGCTGGATGGGCGGCTTCGCGCTGGTGTTGTCGTCCATCCTGGCCGGTGTCGGCGCCGCCG
The DNA here is from genome assembly GCF_041287105.1 of Mycobacterium sp. SA01. Lineage (NCBI taxonomy): Bacteria > Bacillati > Actinomycetota > Actinomycetes > Mycobacteriales > Mycobacteriaceae > Mycobacterium > Mycobacterium sp. SA01. Next base: position 418,408 of record NZ_JBGGNO010000016.1, on the reverse strand, counting down.
GCATCCTGACCAACGCCGCCGCGGTGCTGGTGGGCATGGACTCATCGCCGGTGTGGTTCGACATCATCGTCGCCGCGGCCTTCATCCTGCTCACAACGTGGTTGGTGGCCCGCGGTGCCGAAGAATCCTCCCGCACCACCCTCATTCTCACGATCGTCCAATACGGCGGGCTACTGCTGTTCGCGATCATCATGATCATCCCGGTATTCCGTGGTGGACAGAGCGTGACCGCCGAGTCGTTCTCGTGGGAGTGGTTCAACCCATTCGCAATTCACGACTTCAGCGGCCTGCTGGGCGGCTTCCTGGTGGCCATCTTCATCTTCTGGGGCTTCGACGCCTCACTGGCCATGTCCGAGGAAACGTCCGGAACGTCGGCCGAGGCAGGCCGCAGCGGCGTCACCGCGATCCTGATCACGGTTGCCACCTACGTGATCTTCTCCGTCGCGGCTCTGGCTTTCGCCGGTATCGACCCGAACAGTGACACGAGCCTGACGCACGAGGGCAACGTCGACGACGTCTTCACCACCCTGGCCACCCAGTCGATCGGCGAACGCGGCGCGATGCTGGCTGCCCTGGTGGTTGGGTTGTCCGCGTTCTCGGCGACCATGTCCACCGTCATGCCGACGGCTCGCGGACTGTTGTCGATGGCCACCTACAAGGCGTTACCGAACCGGTTCGCCTCGGTCAGCGAAGCGAGTTCGACGCCCAAGTACGCGACCTGGGTGATCGGCCTGACCAGCCTGGCGATCTACTGCGTGCTGGATGTGGTCAGCGACAGCGTGGTGTCCGATTCGGTCTACAGCGTGGGCATCGCGATCATGACGTACTACTCCGTGGTGGCGATCTCCTCAGTTGTGTACTTCTGGCGCACCGCATTCCGATCATGGCGCACGGCCATGGGTCAGGTGATCCTGCCCGGCATCGGTGCGTTGATCCTGATCCCGGTGGGCGTCGTCGAGGCATACCTGATGGCCGATCCGAGCACCGGCTCCGGCGGCTCGCTGTTCGGCGTCGGCACCGCCTTCGTCGTCGGCGTGCTCAGCCTGGCGCTGGGTGTCGTGCTGATGATCCTGTGGAACCTCAAGGCGCCGGCCTTCTTCCGCGGCGAGACGCTGCCGAGAGAACGCACCTAGCGTTCCGGATCAGATCGAGCCGATCGCTCCACTTGACATTTTGTTAGGTGCCTAACATGATCGTTAGGTGGCTAACAAACATCCTGGTTCGCGGGACACGTCGGTCGGGATGTGGGCGAAGCGGTGTTATCTGGCGGCGCGCGCGGCAATGGAAGATGCGCTGCGCCCATATGATCTTGGCGCCACACAGTGGTATGTGCTCTACCAGTTGGCCAACGAAGGGCCCACTCTGCAGCGAGAGCTGCAGCGGATCCTCCAGGTTGAGCGGGCAACGCTGAGCGTCGTCGTGACCACACTGGTCCGCAAGGGTCTCGTCGAACAGTTGCCGGATGACTTCGACCAGCGACAGAAACTCCTTCGATTGACGGCGGCCGGAGTCCGATTGTGGACGAAGCTGCCCGACCTGTCCCGAATCGAGGACCTGGCATTCAGCGGAATGAAGGCCGCCGATCTTGCCACCACAGCTCAGGTTCTCCGCATGGCCACCGAACGCCTCGAAAAGTCGACGCGAGAGGACGTCATCACATGACCGTATTACTCACTGGGGCAACAGGACTGGTAGGTACGCGCCTGCTTCCCCGACTTGTGGCGCACGGCGTGCGATGTCGCGCTCTCGTGCGCGGTGACAATCCCCTACCCGACGGAGTTGACCCGGTGCGCGGTGACCTACTGGAGGCCGGCGCACTGGCCGCCGCGGTGACCGGCGTCAGCGCCATCATTCATCTCGCGGCGACTTTTCGAACCACCGACACCGACCTCATCTGGAAAAACAACCTCGAAGGCTCACGCAACCTCATCGCCGCAACCCAAGCCAACGCCCCGCGGGCGCGGTTCATCATGGCGAGCACCGCCTGGATCTATGCCGATGATGCCGAACACCCCGGCCGCGAGGACGACCCGGCGGCTCCGACACTGGACTATCCGGCGAGCAAACTTGCCGCCGAGAACGAATTACGCAGCAGCGGGTTGAATTGGTCAATCCTGCGGTTTCCCTTCGTTTACGGTGACAAAGACGGTCACCTGGAATCGCTGACACAGCTCGCTCCCGGCAGGTTCCATCCCGCTCAACGCCTGAGCATGGTCCATCACCGCGACATCGCGGCTGCCGCGATCCTCGCACTCGACGGCACCTTCGACGGGCGGATCGTCAACATCGCCGACGAGGCACCGACATCGGTCTATGAACTCGTGGAACTTGTCGGTGGTTCCATGGAACCGTCGTCGAAGCCGCTGACGAATCCGTGGCACATCCAGATGGACTGCTCACTGGCCCGCCGGCTCGGCTTTCAACCGGAGGTGAGGACGGTCCATCAGGCTGCGCAACAGGATCTGCTCTAGGGCCAAGACTGCAGGGCATCAGTGATTGCCGAACCCGCCGAACTGATGCGGCGGCGCAACGGTGACAGTTTGCGTCGACGTCGCGACCGACGTGGCGACGGATGTCTCAGTCTGCGTGGCCGTTTCGGTATTGGTCACGGTCTGCGGATCCTGAGTCTGTGTCACCGTCTGAGGCGCCTGGGTCTCGACGACGGTCTGCTGCGGCTGCGCTCCGCCACCCGAGCCGGAGTTGTACTGGTGATGCGTCGCGGGGGCGGCGGTGGTCGTCGTCGTGGTCGGGGTCGACGTGACGGTGACGGTTGTCGGGCCCGTAGCCCCCTTGGATCCGCAGGCCACCGCGCCCAGCACCACCATCGCTGAAACGGATGCCACCAGACACACCGACCGTATACCTGTGTTCACAGGTGACATGTCTAGCTATTGACGCGCGCAAAAGCCATGCGCCACAACATCGGATGTTCGTAGAGTCGGCTGTCAACAAACTCGCGAACACCTGTAGATCAAGCAAAGTCGCTGATACCGAACCGTTTTCGATACGTTATGACTCCCTCAGCGCGCGCCAATTCATGTCACAGCTGGCACAAATCCGCGGTCCATAACGTCGTCACCGCAAGCGCAACTCGAGCAACGAAACGGATATGACGATGAATCTCAAACGATTGGTCTACACCTCGACCGCGGCGATGGGCATCGGTGCGGCCGGACTGTTCGGGCTCGGTATCGGAACTGCGAGCGCCGATCCCGGCCAGTGCGGCGGCCCGGGACCGCAGAATTGCCAGGGTCCCAACAACGGGTGGAACAACGGGCACGACAACAATTGGAACAACGGGCCCGACAACCAGAACAACGGCCCGGGCGACTGGCAGCACCGCAACGTCGATCAGGCTCGCCAGGACCACCAGCCGTTCAACTGGAACGGCCAGTGGGTCCAGCCGATGCCGGCCGGCAACGGGGCGGGCTGGGGCTTTTGGTTCCTGGGACAGTGGATTCCGCTGTAACCCAGCGGGCGATATGGCCGGCCGGCGGCGCTAGCCTGTGCCGCCGGTCGCCAGCTTCTCTGGTTGTAGCGACCACACGGTCGGGTCGGCACCCGCAGTCTCGTGCGCGCAGTAGGCCGGCGCGCCCTTCTCACTGACCGCGGCCGCGCCCAACACAGCGCAGTTCGCGCCGATCACCACGACGGGCAGATCCATCCGACTCGACACAGCAGGCGGTGGGGCCGGGGTGTTCGCAGTTGCAGTGCTGTCCACACCGCGGTGGCCGAACAGTAACGAAACCCCAGCGGCCGCACCGGCAATGATCACCACCGCACCCAGGATCGCCGGGATCAGCAGCCGGCGCCGCGATGAACCGGCCTCCGGCTTGGCGTGGCGACCCGCACCGGACTTCACCGATTCACCGAACGCCGGCGCGGAACTCGTCACGTCGGTCGCGCCGGTCTGCCGTTCCGCGGTACCGATACCCTGCTGCAGCGCCCGCGCGAAGTCGATGCAACGGGTGTAGCGCTTCCCGGCATCCTTGGCCAGCGCCTTGGCGAAAACCGGGCTCAGGCAAGCCAGTTCGGGCCGCTTGGCGCCGATGGCGGGCGGATCTGAGCTCAGATGCTGACTGATCACGATCGCCGGATTGGTGTGCTGGAACGGCGGCATGCCGGTCAACAGGTGGTAGGCCGTCGCCGCCAGCGCATATTGATCGGCGTGGCCGTCGATCAGTTCGCCCTTGAGCTGCTCAGGGGCGGCGTACGCGACGGTTCCGACGGTCATGTTGGTTCCGGTCAGATCACTCGACTGACCCATCCAGCGGGCAATTCCGAAGTCCGCGAGCATAACTCGCTCGTCACCGGTGCCGGGAAGGCCCAGCAGAATGTTGGCGGGTTTCACGTCGCGGTGCAGCAGTCCGCGGCTGTGCGCATAATCGAGTGCTTCAGCGACCCCGTTGATGATCCGCACAACCTCGGCGGGGGGCATCCCGTACGGATAGCGCTCGGCGAGCAGACGGGAGGCATCGGTGCCGTCGATGTACTCCATCGCGATCCACAGCTTGTCGTCGAACTCGCCGCGGTCATAGATCGTGACGATGTGCCGGTTCGACAGCGTGGCCACCATGTCGGCCTCGAGGTTGAACCGCCTGCGGTACTCCTCATCGGAGCTGACCGCGGAACCGAGCACCTTGAGCGCGTCGTGCCGGGGCAGCCGGGGGTGCTGGACGAGGTAAACCTCACCCATGCCCCCGGCCCCCAGTGTCCGCAGGATGGTGTAACCAGCAACAACCTGGCCGTCAGCTAACGGCATTGGGGCATCTTAAGCATCACCGGTGACGATTACCGAACGGGAGCGCCTGGGGCAGGCCGGTCGTACATGACCCGACTGCCCAGCACGACGTCCTGCGCCGACCGCCGCTGCCGGTCGACAGCAACCCACAGCAACCCGACCGGGAACAACACGCAGGCCACCGCTCGCACCACGGCGACAGCAATGCGCATGGGCTTTCCGCGCCGGTCCACCACCCGGACTCCCAGCACGACCATCCCCAGTGTGCGTCCCGACAGCGTCCAGCCCCCGGTCAGGTACGCCACGGACACCGCGAGAGTCACTGTGGTCGAGAAGATCACGTTGGGGGCGGGGAACCGGAACGCCGCCGGGTTGACGATCAACGTCGTCAACGCCAAACCGAGATAGAGGGCGCCCATCGTGACGAGGACGACCACCATGTCGACGAGAGCTGCCAGCCCTCGGGAAACGATGCCGGCGTTGGTCACTGACGTTCCTGGGTGCCCGGCTCCCGGCCCAGCATCCGGTCGACGAAACCGGAAATCATGTCGTCGGCACGTGCCGTCTGGCTGCGCACATCGGTCATCACCTCCGCGGTGACAGTCCCGGTCGACTCACGGATGATCGTGGGCAGGTCCACCCCGTCGATGATCTGGTCGGCCAACCCGATCAAATCGATGCGCGCGATGATCGCGTCGATGTCGACGTCGGTCACGATCGCGTCGATGTCGACATTGTCGCGGACCAGCGCGGTGAGATCGATCTGCTCCAGCACGAGTTCGACGATCCTCGTCACCCCCACGACACCGATCCGGGTCGCTTCCAGCCGGGTCGCCCGTAACGGGTCGCCGATCAGCGGAAGCCGCTCCCAGAACACGAGGGAATCGTAGTGCTCAGGCGCCGACCGGGGCGGGTGCGCTGGCCTTCAACGCCGCCAGGGCGGCCACGCTCAACCGGGCCAGTTCGTCGGCCTCGCCCGCCGTCAGCGCGGATTGGTAGATCTGGGCCATCCGCCGGTTGGTGAGATCTTCGACCTGGTCGTACGCATCTTTCTTGCCCGCCGCGTCGTCGAACGGGGGCTGCCACCCCATGAACGCCGCGTAGTCCGTGCCGTGGTTGAGGATGTGCGCCTCGACGGGGCTCAGCCCGGAGATCGTGAGGGCGTTGAAATGGACGGCGGCACGCAGTTCCCGCAGCACCATCATCACCTGCAGGGCCCGGGCGGGGGCGTCGTCGGCAAGGGGCATGGCCCGCCAGCCCGCATACAGCGGCAGGCCGGGTTCGGGGGCGCCCGCGATGACCTTCTCACCCAGTTCGGCGATGCGGTCCAGCCCCTCGGCCCCGCCCAGGTATGTCCTGCCGAACTCGGCGAGCTGATCCCAGTACAGCCGGCAACTCTCCGACGCTGGGTGCACCGCGACGCCGTTCTCCCAGCACGACCGCGCGAGGTTGGGTTCGAAGACGGCGAACACCGCGGTGACCGTGGTGCCGGTGGCGTCACCGAGGACGCCGCCGCGGCCGGCGAAGTACGCGGCGAACGGGTCCGGATAGCCCGCCGCGAGGCTCTTCTCGAAGGTGTCCGGGTTGAGCATGAACACGCTGATGGCCTCGCCGATGGCCGCCCCGGCGGTCCGGATCGATTCGACGTCGATATCGCTCATTCGCCGGAGTGTACGGAGGTGAGGTCGTACACGGTGTCGGATCCCACCGTCTTGGGCGCGAAGTTGGCCGCCACCCACGCGGTGATGTCGGCGTGCTGGTTACCGCGGCCGGGGCCACCGTGGTTGCCGGGGGCGATGTAGTACCCGATCTGGTGAGCGGCGACGTCGGCCTGGAACTGGGTCAGTGACGGAACCGGATCGCTGCCACCGAATCCACCGATCGCCATCACCGCGGTGTTGGTGGCCAGCTCATAACCGGCGGCCGCCGAGGAGCCGTTCACCGCCGCCGACCACTGTGTATCGGTGGCCTTCAGAAGGTCGTCGAGGGCGACGTTGTCGCCGTCGTCGCCGCCGGGTCGGCCATGACCCCGGTCGGCCCGCGCGGGGCCGACCTGCGCCCCGCCGCCCTCGTGCGACTGGCCGATGGTGGCGAACGTATAGGCGCCCGAACCGGCCGCACCGGCGAGAACGCCGACCGCCAGCGCGGCCGCGGCCACCCGCCGGCGGTCGGCGGCAAGACCGACCAGCAGCGCAGCAGTCGCGACGACGGTCACCGCGAGGATCGCCCAGCGTAGTGCCGGCATCCAGTCCGCGTTGCGACCGAGCAGCCACCAACTCCAGGTGCCGGTCACCAGAATCGTTGCCGCCAAGACCAATCGGCCGAACAGCCGGTCACGCAGCGACCACATCTCCCGACCGCCGATGGCGACCAGCGCGACCACCGCGGGTACCACCGACAAGCAGTAGTACGGGTGGACCATGCCCTTCATGTAGGACAGAACCAGCCCGTCGACCAGCAACCAGCCGCCGAACAACACGGCCCCACCCCGGACCAGATCGGTGCGCGGCGCACGAGCACGTACCGCGAGTACGAACACCAGCCCGAAAAGCGCTGCCGGAAGTAGCCAACCGATCTCGGCACCGAACTCACCGGTGAACAACCTTGTGAGCCCAGGGTTTTGCCGGCCGAAGCCGCCGAACCCGCCGTGCTGGCCGAAGTCGGCCGCTGGGACCGCGCGGTTGCGGCCGAGGATCCGCGCCAGACCGTTATAACCGATCACCAGGTTCATGAAGTTGTTGTCGGTGGATCCGGCCAGATACGGCCGCGCCGCCGCCGGCCACACCAGCGTCAGCGCGACGAACCAGCCGGCCGACACCATGCAGGCGGCGGCCGCCGCCGCCACGTGCAGCAGCCGACGCCGCACCGACGTCGGCGCGACGAGCACGTAGGCCAGCCCGATCGCCGGCGCGACCATCAACCCTTCGAGCATCTTGGCCAGGAACGCGAAACCCAAAGCGGCGCCGGCCAACATCATCCACTTGACGCCGGCACGCTCGAGCGCGCGGACGGTGCAGTAAACACCGAACATCATCAGCAGCACCATCACCGCGTCGGGATTGTTGTAGCGGAACATCAATGCCACCACCGGTGTCAACGCGAATGCCGCCCCGGCCAGCAGACCGGCGCCAGTGCCTGCGATCCGGCGCACCGCACCGTAGAGCAGCGCGACGGCGCCGACCGCCATCAGTGCCTCCGGGACCAGCATGCTCGCGCTGCTGAATCCGAAGATCTGGCCGGACAGACCCATCACCCATTGCGACACCGGCGGCTTGTCCACCGTGATGAAGTTGTGCGGATCTACCGAACCGAACAGCAGCGCTTCCCAGTTCTTCGAACCAGCCTGTGCTGCACCGGCATAGAACCCGTTGCCCATCCCGTTGATAGTGATGTTCCACAGGTAGGTGATGGCCGTGGTGACCAGGAGTGCACCTAGAGCGATTCGGCGCCAGGCGGCGGTCGACAGCGTGAAGCGTCCCGGTGCCGACGGATGTGACGCCGCGCCGGGTGCGCCGGTGATGGACAGGGTTGCGGTCATACTCCCCATCTCGCCAGCCGAACTCCGGTCCAGGCTTTGTGAAGTCTTTGAGCCGGCTATGAACCCGGACCAGTCGCGTGAACAACATTCGCACCGCGAACTCCCAGGCGCGACATAGCCGCCGCTCACGTCCGGACCGTTGAGTGGGGCCATGGCATTTCCAGCGAACCTCACCAAGGACAGTCCGTTCGTTCTGGTCCTCGACGCCGGAACAGACCGGGGATATCGGCTTGCCCGAACACTTCTGGCGGCCGGCAACTGCGTGGTGGCCGTCGACCGCAACGCGGCCGGCTTGGTGCGAATCGGCCACGGCCACAGCAGCGCTCAGCTGTTCCTGATTGCCGCCGACACCACCGATCCGGCGCAGGCCGAACAGGTGATGGCCCGGGCGCACGCGCACTTCGGTGAAGCGGCTCCTACTCTTGCGCTATGCGCCGACTATCGACGATCCTCGGCTGCCTAGTTCTATTGGCTGCCGGTGTCTCGGCCTGTGGTCAGCCGCCCGTCCGGCCGGCTCCGACGGCCCTTACCCCGCCGATGGGCTGGAACTCGTGGAACTCCGGTATCCCGCTGTCCGAGCGGAGCGTCGAGGAGACCGTTGACGCGATGGTGTCCTCCGGGATGCGCGACGCCGGGTACCGCTACGTGAATCTCGATGCGGGCTGGGCGGCCGGCACCCGTGACAGTGCCGGCGACCTGCGCGCCGACCCGGTCCGGTTTCCCGGCGGCATCCCCGCCGTGGCGCAGTACGTCCACGCCCATGGGATGCTGCTGGGCCTGTATGCCAGCCCGAGCTATGAGCTGTGTGGGCTCGGCGCGCCGAATGCCAGCAGGGGCCACGAAGCGGCCGACGCGGCCACATTCGCACGGTGGGGCGTCGACTACCTCAAATACGACTGGTGCAGTACCGACACCGACCGATCGGATCAGATCAAGGCATTCACCGCCATGCGGGATGCGTTGCATCGCAGCCGAAGACAGATCGTGTACAGCATCAACCCGAACACCTCGGTCGACCCGTCCGCCGGGTCGGACTACGACTGGTCGAACATCGCCGACATGTCGCGCACCACGATCGACCTGGTTCCGTTGTGGCACAGTCAGACCGGGACGGCAGGCCCCGTGTTGGGGGTGGTCGAGCAGGTGGACGCCGACATCCCGCTGGCCGCCCGCAGCCGGCCCGGTTATGTCAACGACCCGGACATGTTGGTGGCCGGTATCGGCTGGCCGGACTTTGTCGCAGACCACCAGGGGATGGTCGAGACCTTGGCCGGCGAGCACGGTCCGAGCATGACCCTCGACGAGCAGCGCACCCATATCTCACTGTGGGCGATCATGGCGGCGCCGTTGTTGGCCGGCAACGACATTCGCACCATGTCGTTGCAGACCCGCGACCTACTGACCAATCCCGACATCATCGCGGTCGACCAGGATCGGCTCGTCACGCAGGGCCGCCCCCTCGCCGGGGACCGGCGGATCATGGTCAAGCCGCTGGCCGGTGGCGCGGTGGCGGTCTCGATGACGAACCCGGATTCACAGCCCACATCGATCGTCACCACCGCGGCCGCGGTGGGGCTGCCCAAGACGCCGTGCTACCGGGTTCGCGACCTGTGGACCCACGCCGACAGCGTTACATCGAATCGGCTTGGCGGCGAGGCGATTCCACCGCATGCGACGGTCATGATGCGGGTGCAACCGTCACCGGGATGCCGTTGAGCGCACCATTGCCCGACGGTTCGTCGAGGAACGTCGGCGGCGACAGGATGTTGGTGTTGACCCCGGGTGACCCGTTGGCCACCGACATCCGGGTGCCGGGTTTGCCGTGGCCCCAGCCGTGCGGCATCGACACCACACCTGGCTTGATGGCGTCGGTCACCTCCACCGGCACCTCGATGCGTCCCGCCGAGGACTCAACCGACACCGTCTCGCCTGCGGCGACGCCGCGGCTGGCCGCGTCGTCGGGATGCATCAGCAGGGTGCAGCGATCGCGACCCTTCATCAGGGCCGAAACATTGTGCAGCCACGAGTTGTTCGACCGCAGGTGACGCCGGCTCACCAACACCAGCTCGTCGGGCTCACGCTCCAGACGCCGGCCCAGCCGCGGGATGTCGTCGAGCAGATACTGCGGGGCCAGACGGATCTTCTTGTCTGCGGTGTTGAGTATCTCGGGTACCTGGGACACCATCGGTCCGAAGTTGATCCCGTTGGGCTGCTCCTTGAGTTTCGCCAGGCTCAGCCCGTCCGGGTTCTCGCCGTAGCGGTCACCGAACGGCCCGGTGCGCAGGGTCAGATCCAGAATGCGTTCCGGTCCGCCCTGCGTGTAGTGGCTGCGCACCTCCGCGCCGTCGAGTCCCTGGGTGAAGCACAGGTAGTCGAAGAAGCCGTCGTCGATCGCGGCGACATCGACCTCCTCGGCAGGCACTCCCGCACACAAACCGGTGAGCCGCACCAGGATCTCCCACTCCTCCGGGCGGTCCGGATCCTCGGGGGCGAACACCGGTGCCGAATAGTTGGCGATGCTGTTGATCGCGAACGCCAGGATCAGGTCATCGTGATGCGGCTGCTCCAGCGGCGACAAGCCCGGCAGAATGACGTCGGCGTGGCGGGTGGTTTCGTTGAGCCACAAGTCAACCGCGATCATCGCGTCGAGGCCCGGCAGCAGCTCGTCGAGCCGATGCCCCTGCGGGGTGGACAGCACCGGATTGCCCGCCACCGTGATCAGCGCGCGGATCTGCCCCTCCCCCGGTGTTTCGATCTCCTCCGCCAGACACGACACCGGCACCTGACCGAGTACTTCCTTGGCGCCGCGCACGCGGGTCTGCCAGCGGCCGAACTCGGGTAGCCCACCCTCCAGGCCGGGCTGCGGCTGGGCGGTGACCGTCCACACCGCGGGCCGCGGGAACATGGCACCACCCGGGGTGTCGAAGTGGCCGGTGAGGATGTTGACGACGTCGACCAGCCAGCTGGCCAGACTGCCGAACTCCTGATTGCACAATCCGATTCGCCCGTACGCCACCGCACGTTCGGTGCCCGCCAGCTGGCGGGCGAGGTGTTTGATGCGCTCGGCGTCGATGCCCGTCACCGGGGCCACCCGCTCCGGTGACCAATCGGCCGCGGCCGCCCGCAACGTCTCGACACCGTCGACGTGGTCGGCCAGGCGGCCCATGCGGACCAGGTCCTCGTCGAACAAGGTGTGCACGACGGCCAGCAGCAGTGCGGCGTCGGTGCCCGGGGTGATCGGTAACCATTCGTCGGCCTTCGCCGCGGTCGCGGTGCGGACCGGATCGATGACGATGACGTTGTCGATGCGGCCGAGGATGCCCATCACATCGGGGGCGGCCAGCAGCGAGCCCTGCGAGGCCGCCGGATTCGCGCCCATCACGACCAGCAGGTCGGTGCGTTCGATGTCGGGAACCGGGAATCCCCACCAGTTGCCGTACATCAGATGCGACGACAGGTTCTTCGGCCACTGATCGACGGTGCCCGGTGAGTAGCTGACCGGGATTCCGGACATGCCAAGCAGGACGCCGGTGTAGCGGCCCAGCGAGAACGAGTGCGCCAGCGGATTGCCGGTATAGCAGGTGACCGCGCCGATGCCATGCTCGGCGATCACCGGGGCCAGCAGTTCGGTGCAGCGCCGGAACGCGGCCTCCCAGCTGACCTCCTGCCACTGTTCGTCGACCTTGACCATCGGCTTACGGATCCGGTCGGGATCGTCGTGGATGGCGCCCAGGGACGCACCCTTGGGGCACAGGTGCCCACGGCTCCAGACGTCGTCCTGGTTGCCGCGGATGCTGTCGACGCGCCCGTCGGAGACCTGAATCTCCAAGCCGCACATGGCCTCACACAACGGGCAGGTGTAGAGGTGGCGGCCGTCTTGGCCGATGGCGGCCAGCTCGATCTTCTCGGTGGTCACCGACCCACGGTAAGTCGGCCGAGCTCCCGATCACCGACGTTTCGTCAACTTTGCCATCAGCCGGTGCCGGCCGGGGCGAATTACACAGGTGTGAGTAAACCCTGGGGATAACCCCGGCGGCGGTTTAGATCGGGATCAGACCATGCTTGCGCTGCACGCGGAGGATCTGCTTGTCGCGCAGGATCCGCATGGCGCCGCGCAGCTGCAGACGAGTCTGGTGCGGCTCGATCACCGCGTCGACATAACCGCGCTCGGCAGCCACGTACGGCGTTGCCATGTCGCGGTTGTACCCCTCGATGAACTGACGCCGGATCTCCTGCACCTCAGGAGCCTTGGGGTCGGGGAACCGCTTCACGATCAGCTGGGCCGCACCTTCGGCGCCGATCACGGCGATACGCGCCGTCGGCCACAGAAAGTTGAAGTCAGCCGTCAGCTGCTTGGACCCCATCACCGCGTACGCGCCGCCGTAGGACTTCCGGACGGTGATGGTCACCTTCGGCACGTCGGCCTCCACGACGGAGTAGAGGAACCGGCCGCCGCGCTTGATGATGCCGTTCTTCTCCTGCTCGACGCCGGGCAGGAAGCCGGGGGTGTCGACGACGAAGACCAGCGGGGTGTTGAATGCGTCGCAGAACCGCACGAACCGCGCGGCCTTGTCGGACGCCTCGTTGTCGATAGCGCCGGACATGTGCATCGGCTGGTTGGCGATCACCCCGACCGGGCGGCCGTCGACACGGGCGAAGCCGGTGATGATGGCCTGGCCGGCCTGCGCGGCGACCTCGAGGAAATCCCCGTCGTCGAAGATCCGCAGCAGGATCTCGTGCATGTCGTATGCGGTGTTGTCCGCGTCCGGCACGAGGCTGTCGAGTTCCAGATCGTGCGGAGTGATCTCCGGCTCCAGGCCGGGATTGATCACCGGGGCATCGTCAAACGTGTTGGCGGGCAGGAACTGCAGGTAGTCGCGGACGTAGGTGAAGGCGGCCTTCTCCGAGTCGACGACCTGGTGGATGTTGCCGTACTTGGCCTGGGCGTCGGCACCACCGAGCTCGTCGAGGGTGACATCCTCGCCGGTGACGTCCTTGATGACGTCCGGGCCGGTGACGAACATGTAGCCCTGGTCGCGCACGGCCACGATCAGGTCGGTCTGAATCGGCGAATAGACCGCACCGCCCGCGCACTTACCCAGGATGATCGAGATCTGTGGAACCAGACCGGACAGCAGCTCGTGGCGACGGCCGAGCTCGGCGTACCAGGCCAGCGACGTGGCCAGGTCCTGGATGCGGGCGCCACCGGAGTCGTTGATACCGATGATCGGGCAGCCGACCATCGCCACCCACTCCATCAAGCGGGAAACCTTGCGGCCGAACATCTCTCCCACCGAGCCACCGAACACGGTGTAGTCGTGGCTGAACACACCGACCGGACGGCCGTTGATGGTGCCGTGCCCGGTGACCACCCCGTCGCCGTACAACGCGTTCGGATCGCCGGGCGTGCGGGCCAAGGCGCCGATCTCGAGGAAGCTGCCCGGATCCAACAGCTCATGGATACGCGCCCGCGGGCTGGGGATGCCGCGTTTGTCGCGCTTCGCCGCGACCGCCTCACCGCCCGGTTCCTTGGCGAGCTCCAGCTTTTCGCGGAGTTCGGCGAGCTTTTCGGCAGTTGTGACCGGGTGGTGGGTGGGAGAGCTCTCAGTGGTCACTAGTCCTGCTTCTCCTCGGCGTCGATACGGTTGATCGCTTCGCTCATATGAGCCCCGACCTTGGCGATGTACGGCTCGTCGATCGCCTGGATGTGCTCGCCCCCGATGGGCACGATCTCCAGGTCGTCGACGAATTCGCCCCAGCCGCCGTCAGGTTGGCGGACGGCGTAACGCGGTTCGAACATGATCGCGTCGTCGTGATAGCGGTCCGCCATGTACAGCGTGACGTGTCCGTCGTAGGGCTCGATGTTGGCGGTGTCCAGGGCCCGGTTATCCAGGTAGGACGTCCGCTGATGCTCGATGATCCCGCCGGGGATGTCGACCCCGGCCTCTTTGACCGCGTCCAGGACGAACCGCACCTGACCCTCGTCGTCGAGTTGTTCGAGCTGCTCGTAAGGGATTTCGGGGATCTCGACGTTGAAGGTCCGCGAGGCGAACACGGCGTAGCGGTCCCAGCGGGCCCGGATCTCCTCCTTGGTCTGCGGCACCTCCTCACCGGCGCGCACCGTGTCGATCAACCCGACGAAGCGGACGTCGCAGCCGTTGCGCTTGAGGCCGACCGCGCACGCGTAGGCCAGCGCCCCGCCCAGCGACCAACCGGTGAGGATGTAGGGCCCCTTGCCGGCGATCTCCATCAGCTTGGGCACGTACTCGGCCGCGCGCTCCTCGATCGAGCCCTCGACGCGTTCCAGACCGTAGACCGGGGTGTCCGCGGGCAACCGCTTGAGCAGCGGCTCGTAGACCACCGTCGACCCGCCTGCCGGGTGGAAGACGAACACCGGAGTATGAGTGCTGCCATCTTTCGGCGCGCGCAAGGTACGGACGAACCCGTCGACCACACCGTCTTCGAGCTGGGCCCGAACGATGGTGGCCAGTGCCTCGATCGTCTTGGTGGACTTCACCTCATCGACACTGATCGTGCCTTCGGCGCGCTCGGAGAGCCGGTCGGCCAGCTTGGTGGCGGTCTCATCGCTGACCGCGGGCAGTTCGTTGAAGATGCCGCCCGGTGACTTGCCGGTGACGATCGCCCACGTCGCGAACGTGACGCGCTCGGCGGCGTCCCGCGGCGGCACGTCGGCGCCGAGCGCTTCGGTGACGGCCTCCTGGGTCAAGACCTTTGCCGCCGCTGCGGCAGCGGTGGACTTCGGTCCCGCCGGATCGGTCGGCGGCGGTGGGACATTCGGCTCGGCCTCAGCCTCGGTCGCGATCGGGTGACCGGCCTCGGCGAGCTTGGCCTCGAGTTCGGCGACCGTGCTGGCGCCGCCCATCATCTCGGCCTGCTGGGCGGCGATCTCCTCGGCGGTCTTGCCCTTCTGCGCCTCGGCCAGATCCTCGACCTCGTCGCGGTGCTCGACAGCGTATTCGACGAGCTTCTCGACGGCGTAGAGGTTGGCATCACGTACCGCGGTCAACTGGATCGGCGGCAGGTCGAAGTCGTACTCGACGCGGTTCTTGATCCGAACCGCCATCAGCGAATCCAGACCCAGCTCGATCAGTGGGACCTCCCACGGCAGGTCCTCGGGTTCGTAGCCCATGGCTCCGCCGACGATCGCCGCAAGCCGGTCGTGCACCGTCTCACCCGAATCCGGCGACCACTTGGCGAAGCCGGCAGCCAGGCCGGCTCCCGCGGTCAGGTTGTCCTGCAGGATCTCGGCGTCGTCGTCATCCTCCGGCGCGGCAGCCGCCTCAGCCGGCGTGCTCACCGCGACACCGGTCGCGACCGCGGACGGCAACGCCGACACCGCTCCGCCGCGGGTGACCACGGCGTCGTAGACCAGGGTGAAGGATTCGTCGATGCGCGCATGCACCTGCACCGAAGCGCCACCCGGATGGCGGGTCAGCGTGGTGACCAGCCGGGCTCCGTCCCCAGGCACCGCACGCTGCTCGGAAGCGGTCAGCTTGGCGTCCGGAAGAACCTGTGCCGCAGCAGATTTCACCAGAGCAGCCAGGTCGGTCTGCCCCTTCGGCGAGTACTCCCAGACATGCCGGCCATCGGGGGTGGCCACGTGGTTGCCTGGCATCATCACCGAGCTGTCACCGGTGAACTGTGCGTCCAGCCAATGCGGCTTGCGCTTGAACCGGGTGGGCGGGATCTCGGCGTACTTGGCCGGCGTCGACCCCGAATCAAACAAGGTGCGGAAATCGAGATCGTGGCCGTAGACGTAGAGCTGCGCCATCGCGGCGAGCATCGACTCGACCTCGTCCTGCTTGCGGGCCAGCGTCGCGATCAACTGCCCGTCGTGCAGTCCGGCAGACGCGGTGGTGAGGCCAACCTGCATGAGCGCCACCGGGTTCGGCGCCAGTTCCAGGAACGTGGTGTGGCCGTTGTCGACGGCGTTGCGGATGCCGTGGGTGAAGTAGACGCTGTGCCGCAGTCCCTTCTTCCAGTACTCCACATCGTGGATCGGCTCGCCGCCCGGGCGGATGTAGCTGCCCTCGTGCACCGTCGAGAAGTAACCGGTGTGCAGCGGGCGCGCCTCGATGCCCTGAATCTCGGCGGACAACTCGCCGAGCAACGGGTCCATCTGCTGAGTGTGGCTGGCGCCCTTGGTCTGCAGTTTCCGGGCGAACTTGCCTTCGGATTCCGCGCGGGCGATGATCGCGTCGATCTGGTCCGGCGGGCCGCCGATGACCGTTTGGGTGGGGGCGGCGTAAACGCACACCTCCAGGCCCGGGTAATCGGAGAACACGGTCTTGATCTCGTCGGCCGAGTACTCGACCAGCGCCATCAGCCGGATGTATTCACCGAACAGCATCGCCTCGCCTTCACCCATAAGGTGGGCGCGCGAGCAGATGGTGCGGGTGGCATCGGCCAGCGACAGACCACCGGAGAAGTAGGCGGCGGCCGCCTCACCGAGCGACTGTCCCACCACCGCACCGGGTTTGGCGCCGTGGTGCTTGAGCAGTTCACCGAGTGCGATCTGGATGGCGAAGATCACCGTCTGGACCACTTCGATGGGGTATTCGCAGGTCTCGTTGGTGTAGTCGATCGTGTCGTCGAGGATCAGCTCCACGACCGAGTAGCCACGCTCGTCCTGGATGTGCGCGTCGACCTTGTTGATCCACTCGGCGAACACCGGCTCGCGCAGATACAGGCTCTTACCCATCTTGCGGTGCTGGGCACCGAATCCGGCCAGCACCCACACCGGGCCGTTGGTCACCGGGCCGTCGGCGCTGTACACCAGCGGACTCTGCTTGCCGTCGGCAATCGCGCGCAGACCCTTGATCGCCTCATCGTGGTCGTGGGCCATCACCACAGCCCGTGAACGGCCGTGGTTGCGACGCGACAGCGAACGGCCGATCGACTCCAGCGATGCCGCGCGGCCGGCCGGGCTGTCGATCCAGTCGGCCAGCTCGGCGGCCGCCGCGCGCTTGCGCGAGGTCAGGAAGCCTGAAATAGCCAGCGGCACAACAGGAACAGGCTTCTCCGAAGCTTCCCACTCGGCTCGGGCCGCCTCGATCAGCTCCAGCGCCTCATCGGTCAGACCGGGCAGCTCCGGCTCGTCGTCGTAGGCGACGGCCGATGCGTACTCGTCGGCGACTTCCTCCTCGTCGACGAACTCGCCGTACTCGTCCATCCGGACCCCGCCGACGTAGCCGGCGCCGGCATCGGACCCGGACGTCTCCTCAACCGGTGCGGATTCCGGTTGCGGCTCCGCCAAATCCGCCGGCAGCACCTCGCGCACCACCAGGTGGGCGTTGGCGCCGCCGAAGCCGAATCCGGAGACACCGGCGATCGCATGGCCGCTGTACCGCGGCCAGTCGGTGACCTTGTCGACGACGCGAAGTCGGACGGCGTCGAAATCGATGTACGGGTTGGGGCCCGCGTAGTTGATCGACGGTGGGATCGTGTTGCGGCTCAACGACAATGCCACCTTGGCCAGACTGGCTGCGCCGGCCGCCGACTCCAGGTGACCGAGGTTGGACTTCACCGCGCCCAGCAGGGCGGGCTGGTCGGCGGGTCGGCCCCGGCCGACGACGCGACCGAGCGCGTCGGCCTCCATCGGATCACCGAGGATCGTTCCGGTTCCGTGCGCCTCGATGTAGTCGACGCTGCGCGGGCTGATTCCGGCGTCCTTGTAGGCCTTGCGCAGCACATCGGCCTGCGCGTCCGGGTTCGGGGCGAGCATGCCGTTGGACCGGCCGTCGTGGTTGATCGCGCTGCCTGCGATGACGGCGAGGATCTCGTCCCCGTCGCGGCGGGCGTCGCTGAGGCGCTTGAGCAACAGCATGCCGCCGCCCTCGGAGCGCGAGTAGCCGTTGGCGTCCGACGAGAACGACTTGATTCGGCCGTCCGGCGCGAGCACGCCGCCAACCTCGTCGAATCCGATGGTGACCAGCGGGGTGATCATCGCGTTGACGCCGCCCACCACGGCCACGTCCGCCTCACCGCTGCGCAGCGCCTGCACACCCTGGTGCGCGGCGACCAGCGAACTGGAGCAGGCGGTGTCCAAAGCCATTGAGGGGCCACGGAAGTCGTAGAAGTAGGACACCCGGTTGGCGATGATCGAACTCGTGGTGCCGGTGATCGCGTACGGGTGCGCAGTCGTCGGGTCGGCCACCGCGAGGAACTGGTAGTCGTTGTTCGACGCACCGATGTAGACGGCGACGTTGGTGCCCCGCAGGCTGGATGCGGGGATGCGGGCGTTCTCCAACGCCTCCCAGGTGAGCTCGAGCGCCATCCGCTGCTGCGGGTCGATGTTGTCGGCTTCCATCTTCGACAGCGCAAAGAACTCGGCGTCGAATCCCTTGATGTCGCTGAGGTATCCGCCGCGAGTGGCGGCCTTGGCGACCCGCTCGGCGATGCGCGGTTCGGCCAGGAACTCCGACCAGCGCCCGTCGGGCAGGTCGGTGATCGCATCACGGCCCTCGAGCAGCGCCTGCCACATTTCGCCAGGGGTGTTCATATCGCCGGGGAACCGGGTGGCGACGCCCACGATCGCGATGTCCTCGACATCGGCTGCGCGCGACCAATCCTCGCTGTCGCCGTCGAACTCGACTTCGGGCTCACCCTCGATGATGACCGTGGCGAGCGATTCGATGGTCGGGTGACGGAAGGCCACCGTCGCGGTCAGCGTCACGCCGGTCAGATCCTCGATATCGCTGGCCATCGCGACCGCGTCCCGCGAGGACAGCCCCAACTCCACCATCGGGGTGGACTCGTCGACCGCGTCGGGTGCCTGCCCGGTCGCGTTGGCCACCCAGTTGCGCAGCCATTCGCGCATCTCCGGCACCGTCATGTCGGTGCGGGGCGGCGTGTCCGGGGTGTCGGGCGTTTCGGGCGTGTGTGATTCAGACATGGGGCCTCACCTCGTGCGAAGGGGCGGTCTCCCCTTCATCGGTTGAGTCTTTCCTTCGGTCGTCATTCCGATTCGTCCGGGAAGGCATTGGCCACCTTCCCGCTGCGCAGGGTGCCGTCGAGGTACGCCGACCGGCAGGCTCGCCGGCCGATCTTGCCGCTGGAGGTACGCGGGATCGCGCCCGCCGGAGTCAGCAGTACGTCGCGAACCGTCACGCCGTGGCGTACCGCGATGGCCGCGCGGATGTCGTCGGAGATCGGACCCATCTCCATCTTGTGTGAACCCGGCGCGCGCTCGGCGACGATCACGAGCTGCTCGGAGCTGTCGTCGGCATCGCGCTTGAGCCCGGCGTGGGCGTTGTCGAACACCTCGTCCGGCAACTGGTTCGCCGGCACCGAGAACGCGGCGACGAAACCGGTCCGCACCGCCTTGGTTGCCTCCTGAGCGGAGTACTCCAGGTCCTGCGGGTAGTGGTTGCGGCCGTCGATGATCACCAGGTCCTTGACGCGGCCGGTGATGTACAGGTCGCCGTCGTAGAACGCCCCGAGGTCACCGGTGCGTACCCAGGTCGCCTCGTCGGCGGCACCCTCGGCATGCGACGGGCTGGTCCGCGACTTGAGGATGTTCTGGAACGTCGCGATGGTTTCGTCCGGCTTGTTCCAGTAACCGGTGCCCATGTTCTGGCCGCTGATCCAGATCTCCCCGATCTGTCCGTCGGCCAGCTCGGTGGCGGCGTCGTTGTCGACGATGACCGCCCACTCGGCGACACCGATCTTGCCCGCCGAGGCCTGGGCCACCGCCTTGGGTGAATCGTCGGGCACCACCACGAAGCGGCCCGCGTTCAGTTCGTCGCGATCGACCGAGACGATCTTCGGTTCCTCAGCCGCCGGGGTGGTCGACACGAACAAGGTTGCCTCGGCCAGGCCGTAGGACGGCTTGATGGCCTTGGGCTGGAAGCCGAATGGACGAAACGCTTCGTTGAAGCGCTGCACGGTAGCCGCCGAGATCGGCTCGCTGCCGTTGAGGATCGCCTTGACGTGGGACAGGTCCAGCGGCTCTTCGTCGTCCTTCGGCACGCCACGTGCCGCGGCGTGGTCGAACGCGAAGTTCGGCGCTACCGAGATGGCGCCGCCGGTGTCGCCCTCGCGATAGGCGAGTTCGCGGATCCAGCGACCCGGGCGGCGCACGAAAGCCGCGGGCGTCATGAACGTGAAGTAGTGCCCGATCATCGCCGGCAGCAGCGCGGTGACCAGACCCATGTCGTGGAAGAACGGCAGCCAGGACACACCCCGGTCGCCTTCCTCACCCTCGAGGGCCTCGATCACCTGCACGACGTTGGTGGCCATGTTCAGGTGGGTGATCTGCACACCGCTGGGGATCCGGGTGGAACCCGAGGTGTACTGCAGATAAGCGATGGTGTTCTCGTCGACCGCGTCGAACGGCTCCCAGGTCGCGCCGACCTCGTCGGGCACCGCATCCACGGCGATGACGCGGGGGCGCTCCTTGGCCGGGCGGCTGCGGAAGAACTTGCGCACGCCCTCCGCGGAGTCGGTGGTGGTCAGGATCGCCGACGCGCCGCAGTCGTCCAGCACGGCGTGCAGCCGGCCGACGTGGCCGGGCTCGGCCGGGTCGAACAGCGGGACGGCGATGCGGCCGGAGTACATGGTGCCGAAGAACGCGACGAGGTAGTCGAGGTTCTGCGGGCACAGGATGGCGACGCGGTCACCCGGCTGGGTGACCTGCTGCAGGCGGGCGGCGACGGCGCGATTTCGGGCGCCGAAGTCGGCCCAGGTCAGCTCGCGGACGACACCGTCACGTTCGACGGAGAAATCCAGAAAACGGTAGGCGATCTTGTCACCACGGACCTTGGCCCAGCGCTCCACGTGCTTGATCACACTGGCGCCCTCGGGGAAGGTGATCAGTCCGTTCTTGATGAACGGGTTGTGGAACGGCATACCAGTCTCCTGTCAGAACACATCTGTGTCGGGCCCTGCGGCGGCCGCGCACGACGTCGCGCCACCGTTCTCCCTGCGTCTAGGCCCCAAACCTCACAGATCGTACCGATCTATCCCAGGTCCGTCGGGGACCTCGGTGGCGCTGTGGGCC
Organism: Mycobacterium sp. SA01; assembly: GCF_041287105.1. NCBI lineage: Bacteria > Bacillati > Actinomycetota > Actinomycetes > Mycobacteriales > Mycobacteriaceae > Mycobacterium > Mycobacterium sp. SA01. The sequence continues at coordinate 397,108 of NZ_JBGGNO010000016.1, read as the reverse complement.
GGCGCCCTGTCGGATCGGACGTTGGACGCCCGGACCGACAGCTCACCCATGCAGCTCTTATTTTCTTCTTAATGTTAGGCGCAGTCGCGGCGGCGGCCAAATCCATCGGCCGACGAAGCTCCCACGTCATCCATGTTTTGGATGGGGCGCGTTCTCGATCAGATTGCGCGCCCAATTCAGTGTCCACTGCGTGGACGTTTGCCCGTCGAGGTTCCAGAACTGCGGCGTGTTGTACAGCGCGTGCACGGGTTGTCCGGCGCCACCGGCCAATACATCGAGGGTGGTCGGCAGATTCGTGATGTTGAACGCTTGCTGGGGCGCAGCGCAGATCAGGTCACCGGCGGCGCAGATCTCGTTGGTGCGGTTGTTCAGCGCGCCGAAGCCACCCGGCCGAGCCCCCGTCATGGTCAAGCCCATCGCGGACAACACCGGCACTTCCTGCAGCGTGATCTCGGCGCCTTCGCCCGGCGGGTTGGGACCGATGTCCTGCCCGACGCCTTCCTGGCGACGGCCGTCGGCGATCAACGTCACACCCAACACCAGGTCCTCATCGACCGGGCCGCGCCCGTTGCCGATATCGCTGGCGATGTCACCGCCGATCACCGCGCCCTGCGAGAAGCCGGCGATGACGTAACTGGTCAGCGGGCAGCGATTGTTCATGTCGGTCATGGCCTTGACCGCGTTGCGGGTGCCCTCGGCGCGACTGTCGTTGTAGGACATCTGGTTGTCCTGCGACAGCGGATTGTGGAACTGCGCGGTGTAGGGAACGGTGAACACCTCGACGCGGTCGCGGCCGAACTGGCCGGTGATCGGCGCCGTCACGTTGAGCATCAGCGACCGCGGAAACTGGGTCGGGTTCAGCGGGTCGTCGGTCGGCGACGACTCCCAGGTGCCGGGGATCGCGATCATCTGAACGTCCGGGCAGCTGGCGTCCTGGAATTCCGGCCGCGGCTTGTGCTGGCCCGGGGAACTGGTGGGCGGCAGCGCGGTCGGCGGCACCGCGGTCGGCGGCGCTTCGGGCCGGCGGGCGACGATGACGATGATCGCGACGATCAGTGCCACCGCGGCGGCCATGGCGCCGGCCGCGATCAGTCCGAGAATGCGGTGACGGCGACGACGGGCGGGGGTCCGGGAGTTTCGAGCCATTGAAGGGAGGTGATCTTCCTGCTAGCAGAGCTGCTGGGTGGCGATCCGGATGTAGTCGGCCGTGGCCGCTGTCACCTGCGGATCGGGGGCAGTGTGCGGCGGCGATCCCGCGTCGACGACGTCACTGCGCACCATCGGAGCAATGTAGTCCCAGACCGCCTGGTCGCTTTGACCGGCCGCGTGGGCCTGGCAGACGTGGGAACCGATGCTCAGTGCTTCCAGCTCACTCGATGGATGCACGCCGGCGGCAGTGAGCGCATCAAGGAATCCGCGCTGGGCCGGCGTGACATTGAACTTGGCGGACTGGGGGTCGGCGTCTGCCGGCAGCGGCGCACCCTGACCGTGCACGGAGCCGTAGCTCTGCGTGGGCGGTGGCGCAGCGGTGGTCACCAGATCCTCGCCGGAGCTGCAGGCCACCATCAGCAGAGTTGCCGAGCCCAGCAGGCCGGCCATCAGCAGCGCGTGCCGGACGGTGCCGGCAGCGGTGGCGTTGACGCCGCTGCCGTTCACACGATGGACCGAGCGCTGCACGTCTCCACGGTACCGGCTGGGCATGGCTGCCCCAGAGCACCGCAAGATTGCGGAAAGTTAACAGTTCGCGCTGACCTGGAAGGTCAGGAGCGAGCTATTTGATCGCCGCGACAACATCTCCCGACATCGCGGCCAGCTGCCCGGCCCAGTTGCCCCAGTCGTGATTGCCGCCGGCCGGGAAGTCGAAGTGGCCGTTATGGCCCCCCACGGCCCGGTAATGCGCGTAAAAGGTCCGGTTGCTGCCCTGGGCCAGGTCGCAGTAGCCGATCATGGCCGGAACGTCACTGCAGGTCGTGGTCTGGGGGCTGAACACCCACAGTCGGGTGTTGTTGTCGACCAGCAGCTGGACGTGCACCTCGGGGTCATGCCACTTCCACCGGCCGAGCTGCGCAGCACCCCACATGGCCTGGGTGTTCACGCCGCCGAACTCGTTCATACCCGCGGTGATCGCGCCGTTCATGAAGGTGTTCGACGGGGTCAGGAAGCCCGACAGGGAACCGGCGTAACGGTAGCGATCAGGGTGGAACGTCGCCTCCATCATTGCGCCGAGACCGCCCTGCGCGGCGCCGACGATGGCGTGCCCGCCCGGGGCCAAGCCCTTGTTGGCGGCCAGCCAGTTGGGCAATTCGTCGGACAGGAAGGTCTCCCACTGCCGGGTGCCGTCGGCCTCCCAGTTGGTGTACAGGGTGAAGGCCCCACTGGCCGGAGCCACCACGGAGACGCCCTTACCGGCCAGCGTGTTCATCGCGTTGCCCGCGGTGACCCAGTTGCTGACCGGATCGCCGGCGTTGAACGCATCCAGCAGCACCACGGCGTGCGGGCCGCCGCCCATAAAGGCCACCGGGATGTCGCGGCCCATGGCCGGCGACGGCACCATCAGGTACTCGACATCGGCCGCGTGGCCGGTTGGTGCGGTGGCACTCATGAGGCCCAGCGCCAGAACCGCGGCGCATACTCCCCGAAACAGGCCCGACAGACTCTTCATGGTCACCTCAAAGTCGACTCGTCGCATTTCCCAGCCCCGCCCCACCTGCAGGTAGTGAATCACACTGCTTACGCGGTTGGTTCGGATACGCCAACGGCGACGACCCGGAGGTCGCCGCCGTTGGTGAGTTGTCGACTGCTGGATATCAGGCGGTCGGCGTGGCGCCGAGCACGCGCTGGATGTCCGGCTTCATCTGCTGCAGCTGCTGGCCCCAGTAGTTCCACTGGTGGGTGCCGTTGGCGGGGAAGTTGAACACCCCGTTGGTGCCACCCTTGGCCAGGTAGGTGTCGCGGAACGTCTTGTTCGTCCGCAGCGTGAAGCTTTCCAGGAACTTCGCGTTGAACAGGTTGCCGCTGCTGGTTCCGGCGTCCAGGTCGGACGGCTTGCCGTCACCGCAGTAGATCCAGATGCGGGTGTTGTTGTCGATCAGCTTCTGGATGTTGACCATCGGGTCGTTGCGCTTCCAGGCGCTGTTCGGGTCCTCGGTCGGTCCCCACATGTCGTTGGCCTTGAAGCCACCGGCGTCACCCATCGACAGGTTCACCAGCATCGGCCACCAGCCCTCGGAGAGGTTGAGGAAGCCCGACAGCGCGCCGGCGTACGGGAACTGCTCGGGGTGGTAGATCGCCAGGGTCAGCGCGGCGGAACCGGCCATCGACAGACCCACGGCTGCGCTACCGGTCGGCTTGACCTCCTTGTTGGCGGCCAGGTATGCGGGCAGCTCCTGGGTCAGGAACGTCTCCCACTTGTAGGTCTGGCAACCGGCCTTGCCGCATGCCGGCTTGTACCAATCCGAGTAGAAGCTGGACTGGCCGCCGACGGGCATGACGACCGACAGTCCGGAGTTGTAGTACCACTCGAACGCGGGGGTGTTGATGTCCCAGCCGTTGAAGTCGTCCTGCGCGCGCAGACCGTCGAGCAGGTAGACCGCGGGCGAGTTGGGCCCGCCGCTCTGGAACTGGATCTTGATGTCGCGTCCCATACCTGCGGACGGCACTTCGAGGTACTCGACCGGCAGGCCGGGCTTGGAGAATGCTCCCGCCGTTGCGGAGCCGCCGACGACGCCGATCAGGCCGGGCAGCACGGCGGCAGCCGCGGCAGCGACTGTCAGCCGGCGCAGCCAAACGCCGCGCAACTTCTCAACGAACTTCATGTATTTCCATCCTTTTTCGGGGGCCGCACCGCATGCGATCCACGCAGCCGTGCCCTGGTAGTCAACCACAGGTGTGGTGATCGTTCCTCTTCTACAGATGTTGTCGTGACCGCCCTCTCACCGGTTGATGGTGGCGATGAGGTCGGGTTTTAGTGCCGCGAGTTGAGCTCCCCAGTAGGGCCACGAATGGTTGCCCGACGGCGGGAATTCGAACGTCGCGTTGCTGCCGCCGGCCGCTGTGTAGGCGGCCTGAAAATCTTTGTTGCTCTTGATCGCCATCGACTCCAGGCTGGTGGCGCTCAGTGCCGCGCCTGGGTCGCCGCCGGCGTCGAGATCGGTCTGCCCACCAGGCGCGCAGTAGATCCACAGCCGGGTGCCGTTGTGCGCGATCGTGGCGGCCTGGACCACCGGGTCGTTGCGCTTCCACGCCGGATCCCACGGTGGACCCCACATGTTGTCGACGTTATAGCCGCCCGCGTCGAGCATGGCCACCCGGATGGCTTGCTGCATCAGCAGCGCCGAGGGATTGAGGAAGCCCGACAGCGAGGCCGCGTAGACGAACTGTTGCGGGTGGTAGGCCGACAGAATCAGCGCGGCGCCGCCCGACATCGACAGGCCGACGACGGCGTTGCCGGTCGACGAAACCTGCTTGTTGGCGGCCAGCCATTGCGGGAGCTCGCTGGTGAGGAACGTCTCCCACTTGTAGGTGTAGGGCTGCTTGTTGAAGCTCGACGGCGAGTACCAGTCGCTGTAGAAGCTGGACTGCCCACCGACGGGCATGACCACCGAGACTCCGGAGTCGTAGAACCACTCGAAGGCGGGGGTGTTGATGTCCCAGCCGCTGTAGTCGTCCTGGGCGCGCAGACCGTCGAGCAGGTAGACGGCCTTCGAGCCGGCGGGGCCGCCTTGGAACTCGACGCGGATGTTGCGGCCCATCGACGGCGAGTACACGTCCAGATACTCGACCGGAAGGCCTTCTCTGGAGAACGCTTTGGCGTGCGGGACCACGCCCGTCACCGTCGCCAGCGCGGTCATCAGTAGGACGGCGGCGAGGGAGGCTCTCACGGCACGAACCATCGGTTGCTCAACTCATTCGTTCACGGCACGGCAGAACCGCTGTCGACATTGACGTTGGTTTTGCCAAGCGCTTTCACACTTGACCTGTGTATCGCCGCAAACTGACCGCAGCGTTACCGGCTAGAGCCCGGCTGGCAAACTAAACTACCGCGCCGGCGAGGCAATCGTGAAACCCGCTGCACCGGAAGGGTGCTGTGCGGCCATGCTCACCACTTTGCAGCATGTGTCACACGTAACATCTTGCACTCGGCCCACTTTGGCCACATCGCGACGCCGGAAAACTGACGGGACGGTCAGCGGGGTGGTCAGGGACCGGTAGCAGGGAGGCCCGTATACGGGGTGCCCTTCAACGGTGGCTCCGCAAGACCGCAACGCGCCAGCTCGTACTGCGGAACGCGATCGATGCGGTATCGGGTGAAATCGATCGCGTGCAACACATTTGACAGGAAGCGGCGGATACCCAGCGGGTCCCGGATGGAATTGAGCATCGCCTCGGTCTCGGGACACCTCAGCGCCACCTCGGCCTCGGCGATCCACCCCTCATCGAGGTACGGCGGCACGTACGGGTGTTTCTTGAGCCAAGGCCCCTCGGCAACGGCCCAGTCCGGGAAGAGGTTCTTGTCGTGGCCGATCCGGGCATCCGCCAGGCGCGCGGTGTGCGCTGCGATCGGGTTCGCCAGACCGATCTGGTCGATCACTCTCACGTTCAGCCCGACATTCATCCCGAGCATGCCGAGGTTGGTGAAAAAGACTGTGTGCGGTGCTATTTGGCGACGCCAGGTATCCATCGAGACACCCGGTGGAGGTGGTGGCGGCGGATAGGCGGGCACCACATCCCACTGGTCATAGTTTCCCGACGGCAGCAGCAGCGCGCCATCGGGTGTGTTTGCAATCGCGGCCAGCACCGCCCGCATCCGCGGGTAGTCCAGGTAATCGGCGGCGGTCAGCGGGTGAGCGTGACCTGTGGCCTGCGAGTAGAACCGCCGCTCGTCGACGATGCCCGAATAGGTCACCCGGGTGGCGTCGGAGCCCAACCCCGGCGAGTTCGCCGCCCACAGCGACCAGCCGACCAGCCCCAACCACAGCGCGATCGTCGCGCCCGCGAGCACCGTGGCGCGCTCGCGGGAGAAGGTGAAGGGCTCGGGCAGCACCACGGGGATCACCGCGACGGGAGTCAGCAGGCAGAAAATAGGCGTCAACAACACCCGGCCGTGCATGAAGTCACCGCCCTGCCGGATCCAGTACAGACCCTGCAGCAGGCCACTGACGAGCATGAAAATCACAACGGCAGTGGGACTTTGGATTCTGCGTGCCAGCAGGCCGCGGTCGCCGGACGGATCCGGTTCGCCGGCCCGCGACGGGGTATCACGCGCGGCCACCACCACCGCGCCCAGTGCGATCACCAGCAGCGCCGCCAGCCACAGCGCATAGGGCTGGTTGAAGTTGGCCAAATAGATCAGGCCCTGCCCCCATTTGTCCCCCGAGGCATCCTTGGCCAGCGCGGTCTGCGGGAAAAGCAGTGCGTAGTAACCCATCCGGAAGATCTGATAGCCCACCGGGAACAAGCCGCCGGCAACCAGGATGATCACACGGGTGGTCCAGCCCTTGGCCGCGACGAGCATCATGACCAATGCGAGGCCGCCGATCAGGGCGAGTTCGGGCCGCACCAGCACGCTCAAGCCTGCGACGAAGGCCAGCGCGGCGGTGAAAACCGGGCCACCGCGCTGCAGCCGGGGTGCCTGCGCCCAGCAGACCATCATCCACCACAGCAAGCCGATCCAGGCCAGCACCAGGCCGTTCTCCAGACCCGAGGTGGCAAAGTCCCGTGCGGGCGGGATCGCGATGTAGACCACGGCCCCCGCGGGCAGTAACACGGCCCGGCGGCCTATCAGACCGGGCGCGAATAGTCTTGCGGTGCCGAGCATTATCATCACCACGCCGGCCACGGACAAGCTCAGCGCAAGCGCGAGCGCGACGTACTCCAGCTGCACCGGACCGGCGATCAGTGCGCCGAGATAGTTCAGGTAGGTCCAGAGCGTGGAGGTATTGGATTCCACGCGTTCGCCGGCGTTGAACACCGGCCCGTTGCCTGCCAGCAGGTTGCGCACCGTGCGCAGCACAATCAGACCGTCGTCGGCGATCCAGCGGCGCTGCCAGGCACCCCACGCCCACAGCGCCGCGGTCACCACGACGCCGATCCAGAGGCTCACCCGCACCAGGCGGCGCCCGGTCGGCGCGGCCGAAACCGGTTCAGGCGTCAGGTGCTCAACTGAAGGCGATCGCTGCACCGATGGTCCCGATCCACGCCAGCAACAGCAGCTGCAGTACCCGATCCTTCAACGCGATGTCTTCGGGTTCGCCGGCCAATCCGCCGTCGACGTCGACCGCGTATCGCAGGATCGCGATGGTGATCGGAATGATCGTGACCGCGTACCAGGACGCGTTGGCCCCGTCCCGCTCGAAAGCCCACAGGCTGTAACAGACCACCATCGCGGTGGCCGCCACCGTCCAGACGAACCGGAGGTAAGAGGCTGTGTAGCTCTCGAGCGACTTGCGAATCTTGGCGCCGGTACGCTCGGCGAGCTGCAGTTCGGCATAACGCTTTCCGGCCACCATGAACAACGATCCGAAGGTCATCACCAACAGGAACCATTGCGACAGCGGGATCCCGGCTGCTGCACCGCCGGCGATGGCACGGATCAGGTAGGCCGACGACACGATGCAGATGTCCAGCACCGCTTGGTGTTTGAGCCCGAAGCAGTAGGCGAGCTGCATGGCAATGTAGACGCCGATCACGATCAGCAGGTTCACCGAGGCCAGCAGCGACAGCCCGAGCGCGGCGACGCCCAGCACGACGGCCAACGTGTAGGCCAGCCCCGGCGGAACCACTCCCGCGGCGATCGGGCGGAACCGCTTGGTCGGGTGCTGACGGTCCGCTTCGACGTCCCGCGAGTCGTTGACCAGATAGATGCAGGAGGCGGCCAGCGAGAACGAGGCGAACGCGATCAAAATCTTGACCGCGACCTCTTTGTAGTCGTATTGCACGTTGCCGCCGAGCGCGGCGATCGGGGCGAGCAGCACCAGCAGGTTCTTGACCCACTGGCGAGGGCGGATGGCCTTGATGATCCCGGTGAACAGATTGCTCGGCGGTCCGGCGACCCGCGCCGCTCCCTCACTCATGGGCGCTCATTTCCGCTTCTCCTTCTGCGGTGCGGCGACACGGCCGGCCGTCGTCGCGACAACGGCGCCGACCGCCGCCCCCGCGAGCACGTCAGTCGGGTAGTGCACGCCGAGCACCAGCCGCGACAAGGCCATCGCGGGCACCACTGCCAGCGGCAGCCGTGAGCGGGTGGCCCGGCTCAGCAGCATAGCCGCGGCAGTCGTGGAGGTGGCGTGCGCCGAGGGAAAGCTCAGCGCGCTGGGCGTGCCGACGTTGACCGCGACCGCGGGGTGATTCGGGCGCGCGCGGCGCACCACCAGCTTGATCGCGATCGCGGCCGCGTGTGCGGCCACCGCGCCGACGCCCACCAGCACCCAGTCCCTTCGCCGCTTCGGCATGGCCAGCGCACCGAGCGCCGACACTGCCACCCAGCCCTGGGCATGTTCGCCGAAGTGCGACATCGCGCGGGCCACCTCGATCACCCGGGGCGTACCCAAGGTCGATTGGATGGTGACCAGGGCCGCGATCTCACCGCTCGCGGGCGGCGCGACCGGCTCGACCTCAGCCATGGCTGGACGAGCTCTCGAGCAACACCGTTTCCCACTTCTCCTTGCTCGACAGCGTCGGCAGTGCGTCTCGGTAGACCTTGCGCATCCGGTTGAACTTGCGGGCCAGCTGCACCTGGCGGCGCGTCGAAGCCCGCAGTAGCGCAAACATTTTCGCTCGATCGCGCTGCCGGTAGACCACGCCGCGGCCGTCGGCGGTGGTGACGGTGACGCCGTCGACCCGGGACAGCGAGAACCACCGGGCGTCCTGGGTCGCGACGTTGATCTGGGGACGCTCGTGGTGCACGGGATCGTGCGGCCTCAGCTGGTGGGCCACGCCGCGGGCGAGCCGCACAGCGATCGACAGCGGGTTGGTCGGGATGCTGACTTTGCGGCGCCACCGCTTGTCCGACGGCGTGGGCAATGTGGTGGCGCTGGGCAGCACGACGGCGTCGGGATACTGCGACCGCAGCCGGCGGACCTCGGGCAGTGCAGACTCGAGGATGGAGAAGATGTGTTCGGGCCCCTCGAGGAAATCGTCCATCGCCTTGTTCTGGATCGCGACAGTCGAATACTCAAGGCACAGAAGGTGTTTGAGGGTGGCCTTCATGTGGCTGGCGATGAGGCCGCGGACGTTTCCATCCCAGTGCAGAGCGGCCACCACCAGCCGGTTGCGCAGGTGGAAGTACGCCTGCCAGTCGATGGCGTCGTCCTTGTCGCTCCACGCCATGTGCCAGATCGCGGCGCCGGGCAGCGTGACGGTGGGGTAGCCGTGCTCGCCGGCCCGCAGACCGTAGTCTGCGTCGTCCCATTTGATGAACAGCGGCAGCGGCTGACCGAGCTCCTCGGCGACCTGCCGCGGGATCATGCACATCCACCAGCCGTTGTAGTCGACGTCGATCCGACGGTGCAGGAGCCGGCTGCGATATTCCTCTTCGTCGTTCAGCGGGTACTTGGCGAAGTTGTGGTCGTATTCGGTGTTGACCGCGCCGGTCCACATGAAGTTGGCCGAGTCGACCATCTCACCCATGACATGCAGGTGACTGGGCTCCTGCAGATTGAGCATCTGGCCGCCGACAAGGGTCGGAACCTTCGCAAATCGGTTGAGCGCCAAGGCCCGCAGGATGGAGTCGGGCTCGATGCGGATGTCGTCGTCCATGAACAGGATCTGTTCGCAGTCGGTGTTCTTCAGCGCCTCGTACATCACCCGGCTGTAACCGCCCGAACCGCCGAGGTTGGGCTGGTTGTGTATGGACAGACGCGAACCCAGCGCCGCGGCGGCGGCATCGAACCCGGGATGGTCTTTCGCCTTCTGGGTTCCTTGATCCGACACGATGACGCCGGTGATCACGTTGTCCACCAACGGATCCGACGTCAGTGCGGCCAGCGCGTTGACGCAGTCGGCGGGCCGGTTGAAGGTCGGGATGCCCACGACGACGCTGGCCCGGCCCGGAGCCGGCACCGGGGCGTACCAACCGGCGCCGTGCACCGTGGTGTTGGTGTCGGTGGTGATGTCGAACCAGACCCAGCCGCCGTCTTCGAACGGGTCCAGGCCGATCTCGAATTCCGCAGAGGTCGGCGTCGTCGCATCCGGGCTGCTGATCTCGGTGCCGCCGACGGTGATTCGGGCGCCGGTGGCCTTGGACCGGTAGACGTCGACGCGGGCCGATCCGGTGACCTCGACGCGCAGTACCACCGATTCCAGCGTCGACCAGCGTCGCCAATAGCTGGCCGGGAAGGCGTTGAAGTAGGTCGCGAACGAGACTTCGGACTCGGCGCCGATCTCCAAGGTGGTGCGGGTGGGCGCGTGCGCCCGGCGTGCGTTGGTGTCGGACTCTTCGATGTAGAGCTTGCGGACGTCGAGCGGCTCGCCGGGACGCGGGAGGATCACCCGCGCCAGCAGGCTGACGGCCTTGGTTTCTCCGGCCGCGATCGGGCCGGACGGAATCTCGCTCATTCTGTGCTGCTTTCGGTCAGCGGGGTCCCGTCGCGCAGGTGCGGCGCCAGGGTGTTGTCATACATGTTCAGCGCGCTGGCGATCGCCATGTGCATGTCCAGGTATTGGTATGTGCCCAGCCTGCCACCGAAGAGCACCTTGTTCGCGGACGTCTCCTCCCGCGCCCGGCTGCGGTAAGCGGCCAGCAGCGCGCGGTCGGACTCGGTGTTGATCGGGTAGTAGGGCTCGTCGTCGTCGTCGGCGAACCGGGAGTACTCGCGCATGATGACCGTCTTGTCGGTCGGGTACTCGCGCTCCGGGTGGAAGTGGCGGAACTCGTGGATGCGGGTGTAGGGGACGTCGAGGTCGTTGTAGTTCATCACCGGGGTGCCCTGGAAGTCCCCGCATGGGAGCACCTCCAGTTCGAAGTCCAGGGTGCGCCACCCCAACCGACCCTCGGCGTAGTCGAAATAGCGGTCCAGCGGCCCGGTGTAGATCACCGGGGCGTCAGGGCTGGCGGCCCGCAGTTCGTCGCGGACGTCGAACCAGTCGGTCTCCAGCCTGACTTCGATGCGGTCGTCGACGGCCATGTTCTGCAGCCACTTCGTGTAGCCGTCGACCGGCAGGCCCTCGTAGGTGTCGTTGAAGTAGCGGTTGTCGAACGTGTAGCGCACCGGCAGGCGGCTGATGACGGCTGCCGGGAGTTCGGCGGGGTCGGTCTGCCATTGCTTGGCGGTGTAGCCCTTGACGAAGGCCTCGTAGAGGGGCCGGCCGATCAGTGAGATCGCCTTCTCCTCGAGGTTGGCGGCCTCCTCGGTCTTGAACTCGGCGGCCTGCTCCTGGATCAGCTGACGGGCCCCGTCGGGGGTGAAGTACTTGCCGAAGAACTGCGCCACCAGTCCGAGCCCCATCGGAAACTGGTAGGCCTGGCCGCCGTGCATGGCGAACACCCTGTGCTGATATCCGGTGAAATCGGTGAACTGCCGGACGTAGTCCCACACCCTCTGGTTGGAGGTGTGGAACAGGTGGGCACCGTAGCGGTGGATCTCGATGCCGGTCTGCGGCTCCGGCTCGGAGTAGGCGTTGCCGCCGATGTGCGACCGGCGTTCGACGACCAGGACCCGCTTGCCCAGCTGGCTGGCCACCCGCTCGGCGATGGTCAGGCCGAAGAAGCCGGAGCCGACGACGAAGAGGTCGTAGGGGCCTGAGTCGATCCCGGAATTTTGACCGGCGGGCAGAAGCGAAGCGACCGGGGATTCTGAACTGCTCATCGGCGCCTAGGTTATCGGACCGGCGCGGTGTGACCCGCATCGCAAGCCCGGACGCCGGCGGGAAATCACATGCGCCGGTAACGCTCCAAGGTCGCAATTGGCTCACGATTCAGCATCGTCACTCTAGACACACTAGTCACAGCCGTACCATCAATCACGTTGGCTTCGGACTCGGCGCACGGCCGAAAATCGAGCCCTACGAAGTGATCAGACACGAACGCTGTCTAGATATTGAGGAGACTTCCGTGCCTAACAGCCGTCGACGCAAGCTCTCGACAGCCATGAGCGCAGTCGCCGCATTGGCCGTCGCAAGTCCAATTGCAGCTATTGGTGTGGTCGAACTGACCGCCGCCCCGCAGAAGGCGCCCGAGCATCGCGAATTCGTTCGCGCCGCCGTGGTGACCGACCTGCCCAACGAGTTGATGTCCGCACTGCAGCAAGGTCTGTCGCAGTTCGGGATCAACCTGCCGCCACTGCCTACGGGCCTGAGCCCCGCCGGCGCCCAGCCGGCGCAGGCAGGCCCGCTGCTGACCACGCCGGGCTTGACCGCGCCGGGCCTGACCACCCCGAGTCTGACCGCACCCGGGCTGACCGCACCCGGGCTCACCACCCCGAGTCTGACCACGCCCGGGCTCACCACCCCGGGGCTGACGACCCCGGGTCTGACCACGCCCGGTCTGACCACACCGGGTCTGACGACTCCAGGATTGACCACGCCCGGCCTCACCACGCCGAGCGTCACCACCCCGGGTCTCACGACACCCGGCCTCACCACTCCAGGGGCCACCCTGCCGTCGGCGTCGCTGACCGATCCCGGGTTGACCAACCCGGCACTGACGACTCCGCAGCTCGGCACCACTCCGTCGCTGGCAACACCGGGCTTGACCAGCCCCTCGGCGACGGGCCTCGGTCTGCCCAGCGAGCAGCCGATCAGTGCTCCGCTGGGTCCGGTGAACGGGACCTATCCGATCCTCGGTGATCCCTCGCTGGCCATGCCCAGCGCACCGGCCGCCTCCGGCGGGATCATCAGCGATCTCAGCAGCGCCGCCAACCAACTCGGCGTCGGCCAGGCGATCGACCTGCTCAAGGGTGTGGTGATGCCGTCGATCACCCAGGCCATGCAGGGCGCCTCGGCCGCCGCTGCCGCTCCCGCGGCAGCCCCAGCCCCCGCCGGTTAAGAAAAGACCTGCGTCGGAACGGCACCGCAGGGTGGGTCAGGCCGCTAGGGCAGTGAACCCGGAGAGGCCCCTGCGGTGCCGTTGCAGGCATCAAGTATCACTTTCTTCACACTGGCCCGTGTCGAAACACTGGTATCAGAAGGCACATACGTAACATCGCCTTGTGCTGCCCCGCCGACCTGCGCCGACACTCGTGTTCACCGCGATCGCGGCGACCGTCGTCATCCTGCCGTGGGCAATCACCGGCGCGCCCGGATCAGAACGCCCCGACGGGCCCAAGGCAGCCGACACCGTGCTCTCGCAGCAACCGCTGACCGGCGTCGGCGGCGGCGTGACCGTGCGCGAGATCAGCCAGCCGACACCGTTCTCGATGGTCGCCCTAACGGGGACCGACCTGACCGGAACATCGGCGCGGGTACGCGCCAAGCGCCCGGACGGCACCTGGGGCCCGTGGTACACCGCGGAGACTCTGGAATCGAACGCCGACGACAGCCAGCACGGCGGTCCCCGCGGCACCGACCCGGTGTTCGTGGGAACCACCACATCGGTGCAGATCGCAGTCACCCGGCCGCCGAACGCGCCCGTCACCACCGCCCCACCCGAGACCGGCAAGAACCTGGGCTACGTGCCCGCCACCGTCGAACAACCATTCGCGCAGAACATCTCGGCAGTCTTGATCACCCCGCCGCCCAGGGCACCGGTCGACTCGCAGTGGCAACCGCCGACGGCGGCTCTGGGACCCGGCCAACCACCGAACATCATCAGCCGTGCCCAGTGGGGTGCCGACGAGCACATCCGCTGCGGTAACCCTTCTTACGGCAACGGAATTCGCGCGGCGGTGGTACACCACACCGCAGGCAGCAACGACTACGCCCCCGAAGACTCCGCTGAGATCGTCCGCTCGATCTACGCCTACCACACCCGCACTCTGGGGTGGTGCGACATCGCCTACAACGCATTGGTTGACAAGTACGGCCAGGTGTTCGAAGGCCGTGCCGGTGGTATCACCAAAGACGTCCTCGGTTCGCACACAGGCGGTTTCAACACCGACGTGTGGGGTGTGTCGATGATCGGCGACTTCGAGGACGTGCCACCCACCGACATCCTGGTCCGAACGGTCGGCAGGCTGCTCGGCTGGCGGCTTGGCCTGGACCACGTCAACCCACTGGGCACCACGATGCTGCGGTCGGCCGGGGGCGACTACACGTTCTTCCCCGCCGGCACCACGCCGACGCTGCCGACGATCTTCGCGCACCGCGACGTCGGCAACACCGCATGCCCGGGCAACGCCGGCTATGCGGCGCTGAATCAGATCCGCGACATCGCGTCGAGGTTCAACAGACCACCGGACCTGATGGATTCGCTGCGCGGCGGCGCGATCCTGGCCAAGTGGGAAGCCATGGGCGGCAAAGACTCACCGCTGGGGATGCCGACGACGCCGGAGGCCGCCGCCGACGGCAACGCGCGGTATGTGACCTTCGAACACGGCGCCGTGTACTGGTCACCGACCACCGACGCGCAGCCGCTCACCGGTGCGATCTACGAGGCCTGGGCATCACTGGGCTATGAACGTGGAGCGCTGGGCCTGCCGACCAGCGGTGAGATCCAGGAACCCGAGTGGATCGTGCAGAACTTCCAGCACGGCACCCTCAACTTCGACCGCCAGACGCACAACGTGCTGCGGGTGGTCGACGGGCTGACCCTGGTGATGCCGCCGCCACCGGCCGACGGGCCGCCCGTGCAGCTGGAGCGGTTCAGCCGCATCACCAACCCGATCGCCTAGGTCTACAGCCACCAACGTTCGAGGACCCGGGCCAGGCCGTCGTCGGCGTTGGTCGCGGTCACCTCATTGGCGGCAGCGATCGCCTCCGGGTGGGCGTTGCCCATCGCGACGCCCAGCCCGGCCCAGCGCAGCATCGGAACGTCGTTGGGCATGTCACCGAAGGCGACCACATCGTCGGCGGCGATCCCCAGCGGCCGGGCGATGTGTTCGACGCCGGTCGCCTTACTGGTTCCGATCGGGTTGATCTCGATCAGACCGTTATTGGTCGAGTAGGTGATATCACCTTGCGGGCCAATGTGTTTCGCAAGCTCCACAGCCATGTCCGCACTGAGAGCGCCGGCCTTGCGGATCAGCAGCTTGACCGCCGGCGCACTGAGCAGGTCCTCGATCGCGACTTCGGTGTTGTCGGGGTTGAGCCAGGCGTGCTCGTAACCGGGTGAGCTGACGAACTGCGGCGTGGCCGAGTCGTGCGCGCTGCGTCCGACCCGCTCGACAGCCAGGCCCACTCCGGGGATCACCCGGGTGGCGATGTCGGCGAGTTCGGTGAGGACCTCGACCGACAAGGTGCGCGCGGAGATGATGCGGTCCTGATCGGGGTCGTAGATCACGGCACCGTTGGCGCACACCGCCATCGGCGCGAATCCCAATTCCTCGACCACCGGTGGCACCCACCGCGGCGGGCGGCCGGTCGCCAACACGAACGTGACGCCCGACGCCACCGCTGCCTGCACCGCGCTGCGGGTGCGCGCGGTGACGTGCTCGTCCTCGTCGAGGAGGGTGCCATCCACATCGGTGGCGATCATCGCGGGCAGCATCAGCTGTGCTCCCCCATGCGGCGCGCACGCTCGGCCAACTCGGCCTCGTCACGCCGTTTGGCCTCGTCCAGAGTCGGTGCGCCGCCCCCGAGCTCGGCCGGCACCCAGTATTCGCCTTCCGGGTGCGGATACGCCCGCTGGACCTCACGCAGTATCGTGCTCATCTGCTCTCTGAGCGCACCTTCCAGATCGCGGGCTGTGCCTACCGGCGGCAGCGCCCGCCCGTACCGCACGGTGAATGGAATCTTGTTGCGGCCCAACCGTTTCGGGTGATCTTTGGTCCACACCCGATGAGCGCCCCAGACGATGCACGGGACGATGGGAACCTGCGCCTCCAGGGCCATCCGCGCGGCCCCGCTCTTGAAGTCCTTCAAGACGAACGCCCGGCTGATGGTGGCCTCGGGATAGACCCCGACGAGCTCACCGGCCTTGAGCGCGCGCACCGCTTCGGCGTACGCACCGGCGCCGGCCTGCCGATTCACCGGGATGGTGCCCGTGTGCTTGATCAAAAAGTTCACCGTCCGCACGTTTTGCATCTCGGCCTTGATCATGAACCGGATGCGGCGTCTGCGTTGGCGGGTACCCAACGCGGCTGGCAGAAAATCCACGTAACCGGTGTGGTTGATCGCCACCACGGCACCACCGTGGGCGGGGATGTTGTCGAGACCCTCGAAGGTGATCGTTGACCCCACTGCCCGGACTGCCATCGAGGCGAGGATCTCCAGGGAGCGAAAGACGGGTTCCATGGTGCTACCCCGGCGGGTCTGGGCGTTGTGCCCTCTTGGCCGCTTTCTCGGCAGCCTCGGCCGCGTCCATCGCAGATGCTTCGGCCAACGTCGGAGCACCCCCGCCCAGCCGGTGCGGCACCCAGAATTCGCCGGCAGGATGCGGGCCGTAGCGGTCCTGCACCTGCTCGAGAAGATGCTGCATACGCGAGTGCAGCAGCGCGGTCAGTTCATTGGCCGGCAGCGTCGGCGCGATGGGCTCCCCGACCGCGATCGCGATCGGCACCTTGGGGCGCCACATCTTGCGCGGACGGCCCTTGGTCCAGATGCGCTGAGCGCCCCACACGATGTGCGGAATGATCGGAACGTCGGCGGCGATCGCCATGCGCGCCGCCCCGGACTTGAATTCTTTGAGCTCGAAGCTGCGGCTGATCGTCGCTTCGGGGTAGACGCCGACCAGTTCGCCGGCCTTCAACGCCAGGCAGGCCGCGTCGAAGGAGGCGGCGCCACTGGCCCGGTCCACCGGGATGTGGCGCAGGCTGCGCATGATCGGACCGGTGATCTTGGCGTCGAAGACCTCTTGCTTGGCCATGAACCGCACCTTGCGGCCGCGGCCCTGCAGGTAGGCGGGCAGCCCGGCGAAAGTGAAGTCGAAATAGCTGGTGTGGTTGATGGCCACGACAGCACCACCCGTCGCGGGTAGGTTTTCGACGCCGGTCACGGTGAACTTCAAGCCCTGCGCCCGCCACGTCAGGCGGGCGAGCTGAATGACCGTTCCATATACCGGTTCCACAGCGGTCAGCCTAGCTCGCGAACCGTTGGCGGCTAAGCTCGTGGCTGGTGCAGTTACCACGGAAAAGGGGATTTGTGCAGGTCACCAGCATCGGTCACGCCGGTTTTCGGATCGACACCCAGGCAGGAAGCATCCTGTGCGACCCCTGGCTGAACCCCGCCTATTTCGGATCGTGGTTCGTCTTCCCTGACAACAGCGCCCTGGACTGGGCCGCGCTGGGCGACTGCGACTACCTCTACGTCTCACACCTGCACAAAGACCACTTCGACCCCAAGCTGCTCACCGACTACGTCAACAAGGACGCGGTCGTCCTGCTGCCGGACTTCCCGGTGCCCGACCTGAAGCGCGAACTCGAGGCGCTGGGCTTCCACCGCTTCTACGAGACCACCGACTCCGTGAAGCATCGGGTCAGCGGGCCCAAGGGTGAGCTGGACGTGATGATCGTGGCGCTGCGGGCCCCGGCCGACGGCCCGATCGGCGACTCCGGGCTGGTCGTCTCCGACGGCACCACGACGGTGTTCAACATGAACGACTCGCGCCCGCTCGCGGTTGACCTACTGGCCGATGCATTCGGGCATATCGACGTGCACATGCTGCAGTACTCGGGCGCGATCTGGTACCCGATGGTCTACGACATGCCCGAGCGCGCCAAGCAGTCGTTCGGCACTCAGAAGCGTCAGCGCGGTATGGACCGCTGCAGGCAGTTCATCGCCGATGTCGGTGCCACCTGGGTGATCCCGTCGGCGGGGCCGCCATGCTTCCTGGATCCCGAACTGCGTGACCTCAATGACGACCACGGCGACCCGGCCAACATCTTCCCCGACCAGATGGTCTTCCTGGACCAGATGCGGCGCAACGGCAACGACGGCGGCCTGCTGATGATCCCTGGGTCGGTCGCCGATTTCACCGGGCCGGAACTGAATTCGCTCGAACACCCGATCCCGACCCCCGAGGTGGAGGCGATCTTCACCACCGGCAAGGCCGACTACATCGCCGCCTACGCCGAACGGATGGCGCCGGTGCTGGCCGCCGAGAAGGCGCGGTGGGCGCCGGCGACGGGCGAATCACTGCTGGAGCCGCTGCGCGCGAAATTCGAACCCATCATGCTGCAGAGCGACCAGATCTGCGACGGTATCGGCTACGCGGTGGAGTTGCGGGTCGGACCGGAGACCATCGTGGTGGACTTCCCGAAACGCGTTGTGCGGGAGCCGATTGCCGACGAGAAGTTCCGGTACGGCTTCGAGATCGCCCCGGAGCTGGTGCGGACCGTTCTGCGTGACGACGAACCGGACTGGGTGAACACGATCTTCCTGTCCACCCGCTTCCGCGCGTGGCGGGTCGGCGGTTACAACGAGTACCTGTACACCTTCTTCAAGTGCCTGACCGACGAGCGGATCGCCTACGCGGACGGCTGGTTCGCCGAGACCCACGACGACAGCAGCGACGTGGAGATCGGTGGGTACACGATGCAACGCCGCTGCCCGCACCTGAAAGCCGACCTGTCGAAATTCGGTGTGGTGGAAGGCTCGACGTTGACGTGCAACCTGCACGGCTGGCAGTGGAATCTGGAGACCGGACGATGCCTGACCACCAAAGGCCACGAGCTGCGGTGTTCTCGACAATGAGCGCCCCACCGCAGCAGCATTACGACGACGGCCTGGTCCAGCTGGACCGTTACGCACTGACGTTGCGGCGCTATCACTTTCCGTCGGGTACTGCGAAAGTGATTCCCCTGCACTCGATCCGGGGATACAAGGCCGAGCCGCTGGGATTCTGGATGCAGCGCTTCCGGTTCTGGGGCAGTTCGGATCTGCGCCGGTGGCTACCGCTGGACATCTACCGTCCGGTGAAATCCACACTGGTGACCCTCGACGTGCCCGGCACCTATCCGAGCCCGGCGTTCACCCCGGTGAAGCCGCAGGAGTTCTTGACAGTGCTGAACGAGCTGCTGGGTTAGTCACTGCACGCCTGCGCCGAGATCGACGAAATGGCGCGATCCACTCGACCTTTTGCGTCCAAACGTCGGTTTGGGCGCAGTGAGGAAAGGACTACGGCTGCCAGACCAACTGGCGCAGTTCGGATGCCGCGTCGCTCTCGGTGTCGTACACCCGCACGATGGCCTCATCGCCCGGCTGCAGGTACGTCGACTCCCCCAGCTTGGTGTAGCGCGTCGCACCGATGCCGATCAGTACCCGTTTCGGACGCCCGGACGCGACCATGAGCGCTCCGACATCCTCCAAAGGCGTATCGGGCGAACCCTTTTGGTTGGCCAACCGCTCGACGATCCAGTCCAGCAACACCTCGCCGTAGTACGAGTAGCCCAGCAGCGGGCTGTCCACCCCGTACTCGTGGTGCACGCCGTCGGCGGTGCGCAGATGGCACAGCAGCCGCAGCGTCGCGGTCGGGCCGTCCGGGGTGAGGTCGCTGATGTCGAAGAACTGGTGCGCAACGCCTTTCGATGACGGGCCCCAGTTCTTCTTGTGGCTGATCTTGGCCGCGTTGGGCCGGCGGATCGAGCAGTCGTTGAACGCGCCGAGCGCAAACGGTCGCAGCGTGACCACGGTGTCGCCCTCCCACACCACGTCACAGGCCAACCCGACCTCGGGCTCGATCTGCAGGTTCAGCGGGCCGTCGGCCTCCGTCGTCTTGGGCACCATCAGCGCGTCGTGGGACAGCGGAAACTCCCCCAGGAAACTGTCGTGCCCGGGCGCGTACCACGGGAAGATTCCCTTGGGGGCTGAACCTTCTTTGCCCTCCGTCTTGACGTTGACGAAATCGACTGCCTCGCCGGCCTGTTCGAGATGGCCGGCGAAGTTTCCGGCCACGCCGAAGCCGAACCAGCCGCGCACCTCATCGAGGTCGAGTTCGATCACGGTTGCAGGACCTCCGTCCCAACGTAAGGCACCAGGGCGGCGGGAACACGCACGCTGCCGTCAGGCTGCTGATGGTTCTCCAGGATCGCGACCAGCCACCGCGTTGTGGCCAGCGTCCCGTTCAGGGTCGCCGCGGTCTGCGGCTTGCCGTTCTCGTCGCGGTACCGGGTGGCCAGCCGACGAGCCTGGAACGTCGTGCAGTTCGACGTCGAGGTCAGCTCGCGGTAGGCCTGCTGGGTGGGAACCCAAGCCTCGCAGTCGAATTTGCGTGCCGCCGACGAACCGAGGTCACCGGCGGCCACGTCGATCACCCGGTAGGGCACGTCGATGAGCTCGAGCATCTGGCGCTGCCAGCCCAACAGCCGCTGGTGTTCGGCCTCGGCGTCCTCAGGGCGGCAGTAAACGAAGCCCTCCACCTTGTCGAACTGGTGCACCCGGATGATGCCGCGAGTGTCCTTGCCGTAACTGCCGGCCTCGCGCCGGAAGCAGGACGACCATCCGGCGTAGCGCAACGGACCGCCCGAGAGGTCGAGGATCTCGTCGGAGTGATAACCCGCCAACGGCACCTCTGAGGTACCGACGAGATAGAGGTCATCGTCCGCGAGGTGGTAGATCTCGTCGGCGTGGGCACCGAGGAATCCGGTTCCGGCCATCACCTCGGGGCGTACCAGCACCGGCGGGATCATCAGCGTGAAGCCGTTCTCGGTAGCCACCCGTACCGCCAGCTGGAGCAGCCCGAGTTGAAGCAGGGCGCCGCGGCCGGTCAAGAAGTAGAACCGCGATCCCGACACCTTGGCGCCGCGCTCCATGTCGATGAGCCCTAGCGACTCGCCGAGTTCGAGGTGGTCCTTCGGGTTCTCGATCTCGCGAGGCTCACCGACCACGTCGAGCACGACGAAATCGTCCTCGCCGCCGGCCGGAACACCATCGATGATGACGTTCTGAATGGCCATGTGGGCGGCCGTCATCGCCGCTTCGGCTTGAGCCTGCTCGGCTTCGGCCGACTTCACCTGCGCGGCAAGCTCTTTGGCCTGCTCGAGCAGCGCCGGCCGATCATCAGGGGATGCCGAACCGACCTTCTTGCTGGCGGCCTTCTGCTCGGCGCGCAGTGAATCGGCTCTCGATATCGCCGCCCGGCGCGCGGTGTCGGCGTCCAGCAGGGCGTCGACGAGGCCCGGATCCTCACCACGGCTGAGCTGGGACCGCCGTACCGCATCGGGGTCGTCGCGCAGCAGTTTCAGGTCGATCACGCCCGCAACCCTAGCTAGTTGGCCGCAGCGGTGCGTCGGCCCCTCCGGCCGACGACACAGCACAACCCCATAACATTACAACTGCATCACTTGTCACACGCCTCGCCGCGCCTGCCACAATAGAGGGCGATGCTGCAGTTATCCGAGCGCGACGACGTGACGCCTGACCAGCCCGAACCGGGCACATCGAGGCGAACGTTTCTCGGCACCTTCCAGGCCACGTCGACCCGACGGGCCCTGCTGCTGACCGCGCTCGGCGGCCTTCTGATCGCGGGTGTCGTCACCGCGTTGCCGATCGGCTACAACAACCGGCTGGCCGGCTACGCCGGGTCCAACCCGTTGTCGGGCGCCAAGGGGACGGCGGCCTTCGCCAACGCCAAGTCGGGCAGCTGTTTGACCTGGGACAAGAATCCCGACGCGGCCACCATCGTCGACTGCAAGGGCGACCACAAGTTCGAGGTGGCCGAGTCCGTCGACATGCGCACCTATCCGGGGACCGAATACGGGCCCAACGCCGCGCCGCCGAGCGCCGCCCGGATCCAGCAGATCAGCCTCGAGCAATGCCAGCCGGCTGTCGAGCGGTACCTGGGCGACAAATTCGATCCGAACAGCAAGTTCACCATCAGCATGCTGTGGTCGGGTGACAAGGCCTGGAAGCAGGACGGCGAGCGACGCATGCTGTGCGGCCTGCAGCTGCCGGGAGCCGACAACCAGCAGACCGCCTTCAAGGGCCGGGTGGCCGAGCTCGACCAGTCCAAGGTCTGGCCGGCCGGCACCTGCCTGGGCATCGATCCGCCCACCAACCAACCGACCGACATCCCCGTCGACTGCGGCGCCCCGCATGCCATGGAGGTCACGGGGACGGTGAACCTCGCGGAGAAGTTCTCCGGCGGATTGCCATCGGATGCCGACCAGGACGCCTTCATCAAAGACGCGTGCACCCGGATGACCGACGCCTACCTGGCGCCGGTGCAGCTGCGCTCGACCACCCTGACCCTGATCTACAGCACGATTTCGCTGCCCAGTTGGACCGCCGGCAGCCACCAGGTGGCGTGCAGCATCGGTGCCACCCTGGGCAACGGCGGCTGGGCGACGTTGATCAACCCCGCCAAGGGTGCGCTGCTGATCAACGGCATGCCGCCGATACCGCCCCCGGACATTCCGTCCGAGCGCCTGAACCTCCCGTCGATTCCGCTGTTGCCCGACGTTCCGACGACCACGTATTCGCCGTCGGCCACCGACAGCAGCAGCCAGTCCAGCCAGTCCACCCAAACCCAGCACCTGCCGCAGCAGTCGACGGCGACCGCGACCCAAACCCAGACGCCGAGTTCGACCGCAGCACCCACCACTCCCGCCGCAGTGCCGCCGCCGGCCGACGGCAACGTGGTCAATGGTGAACCGGTGCCCGCCGCGCCACCGCCACCCGCCGACGCGCCGCCCATGGACGGTCCTCCGGCTCCGGCGGCACCCGCGGGCCCGCCGCCCGGGCCCGCCGACATCCCCGTTCCACCGCCGGCCTAGTGCCCGTCCGGATGGACCCGGCGCGGTTCGAGGAATTGGTCGGTGACGCACTGGATCTGATTCCGCCCGGGCTGGCCAAGGCGATCGACAACGTCGTGATCATGGTCGAAGATCACCACCCCGACGACCCGGACCTGTTGGGCCTCTACGAAGGCGTCGCGCTGACCGAGCGGGATTCCAGTTACGCCGGATCACTTCCCGACACCGTCACGATCTATCGCGAACCGCTGCTGGACATGTGCGAGACGGAGGCCGACGTGGTCGAGGAGGTGGCGATCACGGTAATCCACGAGATCGCACACCATTTCGGCATCGACGACGATCGACTACACGAATTAGGTTGGGGCTGAGGCAGTTCAGCGCGGCGGGTCACCCTGCCAGGCGAAGCTGTTGACGTATTTGCCCATGTCCTGGGCGATCTGCAGGTTGGCGCCTGACGGGAGGCCGGGACCGAAATCCGGACCGAACGCGTGGTACGGGCCGACAGCGCCGGCCACCAGCGCCAGATCGTTCTTGATCGCCACCAGCAGCACGGTGCGCAGGCGGATGTAGCTGTTGGACGTCCCCTGCGGCCAGGTGTCGGCGACCTCGCCGTAGCCGGGTTGATAGCCGACCATCGCGTTGGGGATCTCGTAGGCGATCTTGGCGTCGGGGAACTTCTTCTTCAACAGATCACGGGCGATGGTCTGCGGGTCGCGGCCATTCGCTGGCTCGGAAAACAGTTGCAGCACACCGGTATCCCCGGCGGTGAACTTCGCGGTCACGCCGTTGCCTTCGGTGGAGATCTCGTAGGCCGAATTCGCTGTCGGATAGGACACGGAGAATGAGCCGTCCGCCGCGGTGAAGCGGGGAAGTCCCGTCACGGGCGTGCCCATCGGCGGGGCACCGCATTCGGGCGGACACATGTAGCGCGGGGCCTTCTTGGTGACCGACAGTGACACCCCGACCAGAATCAAGGCGACGACGACGATCCCCGCCATCCAAATTCCGACGGTGCGACTGAATTTGGGGCGCCGCACTTCCGGGGCGACATAGAGCCCGGCCGGCAGCGCATACCCGACGAACTTCTCCTCGCCGGCAGCGGCCGAGGGTGCGGTCACGACCCCTCCGCGGCGACCT
Source organism: Mycobacterium sp. SA01 (assembly GCF_041287105.1). Taxonomy (NCBI): domain Bacteria; kingdom Bacillati; phylum Actinomycetota; class Actinomycetes; order Mycobacteriales; family Mycobacteriaceae; genus Mycobacterium; species Mycobacterium sp. SA01. The sequence goes on along the minus strand of NZ_JBGGNO010000016.1, from coordinate 373,247 downwards.
GTCGAACCGGACGCAACTCACGGCGCTCATGTCGCGACGCGCGCGACGACGCCCGGGTGGCCACGCCGCACGCCGGGCAGAACGCCATATCGGGAACCACGTGCTGACAGTGGATGCACAGCAGCGGCTCGTCCAGCTCGATCGGATCGTGCGCTTCGTGAAGAAGCGCGAGCTGCAACGCGATTCGGAGCAGAACCAGTACCACCAACGTCATCACGACGTGGACGGCCAGCATCCGGAGCTGCTCCATCCCCATGATGTCGGTGATCGCGACACCGGTGTGAATCACCACCACCACGATCGCCAACGCGAACAGCACGGCGCGGGTTCGGCCGGGGTGCTCATGCGGGTTGGAGTTCTGGCCCTTGAACCACAACGCGATACCGATCATCCCGCCGGCCACGGCGGCGGTGAGCGGAATCGTCACGCCACACAACAGCGCCTCGACGAGCAGGCCCTTCATCGGACGGCTGTGCGCCAACAGTCCGGTGGCGAACTGCGGTGCAAGCCGGGTCAGGGTCGCGCCGGCGGCGAACATCAGCGCGGACAGTGCCCCAACGACGAACCCGTCCAGGGATTCTCGCGAATTCGGCCGCAGCACCCGAACCAGGACCGTGGGCACCAGCATCAAGATCATCCCGCCCGCGGGGATGATCATGCCTTCGCGCACAAGGTGATGAATCGCCATGCCCGCGGCCATCGGCACGCCATAGGCGCGGGCCACCATCTGACCCGTCAACAGCGTCCAGCCCACCCCGAGCGCCGCCCCCAGCGTGCCGGCCAGCAGCAGTGACCATGTGGACATGTCGCGGTACACCGCCGATTCGGCGAGGTACAGCACGAACAACAGCGGCAACCCGAGCGCGGCGACGGTGATCAGCGCCGCGGGCATCTTCACGACGGCGAACACGACCAGGCCGACGAGCACCAGTGCCAGCCCCACCCGGAATGGCGTCCGGGACCGCTGTGGCAGATGCGGGAACAGCGAGCTGGCTATCGCCGGCAGCAAGACGCTCTCGCCCGGCGACGCACCAAAGGTGTCGCCCCGCAGCCGGCCCAGCCATCGCGGTCCGCGGTGGGGTTCGTCGGCCGCGTGCGCGCCGCAGTAGCCGCAGAACGCCCCGGCGGGGACGTCGATCTGGCAGACCGAACATTGCATCGTCGGAACGTCGTCGATGCCGTTCTCCGGCGCACTCATCCGACCACCTTCTGGGTCACAAGGATATTCTGCGCCAGATTCTCGATATTGGGAGTGCCCAGCCCGGTCACCAGGTCATAGCCCGGTCCGGCATTGTCCACCGCGTTACCGCCGAGCACGACGTCACGGAAGGCGGGCAGCGGCGTGCCCTGGGCGATGGCGTAGAGCAGCGGGTTGATGTTGCCGATCAGCGAACCGCCCTTGTCGACCACGAACTGGTTCATCAACGCGGTCAATCCGGCCCAGATGGGTGCGGCCAGCGAAGTGCCCCCGCCGACGATCACCTGCTGGTTGAACACGATCTGCACGCCGGTGAAGGGGTCGGCCACGGCCGCGATATCGGGCGTCAGCCGCTTGCCGTCACCTTTGGGCGCGCTGAGGTGCTGCTGCCACTCGGGCCGATCGAAGAGCGCCGACACACCGCCGCCGGTGCCTTGCGACAGTGGCGGGTCGAACCAGGACTGCTCGGCGAGCCAGTCCCCTTTGTCGTCGGTGGACACCGTCGTGCCGCCGACGTCGGTCATCTCCGGCATCGACGCCACGGCGTCCAGTCCCACGTCGTTGTCGCTCGGTGGTGACGACCACTCGTCGCCGCCCTTGCAGTCGAGGCCGGCCAGGTCACCGCTGGCATCGAAAGCTGTTGTGCCCGAACGATGTGCGGACGACAGAGCCGCCCGTACCGGCACCAGGTCGGCGGCGGTGATGAGCTTGTCGCAACCCCAGCCGATGGAGAAGCTCCACACCGCGCCGGGGTAGGTGCGCTCAGTGTCCTCCATGAGTTTGGCGATCTTCTCGTAGGAGCCGTCGCCCTCGACGGTGGACCGCGCATTGACGAGCACCTTCTTGGCGTCGGGGGCGATCGCGTGGATGGACTCGAGGTCCATCGTCGCCTCGCCGCGCCGTGCCGGCGGCATGCCGCCCACCACATCCGGGGTGAACTTGGGCAGGGTGAACGACGACGCGAAGGTGTCGAGGTCGGCTTGGTCGAAGCCGTCGAACGCGAACACCACGACCGTGGTGCCCTTGCCGGTATAGCCCTTGTCGTGCAATGGCATCGCGTTGTAGGTGCGCAATAGGGCGCTGGGGGTCAGTCCCTGGTCGGGCACCTCAAGGGGCAGCATCCAGACCTTGGACTCGCGGTGCGGCGTATAGCCGAGGATGCGACCGAGGCCGGCCACCTCCACAGTGAGCGACTGCGGTACCGACGGCTGTTGGGGTGAAGCGTAGAAGACCTGGCCGCGTTTGCCGCGGTAGTCATGGACGTCGACATCGAACGCACCGGAAACCGCGTCGGGCGCACCTTCGAGAATCGCCCAGCTGTCGCCGGGCCGCCAGCGCACTGAAAGGTTTTGTTGGACAGCCCACCCCATCAAAAGATCGGGCCGAGAATCATCACGCAGCGCAGCAGTCAACTGAACGTGATCGGTGCGCGCCGGGCCGAGATCGACGGAACTGGCGAGCAGAGACGCGTACGGGCCGCTGATCGCACCGATACCGGCGGGTGCCGGTGGACGGTGCAGATCAGCGACCAGTACTACAGCAGCGGTCAGTACCCCGAGCAGACCAACCGCGGACAGTGCCCGGAGGCGATTGACCCCGATCACTGTCGGCGGAGGGTTGCTGCGGAGGGATACCGACCGAACGGCCTAGTTACCGCCGGTGATGACGTTGCCGGGCAGCGCGGTCGGAGCGGGCGGAGCCTTGACCGTCGGCGTGAAGGAGTTGGGGCCACCAGGCGCGACAGCCTTCTCCGTGGGCGACGGCGCAGGAGCGCTGGTGGTGGTGGTCGGCGTGGTGCTCTCCGGCGCCTTTTCCTTGTTGTTACCGCAAGCGGTCAGCGTGCCCATTCCGACAATCGCGAGGCCGCCAGCAAAAAGCGCAATCTGTCGAGTCAAACGACCTGACATCATGATCAGTCCTTACTTCGTATTGCCGGGTGAATCGTCGAGTTGCTGGCTGGCCCGGCAGTTAACCAGCCCACCCCCGAAGGGCCGAGGACACTCAAGATATCTCACCACACCAGCTATTGCATAGCTAATTTCGCGACGGGCGAAAATTAGCTTGCTGGCGTCAGCGTGGCAACCGTGCAGTGTCGGACCGCAGTGCTAGGAACGAACCATGGATTCGAGTTGCCGAGAATGCGCTGCTGGCCTGGCACATTGCCACGGTACCTTGATCGTCCACGACCTGCATCGCGGCGAGTGCACCGAGCCGGATTGCGACGATCCCGAGCTGGTACTTCACCTGTTGGTGATCGATTGCGAAGCGGTCGGGTGTTCCTGCTCTCAGCAAACGACTCACTCATTGGCTGTGTGAAGTCGCCTCAGCCCATCGGATCGATGGATTCGAGCGCGTCCTCGATCGGATGCGCGTCGGGCTCGGGGTAGAACGGCGGGCTGAGTGATCCCCACTGCACGCAGCTCCATCGCCCGTCGGTGATCGGCGCCAGGACCACCGACTCGGCGTTGGCCAGGTGGTGGTCCAGCACAAAGGTGCTCTCCACCCCCGCGAGGGTCGCCGCGATCAGCCGGATCGCCGCGCCGTGACTCACCACGACGATGTCGTCGGTCCAGGCGTGGTCGTCGAGGTAGCGCAGCCGCAGATCGGTGATCGACGGTAGATAGCGCTCCAGCACATCGTTGGCACTCTCCCCGCCGGGCATGGGAACCGTCAGTTCGCCTTGGTGCCAGCGCTGGTAGATCGCGTTGAACTCCGCGATCGCATCGTCGTCGTTGCGATTCTCCAGTTCGCCGGCCTGCACCTCGTGGATGCCCTCGAATTCCTCGGCGGACAGCCGGAATTGCGCACCGATCTCCTCGGCGGTCTGAGCGGCCCGCCGGGCGACGGAGTGCACCAGAAGTCCCGGACGCCGGCTGCGGGACAAGGCGAATTCGCGGGCCTGTTCGCGGCCGAGGTCGGTCAGGTCCGCACCGGGTGGACGGGTGTCGAGGCGGCGCTCGACGTTGCCGTGGGATTGCCCGTGCCGCAGCAGGATCAGCCGCCCACTCATGTCGGGTCCCCGTCACGGAGCCGGATCAGCCAGCGATCCGCTTCGTCTGGCTGCGGCGGTGTCGCGCCGGTGGCCGATTCCGTCGGCCACGATCCCAGGAATCGCACGTCGGCGCAGCGTCGATGCAGCGCCTTGAGCGCTTCGGCGACCGCGGAGTCGTCGATGTGGCCGACGCAATCCAGAAAGAACACGTAGGTGCCCAATTCGATTCTGGTGGGCCGGGATTCGATCCGGGTCAGATCGATGTCGCGGATGCCGAACTCGGTCATCGCCGACACCAGCGCCCCTGGGGTGTTGTCGATCCGCAACACCACAGACGTGCGGTCGGCGCCGGTGCGCGGCGGTGGCGGGCCGGGCCTGCCGACCAGGACGAACCGCGTCCGGGCGTTGGGCTCGTCGACCACCCCGTCGGCCAGCGTGCCCAGCCCGTAGCGCTGCGCGGCCAGCGCCGTGCTGACCCCCGCGTCGGCGCGGCCGGCGGCCACCTCCTGAGCGGCAGCCGCATTCGAGTGGGCCGGAACCAGTTCCGCATCCGGCAGATGGTCACTCAGCCAGCGACGCACCTGCGCGGCGGCGATCGGAAACGCCGCAACGGTCCGCACCGCGGCGCGGTCCTGGCCGTCACGCACCACGATGCTGAACGCAACGTCGAGAGTGAGTTCCGCATAGATCTGCAGCGGCACACCGGTCGCCAGGCTGTCCAGGGTCGGCAGCACACTTCCCTCGATCGAGTTCTCGATCGGCACGCACGCGAAATCCGCTGTGCCGGCCCGGACGGCCGCCAATGCCGCCGGGGTGCTGTCTGTCGGCTCGGGCTGCGCGGCGCCGTCACCCGGAACGACACCGGCCGCGCACATCTTGAGCAGTGCCGCTTCGGTGAACGTGCCCTCGGGACCGAGGTAGGCGATGCGGGCCACGGTTCAACCCTATCGGTTCCGTCTCGCGGGAAAGCCTTGCGCGACCACACGTCGGTAGTTAACTTAGGCTTACCTCACTAGCCGGAAGGTGCGCGATGACCTCAGCGACGCTCACAACACCAACCACCGCCGAACGCGTTCGCAGTGCCTGTGCGCGTGCGGCCGGAGCGATGCTGGTCGCCGACGACGTCGCCCCCGCCACCACACCCCTGCACCATCTTCTGCCCGGCGGATCCTTCGCGGTCAGCCTGGACTCCGAGTCGGCGCTGGCGGCTCGCGCCCGTTGCGCCGGTACCGACGGCATCGCGGCCGTGCTCGAGCTCACCGATTACGCCCCGCTGCCGTTGCGAGAGCCGGTGCGGTCCCTGGTGTGGATCCGCGGCCGAGTCCAAAGCGTGCCCGGGCACGCCGTACGCACGATGGTCGACATGATCGCGACCGACCACCCCAACCCGGCACTGCTGGACATCGGGTCCGGCCAGGCGCTGTTCCTGCTGGAAGTGGAGTCCGTCGTCGTCGCCGATGCCGGCGGTGCCGAAACCGTCTGTTTGCACGAACTGCTGACCGCACGGCCGGACCCGTTCTGCGAGTTCGAATCGGCCTGGCTGCGGCATCTGGACAATGACCATCCCGAAGTCCTCGCACGACTGGCCGGCAAGCTGCCCGCTCAACTGCGGCGCGGGCGGGTGCGCCCGCTCGGGCTGGACCGCTACGGCGTGCGGCTACGCGTCGAGGGCACCGACGGCGATCACGATGTCCGCCTGCCGTTCGCCGCACCGGTGCACGACGTCCCCGCGCTGGGTCGCGCGATCCGGCTGCTGATGGGCTGCCCGTTCGTCAACGGCCTGCGCGCCCGTCGCATGTAGGGCCGTTACCGTGTCGGGGTGACCGCGCCCCGCGACAACTTCCTCGCCACCGACCGGCGTGGGCTGCGCATCGAGATCGGCGTCATGCTCGCCGTCACCTTCGGTGTCAGCGCGGTCACCGCGATCCTGCAGTTGCTCGACGGTGTCCTGTCCGGACTGGCCGGACGACGAGTTCGGTTGAATCCCAATCTATCTCGCTACGACCTGATCAACCTCGGCCTGAACCTGGCCTCCGTCGCCCAGTTGGTGGCCTGGGGCGCTCTCGGCCTGTATCTGTTGTGGCGCAGCGGAACCAGCCCGGCACGACTCGGGCTCGGCCGGGTGCGCTGGCGTTCGGACATCCTGGGCGGTCTGGGCCTGGCCGCGCTGATCGGCATTCCCGGCCTACTGCTGTATCTGGCCGCGCGATGGCTGGGGATGAACGCCCAGGTCGAGGCGTCGGCGCTGCACGACACCTGGTGGCGCATCCCGGTCCTGATCTTCTCCGCGTTCGCCAACGGCTTCGCCGAGGAAGTGGTGGTGGTCGGGTACCTGATCACCCGGTTGAAGCAACTGGGCCTCAGCCAGAACCGCTCGATCCTGATCTCCAGCGTCCTGCGTGGGATGTACCACCTCTATCAGGGGTTCGGAGCGGGTCTCGGCAACCTGGTGATGGGCCTGATCTTCGGCTACGCCTGGTGCCGGACGGGGCGCTTGTGGCCGTTGGTGATCGCGCATGGCGTCATCGACACCGTCGCATTCGTGGGTTACGTCGCACTCGCCGGTCATGTTGGCTGGCTCAGGTGAGTCCGGCACGTAAATTGACCTGGTGAGCGACGACTGGCGGCGGCGCCCCGCGCCGGATCCGCCGACCGAGCGGATACCGCGTGCCACACCGCCGCGCCGCGAGCCCTCCGAGGTGATCCGCCGCGCACCCGGCTATCGGCCACCACCACCGCCCCCGCGCCCGGCACCCCCACCGCCTTCACCGGCGCCCCGTCAACCACCTCCGCGCCAGGCCACGCCCCCGCCGCCTCCCCCACCTCGGCGACCTCCGCCACCACCTCCCCCAGCAGCGCCACCGAAGCGTAAGAAGCATTGGGGCCGAAGGATTTTCGCCACACTGATCATCGTCGTCCTGCTCGTGGTCGGCGGACTCGTCGGCGGTGCCGTCTGGATCGACACGTCACTGCACCGGGTCACCGTGTTCGACTACGCCGACCGGCCGGCGGCGGGTGCGGGCACGACGTGGCTGCTGGTCGGGTCCGACAGCCGGGCCGGTCTGACCCCCGAGCAACAAGCCCAGCTGGCGACCGGCGGTGACCTCGGCAACGGCCGCACCGACACGATCCTGCTCGTTCACATCCCCGGGTTGGGCTCCGGCGCACCGACCACGATGGTGTCCCTGCCGCGCGACTCCTACGTGAACATTCCCGGCTACGGCAAGGACAAGATCAACGCCGCCTTCGCCGAGGGCGGCGCGCCGCTGCTGGCACAGACCGTCGAAGAAGCGACCGGGCTACACCTCGACCACTACGCCGAAGTGGGTTTCGATGGTTTCGCCGTGGTGGTCGACGCGCTCGGCGGTGTCGACGTGTGCCCTGCCGACCCGATCGACGATCCGCTGGCCGGGATCACCGTGCCCGCGGGCTGCCAGACCCTCGACGGGAGCAAGGCGCTGGGCTACGTGCGCAGCCGCGCGACGCCGCGGGCCGACCTGGATCGGATGGTGCATCAGCGCGAGTTCATGGCCGCCGTGATGCACCGGGCGAGCAGTCCTCTGGTGTGGCTCAATCCGTGGCGCTGGTACTCGGTGCCGAAGGCCGCCGTCGGATCGCTCACTGTCGACAGCGGCGACCACGTCTGGGATCTGGCCCAGCTGGGCTGGGCGCTGCACGGCTCGACCACCGCGATCACGGTGCCGATCGGTGAGTTCACCGGAAACAGCTCCGGGTCGGTGGTGGTGTGGGATACCGACGCCGCCGACCAGCTGTTCCAGGCGCTGCGCACCGATTCGGCCATCCCGCAATCGGTGCTCGACGCTCAGCCCTAGTCGCCGGGGACCGCCAGCGGGTTCTGCAACCAGGCTTTGGTCCGGCCCGGATGGTTGGTCGCGATCCAGCCGACGCCGAGGTCGCGGCAATATCCGACGTCCTCGTAGTGGTCGACCGTCCAGCAGTACATGGCCCGGCCCTGGGCGGCGGCCCTGTCGACGAGTTCGGGATGCTCCCGCAGCGTGGCGATGGACGGGCCGACGGCCGTGGCCCCGACGGTCGTGGCGGCGCTGCCGCCCAGATAGCGCGACGTCTCACCGAGCAGCACGGTCGGCAGCAGCGGCGCGGCACGGCGGATCCGCCAGACCGCCGCGGCCGAGAACGACATCACCACCGCGCGGGACAGATCGGCGGAGGCCGGCGCGGCGATGCCGTAGCGATGCAGCAGGGCCAGCACCTTGCTCTCCACCAGGCCGCCGTAGCGCACCGGATGTTTGGTCTCGATGAACATTTTCACCGGCCGGTTCCAGTCCAGAACCAGCCGGACCAGGTCATCGAGGGTGAGTAGCCCGGTTCCCTCCGGCGGCTTCTCGGCGTCGGCGCTGCTGTGCCAGGCACCCCAGTCCAGCCGTTTGAGTTCAGCGAGTGTCATCTCGCTGACCAGGCCGGTACCGGTCGAGGTGCGATCCACCCGGCGGTCGTGCACGCACACCAGATGGCCGTCGCGAGTCAGGCGGACATCGCACTCGACTCCGTCGGCACCTTCGGCCAGGGCCAGCTCGTAGGCGGCCAGGGTGTGCTCGGGACAATCGGCCGACGCGCCCCGGTGGGCCACCACGAAGGGGTGCCCGCCGTGCGGATCGCCGGCCGAGTGCATACGCCTATGCTGCCGGTTCCCGTTGGTCTGGCTCAACCGCTGGCGGCGTTTCCGATTCGCCGGGTCCCGGCTGATCGGTACCGGGCTGTTCTTGTCCGACCATCACCCACCGGTGCAGCGGCCGTTCGACCGGCTTGCGCACGAACGCGTCGAACACCTGCCACAACAACACCAGCACCGCCGCACCCAGCAGATAGGCGATGACGACCGTCACGGTGTTGTCGGCGATTCCCTGCGGCTTGGTGGTGAAGCTGGTGGCGATCCCGAAGATCGATACCGCGGTCGACAGCACCCACGCGATCCACCACGCGGCGATCGGTCCGCGCAGCCGAGCCTCCGACTGTTCGGCGTGCGCAAGTTCGATGACGTACACCGGCGCCCACACCAAGTTGGCGATCGGCACCAAGCTGCCGACCCACAGCGCCCAGGCCGGCCGCGGGTCGTCCTGTCCCAGATGCGCATAGACCGCCGCGCGGCGGGTGATCAACCACCACGCCATGACACCCGCGGTCAGGATCATCGACACGATGGCGGCCAGACTGAGCAACACGCCGAGCCACAGCGCCGCGCCGGCAACCAGCGGGGGCAGCAGCGTCGTCCGATTGATCAGCAGCAACACGTAGCGAACGATGTGGATCGCCGCGGCCAGGCCGAAGATGGCGATCCCCGACAGCAGCGCGGCGCGGACGGTGACGGGTGCCGGCCCTTCTTTCGCGGTGGACTCGCCCTGCACCGGGGCCTGCGGAAGATTGTCGGCGAGCCCCCAGCGCGGGATGTAGGCGTACCGGGGCGTCGGTCCGAGATGACGATGACGACGGCGCGGTGGCGGGGGCGGCCCAGGCCGGACCGCTATCCAGCGGAACCCTGACGGCAGACGGGGCGCGCCGGTCTGCGGCGCGGGACTGCGCGCCGGCGGATGTGTGGTGGCGCCCGGGCTCCAGCGGGGATCCGGCGGACCGGTCGGTGCCATCAGGGCGCCATTGCAGCGTGGGCACCAGGCGCGCTGGCGGTCGCGCACATTCCACCGCGTTCCGCATTGGGAGCACACCTGAATCACGCGGACCAGCCTAGCGAGCGCGAGCGCAAGTCGGAGCGACCCGGCGGGCCGTCATCGAGCCGGAATTGTGGCACGCAGTGCAAGTACACCCTTTCGGGACGTGCAGCAATGATCGGCTATCCACAGTTTCCACAGGTTTATCCACAGCGCTCTACCCCGGTTAATGGGCAGTGAGCGCACCTTCTCGCCATGGAGACGGGCAGTATCTGTGGATAACAGCGCGGCCGTAGAGCGCCCTGATCAACAACTTGGTTACGAGCGAGCGAAATCGGTTGGCCCACTAACCGTCCGATGAGGGGCCGCGACGCGCCGAACGACACGCCGACACCTTCGCGCCGACTGTGATCTTCAATACCCCGCACCGCGAAACACCAAACCAAAAATTTTCTGCGCGCTGGTCACGGCGGTGGGCCAATTTTCTTACCGCTACCGATGGGGTTATGATCGCGCTCACAGTTAACCTGTGACGATTTTCACTAGGGGCGGTAGTTGAACATGCTGGTCAGGACGGTGTGATGGCATATCAGCAGCCATACCGGGCTCAGTCCGGGTCGCAGCAGTCGCATTGGTATGCCCCGTCTGCGACCTGTAACCGCTCGTACATGCTGGCCGCGCTGCGGGCCGGAGTCATCGCTCTCGTGCTGCTGGGCATCCTCGCCCTGATCGTTCTGTTCTGAGCCCGCGCCCGGGGGTTTCCATCCGACGGCGATTTGCCTCTCGTTAGCACTCGTGTCCGCTTGCGTGCCAGGCGTTACGTACCGCATCCTGAATCGAACCGACCCACTGTCGAGTCGCACTGGCATAACGAGTGTCGCGGAGGCGAGATGGAAAATGGTTCCGGACGTTCGGTCGAAGTCGCCCCATTTCATTCTCGTGGTGCCCTCAAGGGCTTTGTGGTTTCCGGCCGCTGGCCCAACTCCACCAAGGAATGGGCCCAGCTTCTGATGGTCGCGGTTCGCGTCGCCTCGCTGCCCGGATTGCTCTCCACGACAACGATTTTCGGCGTCAGGGAGGAGCTCCCCGACAAGCCGCAGCCGGGCACCGTCGGTCTGGTGCTCGCCGAGGGCACGGTGGTCGGTGAATCCGCCGTTCCGCCAGGACATTTCGCTGAACGTCAGCCGCCAGCACTACTGATGCTGCATCCCCCCTCGGAGACCACGCCGTCGCTGCCGGAGTGCACGGGTGCGGCGTCGGGGTGCGTCCTGCTGCCCGGCATTCCGCATCTGGGGTTGGAACATCGCGCCGCCTGGGTCGAGGCGGAGTCCGACGGCACGATCACCGGCATGGTCAGCCGCGTCGGCGTGGACCCGATCAGCCATCCCGACACGGCGATCCTGGCGATGTTGCTGGCCGCTTAGTGTTGTGAGGGTACCCGAACTTTCTGACGCGGTGCCCCAAATTTATTGCTGCGGTTGGTCTTTCGCGAAGCACGGGTTGCGGGTAGTGCGTCGCTGCACGTAGTGTTGGCGTCAGCGAAGGGGAGTAGCCCCCAATCGGACAATCGACATACTGGCCCGGCGTACATCGCGGGCCCGGTTGTCCGGCCGGCGTGCGTTTGCGTTTCCGGTGGGCGAGACCTTCGGCCGTTAGACCGTTAGTGGTTGTCGGCCGGAGGCATCTGTATCGCCCCTGACGACAGCCACCCGATCGAGGAGTCTCGGGTGCTTGCCGCTCTGATCCTGAGTTTCGCCGTCATCTTCGTCGCCGAGTTGGGCGACAAGTCGCAGTTGATGGCCATGACGTTCGCACTGCGCCATCGCTGGTGGGTGGTGCTGTCCGGCATCACCGTGGCGACCACGGCGGTGCACCTGATCTCCGTCGCCGTCGGGCACTACCTGGGCGCGGCCCTGCCGACGCACCTGCTGGGCATCCTCGCCGGCGTCGCCTTCGTCGTGTTCGGTCTATGGACGCTGCGTGGCGACAAGCTCTCCGAGGACGAGGCCGGCAAGGCCCAACGCAACAGCGCACCGGCTTTCTTCGCCGTGACGTCCGCGTTCCTGCTGGCCGAGCTCGGCGACAAGACGATGCTCGCGACGATCACCCTGGCCGCCGACAACGACTGGGTCGGCGTCTGGATCGGATCCACTATCGGCATGGTGGCCGCAGACGCGCTGGCGATCCTCGTCGGCGCCTTGGCCGGCAAGCACCTTCCCGAGCGGTTGATCCAGCTGGGCGCGGCAGCGCTGTTCCTCGTGTTCGGCGTGTCGATGCTGATCGAGGGCGCGTTCCCGGCGGCATCCGGCATCGTCGTCGGCGCGATATCCGTCGCGGCGGTCGCGCTGGCCGCAGCCGCACTGCGGGCGCTACCGCCCCGCCTGCGCCCCGCCGCCCTGCGGCCGGCCCCCCGGGTGGCACCGTCTCCCGATGACGCCCCCGAGTCGGTGCCGTCGGCGGTCGGCGGTGACGGTGGCCGGGGAGCGGCGCCGAAGCCACCCGCCGAGCCTGCATAACCGCACTTACAGCAAAGCGGTTTTCGGCAACTGCCCGCTGGGGGCGCGGTTGCTCAGGGTACTCTCAGGTTCTTGACTGAGCGATGATCGATCGCGCGCTGTGCCAAGATGCGCCCGACCTTGCTTTTCTTTGCCTAACGCCCCGCTCCGAGCACGTGCTCACCACGCGAATCTCCCGCGTCGTTGTTTGCCACATCTCGGAAAAACCACGCGCGCGTCAATTATCTAGTAGTTTGCACTTGGTTGTCGGCGGATGTGTCGCTACGATGATCAGCAAATAAGCCAACGGAAACGACCGCTCCTGGCGCATGTGGAGGGCAAGAAGATGAGCACGACGTTCTCGGCGCGACTGAATCGCCTGTTCGACACGGTGTATCCGCCCGGCCGGGGTCCGCATACCTCCGCGGAAGTCATCGCCGCACTGAAGTCCGAAGGCATCACGATGTCGGCTCCGTACCTGTCTCAGCTGCGTTCAGGCAACCGGACGAATCCGTCATCCACCACCATGACGGCGCTTGCCAACTTCTTCCGTATCAAGCCGGCCTACTTCACCGACGACGAGTACTACGAGAAGCTCGACAAAGAACTGACCTGGCTGGCCAACATGCGTGACGAGGGTGTGCGTCGCATTGCCGCGCGTACCGTCGGGCTGTCTCCGGAGGCCCAGCAGGACATCGTGACCAAGGTCGACGAGCTGCGTCGTCGGGAACACCTCGACGATTAGCCCGCTGCTCCCGGAACGGGACAGTCGGCAACGTTAGATTCCTTTCACAGCGCAACGGTTGGCCTGCGCTGCTCCAGCGCGCGGTACTGCCGTGCGATTTCGAGGATCCATTCCCGGTCCGAATAGCTTTCGGGCTGCCCGAGCCAGCTCATCCCGGGGAATTTCCCTTGTCCTGCGGGCTGCGCCACGCGCGGTGTGCGCCGGCCGGCGTATATCCACTTCGCGATCGCCATCGCCTGCGCGTCAGGGCTGACGCCGGTGCGCTCGACATCGGCCAGCACGTCCACCGCCGCGCCATCCGGCCCACCGGCCCGCAGGTGCTCGGCCATGGTGGCCTCCATGTACAGCGCGTCGGAAATCAGGGACAACCGCTCGGCCACCCGGAAAATCAGTGGCCCGCGCGGCCGTTCACCGATACCGACTTCTGGCTGCCGCCGCTCCAGTTCGGTCAGCAGCGGATCGATGAGGCGCAGTTCGCGCCGCCCACCGAACCAGTCCTCGATCGCGGGCAACAACGACCCGGCCGCCACGATCGCCATTGCCGCGCCCAGCAGCGTCGCCGCGGTGCCAACGCCGACCAGCCGCGAGGTGCCCACCGCGCGGATGAGGAAGAACGCGGTAGCCGCCACCAGCAGTGCGATGCCGAGGGTGAACACGAACAGTGCTCGACCGCGACGGGTCCGATTCGAATGGCGCATGCCCGCCCACAGCACCAACGTGCAGGCCAGCATCACGTACAGCAGCGGCAACAGCCACGGCAGCGAGGTATTGGTCGACCCGAGATTGCGCCGCAGGTATTCCTCCGGCGACATCTCCGGCTGCTGACCGGACAGGAAGAACAGCACCAGGCTCGCGACACCGATCACCGCGGCCACGGCGTACTGGACGGCGGCGATGCGGCGGACCGCTGCCGGGCTCCGCGTCGACGCGACGCTGGTGATCATCACGCAGCTGCCCGCCGCGCAGCCGATCAGCGCCAGTTGGCTCAGCCCGATGGAGATGTTGGACCAATGCAGGGCGCTGTCGATCAACAGGGTCAGCGGCGGCCAGTTCAACGCGGCGACCGCGGCCAGGCTGCCCAGGGCGACGATCATCGCGGAGCTGACCACCGACTGCTTGTTGACCAGTGCCCACCCGATGCGCAGGCCGGTGGCCATCCCGAGCAGACCGGCGATCAACCAGACGATCAACCAAACGCCTCTCCGAGGCGAACTTGCACGATCGATGACCTGTCCGACGGCGACCGGCCCAGGCGGTACAGCAGCAGGGCGGCGAAATCCTCGGCCTCCTGCTCGATGTCCTCTCCCCCGGGTCCCATGCACCCGGTGCGCTGGTTCAGCATGTAGCCGATGAGGTCATCGCTGGCCAGCTCGGCGACATCGCGGGCGGCCTCGGTGACCGGAATGCCGTAGTGCCCGAGCACAAGATGACCGAGTTCGTGGGCCAGCGTGCGATCCCAGGTCGGCAGGCCGTTCTGGATCATGAACACGTCGTGATCGGCGTATTGGCGCCACTGGCCGCACACCCCGGGCGGTAGATCGGCCATCGTGACCTCGATGGGCCGGTCCCGGTCGGCGCTGACCGCTGCCACCAGCCGGGTTAGGGAGATCTCCCCCCGGCGCGGCGCGAGGTCGAGGACGTCGTTGACCGCAGTCGTGACGCGGCGACTGGCCGACATCTGGTCCCCCTTCCCCGACGGCAGGTTGCGATGCGAACTGCGCTATTGCATGAACCGCGTCGTCCCGGCGGCCCGGACGAGATGGCCGGCCTTCGCTTGGCGGTATCCGAGAAATCCGCCGAGTCCGGTGAGCGCGAGGAGCCCGGCGAAACCGGGTAAGGCTACCGCCGCGACCTCGCCGATCTTGGCATCTTGGAGGTATTTCGGATAGCCAACCCTAGACGACGGGGGCACTTCTGTACCGGCTCCCGCGGACGTGGCGGGCGGCCGTTCACGCGTCGACGGGGATTCCCTCCCAGGGCCGCTGCGCGGGGCCGGCTCGGAACCCGGACCGACCGGACGCAGCGGCACCTCGAGCACCGGAGGCAGTCCGATCATCGGGGGCATCGTGATGGGCGGCGGCGTCACGCCGCTCGACCCCACCGCGCCGCTCTCGGCACTGACCACGGGCGGCTCCCCCGGCTCGCCCGGCTCGCCGGGCGGCGGAATCGTTCGCGGCGCGGCGTCGATCAGGCCCCCGCTGCCGCCACCGCCGCCACCGGCCTCGGGCGGCGGAGCAATCCGCGCACTCGGCGGCGCCTCGACGCCGACCCCGTCTCCCAGTGCGGCCCGCGGCCAGTGCAGCGGGGGCAACGGTGGCAGCGGCGGCAGCGGCGGCAGCACGATCGGCGGGAAATGCGGTAGCGGCAGACACGGCCAGCTCGACGGCCCACCCGGATCGCCGGGATGCCAACCGCCGCCGGGGATTTGGCCGGCCTGGGTGAGGACCCGACGGGGGCCCCTCGCGACGCCGCCGGCCGGCCGGTCGATGCCCGGGGTGATGGCGCTGCCGCGCGGTTTGTGCGGCCCGTTGTGTCGACGGCCGCTGTCCGCCCTGCCGTTCGGCGAGATGTTGCTGTCCGGGCCGGGCTGAGCCCCGTGCTCGCCGTCGCTGTTACCTACCGTGCCCGGGCTGGCGGCGGCCGGCGTCGCCGCCAGCACGGCCCCACCACCGCAGAGCAAACCGCACGCGATCACCCAGCTAATCGCTGCGGCACCCTTCGGCGAGCGGTTCACGACGTTCCTCGAGTTAGCGGTGCAGGTGGGCGCCGCGTCGGACGGTTCGGGATCATTGTGGCATATCCGCAGGTCGTGATAGGCCCCGTTGAGCCGGGCGATAGGGTTAGCTGACCCGATCGCGAGCGCGTCTCGCCGATCGCCGACGACCTACTCGGGAGGCATCAGGTATGGGCCTGTTCACCAAGCGCAAAAGCCGTGCGACGCGCCGCGCGGAGGCTCGCGCGATCAAGGCCCGCGCCAAGCTCGAGGCCAAGCTGTCGGCCCGCAACGAGGTGCGCCGCATCAAGGCCGCCGAGCGCTCCGAGAACAAGGTGCTCAAGGCGCAGCTGAAAGCCGCCCGCGACTCCGACCGGGCAGCGGTGAAAGTGGCCGAGGCGCAACTAAAGGCGGCCCGCGAGGGCAAACTTCTGTCGCCCACCCGGGTGCGGCGGGCGCTGACGGTGTCCCGGCTGCTGGCCCCCGTCATCGTCCCGGTGGCCTACCGCGCCGCGATCGCGGCCCGCGGCGTCATCGATGAGCGGCGCGCTGACCGGCTCGGCGTCCCACTGAGTCAGCTCGGACAGTTCTCCGGTCAGGGCGGGCAGTTGTCGGCCCGCATCGCCGGCGCGGAGAACTCACTGCGGATGGTTGCCGAGAAGAAGCCCAAGGACGCCGAGACCAAGCAGTTCGTCGCGGCGATGACCGAACGGCTCAATGCCCTGTCGGCGGCCATCCCGGCCGCGGAGAACATGCCGGGACAACGCCGCCGCGATGCGCACGCCGCGATCGCCGAACAGCTCGACGGAATCGACGCCGATCTGATGGCGCGCCTCGGCGTGCTGTGATGGCGCGCCATCGGGTGGTGACCCGTGCGCTGGCCCCGGCCGCCCTGCTGACCCTGAGCTCGTGGACGGTCGCCGCGACGGCCGGCGCGCACGTGCATGTCAACGCCGATCACGCCGTGCGCGGCGACTACGCGTTGGTGACCTTCCAGGTCCCCAATGAATCCGAAAAAGGCGTTCCGACAACGAAAGTCACGATCACGCTGCCCGGCGTCGCATCGGCGAGCACCGATGTGATGGCGGGCTGGACCGCCACCCTGGACCGCGATCCGGCCAGCGGTGCGTATCGATCCGTGACGTTCACGGCGACGCCCGACGCGGGTATCGGCGCCAGTCAGTTCGAGTTGTTTCCGCTGTCGATCAAACTGCCCGACGCCGATTCGGTGTCGTTCCCGGTGGCTCAGACCTACGCCGACGGCACTGTCGTGAACTGGGACCAGCCGCCACTGCCCGGCGGCGGTGAGCCGGAATATCCGGCTCCGGTCTTGCCGCTGACCGCCGGCCCGCACGAGCCGGAGGAGCATCACGCGACCCCACCGGGGACCGCGAGTCCCTCGGTGAGCGCCGCTCCGACGGCCGACGCGCAGGCCCCGACGCATGGCGGTGCCGACAACACCGCTCGGGCATTGGCCGGCGGTGCGCTGCTGGTGGCCGCGATCGGCGTCGGCGTCGCACTGGCCCGCCGGCGAACATGACCGCCCCGCGGCGGTTGGTCGCCATGGCGGTGCTGATCACCGCGATGGCGATGGCCGGAACGGCGGTGGCCTGGGCGCACGCCGTGCGGGTGTCCGCCGACCCGGCACCGGACGCCACGCTGTCCACGGCACCGACGCGCATCAGCGCCACCTTCAACGAACAGCTGCAGAGCGATTTCGCCGCGATGACCGTCGTGGGCCCCGACGGCAACCTGTGGTCCGACGGGACCCCGCAGGTGCAGGGCGCCGCGGTCAGCGTCGGCGTGCGTCCACTCGGCCCGGCCGGGTCCTACACCGTGAACTACCGAGTGACCTCGGCGGACGGCCACGTGGTGTCCGGTTCCTGGGCATTCACCATGACCGTCGCGGGCAGCGGCTCGCCGGGCCCATCGGCGACGGCGTCGACACCATCCGCAGACCGCGCACTGCCGGTCTGGCCGTTCATCGCCGGTGCCGTGGCGGTCATCGCCCTCGGCGTGATCTGGTCGCGGCTTCGCCGAACCTGACCCTGGCATGATGGGTGCCACTGCCGGCGACGAATGATTGAAGAGGAGCGCACCTGATGGCAGACGCGCAGGACCTGCCCGACGAGGGTCGCGACGCCACGCCGCCGGGGCCGCCGCCTCCGGAATCGGCCCCCGCCAAGAAGCAGCCGGCCAAAAAAGCGCCGGCGAAGAAGGCTGTGAAGAAGGCCCCGGCGAAGAAGGCGCCCGCGAAGGCTGCCGACCCGGCCAAGAAGGCCCCGGCCAAGAAGCCCCCGGCGAAGAAGGTGGCCGCCCCGCCGCCACCGCCACCGGTTGCCGAACCCGCCACGACCGCCGCGGGCAACGGTTCCGCACCGCTCACCGAGGGCGCCCGGGCCGCCGCCTACAACGCCAAGTCGTCGGTCGAGCAGGCCACCGACCCGGTCTCCACCCCGGCGATCGTGCCGGCGCCGGAACCATCGCGCTCCCCGCTGCCGTTCGCGGTGGCCTTCGCGGTGACGGTGTTGATCGCCCTGCTGGTACGTCGGTTGCGCCAGCGGAACGCGGAGTGAGCGTGGCCGTTGACTTCCGTCCCACCGCCGATCTGGTCGACGACATCGGCCCGGACGTCCGCAGCTGCGATGTGCAGTTCCGGCAGTTCGGTGCTCGCACCGAATTCGCCGGACCCATCAGCACGGTGCGCTGCTTCGAGGACAACGCGCTGCTGAAGTCGGTGCTCTCCGAACCCGGCGACGGGCGCGTACTGGTGATCGACGGCAATGCCTCGGTGCACACCGCCCTCGTCGGGGACGTGATCGCCGAGCTGGGTCGCTCCAATAGCTGGGCCGGTCTCATCGTGCACGGCGCGGTCCGCGACGCATCGACGTTGCGGACCCTCGAGATCGGCATCAAGGCACTGGGCACCAATCCGCGCAAGAGCACCAAGACCGGCGACGGTGAGCGTGATGTTCCGGTCAGCTTCGGCGGCGTCACCTTCGCGCCCGGCGAGATCGCCTACAGCGACGACGACGGGATCGTCGTCACCTCTGCAGACTAAACACCCACTGCAACACGGTTTTTGGTGAAGCTCAGCGCCTCATCGGCGACTTTGCCGCGCCGGATCAGCCGCAGGTCCAGCAGGTAGTTCTGCTTGAGCCGCCACGGTGCGCGCGAGCCCGCCTTGGGCAGCCGATCCAGTGCGCGCAAGACGTAGCCCGGTGTGAAGTCCATCAGCGGCCGTTCCTCGATATCGGCCGACGGCTGACTCGGAGCGACCCGGTCGTATCCGTTGGCGTCCATGTAATTTAGGACACGGCAGACGAATTCGGACACCAGATCAGCCTTCAGCGTCCACGACGCGTTGGTGTAGCCGATGGTGAACGCCATGTTGGGCACGCCGGAGAGCATCATGCCCTTGTACGCCATCGTGGTGTTCAGATCCAGCGCCTCACCGTCCATGGCGATCTCGGCTCCGCCGAACAGCTGGAGGTTCAAACCCGTTGCGGTGACGATGATGTCGGCCGCCAGCTCTTGACCTGACGCGAGCTTGATTCCCGTCGGCGTGAATCGCTCGATGGTGTCGGTCACCACCTCGGCCCGGCCCTTGCGGATGGTGCGAAACAGATCGCCGTTGGGCGCCAAGCACAGTCGCTCGT
This sequence comes from Mycobacterium sp. SA01, assembly GCF_041287105.1. NCBI lineage: Bacteria > Bacillati > Actinomycetota > Actinomycetes > Mycobacteriales > Mycobacteriaceae > Mycobacterium > Mycobacterium sp. SA01. The sequence goes on along the minus strand of NZ_JBGGNO010000016.1, from coordinate 353,803 downwards.
CCCACACCCGGTAGCTCGGCCCGAAATGCTTGTTGACGTCGTAGCCCTCGGGCAACCGGCGCTGCGCCATCGTCATCAACTGCTTGCGCATGAAGTTGGGGAACCGCCGGGCCAGCCGGTATTGCATGGACTGGAAGACGATGCTCTTCCACCGGTTGGCCACATAAGCGGGTTTGGCGGGCAGCAGCTTGTTCATCCGTACCGCGAACGGGTCGACGTCAGGCAGCGACCCGATGTAGGTCGGTGAACGCTGCAGCATCGTGACATGTTCTGCTCCCGAATTGGCAAGGGCCGGAATAAGAGTCACGGCTGTGGCACCGCTGCCGATGACGACGATGCGCTTGCCGGTGTAATCCAGATCCTCCGGCCAGTGCTGCGGATGGACGATCGTGCCGGTGAACTCGTCGGAGCCGGGGAACTGCGGCGAGTAGCCCTCGTCGTAGTTGTAATAGCCGCTGCACGCGAACAGGAACGAGCAGGTGATGTCTTTCTGCTCGCCATCGGCTTCCACTCGGACCGTCCAGAGGTTGTCGGCGCTGGACCACTCGGCGCGCACCACCCGGTTACGAAAGCGGATGTGCTTGTCGATGCCGTACTCGCGCACTGTGTCCTGGAGATACGACATGATCGACGGCCCGTCGGCGATCGACTTCTCCGACGTCCACGGCTTGAACCGGAAGCCGAGGGTGAACATGTCGGAGTCCGACCGGATGCCGGGGTACTTGAACAGATCCCAGGTGCCGCCGAGATTCTCGCGGCGCTCCAGCATCACAAAGCTCTTGCCCGGGCAGCGGTCCTGCAGATGCCAGGCGGCGCTGATGCCCGAGATGCCGGCTCCCACGATCACCACATCGACGTGTTCAGTCATGGCGGCGACGTTATCAACACCGTGTTGAATAGGTCAACAGTCTGTCGAGAAAATCAACACGCTGTAAAGTACAGCTCGTGCCAGCTGTCAGCCCGGCCCGCGTTCGCGGGCGCCGCGCCACCCGCCCATCCGGCGACGATCGCGAAGCGGCCATCCTGCGCACGCTCGAAGAGATGCTCACCGAACGGCCGTTCGCCGAGATCTCCGTGGACGAACTCGCCAAGGGCGCGGGCCTGTCCCGGCCGACGTTCTACTTCTATTTCGCCTCCAAGGACGCGGTGCTCGTGCGGCTGTTCACCCGGGCGATCACCGCGTCCGGCCCCGACCAGCAGCAGAGCGCCGACGTCCCGCGGCAGCCGCAGCAGGCCTGGCGTGACGGCATCTACGCCTTCTTCGATTCCCTGCGCCCGAACCGGGCGGTGGTGCTTGCCGGGCTCGGCGTGATGGCCACCAACACCGAACTCCGTGAGGTGTGGGCGAGCTTCATGACCGGCTGGATCGACTACACGGCAGCACTGATCACCCGGGAACGGGAGCGCGGGGCCGCACCCGACACCATCCCGGCGCGGGATCTCGCCACGGCGCTGAACCTGATGAACGAGCGGGTCGTGGTCGCCGCCCAGGGCACCCAACAGCCGACGCTCGCCGAGGACGCCGCCCTGGAATCCGTCGTCCACATCTGGATCACCAGCATTTACGGCGGGGCCCCGGCCTCGGTTTGATTCCGGCTTCGCATATTCGAATTCGCGGCCCGAGCGGCTGGCCCTAGTCTGGCGGCATGTCGGAGCCACACCCGTCGAGGGGTGCCACCATTGGCAAGCTCGCGTTGTACTGCGTGCTGGCCGGTGTGTTGGTGGCGGCCATGCTGTTTCCCCTGGCCGGTGGTGCGGGCATCGTGGTGAACCACGCCTCCGACGTGGCGGCGCAGGATTCCGCGCAGTTGATGGAGGGCGAGGTGCCCACGGTCTCCACGATGGTGGACGCCGCCGGGAACCCGATCGCCTGGATCTATGCCCAACGCCGGTGGCCGGTGCCCAGCGACCGGATCGCCGACACGATGAAGCTGGCGATCGTATCGATCGAGGACAAGCGCTTCGCCGACCACAACGGCGTCGACGTCCAGGGCACCCTGACCGGTCTGGTCGGCTACCTGCGGGGCGACCTCGACACCCGAGGTGGCTCGACGATCGAGCAGCAGTACATCAAGAACTACAACCTCCTGGTCAACGCCCAGACCGACGCCGAGCGGCGGGCGGCGGTCGAGACCACGCCGGCGCGCAAATTGCGCGAGATCCGGATGGCGCTGGCCCTGGACCGGGCGATCTCCAAGCCCGAGATCCTCACGAGGTACCTGAACCTGGTCTACTTCGGCAATGGCGCCTACGGGGTGCAGGATGCGGCCAAGACATACTTCGGGATCAACTCGGCGGACCTGAACTGGCAGCAGGCCGCGCTGCTGGCCGGCATCGTGCAGTCGACAAACGCGCTGAATCCCTACACCAACCCCGAGGCTGCGCTGGCCCGGCGCAACGTGGTCCTCGACACGATGATCGAGAATCTGCCGGACCGGGCCGAGGAGTTGCGCGCCGCCCGTGAGGCGCCGCTGGGCATCCTGCCGCAGCCGAACTCACTGCCGCAGGGCTGCATCGCCGCCGGCGACCGCGGGTTCTTCTGCGACTACGTGCTGCAGTATCTGGCGCGAGCAGGTCTGTCCAAGGACGACGTCGCGCGCAACGGCTACCTGATCCGCACCACCTTGGACCCGAAGGTCCAGAACAGCGTGAAGAAGGCGATCGACACCGTTGCCAGCCCGCAGCTCGACGGGGTGGCCAGCGTGATGTCGGTGATCCAGCCCGGCAAAACCAGTCACAAGGTGCTCGCCATGGGCGACAACCGCAACTACGGCCTGCAGCTCGACGCCGGTCAGACGGTCCAGCCGCAGCCGTTCTCACTGGCCGGTGACGGCGCCGGATCGATCTTCAAGATCTTCACCACCGCCGCCGCCATGGAGATGGGCATGGGGACCAACGCCCAGCTGGAGGTGCCGGCGCAGTTTCAGGGGAAAGGCCTGGGCAGCAGTAACACCCCGGGTTGTCCCAAAGAGACGTGGTGTGTGAAGAACGCAGGCAACTACCGCAGCCCGATGAGTGTGACGGATGCGCTGGCGCAGTCGCCCAACACCGCGTTCGCGCGGTTGATCGGCCAGATCGGGGTGCAGCGCGCGGTGGACATGGCCGTCAAGCTGGGGCTGCGCTCCTACGCCGAGCCCGGCACGGCGCGCGCCTATCAGCCGGACAGCAACGAGAGTCTGGCCGACTTCATCAAGCGCCAGAACCTCGGCTCGTTCACGCTGGGGCCGTTCGAGCTCAATGCCCTCGAATTGTCCAATGTGGCAGCCACATTGGCGTCGGGGGGCATGTGGTGCCCGCCCAGCCCGGTCGACAAGATCTTCGATCGGCACGGCCGGGAGGTCGCCGTCGAGACGCAAGCCTGCGAGCAGGCAGTTCCCGAGGGGCTGGCCAACACGCTGGCAAATGCTCTGTCCAAGGACGCCACCAGCGGCACCGCGGCCGGCTCGGCAGGCTCGGTCGGCTGGAGCCTGCCGATGTCGGGAAAGACCGGCACCACCGAATCGCACCGCTCCTCAGGCTTTCTCGGCTTCACCAACCAGTACGCCGCCGCCAACTACATCTTCGACGACTCGACCAATCCCGGCGGACTGTGCTCGTTTCCGTTGCGCAAGTGCGGATACGGGAACCTTTACGGCGGCAACGAGCCCGCACGCACCTGGTTCCTGGCAATGAAGCCGGTCGCCGAGGACTTCGGCCCGATCGCGCTGCCGCCCACCGACAAGCGATACGTCGAAGGCGGCCCGGGCAGCACCGTGCCGAGCGTGAGCAGCCTGAGCTTTGAAGCGGCGCGGAAACGCCTGCGGGAAGCCGGTTTCCAGGTCGCCGATCTCCCCACCCCGGTCAACAGCTTCTCGTCGCGGGGCACAGTCGTGGGGACCACCCCATCGGGCAAGACCATCCCGGGCTCGATCATCACGATCAATACCAGCAACGGGATACCACCCGCGCCACCGCCGGATCTGGCGCCGCCGCCTCCTCCCCCACCGCCGGACGCCCCGCCGCCGGACGTCAACGTCATCAACATTCCGGGCCTGCCGCCGATCACGCTGCCGATGTGGCCGCCACCGGCACCGCCGCCACCGCCGCCCGCACCTGAGCCGCCGCCACCGCCGCCGGCTGACGGGCCCGCGCCGCCGTAGGCAATTGTCGGACCGGCATGCGAACATATGTTCGTGTCCGGCGCCCGGGCGACCATCCTGCACGCTGATCTCGACTCGTTCTACGCCTCCGTCGAGCAGCGCGATGACCCGACGCTGCGCGGTCGTCCGGTGATCGTCGGCGGCGGCGTCGTGCTGGCCGCCAGCTATGAGGCCAAGGCATATGGGGTGCGCACCGCGATGGGCGGCCACCAGGCCCGCCGGCTGTGCCCCGCAGCCGTGGTCGTCCCGCCGCGGATGTCTGCCTACAGCCAGGCCAGTGACGACGTCTTCGCGGTGTTCCGCGACACCACACCGCTGGTCGAACCGCTCTCGGTGGACGAGGCTTTCCTCGACGTCGCCGGGCTGCAGCGGCTGGCCGGCGACCCGGTGCAGATTGGGGCACGGCTGCGGGACGAGGTTCGCGACCGGGTCGGGCTACCGATCACGGTGGGTATCGCGCGCACCAAGTTCCTGGCCAAGGTCGCCAGCCAGGAAGCGAAACCGGACGGGCTGCTGCTGGTGCCACCCGAGCGGGAGCTGGAATTCCTGCACCCGCTGCCGGTGCGCAGGCTGTGGGGCGTGGGACCCAAGACGGCCGACAAGTTGCACGCGTACGGCATCGAGACCGTCGCCCAGGTCGCCGAGCTCGGGGAGTCGATGCTGGCGTCGATGGTCGGGCCGGCGATGGGCAGGCAGCTGTATTCGTTGTCGCGCAATATCGACCGGCGCCGGGTCGACACCGGCCGGCGTCGCCGCTCGGTGGGCGCCCAGCGCGCGCTGGGCCGGCGCCGGATCAGTCCTGGCGAGCTGGACGCCGTGGTGATCGGCCTGGTGGACCGGATCACCCGCCGGATGCGCTCGGCGCAGCGCACCGGCCGAACAGTGGTGCTGCGCTTGCGTTTTGATGACTTCACCCGAGTCACGCGGTCGCACACCATGGCCAGGGCCACCGGGTCCACCGCACCGATCCTGGCCGCTGCCCGTGACCTGGTCGCTGCCGCCGCGCCGCTGATCGCCGAGCGTGGCATCACGCTGATCGGCTTTGCCGTCAGCAATATCGACCCCGGTGGCGCTCAGCAGCTGGAGCTTCCGCTCGACGGCGGGCGCCCCGAGACGCTGGACCTCGACGCGGCCGTCGACCGTGTCCGGCGGCGGTATGGCAATGCGGTACTCACTCGCGGTGTCCTGGTCGGGCGGGATCCGGATCTGGAGATGCCGCACCTGCCGGATTAGCCCGCCGAGTGCCATCGCGCATCGCCGCACCCGGCGTCATTCTCGAACTCAACGACCGGCAATCAGCTTGCGGCCCAAGCCAACAGCTTCTCGACGGGCCAGGTGTTGACGATCCGTTCGACCGGAACCTCGCTGTCGACGGCGCGCTGCGCACCATAGCCGAGGAAATCCAGCTGGCCCGGGGCGTGGGCGTCGGTGTCGATCGAGAAATCGCAGCCGATGTCCAACGCCATTTTCAGCAGCCGGGTCGGCGGGTCGCGACGCTCGGGCCGCGAGTTGATCTCCACCGCGGCGTTGTTGTCCCGGCACGCGGCGAACACCTTCTCGGCGTCGAACTTCGACTCCGGCCGCAGGCCGCGGTTGCCGGTGACCAGCCGGCCCGTGCAGTGGCCGAGGACGTTGACCCGCGAGTTGGTCACGGCGCGAACCATCCGCCTCGTCATCGACGGTTCATCCATGGCCAGCTTCGAGTGCACGCTGGCGACGACGACGTCGAGGCGGTCCAGCAACTCGGGCTCCTGGTCCAGCGTCCCGTCATCGAGGATGTCGACCTCGATGCCGGTGAGGATCCGGAACGGCGCCATCTTCTCCCGCAGCTCGTCGATGACGTCGAGCTGATGGCGCAGCCGGTCCGGCGAGAGCCCGTTGGCGATGGTCAGCCGCGGCGAATGGTCGGTCAGCACGCAGTACTCGTGGCCGAGCGCGGCCGCCGCGGCCATCATCTCGGGGATCGGCGCCGACCCGTCCGACCAATTGGAATGCAGGTGCAGATCGCCCCGCAGCGCCGCACGGATGTCGCCACCGCCGAGGTCCTCAGCCGAGCCGCGCAACTCGACCAGTACATCGGGTTCCTGGCCGGCCCACGCCTGCGCGATCACCTTCGCCGTCTTCGGTCCGATGCCGGGCAGGCTCTGCCAGCTGTTGGCCCGGCCGTGCCGGTCGCGGGTCTGCTCATCCAGCGCCTCGACGATGTCGGCGGCCTTGCGATAGGCCATCACCCGCCGGGAGTCTTCCCGCGCGCGGTCCTTGTAGTACGCGATCTCGCGTAGCGCGGCCACCGGGTCCATGACTCCAGTGTGCCCCGCGCGGGTGGCGGCTTTTGGCGCCCGAGCGCATCCGCGCTACGCTAATTGAGATTTCTTTCAATCCATCAAGTCATCAAGTCGAGGCTCATGGTGCCCACCAACTCTCCCGGCGGCGACGAGCGCCCGCTCTACGAGATCAAGGCCAACCTCTTCAAGGCGCTGGCGCACCCCGCGCGTATTCGCGTGCTGGAGATCTTGTCGGCCAATGACCGGCCGACCCCGGTCAGCGAGATTCTCGCGGCCACCGAGATCGAACCGACGCTGCTGTCGCAGCACCTGGCTGTCCTCAAACGCCATCACGTGGTGTCGGCGGAGCGCACCCGCAACGCCGTGCACTACGAGCTCGCCCATCCGTCGATCCGCGATCTGCTGGTGTCTGCGCGCGGCTTCCTCGCCGACACCCTCAGAGCCCGCCACGAACAGCTCTCGGCCTTCGACTCGTTGCCTCCGGTGGGAAATCCGCAGTGATCACCAAGGCCGCCGGTCAGCTGTCGCGGCTGCTTCCCCATCTCAGTGACTACGCCGACCTACCCCGGTCCTGGCGTCGCGACATCCTCGCCGGGATCACGGTGGGTGTGGTGGCCTTGCCGCTGGCGTTGGCGTTCGGCATCAGCTCGGGTGTCGGAGCGGCAGCCGGATTGATCACGGCTGTGATCGCGGGAGTTGTCGCCGCGATATTCGGCGGATCCCATGTCCAGGTGTCGGGACCGACGGGAGCGATGGCGGTGGTACTCGCGCCGATCGTGGCGCAGCACGGCATCGGCAGCGTCGCGCTCGTCACGGTCCTGGCGGGGGTGATCGTGCTGGCCGCAGGCATCACCGGCCTGGGCCGCGCGGTCACGTTCATTCCCTGGCCGGTGATCGAAGGCTTCACGCTCGGCATCGCGGCGATCATCTTCCTGCAGCAGGTGCCCGCGGCGTTCGGTGTCGAGGCTCCCAGCGGTCAACGCACGCTGGTCGCCGCCTGGACAGTCGTCGCCGAGGCCGAGTGGTCATCGGCATGGCGCACTCTCGCCGTCGTGGCGTTCGTCGCCGCGGTCATGGTCGGCCTGCCGCGCGTGCACCGCGCGATTCCCGAATCGCTGACAGCTGTCGTCGTGGCCACCCTGCTCGTCGTCGCCTTCCACTTCCCGGTGCGCGCGATCGGCAACCTGCCCGCGCATCTGCCCGCGCCGCTGGTGCCGCACGCCGATCCCGCCGCGCTGCGCACCCTGCTCGGCGCAGCGGTGGCCATCGCCGCGCTCGCCGCCATCGAATCGCTGCTGTCGGCGCGGGTGGCGGCAACCATGTCGCCGACCGGCCCCTACGATCCGGACCGCGAACTCGTCGGTCAGGGCCTGGCCTCGATGGCGTCCGGCCTGTTCGGCGGCATGCCGGCCACCGGCGCGATCGCCCGCACCGCGGTGAACGTGCGGTCAGGCGCTCGCACCCGGCTGTCGGCGATCGTCCATTCGCTGCTGTTGCTCGGCGTCGTCTATCTCGCCACCGGCCCGGTTGCGGCGATTCCGTTGTCCGCGTTGGCCGGTGTGCTGATGGTGACGTCGTTTCGGATGATCTCGCTGAGCACCGTCGCCAAGATCGTCGGCTCCACCCGCTCGGACGCGCTGGCCTTCACCCTCACCGCCGTCGTCACGGTGTGTTTCGATCTGATCGAGGCGGTCGAAATCGGCATCCTGATCGCGGCGTTCTTCGCGCTGCGGACGGTCGCGCGGCGCAGCAGCGTGGTCCGTGAGGATCTGCCCGGCCCGCCTCAGCCCGGCGACGAGCGCATCGCGCTGCTGCGATTGGACGGCGCAATGTTCTTCGGCGCCGCCGAACGACTCTCCAACGCGATCACCAACCATCCCGACGTATCGGTGGTCATCATCCGCATGTCCCAGCTGGGCATGCTGGACGCCACCGGTGCGCACACCCTCGCCGAGATCGCCGAAGACCTCGAGGCCCGGGGCGTGACCGTCATCATCAAGGGAGTGCGGCCCGAGCACATGGCGTTGCTGGCCAACATCGGCATCGTCGACGCGCTGCGCCACGAAAATCACCTGATCGACTCCCTCGACGACGCGATCGCCCACGCCCGCTCCCACGTGGCCCGCCCGGTTTATCCCTGAACGGGTTCGGGTACAAAAAGCGCATGTCAGCTCTCCAGTGGGTGGTCGCGTATGTGTGCGCAGCCACTCTCGTCGCGGGTGGTGCCATGGCGTTTGCCGCCTGGTCGCGCCGGAGCCAACTGACCAGTCCTGCCGTGGCCATCGGTCCCGCCCTACTTGCCGGCGCTCTCTGGCCGCTGGTGGTCGCCGGACTCGGCCAGTGGCTGCTCGTTCACGCGCTCGGTAGGGCGTTGCGCCGTGAGCCCGCCGGTCGCAGTGAACTGCTCCGAATGGACGCCGCCTGACAGGTGCCGGTCAGCGAACCGGACTAGGCTCGGTACAGTGCAATTCGCCTTCAAGACCTCCCCCCAAAACACCACGTGGGCCGACATGCTGGCGGTCTGGCAGGTCGCCGATGACATCGACGTCTTCCACTCCGGCTGGACCTTCGACCACTTCTATCCGATCTTCTCGGACTCGAGCGGACCCTGCCTGGAGGGCTGGACGACGCTGACCGCGCTGGCCCAGGCCACCACCCGGCTACGGCTCGGCAACCTGGTCAGCGGCATCCACTACCGGCATCCCGCGGTCCTGGCCAACATGGTGTCCGCCGTCGACATCATCTCCGGCGGCCGCCTGGAACTGGGTATCGGCGCCGGCTGGAATGAAGAAGAGTCCGGCGCATACGGCATCGAACTCGGCAGCGTCAAAGAGCGCCTGGACCGCTTCGAAGAAGCCTGCCAGGTGCTGATCGGACTGCTCAGCCAGGACACCACCAACTTCGACGGAGCCTTTTACCAACTCAAGGACGCCCGCAACGAGCCCAAAGGTCCGCAGCGGCCCCACCCGCCGATCTGCATCGGCGGCAGCGGCGAGAAGCGGACACTGCGCATCGTCGCCAAATATGCCCAGCACTGGAACTTCGCCGGCGGTACCCCCGAGGAATTCGCCCACAAGCTCAACGTTCTGGCATCGCACTGCGCCGACATCGGTCGCGACCCGAGCGAGATCATGACCTCCGCTCACGTCCGGCTCAGCGAGGACCACGACTACGCCAAGGCGATCGACGAGGCCGCGGCCCTGGGGTCCGAGGGTCTGGATCTGGCGATCGTGTACCTGCCCCCGCCGCACGATCCGGCCGTGCTCGAGCCGCTGGCCGAAGCGATCCGGGATTCAGGGCTCTAGATAACAGCCTGGTAACGGCCGGCAAAGCTGCGCCTGCGTCAACTACCGCCGAAATCAGTTGCTAGAAACCGAAGCGGACGAGCTCGTCGGCCGTGACCAGGCGCTCGTGCTTGGCCGGCCACTCGCGGCTTCTCACTGGGTGACGGAAGAAGGACCAGGCAATACGCCCGACCCGGGAACGAGATATCGGGTTGAGGTACACAAGGATCACTCCTGTGGTCGGATCTCAGCTCAGGCGGAGCCCCACGTTACCGCAACGCTCACTCCAGCAATTAGACACAGATCACACCGCAAACGGCAAGAGGCGCGCCGCCGATTAATCCGATGATTCTGGTGGGACTGGAGTTATCAGTGTGGCCTTGAATTGATCAGCGCTGCGGGGCTGCGGTCGGCTTGATCGGCGCCGGCAACGCGGAGTGACCCATCAGGTAGCGGTCCACACCCTTGGCGGCGGCGCGGCCTTCCGCGATTGCCCAGACGATCAGCGACTGGCCGCGGCCCATATCGCCGGCGACGAAGACACCGGGCACGGAGGTGCCGAACTCGTTGTCGCGGGCGACGTTGCCCCGATCGGTGAGCTCCACGCCCAGGTCGGTGAGCAAGCCCGGCTTCTCCGGTCCGACAAAGCCCATCGCCAGCAGCACCAGGTCCGCCTCGAGCTCGAAGTCGGTGCCGTCGACCTTCTCGAACTTGCCGTTCTTCATCACCACTTCATGCGCGCGAAGACCGGTGACCTTGCCCTCGTGGCCGACGAACTTCTCGGTGTTGACCGAGAACACCCGCTCGCCGCCCTCCTCATGAGCCGAGGACACCCGGAACATCAGGGGGTACGTCGGCCAGGGGGTCGAGTCGGCCCGGGTCTCGGGCGGCCGCGGCATGATCTCGAACTGGTGGATGCTGGCCGCGCCCTGGCGATGGGCGGTGCCCAGGCAGTCGGCGCCCGTGTCGCCGCCGCCGATGATGACGACCTTCTTGCCCTTGGCGGTGATCGGCGGCTGACCGTTCTCGTCGAGTACCGGGTCGCCGTGGGTGGCCTTGTTGGCCCACGGCAGGTACTCCATGGCCTGATATACGCCTTCGAACTGGCGGCCCGGGATCGGCAGATCCCGCCAGTCGGTGGCGCCGCCGGCGAGGACGACCGCGTCGAAGTCGGCGCGCAGCTGGTCGGCGCTGATGTCGACCCCGACGTTGACGCCGGCGCGGAACTTGGTGCCCTCGGCTTCCATCTGAGCCAGGCGCCGATCGATGTGACGCTTCTCCATCTTGAATTCGGGGATCCCGTAGCGCAGCAGTCCACCGATGCGGTCGGCCCGCTCGAAGACGGTGACGTCGTGCCCGGCACGGGTCAGCTGCTGGGCAGCCGCCAACCCGGCGGGGCCGGAGCCGACGACGGCGACCTTCTTGCCGGTGATGACGTGCGGCGGCATCGGGACGACCCAGCCCTCGTCGAAGGCGTTGTCGATGATCTCGACCTCGACCTGCTTGATGGTCACCGGATCCTGATTGATGCCCAGCACGCAGGAGGCCTCACACGGCGCCGGGCACAGCCGGCCGGTGAACTCCGGGAAGTTGTTGGTGGCGTGCAGCCGCTCGATCGCGTCACGCCACCGATCCCGGTACACCAGGTCGTTCCACTCCGGGATCAGGTTGCCCAGCGGGCAGCCGTTGTGGCAGAACGGGATTCCGCAGTCCATGCAGCGCGAGGCCTGCTTCTCCAGGGTGTCCTGGGAGAAGTCCTCGTAGACCTCTTTCCAGTCTTTGAGTCGCAGGTCCACCGGCCGGCGCACCGGCGTCTCACGCGCGGTGATCTTCAGGAAGCCACTCGGGTCACCCATGAGCGGCCGCCATGATCGCCTTGTCGACATCCTCGCCGGCAGCTTCAGCCTCGGCGATCGCCTGCAGCACGGCCTTGTAGTCGCGCGGCATCACTTTCACGAAATTACCTACCTGTCCGGACCAGTCAGCCAAGATGCGCTGGCCCACAACCGAATCGGTGGCGTCCACATGCGCGACGATGATGTCGCGCAGCCACTCGACGTCGGCGTCGTCGAACTCGTCGATATCGACCATCTCGGTGTTGAGATTGGCCGGCAGCCTGCCGTCGGGGTCGTAGACGTAGGCGACGCCACCGGACATGCCCGCCGCGAAGTTGCGGCCGGTCTCGCCGAGAATCACCACCCGTCCGCCGGTCATGTACTCGCAGCCATGGTCACCGACGCCCTCGACCACGGCGTGCGCACCGGAGTTGCGCACCGCGAACCGCTCGCCCACCGTGCCGCGGATGAACGCGGTACCACTGGTGGCGCCGAACAGGATCACGTTGCCGCCGATGATGTTGGCTTCGGCCACATAGTCTTCCGGCGCCTTGTCCGACGGCCGTAGCACGAGCCGTCCGCCGGAGAGCCCCTTGCCGACGTAATCGTTCGCGTCGCCGTAGACCCGAAGCGTCACACCCTTGGGCACGAACGCACCGAAGCTGTTGCCCGCCGAACCGTCGAAGGTGATATCGATGGTTCCGTCCGGAAGTCCATTGGCGCCATAGGCTTTGGTCAGCTCGTGGCCGAGCATCGTGCCGACAGTCCGGTTGGTGTTGGCGATCGTCGTCGAGAAGCGAACCGGAGTGCCGGAATCCAGCGCCTCTCGGCTCATCACGATCAGCTGCTGATCCAGCGCCTTGTCCAGGCCGTGGTCTTGGCGTGAACTGCAGTACAGATCCTGATTCATGAACGCCGAATCCGGCTCGTGCAGAACCGGCGTCAGGTCCAGCTTGTGGGCCCGCCAATGCTCGGCAGCCTTCGCGGTATCCAGCGCGTTGACCTGGCCGACCATCTCGTTGATGGTGCGGAAGCCCAGCTGAGCCATCAACTCGCGAACCTCTTCAGCGATGAACATGAAGAAGTTCTCGACGAATTCCGGCTTGCCGTCGAAGCGTTCGCGCAATACCGGGTTCTGCGTGGCCACACCCACCGGGCAGGTGTCCAGGTGGCAGACCCGCATCATGATGCAGCCCGACACCACCAGCGGCGCGGTCGCGAAGCCGAACTCCTCGGCACCCAGCAGAGCAGCGACCACCACGTCACGGCCGGTCTTGAGCTGGCCGTCGACCTGCACCACGATCCGGTCACGCAATCCGTTGAGCAGCAGCGTCTGCTGGGTCTCGGCCAGGCCGAGCTCCCACGGTGCACCCGCGTGCTTCTGGGACGTCAGCGGCGTGGCGCCGGTGCCGCCGTCGTGGCCGGAGATCAGCACCACGTCGGCGTGCGCCTTGGACACGCCGGCCGCGACCGTGCCGACACCGTTCTCGCTCACCAGCTTCACGTGCACGCGGGCCTGCGGGTTGGCGTTCTTCAGGTCGTGGATCAGCTGTGCCAGATCCTCGATCGAATAGATGTCATGATGCGGCGGCGGCGAGATCAAGCCGACGCCTGGCGTGGAATGCCGCACCTCGGCCACCCACGGGTAGACCTTGTGGCCCGGAAGTTGGCCGCCCTCACCTGGTTTGGCGCCCTGGGCCATCTTGATCTGGATGTCGGTGCAGTTCGTCAGGTAGTGCGACGTCACACCGAAGCGACCGGAGGCGACCTGCTTGATGGCGCTGCGGCGCCAGTCGCCGTTGGGCTCACGCTCGAAACGGCTGACGGCCTCACCGCCCTCGCCTGAGTTCGACCGCCCGCCAAGGCGGTTCATCGCGATCGCCAGGGTCTCGTGCGCCTCGGCCGAGATCGAGCCGTAGCTCATCGCCCCGGTGGAGAACCGCTTGACGATCTCGCTGGCCGGCTCGACTTCTTCGATCGGAATCGACTGCCGCACACCATCTTTGAACTTCAGCAGGCCGCGCAGCGACGCCATCCGCTCACTCTGGTCGTCGACCAGCTGGGTGTACTCCTTGAAGACCTTGTACTGGCCGGTGCGGGTGGAGTGCTGCAGCTTGAACACCGTGTCCGGGTTGAACAGGTGGTATTCACCCTCGCGGCGCCACTGGTATTCGCCGCCGACCTCGAGCTCGCGATGTGCGCGCTCGTCGGGGCGGTCCAGATAGGCCAGCTGATGGCGGGTGGCGACGTCGGCGGCGATGTCATCCAGATCGATCCCGCCGACCGGGCAGTGCAGACCGGTGAAGTACTCGTCGAGCACCTGCTGGGAGATGCCGATGGCCTGGTAGAGCTGCGAGCCGGTGTAGGAGGCCAGGGTGGAGATGCCCATCTTGGACATCACCTTCAGCACACCCTTGCCTGCGGCCTTGATGTAGTTCTGCAGCGCCTTCTCACGGCTGATGCCCTCGATCACCCCACGGCCGATCATGTCGTCGATCGACTCGAACGCCATGTACGGGTTGATCGCGGCGGCCCCGAAGCTGACCAGGGCGGCCATGTGGTGCACCTCGCGGGCGTCGCCGGCCTCCACGACCAGGCCGACCTGGGTGCGGGTCCGGGTGCGAACGAGGTGGTGGTGAATGGCCGCCACCGAGAGCAGCGACGGGATGGGCGCCAGGTTCTCGTTGGACTCGCGGTCGGAGATGATCAGGATCCGGGCGCCGTCGGCGATGGCCTTCGACGCCGCGTCACGAATGTCATCGAGCGCACGGCGCAAACCCTCGCCGCCCTTGGCGACGGGATACAGACATCGGATGACGGCAGAGCGCATGCCGTGCTTGCGGCCGCGAACGGTGTCGTCCGGGTTGAGGTTGATCAGCTTGGCCAGTTCGTGGTTGCGCAGGATCGGCTGGCGAAGCCCGATCTGGTGGCACGACTCCGGCTGCGGGTTGAGCAGGTCGCCTTCCGGGCCGACGGTGCCCTGCAGGCTGGTCACCACTTCTTCGCGGATGGCGTCCAGCGGCGGGTTGGTCACCTGGGCGAACAGCTGCTGGAAGTAGTCGAACAGCATCCGTGGCCGCGACGAGAGCACCGCGATCGGGGTGTCGGTGCCCATCGAGCCCAGCGGCTCCGCTCCGGTCCGCGCCATCGGCGCGACCAGCAGGTTGAGCTCTTCGTAGGTGTAGCCGAAGGCCTGCTGGCGCAGCACCACGCGGTGGTGCGGCATCCGCACATACGGGCCCTGCGGCAGATTGTCGAGATGGAACTGCTGGTCGTCCAGCCATTCCTGGTAGGGCTCGCCGGAGGCCAGTTCGGCCTTGATCTCCTCGTCGGAGACGATGCGGCCCTGGGCGGTGTCGACCAGGAACATCCGGCCGGGCTGCAGGCGCATGCGTTTGACCACGGTGGCCGGGTCCAGATCGAGCACCCCGGCCTCGGAGGCCATCACCACGAGGCCGTCCTCGGTGACCCAGATGCGCGACGGACGCAGGCCGTTGCGGTCGAGCACCGCGCCGACGACCGTGCCGTCGGAGAAGCACACCGAGGCCGGTCCATCCCACGGCTCCATCAACGAGCTGTGGTACTGGTAGAACGCCCGCCGGGCAGGGTCCATCGACTCGTTGCGCTCCCAGGCCTCCGGGATCATCATCAGCACCGAGTGCGCGAGGCTGCGCCCACCGAGGTGCAGCAGTTCGAGTACCTCGTCGAAGCGGGCGGTATCCGAGGCGCCGGGGGTGCAGACCGGGAAGATCTTCTCGACGTCGGTGCCGAAGATGTCAGTCTTGATGAGCGCCTCACGGGCGCGCATCCAGTTCTCGTTGCCGGTGACGGTGTTGATCTCCCCGTTGTGGGCGACCCGCCGGAACGGGTGGGCCAGCGGCCACGACGGGAATGTGTTGGTGGAGAACCGCGAGTGCACGATGCCCAGCGCGCTTTCCAGCCGGTCGTCCTGCAGATCGAGGTAGAAGGCCTTGAGCTGCGGGGTGGTCAGCATGCCCTTGTAGACAAAGGTCTGGCCGGAAAGGCTTGGGAAATAAACGGTTTCACGACCCGGACCATCCTGGCCGGGGCCCTTGGAACCCAGCTCGTGCTCGGCACGCTTGCGGATCACGTAGGCCTTGCGCTCCAGCTCCATGCCGGACGCGCCACCGATGAACACCTGGCGGAAGGTCGGCATCGCGTCCCGGGACAACGCACCCAGCGACGAGTCGTCGGTGGGGACGTCGCGCCAGCCGATGACGTCGAGGCCCTCGGCCTCGACGATCTTCTCGACGCCCTCGCAGGCGGTGGCCGCGTCGCGGGACGACTGCGGCAGGAACGCGATGCCGGTGGCGTAGGAGCCCTCGGCAGGAAGCTCGAAGTCGACCACGGCACGCAGGAACGCGTCGGGAACCTGAAGCAGGATGCCCGCGCCGTCACCGCTGTGCGGCTCGGCGCCTGCCGCGCCGCGGTGCTCGAGGTTCAGCAGCGCGGTGATCGCCTTGTCCACGATGTCGCGGCTGCGACGGCCGTGCATGTCCACCACCATGGCGACGCCACATGAGTCGTGCTCATATGCGGGGTTGTACAGCCCGACACTCCTGGGCATTCGCACCTGACCCTTCACAAGCTTTTGTGCGCGGTGGTTCGTCGACGTCACCGCGCCCCGCCAGGGATTCCTCCGTGCGTCACTGAACGGGGCTCCACTGTGGTGTCAACAAGTCGTAAAACGATATGTCAAACCCCGCCTGACATGCCAACTTAGTCTAGGCTTACTTGGTTGCTCTGCTGCGGGAATCGAAGACGTGATCGCCGGGGCCATTCGGCTGCGGAATCCGTTGTCCTCGACCTCTTTTGATGGCCAGATGCCCGGTTCGCGCACCGGGGGACCGACGGGGAGCTCCGTTCGCCGTGGCGGTGGTTGTTTGCTGAGGGCGTAGGGTGCCCACCCGGCGGCTGCGGTGTACCTCACATCAGCCGTCGTCACCGGCACCACGCGCCACACAGCGGTCCGGCCCGAGACTTTGCGCAAACTCTGGTCGGATTCTTAGCTTTACCTCGTCCAAACCGACAAATCGCAGGAAAAGCCCGGGTGAGGACCGGCAAAACGTCGATCTCGGAGAGACCAGCGATACTGAATACGATGACCGACCGCGACGACCACCGATACCGGCAGGGCCCGCCTCCGCCGGAGTACGGCGGCCCGCCCACTGAGCGGCTGCCCCGTATCGAGGTCCCGCCCCCCATGCGACCGATGCCGCGGGCGCCGTATCCCGCGGTTCCGACGCCGTCGCCGGTCCGGCGGCCCAAGCCCAAGCCGACCCGGGGTTGGCGCCGCGGCGTCCATGCCGCGACGTTCGGGCTGGTGAACCCTGGTCCGTCGCGCGAGGACAAGCGTCAGGCCGCGATGGAGGCCATGGTGGCCGCCCCGTTGCGCGGCCACTACAAGATCGGCGTGCTGGGCAAGGGTGGTGTCGGCAAGACGACGGTGTCGGCCAGCGTCGGGTGTGTGCTGGCCGAGCTTCGCCGCGGGGACCGGGTGGTGGCGGTGGACGCCGACACCGCGTTCGGCCGGCTCGGCAGCCGGATCGACCCGCGCGCCGACGGCTCCTACTGGGAGCTGGCCAAGAACAAGAACCTGCGCTCGTTCGCCGAGGTGCTCACCCGGATGGGCAGCAACTCGTCGGGATTGTTCGTGCTGGCCGGGGAGAACGGCAGTCGCCGCGGGATTCTGGACCCGGCGATCTACCGCGAGGCCACCATGCGGCTCGACCGGCACTTCACGATCTCGATCGTCGACTGCGGTTCGACGATGGACGCCCCCGTCACCCAGGAGGCGATGCGCGACATGGACGCGCTGATCGTGGTGTCCTCGCCCTGGCCGGACGGGGCGTCAGCCGCCGCACAGACGATGGAATGGCTTGCCGCTCATGGTAAGACCGGCTTGATGCAGCGCTCGGTGATCGTGCTCAATGATTCCGACGGGCACTCCGACAAGAAGACGCGCGGGGTGCTGGCCGACCAGTTCCGCTCCAGGCGACAGGCGGTGGTGGAGGTGCCCTTCGATCCGGGCCTGCGCCCGGGAGGTGTCATCAACAGCACCGCTGAGATGTCGGTGCCGACCCGCCGGGCGTTCGTCGAAGTGGCAGCGGTCATTTCGCAATTCTTCGCGACCATACCGCCCCGTGGACCCCGTTAGTATCGGCGGCTACGTCGTCGAATCCGTGCTCGGCACAGGCGGTGCGGGCACTGTCTACCTGGCGCACGATTCAGGCAAGCGCGTCGCGCTCAAGATTTCCACATCCGGTGCACCCCCAGCTCTGGTCCATCCCAATATCGTGCCGGTGTACGACCACGGCACGGCCCCGGACGGAAAGCACTGGCTGGCAATGCAGTACGCGGCAGGCGGGGACGCGGACCGCGAATTACGTGCCGGACGAATGTCGCCGGCACGGGCAGTGCACATCATCGCCGGCATCGCTCGCGGGCTGGACTTCGCCCACGCGCAGAGAGTCGTGCATGGTGACGTGAAGCCGTCGAATTTCCTGCTGGACGGCGATGACCGCGCGCTGCTGGCAGATTTCGGGTCGCGGCCGTTCGCCGCAGATGGCATGGTGCTGACGTCCGCTGCCTACGCGGCGCCGGAGATGTTGCGGGGCAGCGAAGTCGACGGACGGGCCGACGTGTATTCGTTGGGCTGCTCACTGTTTCGGCTGCTGACCGGCAAGCCGCCGTTCTTCGACGCCGAATCGAAGGACCAGGTGGTGCACGCGCACCTGTACCGCGAGCCGCCCCGCGTCACCGAGTTGGCGCCGTGGTTGCCGGTGGCGATGGACGACGTCATTGCCACGGCGATGGCGAAGAACCCGGAGGCGCGCTACCCGAGCGCGGGCGCGCTTGCACGCGCCGCCGCGGCGGCGCTACAGGTCAAAGGCTGATGGGCACATGCTTTTCCGCGCATGCGTCGGCGACCGCGGCCATCAGGTCCTGGGTGCGTAGCGTCTCGAGATCCTCGACCGTCACCGAGCCGCGGCTGGTGCGGTTCTGGGCGGCCACCCGTGAATCACGCAGCCGCTCCGCGCGCTCCACGACGTTGCGGGCGAACCGGCCGTTCTGCATGACGTCGATACCGTGGGTGCCGTCGGGAGCGAGGTAGGCCCGCAACTTGCGGCACGCCGCGTTCAGCGCGTCCTGCGCGGCGGGTTCGATCACGGTGGCGCGCGGCCCGCCGTAACGGACGGCGATCTGCACCAACTCGTCGGGGCTGTAGGACTCGAACCGCAGCTTCCGATTGAAGCGTCCCGCCAAACCCGGGTTCACGGTGAGGAATTCGTCGACTTCCTTCTCGTAGCCGGCGCCGATGAAACAGAAGTCGAAGCGGTGCACCTCCAAGGCGACCAGCAACTGGTTCACCGCTTCCATTCCGATCATGTCCGGCCGCCCGTCGTGATGGCGCTCCACCAGGGAATAGAACTCGTCCATGAACAGGATGCGACCCAGCGAACGGCTGATCAGCTCATTGGTTTTCGGCCCCGACGACCCGATGTGCTCACCGCAGAAGTCGGCGCGCTTGACCTCGATGATCTCCGGATGCCGGACGATGCCCAGCCCGGCGTAGATCTTGCCGAGCGCTTCGGCCGTCGTCGTCTTACCGGTTCCGGGTGGACCCACCAACAACATGTGGTTGGTCTGGTTGGTCACCGGTAGGCCGTGGGCCAGCCGCAGCTCGCGGACCTCGATCTGATCTTCGAGCTCGGCGACCGCCCGCTTGACGTCGGCCAGGCCCACCTGGTTGTTCAGCAGCGCACGGCCTTCGGCCAGCAGCTCGGTCCGCCGCTCAGCGTTCTCCTCTTCGGCCCGCTCGTTCTCCGACTGCTCGGTGCTGGCGTCCCACTTGTTGGAGCGGCTGTTGATCGTGTCCTCGTCGGTGACGACCAACTGCAGCCGCTGATCGGCCAGCGCCTGTTTGGCCGGGTCGATCAGCACACCGTTGATCGTGGCCTTCGACAACCAGATCTGCGCCTTGTCCTCCTCGCCGAGCTGGCGGTGCGCCATCCCCCGGACATACGCGAGGTCTGCTGCGATGAGCGGGAATTCGAGCGGATCGATCGCGGTGACCGCCGTATCCAGCAGGCTGTGCCTGCGCGTCTCGGCGGCGCCCCGCTCGGTGCGCAACTCCACCCGGTCTGCCCAATCGAGTGCCACCCGGCCCTGCCCCAGATGCGCGGCGGCGTGCGCGGCCAGCGCGTTGGTGGCCGCCGTCACCGCCGACATGATGATCGCCTGAGGGGGCAGCACCCGAGCCGCCTCGGCGATGACGTCGGGCCAGCGCTGGGTGGCGAACATCAGATACGCCCGGACGTACTGCTGCCACTGATGGTTTTCCCAGGTGTCCAGCAGCGCCGAATCCTCCAACACCGCTTCGGCTTTCTCGAACTGCTCGTCGTCGACCAGCGCGCTGGCCAGCGCCAGACCGGCGTGCGAGGACTCGGTGACGGTGATCGACAGGTACGGCCCGGCCTTGATCGGCGCGCCCAGACGTACACCGAGCCGGTTGGACTCGCGGTGCAACCGCGATCCGTAGGCGAACAGCTGCTGCAGGGAATCCAGCGCGTCGTCGCCGGCGGAGATCCGGCCCAACCACGCATCTGCCATCGACGGGTCGATGCCGGTGGCGTCGCGGAAATGCCGCAGCGCGGTCGCGGGATCGGACTCCAGCACGGCCATCGCCTGGTCGAACTGGCGACGGGCGGCCGCGGTATCTGCACTACTGGTCATGACTAGTCTGCGAGCTCCAGTTCATCCGACCGCAGGCTGGTCGGTTCACTTGACACATAACGGTTTTCGGCGCGGAACAGCTCCACCTCCACCATATACACCTGGCCGGCGGCGTTGACCTCGACGGTGGCCGGACCGATCTGGGTGATCACCACGTCGGCGGTGCCTCGACGCGTCTCCCCTGGCCGGCCCACCGAGATCACCGTGTTCGGCCGGGGGGCGGGGGCGACGGTTCCGTCCACCACGCTGACGGTGGTCCCCGACGCGGGCCGCGGCTGGTCGGAGACCGCGATGTGCGGCATCCGCACACTCTCCCAGCGCTGCAGGTCGCTGGTGTGCACGGTGATCCGGTCCCCCGCGCCCGCGGTCCGGATGATGATGCGTTTGGCGATCGGGTCCTCGGCCGCGATGTGGATACGGCTGAACTCCCCGGGATCGCCCAGCGGCAGCAGCAGCCGGTCGCCGGCGTTGACCTTGCCCAACAGCACGCCGGACGGTCCGATCGGCAGAACCAAAGTGGCAGGGGCACGTCCCCTGCTGAGGCCGTGCAATTCCGGCCTGGGTCCGCACAGATTCGCGGCGACGGCGCTCGCCTGCTCACCAGGCAGGGTTTTGAGCATCACGCTCGGCGGAGCCGTCGGCGGTTGGGCGCTGCGGATGGTGATGGTCGCACTCGCCGTTCCGTCCGGGAACAGGGTGATGTTCTGGATGATGCCGTCAGCACGCAGCGCCCAGGCCTGCGAGAGCATCTCGGCATTGATGTCGCGTGGCTGGTAGGCGTAGGTAGTAAGCCAGCCGGCATCGCTGCGTGCGGTCTTCCAGCGCTGGTTGTGTGATTCCAGCGCGGTGCGGCCCAGTCGGCGCTCCAACTCGACCATGTCCGTCGCGGTGGCGACCTTTGCGCGAATTCCGTTACAGCGCAGGCTCGCCGCGATCCGTTGGGCCGCGGCCAGCGCTGCGGTTCCCACCGTGGCGCGGCGCCGTAACGCATCGGCGTTCTCCAGGGCCCGCAGCCGGATCACCAGCCAGGTCTCCCGCGCCCCGGCGTACGGCGGCGTGCCGATGAGAGTGTCGTAGACCCGCGGATAGTCGCCGGTGCTGCGGCGCCGCGAGCCCGCCGTCACCACCGACAGCGACTCGATGGTCAGCCCCAGACTCTGGTGCATGGCCGGCAGCAACTCGCTCACGTCGAGGTTGTTGCGGGTCTGCGCCGCGGTGGAGCCGGTGAAGATCGTCGCCGTGTGCGCCCGCCCGAGCAGTTGAACGGCGACGATGGCCACCCCGTCCTGGTAGCGCACACCGCCACCGGAGCGGTCGTTGGCCACCGTCACCGGCTCGCTCAGCAGGATCGGACGGTTGCGGCGCAGATACAGACCCGCCCACGACCACAGCGGTTGGCGCCGCCAGGGAATCGCGAACAGGATCAGACCGAGGACCAGCCCCACCCCGGCACCGATGAGCCCGTAGACGATCCAGCCGATCAGCCCCAGCGCCAGCACGGCGAGGATCACCGCGAGCTGGATGCTGTGACGTCTCATCGCGCCCGCCTGGCGCGGCCGATGATGCTCGCCAACAAGACGGCCCCGACAACGGCACCGGCGAAGATCAGCGCCACGTTGCGCGCGCGATGGTCGGGGGCGGCCGGCGGCGGCGGTGGCGCCAGCACCCGGGTCATCGAGCCGGGAGCCAGCCGGTCACCGGGCGGCACGTTGAACGTCAGTGCGGCAACGGGATCCACCACGCCGTAGCCGACCTGGTTGTCCACCCCGCGGGGCGGGTTGTGCGCGGTCTGCAGGATGCGGTGGATGATCTGGTTGGCGGTCAGGTCCGGATACTTGGCCCGGACCAGTGCCGCGACACCGGAGACGTACGCCGCCGAGAAGCTGGTGCCCCAGAACGGCATGTTCCGTTCCCCCGGGCGCACCGGCGGATAGGCATTGACCGGGCCACCGGTCTGCGGTGAGAGACCCATGACACCGACACCGGGCGCGGCCGCGGCGACCCACGGTCCGGCCAAGCTCTTGTTGATGGGCGCGCCGGTGTTGTCGACGGCCCCCACCGACAGGACGTAATCGGAGAACCACGACGGCGACGACACGGTCTTGACCTGATGCCAGTCCCGCGGATCCGACGTGTCCAGCGGGTCGAACGACGGGTTCTGGGCGCAGCCGTCCTCGCCCTCGTTTCCGGCGGCGGCGACGATCACCGCGTCCTTGATGGTCGCGGCGTACCAGACGGCCGCGCCGAGTGCGCGCTGATCCAGCGGGTCGGCCGCCGAAACACATGACGTCACACTGATGTTGATCACCTTGGCGCCCATATTGGCGGCGTGCACGATCGCGCTGGCGAGCGTCGCCACAGTGCCGGCCTTCTTGCGGGCCTCGTTGTCGCCGGGTCCCGGGTTCACCGGTTCGTATGCCCGTGACGACTGACGGATCGAGATCACCACCGCGTTCGGGGCCACGCCGGCCACACCGTCGGGCGCTCCCGGCGGGGGCGGCGGAACCTCGGGATCCTCGGGGCCGTTCGGGTCCAAGTCACCCGGGCCCGCTGACGGCTGATCGGGCGGGGGCGGTGGCGGGGGCGGGGGCGGCGCGGGCTTCGTCTCGGTGACCGTCACCGGCACGGGCGGCGGCGGGGGCGCCGGCGGCGCGGGTGGCGACCCCGGAGGCGGTGGCGCGGCGATGACGGCGGGCGGGCCTGCCGGCGGCGGGAAGGCGGGAGTGGGCGGCATCGGAGCCGGTGGCGGGCCGCCCTGCACGGTGGCCGCGATCAGCGAGGCAACGATGGTGCCGTGCGCATCGCAGTCCATCAGGCCGTCGCCGCCCATGATGTAGTCCCCGCCGGGCACCACGGGTAGCCGCGGGCTGGGGTTGACCCCGGTGTCGATCACCGCCACCGGCACGCCGTTGCCGGTCGAGTACTGCCACGCCTTGACGACGTTGAGCATCGCCAGGTTCGGCGCGGGCAGTGCCACGTTGGGGTCGGCCACGGTGATGGTGCGGGCGCAGATGTTGCTCTGCCGCATCGGCTGATCCGGGCGCGGTGGACCGTCCGGCGGAACCATCGACGGATCCACACTCGGCGGCGGAATCGCCTGCGCTGCAGGGATGTTGGCGATCAGTCCGGTGAGCAGGATGACCATCGCCGTCGCGGCAAACCGCTGCCCGATCATCGCATCCTGACCCAGGTGAACAACCCGCCGATCCAGGCAGCCAGCGGGAAAGCGGCCACGATCGCGGCAAGTTCCAGCCATTCGGCCACCATGCGCACCAACGGTGTGAACCGGGTGACCGGAACCAGCAGGGCTGCAGCCAATCCGGCGCCCGCGAAGGCGGCCAGGGCCAGCGCTCCCCACAACAGTGCCATCCCCGAGTCGGCAGGTGCGGACAGCACGTAACGGATGACGCCGACGCACAGCGCGGCGGCGGCGCCGCACACCAGCGCGACGGCCTGTCGCTTGTCGGCGTACGCCCGGCCTCGGCTGATGAAGATGAGCACGAAGAGCCCGGCCAGCACGGCCGCGGCGATGCTCTTGCCCTGGCCCGGCATCAAGGTCGCCCACACCGCCGCGGGCAGCGTGATCGCGGCCGCGATGCAGATGCCGGTCAGCACGCTGTTGGCTCGGCGGGCGGCTTCGGTGATGATCGCGCCCGTCGGCGTGGTGTCCGGGTTCGGCTCGTCTTCGGTCTCGTCGTCGACCGGGGTGACGGTGTCGACGGGTAGCCCGTCGCTTCGGCGGAACAGATCACGTCCGGTGATGGAACCGAAGTGCGGCGGCCGAATTCGTGCCGTCCATAAGGCGAAGGTCGGCGCCAGCGTCAACAGCATGAGCAAGCCGATCAGCGCGCACATGCCCAGCCACTGCGCCGGGATCGGGTTCCACATCCGGGCGACGCCCACCAGGGCGCCGATTCCGCACAGCGTCACCACCGTCGACGCGACGGTGACATGCCGCCCGGTCATCGTGACCACACCGACGGTGAGCATCGCGGCGGCCAGAGCCGCGATGAACACGTGTGCAGCCCCGACACCGCCGGGCGCTGCGGCGGCGAAGCCGACCGCCAACAGCGGAACGGCCAGCCAGCCGAAGCCGCTGAGCAGATCGGCCCGCTGCGGCCACCACCGCCAGACCGAACCCGCACCGACCGCGAGAAGCAGTCCGGTCAGGCCGGTGACGATGGCCGGGATGACCGAGTCCGTGTGCAGCCGGGTGTGTACGCCCAGCCCGAGGACGGAGAGCACCACCATCGCCAGCACCGCCAGCGCGGTGTGCGCTGCGGTCTCGGCGGTCACCGGGGCGAACAGCCGCTTGCCTACTCGGGCCAGACCGGTGGACAGCGATTCGTACTGCGGCTCGAAGGACTCACCTTCCTGCGCGGGCACCAGAACCAGAGTGGCCCCGTCTTCGACGCCGAGTTCGTCCAACGTCTTCGTCACGTCGAGCCGAGTCCCGTTCGCGCGGTTCAGCTCATACGCGATGCCGGGGTCGAGGCCGGGAACACCGCGCCGCTTGAGCTCTTCGTTGAGCAGCTCGACGACGTTGTCGATGAATACCTCAACCGGCACCGATGCCGGATAGACCTGTGAGACAAGGTGTTCGCCGCAGATCACCGCGACCGCGCAGCGAGCCGGAAACGAGACCTTCGCCATCAACGCGGCCTATCGGCGTCCGGGATGTACTTGTCGGCCAATGCGGCAGTGATCTCGAACAGCCGCAGCCGGGTCTTCTTTTGCAACTCGTGCTGGGCGTCGATGATGCCGCCCTTGGCCAGATGCGGGTCGTACGGCATGAATTCGACCGACGCACCGGACTGGCTGAACCGCTCGGTCAGATACTTGCGCGCGTCGGAGTCGTAGTTGTTGCGGCTGTCATTGAGGATCACCATGCTGCGGGACACCAACTCGTGATAGCCCAGTGAGCGAAGCAGATCGATGGACCTGGTCACCGGCAGCGAGGTGTCGGCGGTGAGCCCCGAGACGAACACCAGGGTGTCGCACGCGTCGAAGACCGCCTTCATGACGGGGTGCTCCAGATCGTCGGCGGTGTCGACCAGAATCACGTTGTGGGTGCGGCGCAGCCGCGACAGCACTCCGGTGAACATCGCAGGCACCAGTGGCCGGGGCTGATCGGATGCCCGGTTGCCCGCCAGCACGTCGAGCCCGATCTGGTTCTGCCCCAAGTGCTCTCGGATGTCGGCATAGCCCTGGACATCGGTGTCGTTGAGAACGGCGGAGTAGTCGCCGGGCGGCGCTTCGTCGATACGGCCCGCCAACGTGCCGAAGCCGGGCGCGGCGTCGATGGCCACCACGTTCTCCGGCCGGCATTCCCGGAAGACCGCACCGACGCTCGCGGTCATCGTCGTCTTGCCGACGCCGCCCTTACCGGAGACGAATCCGATCACGTACTGCTTGCGGATGTGCCTGCGAATCCGTTCGCGCAGTTCGCGATAGTGCCGCTCGGCGGGTGACTCACCGAGGTTGATGGTCTTGAATGACGCGTTGTAGATGAACTTGCGCCAGCCCGAGCCCGGCGGGATCTTGCGTGGCGCCACCATGTCCGAGATGCGCAACGTGCCGGACACGGAATCCTGGTGACCGCGGTGGTGTGCACCGAAGCTTTCGCGGCCGACGGGATCGCGGGGGTCGGCGGACCGCGGTGGTTCATTCCAGGGGTTCGTCACCTAGACAACCTTTCTGTGCGAGTACCACTCGTCTTCGGCGGGCAGTCGGCGAACCATCTTCAACACCGCGGACGCGATGTTGGCGGCTGACCCAGGCGAAATGATCATCCACGATTTTCCGGCGCGCGTGACGTGTTCGGACACCAGCCTGCCCTGCGGGGTGTCCAGGATGGTCACCGCCCCCTGCTCGATGTGCGAACGCGCGGGCCCGCTGGGCATACCGGACTGGATAGCCACCACCGAGGCCTGCGCCGACCGGTCGGTGTCGGCGGCCATGGTCAGCATGGTGACCTGATCGCTGTCGAACCTGCGGTCGAGAAGGAAGGACCGCAGACTCGCCTGATCATGAACGGCCGCAAGCAATTCGGGGACATCGATGGTCACCGGTCGCAGGGACGCCGGCTTCATCTCTCCACACAGACGCTCGATCTGCGAGTTGATCAGCATGCCGGCCGACTCTTCGGAGCTCGCGGTACCGACGCCGGACAGCCGCACCAGGATCCCGTTGCGCTCCAAGGCAACCCACCACTGCGCGAAGCGGGCCAGCAGGACTCGCTCCGATTCGATGTCCTGCGCCGGCGTCTGCGCGTAGATCACCAGGGCGACGTCGCGGCGGGACAACACGGTCAGCCATTCCAGGACCGCCTCGTCGACGCCGCCCGCATCGTTGATGACACCCGCGGCGCGAAGCTCCTCGGCGATGGGATGGGCCAGAGCCATCTGGGCCGTCTCGACACTGGGCAGATGCGGCCGCAAGCCAAGCTCTGGTGCCACTACTTCGATACCGGACAACACCTGTAGGACCCACAGGCCGTCCACTGTCGTCGTCAACATGGTTCTCCCCGAGACAGACAGCAGGGGCGCACCGACCGTGCGCCCCCACCGGCTGAGAACGTCGGCTTTAGAAGAGGTTGCCCATCTGGAGGTCGGTCTGATGTGCGCTGTCGTTCACGTTGCTGATCGTGGTGCCGTGCTGGTTCATCGTTTCGACGAGCCCCTGCAGACCCTGCAGCATCTGCATCTGCGCCTCGTGGAACGAGCCGGCCGCGGCGCCCTGGAAGAAATCGGCAATCGCGTTGGTGCGCTGCAGAATATCGTCGTGGATCTCCATCAGCTGAGCTGATCGCTGGCCGACGTCGGAGGCGAAATCGGCGACACCGCCGTGGTTGTACGTGATGTTGTCCATGATCAAGTCCTTTTCGGTAGGTGGTCTGAGGGTCAGGCGTTCGCGGCGAAGCTGGTGAGGCTGTGCGCGGCGTCGGCCTCGTGCTGCTCCATCATCGAAGCCGCCTGGCTCAGGCCGTGGGCCAACCGAGTGCCACCGGTGATCGTCTGCTGCAGGTCGTGGTTGATCTGGGCCGCGGTGTTCACCGACGCCAGCTGCGCCTGGCCACCCCAGACCGCCGAGCCGAGGCCCTCGTGGTGGCTGAGGTAGCCATTGGCGATCGCGGTCGCGTGCTCGAGCGCGGACTCGATGGCCTGCTGGGTGCTCCGCAGCACCTCCGGTGTGACGACGAGTGTCATGTGTTTCTCCCTTTTGCTGAGTGTGATCCCGGTAAGTGGATGTGTTGTCGAGTATCGGGTGGGGGCGGACCAGCTGTCACTTCACCCTCTGGCAAACGTTGACGGACGCACCCCCTAAGTACGAGCTATTAGCTGAGTCGCGGATCGCGTTGCGGATCATGCCCCACTACGACCTGCGCACGCGCAACATCGTCTTTGCTGTTCTCTCCCTTGCCTTGGCCGAGCATGCCGGCGTGGGCCGGCGACATCGGCATTCCGCCGCCGCCCATCGGCGACGAGGTGGGGCCGCGCACTTCGGCGGCACTGAGCAGACCCGTCTTCAGCGACGTGGGCCTGCCGGAGTTCTCCGGAGCAAAGCTGCTCGTGGGCCGGGTATAGCTGGTCAATCCCGCGCCCGGCACCCCGCCGCCACCGCCTCCGCCGATACCTCCACCGGCTCCGCCGCCCCCGATACCACCGGCGCCGCCGACCGGAGCGCCCGCCTTGACCAGGTCGGCGGCCGGAACTGCGGCGTCGGCGCCCTTCATCCCGTTCATCAGGCCGCCGAGCTGGCCCATCATCGACTGCGGGAGGCTGGACAGGCCCTGGAACGCCTGCATCGGCGCCTGGAACATGCCCATCAGCGGCTGCATGGCACCCATCGCGGCCTGCATGGGCTGCATCATCATGGAGCTCATCTCGCCGCCGGCCGACGCGGGTGCGGCGGCGGTCTGACCGGCCATCTGGGTGACCTGACCGGTGCCCTGGGTGGCGGCCTGCATGCCGGTGGTCCCGGCCGCCTGCGCGACAGCGGCCGCCGCGGAGGCTCCGGCGGCCGGCGAGGCGCCCAGCGGGGCCAATGGCGGCGGAATTGCCAGCGCCGCGACGAGCGCAGCCAGAGCGGCGCCGTAGGCGGCGCCCGCACCGGCATTGTGCGGCCAGTGCTCGCCGTAGTATTCGGTGTCCAACGCGACGATCGCCGGCGTCAAGGCGCCCAGTACGGCGGGGTTGATACCCACGTCAGCGGCTTGTTCGGTGCGGTTCGCGATCGAGACCTCCGCCGGAATCATCGACGACACCGCGGTCTCGTAGGCCGAGACGGCACTGGCGGCGATCGGCGGCTTCTCCTGGACCCAGCCGGCGAGCAACTGCAGAGCGGTATTGAGTCCGGTGACGGCGGTCATCGAGCTCAGGCCGCCGACGCCCTCGAAATTCAGCGAGGTGACCGCGGTGTTCAGCTGCGACATCGAGAAGGCCAGCTCATTGCTGCCCATCAACGCCTGCCAGGCCGCGCCGTTGGCCAACGTCGTCGCCGTCCCGCCTGCCCCCGGCCCCACGAGGC
This sequence comes from Mycobacterium sp. SA01, assembly GCF_041287105.1. NCBI lineage: Bacteria > Bacillati > Actinomycetota > Actinomycetes > Mycobacteriales > Mycobacteriaceae > Mycobacterium > Mycobacterium sp. SA01. The sequence goes on along the minus strand of NZ_JBGGNO010000016.1, from coordinate 324,974 downwards.
GGAGGTAATTCATTTCAGGCGTGAAGGTCGGCCATGACGGATCGGGCATCGGACTAGATGACCAGCGCCGCGTTGTTGAGGATGTCAGTGGCGGTGTAGGTCGCCGCCGCCAGTTCCTGCGAGCCCGCGAACATACCGCGATTCGCCAGGTGCTCTGAGGCAGTTGCGACGTATGAGGCGCCTGCGGCGTTGAGTGCCGCAGCGAACTGTGCAGAGTCCAGGTCCGCGCCCATCGGCAGCACACCCATCAGCGCCTCGGAAGCAGCCGACGTAGCCGCGCCCATTTCCGCACTCAGGCTGGTCTCGGTCGTTGCCGAGGTGGACACCGTCGCTGCGTTGACATTCAAAACCATGTTGCTCTCCTCCCAGTAATCACAGGCGTACCTGCAATCTTGCCTGATACTAGAGTGTGCTGGCGACCTAAGGCTACTTATGTGGTTGCGTTTGCAGCTAACTTGCAGATTGCCGTCACTCTGGTGTTCCCACTAATACGCCTTCCATAACCCCATCGGTAGTCACCATCAATCCGCGACCCGGTGGCAGTTGCTGAGCGCTGGTGCGGCCGTACACCTTCACGGTCTGCGGGTCGTTGTCCATGAACAGCGTGGGCGCCCGGGAACCGGTCAATTTCTGCAGGAACGGGCTCATCGCCGAGACGCCGGCCCAGTTGCCGGGCAGCCGGGCGGCGATCACGTGCAACCCGATCTCCCGACTTCGCTCGATCAACGGCCACAGTGGTGCGGTCGCGGCGGCCTTGCCGATGGCCCCGCTGGGCCGCAGTTCCTGCTCGTCGTCGATCAGCACATAGTGGTGCGGTCCCGTCCACGTCGTGCGGGTCAGCAGCTCCTCCTGGCTCAGCCCTGACGGTGGCAGCCGGTCCCGCATCATCTCGGCCAGTTCGGCCAGCACCTGGTCGATGTCGTCCGGGGTGTAGGCATAGGCCCGCACGTGCGGCCCCTGGATCTTGCCGATCAGGCTGGTCTTCGGATCGATGATGGTGATCTGCGCGTCGTCCGGCGACAGCCGTGCGGCAATCGACTGCCCGAAGGCGGCCAGGCTGCTGGTCTTGCCGCAACCCTGCCTTCCGACCACCAACAAGTTCGGCATCTGCCGGCTCGGCAGGGCCACCGCTTGCAGTGCGCTCTCCCCCATCGCGAAGGGGATGTCGAGGCTGTCGGCAGTGGCGGGGTAGGCGGTGATGATCTCGCGCAACCCGATACGTTCGGGCAGGCGGGCCAGCGTCTCGACCTTGCTCGCGCCGGTCTGGGCCGCGATCACCTGGCCCACCTGGCGGGTCGGGATCCGCTCGCCGTCGGGCCCGACGATCTCGGGTAGCCCGATCAACAGTTCCTGACCGAGCCTCGTGACACCGAACCCGGGACGGTCCAGGGTGTTTCGCGCCGCCCGGCGATGCTCCATGCCGGTGCCCATCTGCGTCTCGTCAGGGTTGCTCAGCCGCAACTGAATTCGTGCGTTGGACACGCTCAGCAGGGCCTGCTTCTGGCCGACCAGCCAGCCGCTGGCGCTGGTGGCGACGTGGATGCCGTACGACAGGCCTTGGCGCGCAATCGAGATCGCGCGGTCACCCATGCCGTTATCCTTGTCGTACAGATCGCCGAAGTTGTCGATGACCAGGAAGATGTCGCCGAACTTGTCGTCGGGATCGGTACCGCCGCCGCCTGCCGCGCCGAACCGGCGCTCACGGAACTCACCGATGTCCATCTGATATCGCTTGAACGACGCTTCCCGCGCCCGGATCAGTCCCTCGATGGTGGCCAGCGTGCGGGACACACCTTCGGTGTCGGTGAGGCTGACGACGCCCGCCACATGCGGGAGATCTTCGACCGGATACAGCGACGCGCCGAGACAGAAGAACGTCACCCGCTCGGGCCGGTACATCAGAGCTGCGGAGGTGACCAGCGTCATCAGCGTGGTGGACTTTCCGCGCTGGGCGGTGGCGACCACCATGATGTTGTCCATCTCGGCGTCGATGACGTGCACCCGCTGGGCGTGGTCTTCCGGGAAGTCCTCGATTCCGACCGGGATGAGTAGGCCCGGGTTCTGCCCGTAGTCCACCCACCACGGCTTGCCGCGCCAGCGCTCCACCAGAGCGTCGGCGGTCTCGCCGACTTCCAGCGGCGGCAGCCAGATCTGGTGCGGTGCTCGGGCCGGGTGCGAGATCAACGATTCCCGGATGACGTCGAGCAGCTTCTTCTTCTTGAAACCGTCTGCGTGATAGAGGAATTCGTCGGGTTCCTCGGGAGCATCGGCCTCGGCGAGCGCGGCGTTGTCCTCGGCCGACAGCGGTTGGTACTCCCAGGTCAGTGGTCGAGGCTGGGTGAAGCTGACGTCGACGGTGGCGTCTGTGGTGACCACCTTCTTGGGCACCACGAACGGCGCCGAAACATAGAAGCAGCGGAATTGTTCGAGCTCACGCGGCCCGACCTTGAGCAGACCGTAGCCGGCTTCTTTGGACGGCAGGTGCAGGGCGGCGTCGCTGCCGATCACGTCGCGCGAGTCCTCTGCGGTCTCCGCGCGCAGCGCAACCCGAAAAGCGATGTTGCTCTTGGCCTTACTCAGCGACGATAAGTCCAGCCGCTGACCGCCGAGGGTGAAGAAGACGTTACAGCCGCGGCCTTCCTGACCGATGTGGATCACCAGATCGATCCACTCGGGGTGATGGTGGAACAGTTCGAGATACTCGTCGATGATGACGAGCAGGATCGGGACGGGCTCGAGGTCGCGGCCCGCCAGCCGCATCTCCTCGTATTCGTTGGCATCGCGGGCGCCGGCATCCTTGAACAGCCGGTAGCGGCGGGCGATTTCACCGTCGATGGCTTTGCGCATCCGCTCGGCGAGGTGACGGTCGTCCTTGCCCAGGTTGGACAGCGAACCCGCCACGTGCGGCAATCCCGCGAGGTCCTGGGCGGCTGACTCGAACTTCATGTCGACGAAGATCACGATGAACGTCTCCGGCGAGTGGGTCAGCGCGATCCCGTTGCACAGCGACAGGAAGTACTCGGACTTGCCCGAACCCGAGGTTCCGATCACGACGGAGTGGAAGCCGAAGCCACCGAAGTCCTTGGCTCGCAACACGATGTACTGCAGTTCGCCACCGGGCTTGACGCCGACCGGGACCACCGCCCACTTCGGGTCCCCCCGACCTCGGCTCTCAGCCCACAGCCGATCGACGTCGAGGCGGCGCGGATCGGTGATCCCCAACGCGCGCAACAGCTCCCCACCCTGGCTGTCGGTCTCTGACAGTTCACCCGCGGTCATCGGCGACCAGCGCGCCAGCGCGCGGGCGTAGCGGTCCGCGGTGCTCTCGGCGAGCATGTCGGCGACGGCGTAGAAGGCGTTGCGATGCCGCAGCCGGCCCTCGCGCAGGCTGAAGCGTTCCTCGTCGCCCGAGAATCCCACTCCGACTCCGGGTCGGGACGCCAAGCGCAGCACCGTGATTCCGGCCATGCCCTTCTGCCCGGTGATGCCCTCCCATTGCTCGGGGGTGCCGATGTTGTCGTCGACGATCACCCAGTGCGGGCCCAGCGCGTTGCCGGACGCCGCCTCCATCGGGGAGAGCATGGTCGTCGGGCTGGAGCCGCTGGGCGGCGTCCAGGGCCCGCGACCCTTGCGATGCAGCTCGGCGTCGAGCGCATCCTCCAGTTCGGTGGGCGAGGTGAAGACCAGTCGCCGCAGCCCGCAGGCGTCGAACATCTCGTCGTGCTGGTTATGCGGCAACCACACCATCCAGGACCACAGTTCAGGATGCCGGGTGACGACCATCAGTTTGACGTCGTTGGGGCTGTGATAAACCGCCAACTCGCACAACACCGCTCGCATGAAGGAGTGCAGTTCCTCGGGATCATCACCGACGAAGCTGAATCCGGGGCGTGACCGCAGACTCAGCACCTTGCCGATACCGCGGATCTTGCTCTGCTCGAGGATGAAGTCACGCAGCGCCCGGCCGGTCACCGGCTCCAGCTCCTCGCCGACGGGCACCTCGGGCCACTGCAGAGACACCGCCGAGTCGGCGGTCGACTGCACCCCGATGCCCAGTCGCACGTCGAGGTAATCGGGATCGGACGGGCGGCGCTCCCACATCCGGGGCCCACCGATCACCGTGTCGAGCTCCTGCGGGTCGCCATGCACGAACAGCTGGCTGCGGCGCTGGTCCTGAGCGGCACGCTGCACTTCGTCGCGATCGTCGTCGAGTTGGCGCAGATACATCCGCCGCTGCTTTTCCTGTTCGCCCCAACTGATTCGGCGGCCGCGACCGAGCCGGCCGCTGAACATCAGCGCGCCGAACCCGACCAGACCCACCATCGGGAAGAAGCCGGACTGCAGTGAGCGCACGCCGGACGTGTACATCACGACCAGCGTGCCGATGATGCCGACCAGCAGCGCCGGCAGCGCGATCATCAGCAGGATGTTGCGCGGCTCCCGCTCGGGCAGTGCCAGCGGCGGCGCGACGGCCACCCGAACCGGCGGGACGGCCGGCGTCGACTTACGCGGACCTCGAACGAATCCCCTCTTCGACACCGCTATCCTCCCGCGTTCTGTTGGCCGGGTGCAGCCACCGGGGCCACTGCACCGCCGGGGTCGATGGTGTCGCGCGCCAACAGTGCCGTCGCGCGGTTGATGGCCGGGCCTGCGGCGAACGTCCGCAAGATCGGCCACGGCGCCTGTACCGCGAGGCGCGGGTCAACTCCCAGGGCTTGGAGCGTGCTCTGATCCCATTCGATCCCATACCGAACCCCTTGTGGGGAAACCCAATACAGGCTCTCTCGGGTGTCCGAGGAGGTCGCCGCGCTGGTGGATGCGACGAAATTCGCCGCGCCCGGCAGCATCAGGGTCTGGTTGGCCTCGACGGAATCGGGGTCACGACTGTCGCGGACCAGTCGCACGATGTGCGAATCCATACCCTCCGGGCTCGGCAACCCACGCCCGCTGAAGAACGTCACCGCGGCCTGCCGGTCGGTGGTTTGCTTCTGCCAGCCCACGCACGTGACCGGATTGGCATCGGTGTCGATGAAATCGAGCTTGCCGGTCGGATAGAAGTCGACGTTGAGCACCGTCACTTGCGGGATGTCGACGAGCTTGTCGGGCGAGATCAGTTGCGGGGTGGTCGAGCCCTGACTGTTGGCGGTGCGCAGCAGGTCGGCGACGAAGCCGGTGATCTTCTGGACGCCGTCGGGAAGCAGCGCGTAGAAACCGCTGACGTTGCCGTTCGAGTCCTTGGTCTCCAGGACGCTACCCACGAGCGAACCGGCCAGCAGGCGAGACGGTGTGCCGGCTTCCGGAATGACAGGGACGACAAGGGGTTCCGTCGCCGGCATGGCATCGAACAGCGCGTTCGAGATGTCGATCGGACGCGTCACGCCGGGGTCGAGTCCGAGGTTGAAGGTCACCGAGCGGTCGGCCGGGTCGATCTGGGTGCGCTGCCCGTTCCAGATCAGATATGTCGCGCTGCCATGGGTGGCCAGGACAGCCTGCGTCGAGCGCATGGGCTGTGCCCGGCCACCACCGTAGATCTCGCCGGCGATGGCGGTGACCACCGGAGTCTGGCCGCTGCCCCGTGCCGCGGCGGTGTCACACAACGACCATGCCGACACCGGGTTCGCCGAGACGGTCAAATCGTCGGGGATGCCGGGGATTCCGATCATCGGCCCGGTCGGGTATTTGGCGATCTCTTTGGCGTTGACCCAGGTCGGTGATGACGAACTGCCGGTCGCGAGGCGCGCCGACGTGAGGTTCAGCGCCGGATACAACCGGTTGTCGATCTTGGCGTAGAGCGCACCGGTGTCTCGGTTGCCGATGATGTTCGACTGGCCCACCAGACCGGCGGGCTTCATGAAATGCAGCAGGGCCATCCACCCGCAGCCGATCAGCACGAAGACGATCGACAGTGCCACGGCCGCCTGCTGCTTGCGGTCATCGTGCTTCATCCGCACCGAGAAGCGGGTGATCGCTGCCCGCAGCCTGCGGTTGTAGAACAGATGCCCGGAGTTCTGGTCCCGGTTGGACAGATTCAGCGGCACGGGTGGTGTCCCTCCGCCAGGTCTGCAGGAGTCACCGCAATCCACCTCCGTACCGTGCCTGGTTATCGGATTGGGCTTCTTCGCGCAGCGCGGCGAACGCCAGGTTCAGTCGGTCACTGAGCTCACCGTGGGTGTAATCGGTCACGACCGCCGGATGCAAAGTCAGTTCGACCAGTTTGCCGTCGGAGTTTGCCACCGCGTGTATATCCCCCAGATCGACGCTGTAGGTGATGGTCTCGGCCTGCGCGACGAGCGCCTCCCAGCGCTCGGCAGCCTCGCTCAGCTCCTTCAAGACCGCGTCGACGAGATCCCTGTCGCTAAGCTCGCGACCGCTGCCCGATCCCGCCACGTCACAAGTATGTCGACCGTCGCTACCTGCGTCAATTCACTTCTTCAGCATCGGCGCCCGCCACCGGCGCAAAACGCTCCAGCAACCTCGCACCATAGGTTCGGTTATGGCGCGGTGCCCCAGTTGGTTGGCTGCGGCGCAGTGAGCGCCTCGAACCAGGCCACGTGATAGTTGGCCGACACCTCGTCGCCCAGAGCGATCGCTTCGGTTGCAGCCAACAACAGGGCGTTGCTCAACAGTGCGGCGTCGACATCGGGATACTGGGCCATCAGCTGATAGCGAGCGGTGTCGGAATGCACGCGCAGCACGTCGACCTCGGCGTCGAGCACCCCGGTGCGGGCCGCGCCGGCCTTCGCCAGCGTGTGCACCATCCGAGGTAGTCCGTCCCGCCAGTGGGTGGCCTCCACCAACTTCCAGCCGAGGTCGTCGACGCGGGGCAGTTCGCGGGCCTCGAGCGAAGTCGCCGCATCCGTGCGCCCGGCACCGAATGGGTCACCGGGGTGATACACCGCGGATCGGACGACGTCACCGAGCAGGTCACCGACCCGCCCGCCGCGCCTGGCCGGCGGCAACAGACCGACACCGGCGGGCACTGCGATGCCGGGCGGGATCCAGCCGTGCGCGAGATCGGTGACCAGCACAGTGGTCCCATCCGCGCGCTCCCCGACCGCCCACCGCAATCCCGGCTCCTGGCGGGCGACGAACTCGAGCACGGACTCCAGTCGGCGATCGACGGGTTCAGGTGTGGGCGGCGGTTCGGGTTCGGGTTCGGGTTCAGAATTGATTTCGACGGGTTCGACCACGGGCGTCGCGATCGCGTCCGCCTCGCGCACCTGCTCCGGGGTGATCTTCTGCATCGCCGGGTCGGTATCGAAATCATCTTCCGCAGAACGCAATTGACGAATCGTCGACTCGACGCGCTGCACCGCATAGGCTCTGGCCGTCTCGATGATCCGGACTTCCTCAGCCCGCCGCGCGAAGTCGGGGACATCGGAGTGCCGCAGCGCGCGCAACCGCTCGTTGGCCGAGTCCGCGATGCGCTGCAGGTCGTTCTTCAGGTGCGAGGCGACAGCGGCGGTTCTCGGCGTGACCGTCGCCAGCTCCGCGGGCCACAACCCCCCGATCACCCACGGCGTGGCGTCCGGCGGCGTGTCAAAGGTCGGCGCGGAGAGCGCGTGCCGCGTCGCCCTCTTCAGGCGCTGGCGCGCCGTGTTCCGACCGAAGATCGCCACTTTGATGAGCCTACCGTCGATCCGTGCGCTGTCAGTTCGGCCGTGGACCGTTTACCAGGCCGTTCAGCTCAGCGGCTGATTCCGTCGGACCCCTTTGTAAATGCCGCGGCGCACGATCCACGGCATCAGCACCCGGTCGATCGACCAGGCCGGGAAGCGGTAGGCGGTGCCGTTGGGGGCGAACACTTCGAGCCCGTCGGCCTGGATCCCCACGATCGAACCCCACCGGCGCCGCGGTGCGCGGTACTTCTTCAACGGCCGGTCGGTCAGGGTCGCGCGGATGTTGTGCGCCAGCAGCGAGTCGGCCCGCGCGCGAGCCGAGGCGCGCAGCGGATCGGTGGCGGCCACGTCCCCGATCGCGAACATGTGGTGGTGACCGCACAGCTGCAACTCCGGGGTGACCTTGACGAAGCCCTGCTCGTCGAGCAGCTCCGGCGGCAGCCAGCCGGTGTTGGGCCTGACCCGTCCGATCGCCCACAGGACCGCGTCGGCCTTCGACTCCGGCTGCCCGGTGCTCCACTGCACCGCTGCGTCGGTGATCTCGTCACCGTCGAACCCGTCGGGAAGCACCGCGCGGTGTCCCGGATGCACGCCGACACCCAAACCGATCAACTTGGCGTGCAACCGTTCCCAGGCCCGGTGGTGATGCTCGGTGAGTGCGCGTTCACCCGGGAAGTACAGGTCCACCTTCTTACCCGGCCATGCGGTGGCGACGTTGGCGGCCGCACTGACCGCCGCGGCGCCGCCCCCGATGATCATCACCGACTCGGCGGCGGCCAGCCGCTCGTGTGTGGCGGTCAGATCCGCGGCGATCTGCTCGGGGGTCTGCAGCGTCGGTTGGCGCCAGAAGCCGTTGCGCACTCCGGTCGAAATCACGAGCACGTCATAGGTTTCGGTGACCGGTGAGCCGTCCGGCGCGGTCCCCAGCACGGTGCGGTTCTCCAGATCCAGACCGGTCAGCGTGGCCTGCACGGTGCGCACCCCGTCCAGGCCGCGGTACTTGTCGAACGGGATCCAGTTGTCCCGGGCCCAGTCCTTCGGCCGGGCCAGCCGCAGCCCGAGCTCCTGACCGCTGACCAGGGCCGGCTTGACCGAGATGCCGACGACGTCGGCGTGACGGGCCAGCTTGATCGCGGTGAGCAGCCCACTGTCACCCAAGCCGGCGATCACGACGCGGGGCTTGCGGCTCATACATCTCCTCCTACGCTGGCCTTTCGGGGCGGGCGGGGAATGAGCATGGGCACTCGGTCGATGACGCCCTGGTACTGCGGGCGGCGAGCCAGACTGCGCTTCTCCATCATCGGGATGCTGGCGCCGAGGAACATCGCGACCATGGCCACCACCCCCACGAACAGCCACCAGGCGTCGGCGGGCGCGGCGGCGACGCCGAACAACGCCATCGCGAACCAGAAGCCGATCTCGCCGAGATAGTTCGGGTGCCGCGACCAGGCCCACAACCCGCGGTCCATCACCGCGCCGGGCTTCTTGTCGCGGACGAAGCGGTGCATCTGGGTATCGGCCACCAGCTCGAGAGTCACCGCACCGATGCCCACCGCGAATGCGACCCAGGTCAGCCAGATGACGCCCTCACCGGGTCGGGTGACCGCGACGTAGACGGGCAGCATGCCCAGGAAAACCTGAACGGTCGGGATCAGGTGGATACCGAAGAGGTCGGCCAGGAATTCCCACCGGCCCGCGCCGGCGCGCAGCTGCGGGTACCGCCAGTCCTCGTGGTGCAGGCCGGGAAAGCTGTACACCCAGTTGCCGGTCAAGCGGATCGCCCAGTACATGACGACGATCGCGACCAGCCAGCACCGCACCGAATCCAGGCCGAGCGGCCCGGCGGCCCACCAGTAGATCAGCAGCAGCGGCGGGATCACGCTCCAGAACGCGTCGTAGAAACTGGAGTTGCGATACGCCCGGCTGAAGACGAACACCACCAGGGTGGCGATGACGTCGGCGATGAACGCATCTAGCCACAACCGCCCGGTCGCCGACGGGCCATACAACAGCCAGCCCGCGCCGGCCGCGACCGCGACGACGTAGGCCGCAGTGACCAACCACAGCGATTTTGCTTTGCTTCGGTCCACCATTTCCAGCCTCCTACCGCGGCCGAACTGTAACACGTTCTAGTTGCCTGGCGAGTCCGCGATCCCACGTCCGGACCCCAAACTTGACACCTGCCAACAACGGCCTGCACTGGGTTCCTTATCGTGTCGGAATGAGCACCGTCGCTGATGCCGAGCGGGTCGAAGACCTGGCCCGGCGGGTCGTAGCAGACCACGACCCGAAGAAAGTCCCGATTCCGGAATTCCTCGGCGCCTGTTACGACGCCGGCCTGTCCTGGGTGCACTTCCCTGAAGGTCTCGGCGGGCTCGGCCTGTCGCGCGGCCTGCAGGCAGTCGCCGACCGGGTCCTGCAGGGCGCCGGCGGCCCGGTGCCGCTGGGCCTCAACCCGATGGGCTACGGCATGGCCGCGCCGACCGTGCGCGAACACGCCCAGTCCGACGACCTCAAGAAAGCGCTGCTGCGGCCGCTGGCCACCACCGAAGACATCTGGTGCCAGCTGTTCTCGGAGCCGGGTGCCGGCTCCGACCTGGCCGGCCTGGCCACGACCGCGGTGCCCGACGGCGACGAGTGGGTGATCAACGGCCAGAAGGTGTGGACCAGTCTGGCGCACCGCGCGCGGTGGGGTCTGCTGCTGGCCCGGACCAATCCCGACATCGCCAAGCACAAGGGCCTGACCTATTTCGTGCTCGACATGCACGCCCCCGGCGTGGAGACCCGTCCGCTGCGCCAGATGACCGGGCAGGCGGAGTTCAACGAGGTCTATATGACCGACGCCCGCATCCCCGACAGCCACCGCCTCGGCGCGGTCGGCAACGGCTGGAACGTCGCGATGACCACCCTGATGAACGAGCGCAGCGCCCTGGGCGCCAGCGGCAGCCGCCGCGGCAGCGGCACCATCAAAGAGGCCACCGCACTATGGGCATCACGTCCCGACCTGCAGACCCCGGTGCTACGAGACCGGTTGTCGCAGTTGTGGTTACGGTCCGAAGCCCAGCGACTGACCTCCGAGCGCTCCCGCGCCTCGGCCACCGCGGGCGGCCCGGGCCCGGAGGCTTCGATCGGCAAGCTGGTGGGCGCCTTGCTCAATCAGCACATCTACGAATGGTGCATGGATCTCCTTGGCCCCGAAGGCATCCTCTACGACCGCTACGCATTGGCCGATGACGCCGGTGACGCGGGCGACTGGCGCGGGCCGATCCAGCAGCGCTTCCTGCGCAGCCGCGCCAACACCATCGAGGGCGGCACCACCGAGGTGATGCGCAACATCCTCGGCGAGCGGGTCCTGGGCCTGCCCGGTGATCTGCGTGCCGACGCCGGCATGCCCTGGAAGGAGATCCCCCGTGGCTGAATTTTCGTTCACCGAGGAACAGCAGCAGCTGCGCGCAGCGGTGCGCAAGTTCTGCGCCGACAACTTCGACGAATCGACCGTGCGCCGGTTGATGGAGTCCGAGGTGCCCTTCGACGCCAAGGTGTGGAACCGGCTGGGCGCCGAGCTCGGCGTGCTCGGGCTCTCGGTTCCCGAGGACGACGGCGGTGTCGGCGGTTCGCTGGTCGATCAGGCTGTCGCCGTCGAGGAATTCGGCGCGACGCTGGCCTGCGGGCCGCTGTTCGGCACCGTCTACCTCGCCGTCCCCGCGCTGGTCGCCAGTTCGAGCGGTCCGGCACGCGACGAGCTGCTGGCCCAGTTGGTGGAGGGCACCGCCACCGCGGCCTTCGCCGTCGCCGACAAGGCAGGTGCGTTCGATCCCGCCACGGTGACCGTGACAGCCGCCGGTGACACCGTCTCCGGCACCGTCAAGCGGGTCGTCGACGGTGCTGCTGCCGACGTAATCCTGGTCGCGGCAACGGGTTCCGACGGCGTCGGGCTGTACGCAGTGGACGCACAAGACGTTCAGCGCACCCCGTTGTCGACCCTGGATCTGACTCGGCCGCAGGCCAACATCACCTTCTCCGACTCGCCCGCCCGGCTGTTGGCCGGCCCAGAGGATGCCGTGCGGGTGATCACTCACGCACTGCAGGTCGGTTCGGCTCTGCTGGCAGTCGAGCAGGTCGGCGCCGCACAGCACCTGCTGGATCTGTCGGTCGAATACGCCAAGTCCCGTCTGCAGTTCGGCCGCCAGATCGGCTCATTCCAGGCGATCAAGCACAAGCTGGCCGACATGCTCGTCGACGTCGAGCATGCCCGCTCGGCCGCCTACCACGCGGTGTGGGCGTTGAGCGACGGCTCCGATGATCCGGCGCTGGCGAGCAGCATCGCTCAAGCCGCGGCGTCGGCCGCGCTCAGCCGTGTCGCCGCCGACACCATCCAGGTGCACGGCGGGATCGGCTTCACCTGGGAGCACCAGGCGCACTTGTACTTCAAGCGCGCAGCCACTGTTGCTGCGCTGCTCGGCAATGCCGAACAGCACCGGGCGAGGATCGCCGACATGGTGCTGGACCCGGCCAGTGCCGAGGACGCGACCAGGGTGGCCGACGGCCTGCCTGCCTGAGGCCCAGATACGAAAAGTTCGGGTGCGAGAAGTGCTGAGAACTTCTCGCACCCGAACTATTTCGTGGTGCGCCCGGCTCGTCAGCCGCGATGGCGATTCCACTGGTGATGGTGATGGATCGAGGTCCCCGGCTGGGGCTGATTGGTCTGGTGCGGGAACGCCGGGTGCGGCGTCGGGTGGCTCATGTTGGGGCCGCCTGCGTCCGCGAAGCTCGCAGGTGCCGCGCCCAGGGCGACCAGCGCGGAGCCGGTGGCCAGGATCGCGCCTGCGGCGACGCGCTTGAACCAGATCGTGGTCGAGGTGTTGGTGGTCGTGATGGTCATGATGTCGTGCTCGTTCTGTTCGTGCTTCACCCGGTTTGCCGGGTAAGACAAGAATCGCGCACGACAATCCAGATGTCTGTCGGCTGACCAGCCCAAAGCCCAGGTGAAACCGGGGTCCACCGATCGGGGGACACCGGTCAGTACGCTGACGCGGTGCACTTGGTCACCTCCGCCCCCGCGGCGATGGGCCCCGGGGAGATCGGCCCGTGGGCGGCCCGTGCGGAACGGCTCGGGTTCGACGTCGTGCACATCTCGGAAACCATCCACGACCCCTTCACCGTCGCCGCTCTGGCGCTGCAGCACACCGAGCGCGTGACGGTACGGACCAGCATGGCGCTCGCCTTTCCGCGCAGCCCGATGATCACCGCCTACGCGGCCTGGGATCTGTCGAAGTTCTCCGGCGGCCGGTTTCAGCTCGGCATCGCCTCGCAGGTGCGCGGCAACATCGTCGGCCGGTTCTCGGCGCAGTGGTCCGAGCCGGTTGCCCGCCTCGCCGACTACATCCGCTCGCTCCGAGCGATCTTCACCTCGTTCCAGACCGGCGCCAAGCTGGATTATGCGGGGCCGCACTACCGATTCGAACGTCTGCAGCCCTACTTCAACCCGGGGCCGCTCGAACACCCCGCGCCCGAGATCTGGACCGGCGCGGTGAACACCAAAATGTGCGCAATGGCAGGGGAATTGGCGGACGGCTTCGTGTGCCATCCGACGAACTCACACCCCGCGGTGCTGCGATCGCGCACCCTTCCCGCGCTTGCCGAGGGCGCGGCACGGGCCGGTCGAAACCTGGCCGACCTTGCCGTCGTCGCGAACCCACACGTCATGACTGCCGCCACCCGCGAGGCCGTCGACGCGCTGCGCGTCCAACGACGTTCGGAGCTGGCCTTCCTCTACAGCACGCGGGCCTACCGCAGGCAGCTGGAGGACTTCGGCCTGGCCGACGTCGGCGCCGCCCTCTCCGCGATGGCACAACATAACGAATGGGAGACTCTGCCAAGCATTCTCACCGATGAGGTGGTGGAGCGGCTGTTACCGCAGGGCACCTACGAGGAGATTCCCGACGTGCTCGCCCAGTGGTATTCGGGCCTGTGCGACGGTATCAACCTGCCGATACCGGCCAATGAAGCCGACGACGACCGCTTCAGCGCCCTGCTGGCCGCCTGCCGTCAGATCCCAGCCGCTTCACGCAATTGCTCGTAGGCAGCGTCGATGCGGCTCGCCAACCCGGCGATGTCGGGCAACGCGTTCGGATCGGTACACAGCCCGATCCCCATGTCGCCTGCACACGAGATCGCCGAAATCCGCAGCGCGTGATGAGCGGCCGGTTCCGAGGACGAGAGGAGGTGCGCAACGCGGCGCCCCGCAACGTGAACCGGGTCGCGGGGTCCGGGAACGTTGGAAATCGACAGGCAGAATTCGTCTGCCCTGCCGGCCAGTCGGCGGACCGCGGATTCCAGATGCGGGACGCAGCCCAGGACATGGAACAGGTCGTACATCTCGTCGGCGTCATCGAGGCGCTTGCGCTCACGCGTCTGCGTGCTGATCCGGTCCAGCCTGGCCAACGAATCTGCTTCCGCCAGCGGCAGATCGATGTTCAGGAACGAGTCGCGGTTGCCCAGACCGGTTTCGCCGCGATGGTGCAGACTCACCGGGATCTGGGCACGCAGGTCCCGCGCCCGGGATTCGCCCAACCAGCGCCGCAGACCACCGGCGATCACCGCCAGCAGGACGTCGTTGACGGTTGCCGGGTTGGGCCGCGATGCGCCGATGGCCTTGAATTCGGCCAGTGGAGCGACCGAGAAGGCCAACTCCCGCGCAACGGTGATGGATAGGTCGAACGGCGAACCGCCTGTGGGATGGCCCAGCTCGCGCACTAGCGCCGAGGGCATTCGCCAGGCTTCTTTCAATGGCGTCACGCTGGGTGAATCGTGTTGTCCGGGAGTCCTTCTCATCGCATCTCCGCCGCGGTGAGGATCGAACAACACCGATTCCAGAAACCGCACGCCGGCGATGCCGTCGGCCATCGCGTGGTGGATGCGTGCCGCGATCGCTTCTCGACCGTCAGCCAGCGGCCCAATGACGTCGAAGGTCCATAACGGCCTGCTGCGATCGAGGTGCTCTGCCATCAACGCGCTGACGATGCGCCACAGGTCCTCCCGACCGACACAGTTGCTGTCCGTGCGAAGCCGGACATGATCGGCGATCTCGAAGTCGGGGGCAGGCACCCATCGCGGATCGGGTCCCGAGGTGTCCACGCGGTGAGTGGCGCGCGGCTGACTCGGCAGGCGCTCGGCCACCGAGGCGCGCAACACGTCGATGTCGAGCGCTCCCGCACCGGGCTCCAGAACGATCAGTTTCAGCGTGTGGCCGGTGATCGCCGCGGATTCCATGCGCAGAATGCGCGCGTCATCAGCGGAGAGCGCTTCGGCGTCATCGGGCCCCACGCCTGCCAGCCTAGGACCGGAACCGTTCGAGGTACGCGCGCTCGTCCCACGTCGACAGGAACGACGTGGCCGCGTCGTAGCCCTCGGTGTAGAGGGCGTCGATCTGCGGCTGCTTGATCTCGAAATCGAGTACACCGACACCGGTCGCATCCACCCGGATGGTCCTGGCACTGACCCAGGGCAGGTTGAGGTAGGCCTGGTCGCGCCCGACGAGGATCGTGGTGATCACGTCCTCGAGCAGGCTCGGACCGCCGAACAGCCGCAGCGGGGCCAGCGCCGGGATCACCTTGCGGTTGTTCTCAGGCAGGTCCGGCAGCAGCGTCACCCCGAGCGTCGGCCACCGGGGTCTCTTCCCGTCGCAGCGGTCCAGCGAGTCGATCGGGTAGTTCGACAGCAGCCCGCCGTCGACAAGGGTTGATTCCCGGCCCGTCGCGCTGGTCAGTGTCACCGGCCGGAAGACGAACGGAATCGACATCGACGCCCGCACCGCATCGGCGACCGGTTGTTCGTCAGGGTCCAGGCCGTAGAGCCGCTGGTAGTCCCACGGCAGGCGAACCAACTGGCCCGTCGTCACGTCGGCCGCGGTCACCACCAGCCGATAGCGCTGTTCCGGAGGCAGTTCGTCGTCGTCGAGCCGAAGGTCACCGAAGGTGCTGACGCCGAGACCGCGGAGCTGGTGGGCGATGAAATCGTGCGCGTAGTCACCCCGGTAGATGCCGGTGCCCTGCAGGATGGCCCATCCTGCGCCGAGCAGCGGCACCCGCTCGACCGGGCCGGGGTCCAGGAACTTGCGGTAGTCGATGCTCAGCGCGAGATCCCGGACGTCGGCGGGGGTCAGCCGGTCGTTCTTCGCGGCCGCGGCCACGATAGAGCCGACGATCGTCCCGGCCGACGAGCCGGCGACGCGGTGGGCCCGATAACCGGCCTCCATCAGCCGGACGACGGCCCCGGCCAGGCCGATACCTTTCACGCCGCCGCCGGCCAGGACCAGGTCGACGGGCTTCGTCACGATCGGGGCCATCGCCCCATGCTAGGAGCGGCCTGTCAACCGGCGTGGTTCCACTGGTGATGGTGGTGCTCGGCGGAGCCGGGCACCGGCTGGTTGTGCTGGCCGGGGAAGGTCTGGTGGTGGCCGGGCTGGTTCATGTGCGGGCCGCCATTGAAGGAGCCGCTCTCGGCGAGGGCGTCGGTGGCAGAGCCGAAGGCGAACAGGGCGGAGCCCGCGGCCAGTGCGCTGCCGGCGGCGAATCGCTTCATCCAGGTCATGGTGGTCATCTCAGGGTTTTCCTCTTCGTCGTCATCAACTGTGTTGGTGTCGGCCTTCGCGTTTCGCCAGTGCCTAAACGGTCTCCCATCCGAGCGGCATTGTCTGTCGGGCAGCCGGCGGATGGCCGGGGGGAATAAGTTGTCCCCCGATCAGCGGACACCGCTCAATTTCTGCCAACCGGCGATCATCTGCTGCCAGCGGAATTACCGCGCCCTAACGCGGCGTTAACACAGTCAGCGCACCGGAAACCCCCACTGACGGGCGCAGAGGAAGAGGGAAAGAGAAATGAAGAAGTACGCCATCACCACAGCGATCGCAGGCGCGATGACCGCAGCCGTTCTCGGCCTCGCCGGACCCGCCCAGGCCGACCTCGGTCACAACGACTGGGTCAACAACATCGGCCCGACGGCGACCGCGCCCCATGTAGACACAACTGTGCATGGAAGTCGTTGATCGACAACGAACTCCATGGGAGGGGCACCCTGATCGGGTGCCCCTCTTTCGTTGTCATGCCAGGATCGCGTCGATCGCCCGGTAGATCCGTTGCTCACTGACCGGCCGGGGGGTGCCCAGCTGCTGAGCCCACAGGCTGACCCGCAACTCCTCGATCTGCCACCCGATGGCGCGAACGTCGGAGGCGGCTGCCCGGGTGGGCGAGAGCGCCTGCAGCAGTTCGGTGTAGGCGTCTTCGACGGCGTGCACCCGGTGCATTCGCTCGCGGTCGGCCTGCGGCGCCTGGGCCAGCCGATCCAGACGGCGAACGATCGCCGTCAGATAGCGGGTCAGATCGGCCAGGCGTGCGGCCCCGGTGCTGGTGACGAAGGGCGTGGCGACCAAACCGGCGAGCTGCGCGCGGATGTCGGCGACGGCATCGGCTTGCGCCGCAGGCGGATTGTCGGGAAGGGCGAGATGCACCTCCTGCAAAGCGGCAAGCACCCTTTGCACCCGGGTCACGACTTCCTTCGTGGTCGACGGCAGTGCTTCGGCCACCTTGTCCCGCAGCGCGGCGAAATCTGCTCTGGTCCATACCGGCTCGGCTGCCAGGACGTCGACGGCGGCGTCGGCACAGTCATCCAGGAGCGCGGTCAAGGACCCATCGGGGTTGGCGCCCAGCACAAGTCGGGTACGCGGGTCCAGTCCTTTCTCCACTGCCTTCACCGGAGACGGCACCGCCAAGCGCAGCAGCCGCCTGGTGCCGCCGCGCATCGCGGTCTCGCGTTCGGCCTCGGTGGCGAAGACCCGCACGTCGACGCCCTTGCCTGCGTCCACCAGCGCCGGATAGCCGCGGACGAGGTGTCCCCCGACAGTACGTTCGACGCTGCGCGGCAACTCCTCGATGTCGTCTGGCCACGCACGCAGGCCCGATCGTTCCCAGTCACCGGCCACCGCGTCGGCCACCGCCCTGCGGGCCGAGCCTGCGAGCCTGCGCTGCAGCACATCGAGGTCCTTACCGCGGGCCACCTCGGTTCCGTCCGGCCCCTCGACAGCGAAGGTCACCCGCAGGTGAGTCGGCAGCTTCTCCAGATCGAACGCTGTGATCGGCACGAGAATGCCGCTGCGCCGGTGCAATTCACGCTGCAGCGCTTCCAGCAGCGGTTCGCTTCCGACCTGAATACCGGCCAGCACCGCCCGCGCGGTGTCCGGGGCGGGAACAAAGTTGCGGCGCAGGTCTTTCGGCAATGACTTGATCAGCGCGGTCACTAGTTCCTCGCGCAGCGCCGGTACCTGCCAGCCGAATTCATCGCCACCGAGCCGGGCGAGTACCTCGACTGGAATGTGCACGGTGACCCCGTCGTCGGCGGCGCCCGGCTCGAATCGGTAGGTGAGTGGCAGCGACAAGTCGCCGGCCTGCCAGCTGTCCGGCCGTTCGGCGTCCTCGTCGTCGACACGCAACAGGTCGTCACGCGTGAACGTCAGCAGATCGGGGGTGCGATGCCGCTGCTTCTTCCACCAGCCGTCGAAATGCCGGCCGGAGACCACCTGCGGCGGAATCCTGCTGTCGAACCAGGCGTAGATCTCGTCGTCACCGACGAGCATGTCGCGGCGGCGTGCACGCTCCTCCAGTTCGGCCAATTCGGTTCGCAGCCGGGCATTGTCGGCGACGAAGTGGTGGCGGCTCTGCCACTCCCCCTGCACCAGTGCGTGCTGGATGAACAGCTCGCGGGATACGACCGGATCGACGGTGGCGTATCCCACCCGCCGGCGCGGAACTAGCGGAAGCCCGTAGAGCGTGACTCGCTCGAAGGCCATCACCGCACCGCGCTTGGCGTCCCAATGCGGTTCGCTGTAGCTGCGCTGCACCAGGTGTCCGGCCACCCGCTCGACCATCTCGGGTTCGACGCGGGCCGCGACGCGGCCGTACAGCCGGCTGGTCTCCACCAGATCGGCCACCACGAGCCAGCGCGGCGGACGCTTGGTCAACACCGATCCCGGAGCCAGCACGAAGCGGGTGTTGCGCGCACCGGTGTATTCGCGCGAATCCCCCTCCCGCAGGCCGATATGCGAGAGCAATCCTGCGACGAGGGCAGCGTGCACACGCGCCGGGTCGGCCGGCTCGGGATCGTCGGATTCCCTGATGCCGATGTCGCGGGCGATGCTGCGTAATTGCCCGGTCAGGTCCTGCCACTCCCGGATCCTCAGGTAGTGCAGGAACTCCTCGCGGCACATGCGCCGGAAAGCGCTGCCGGAACGGGCCTTCCGCTCGTCACGCAGATACTGCCAAAGATTCAGGAAGGACACGAAGTCCGAGTGCTCGTCGGCGAAGCGGGCATGTTTCTGCCGAGCGGCTTCTTCCCGCTCGGCCGGCCGCTCGCGCGGGTCGGGAATCGACAACGCGGCGGCCAGCACCAAGACCTCGCGCACGCATCCCTCGGTGTCGGCCTGCACGATCATCCGCGCGAGCCGCGGATCGACCGGCAACTGCGCCAGCCGCCGACCCACATCGGTGATGGCGCCGGCGGCGTCGAACGCGCCGAGCTCCTGCAGCAGCTGCACCCCGTCGCGGATGCTGCGTTGCTCAGGCGGATCCAGGAACGGGAAGCTCTCGATCTCACCGAGCTGCAGCGCCGCCATCTGCAAGATCACCGCGGCGAGGTTGGTACGCAGGATCTCCGGGTCGGTGTAGCGGGGCCGGCCCGCGAAATCCTCTTCGGAGTAGAGCCGGATACACACTCCGGGCGCGGTACGCCCCGACCGTCCGGCTCGTTGCGCGGCCGAGGCCTGGGAGATCGGTTCGATCGGCAATCGCTGCACCTTGGTGCGCCTGCTGTAGCGGGAGATCCGCGCGGTGCCGGGGTCGACGACATACCGGACGCCCGGCACGGTCAGCGACGTCTCGGCGACGTTGGTGGCCAACACGATTCGCCTGCCCGTCCGTGCCGGCTGAAACACCCGCTGCTGCTCGGCCGTGGGCAGCCGTGCATACAGGGGCAGCACCTCGGTGTGTGAACCGACAACGCCGCGCAGTGCATCACTGGTGTCGCGGATCTCCCGCTCCCCGGACAAGAACACCAGCACGTCGCCGGGCGGCTCGGCTTCCAACTCGCGCACAGCGTCGACGATGGCCTCGGTCTGGTCGCGGATCTCGGTACGGACGATCTCGTGATCGGGATCGTCGGGATCTTCGGAGCCGCCCCGGCGGCGACATCCGGCTTCCGAATCATTGTCCGCCACAGGCACTTCCAGCGGCCGGTAGCGGATCTCCACCGGATAGGTTCGGCCGGACACCTCGACGATGGGTGCACCAGAGAAATGCGCGGCGAACCGTTCCGGTTCGATCGTCGCCGACGTGACGATCACCTTGAGGTCGGGCCTGCGCGGCAGTAGTTCGCGCAGGTAGCCCAGCAGGAAGTCGATGTTGAGGCTGCGCTCGTGCGCCTCGTCGAGGATGAGGGTGTCGTAGCGCAGCAGGCGCCGGTCGCGCTGGATCTCGGCGAGCAGGATGCCGTCGGTCATCAGTTTGACCAGGGTGCGGTCGCTGGCCTGGTCGGTGAACCGGACGGTGTAGCCGATCGTCTCACCCAGCGGGGTGCCGACTTCATCGGCTATGCGCTGAGCCACCGTGCGCGCGGCGAGCCGACGTGGCTGGGTGTGGCCGATGGTTCCGCGGATCCCGCGGCCCAGCTCCAGGCAGATCTTGGGCAGCTGGGTGGTTTTGCCCGACCCGGTCTCGCCCGCCACCACGACCACCTGGTGGTCGGCGATCGCTCGGGCGATCTCGTCTCGGCGGTCGCTGACCGGCAGATCCGGGTAGGTGATCACCGGAACCGCGGCTTGACGGGTGGCGACCAACGCCTCGGCGACCGCGATCTGATCGGAGATCTTCTTCAGCGTCTCAGCCGACACGTCGCCGCGCAGGGATTTCAGCCGCCGCCCCAACCGGGCCGCATCCCGAAGCGTCACGCCGTCGAGGCGGGCGCGCAGCTGACGCACCTGCTCAACGGAGACCTCGGACACTGGCGCCACAATAGCGGCGAGCGCCGCCGGAGGCGTCGTCGTGTGCGTAGGCTCGACGGCGATGACCATTTGGATCGTCTTGGGTCTGCTGCTGGTGGGCCTGGGAATCGTGGCCAGCCAGTTGTTCCGGCTGAAGGACTGGCTGAACAGGCCGGCCCCGCCAAGCGAGCCGGCCGGCGAGCACCCGGATGACCCCGAGACGTGATCGATCTGCCCGCCGGGGTGCGGGCGATGGCCGGTCGCGGCCCACAGTGGGCGACGTGGGTCGACGCACTGCCCCGACACACCCGTGACGTCGTCGCGCAGTGGCAGCTTCGGCCCGACGGTCTCGCCACCCACGGGTACTGCTCACTGGTGCTGCCGGTCCGCACAGCCGACGGCACGGCCGCGATCCTGAAGCTCGGCTTCCCCGACGACGAGTCCGAACACGAGCACCTGGCGCTGCGCCGTTGGGGCGGCGAGGGTGCCGTCCGGTTGCTGAGCGCCGACCCGCACCGGCGGACGATTCTGCTGGAGCGGCTCGGCGAGGACCTGACCACAGTCGACGACGTGGAGGCCTGCCGGATCGTCGCGGGTCTGTATCGGCACCTGCACGTCCCCGCGTTGCCGCAACTGCGGCCATTGACGTTCTACCTCGACCGCTGGACCGCCGAACTGGCCCAGCTGCCGCGCGGCGCACCGATTCCGCACCGGCTGGTGGAGCAGGCACTGAGCCAGTGCGCGGACCTGACGGCTGACGCCGAGGCGACGGCGCGGGTCCTGCACTGCGATCTGCATTACGCGAACGTGCTCGCAGGCCGGCGTCAGCCCTGGCTGGCCATCGACCCCAAACCGGTCAACGGCGATCCGCACTACGAGATCGCCCCGATGCTGTGGAACCGCTTCGACGAGTTGGCCGGCGACGTCCGCTTTCGCGTGCGCCGGCGGTTCTACACCCTGGTCGACGCGGCGGAGTTCGACGAGGATCGGGCGCGGGCCTGGGTGGTGGTGCGGGCGGTGATGAACGCCATGTGGGCGGTGCAGGATTCCGCAGCGCAGCAGCCGGGCCGGCTGACTGCATGTATCGCCGTCGCCAAGGCCGTACAGGACTGAAACACCAAGCGCAGGAGGCTATCTCGGCGGGTCGCCGCGCCACATGAAGCTGTTGACGTACTTGCCCATGTCCTTGGCGATGTCGAGGTTCGCCGGTGACGGTGGCCCAGGCCCGTCGTCGGGGCCGAACTGGTGGAACGGTCCCGCCGCGCCGGCGACCAGTGCGAGGTCGTTCTTGACGGCGACGATGATGATGACGCGCTCGTGCCGGGAATCGCTCGCGGTGCCCTTAGGCCAGTCGTCGGCAACCTCGCCGTACCCCGGCTGGTACCCGAGGATCGCGTTGGGCAGCTCATAGGACGTCACCGCGTCGGGGAAGATCTGGTTGAGCAGGTCGGTGGCCACCCGGCGTGCGTCG
Source organism: Mycobacterium sp. SA01 (assembly GCF_041287105.1). Taxonomy (NCBI): domain Bacteria; kingdom Bacillati; phylum Actinomycetota; class Actinomycetes; order Mycobacteriales; family Mycobacteriaceae; genus Mycobacterium; species Mycobacterium sp. SA01. The sequence continues at coordinate 302,857 of NZ_JBGGNO010000016.1, read as the reverse complement.
CGGCCCTTCGCCGGTTCACTGAACAATCGCAGCGTGCCGCCGTCACCAACGTTCAGCTCCGCGCGCACCCCGTTGGGTTCGATCGTCACGTCGTAGGCGGTTCCCGGCGACGGATACGACACCGAGAACGATCCGTCGGGGGCGAAGTAGCGCGGATTGATGGCCACCGGCAGCCCCGTCGGCGGCCGCCCGCAGTCGGGCGGGCAACGGTAGGTGGTCGCGGTGGGCGTGATGCGAGTCGCCACGACGCTCAGCGCCATCATCGCCGTGACGAGAACGATCAGCCAGAGGCCGATGGTCACGAAGTAACCCGGGCCGCGCTGTCGGCGAGCCCGGTAGCTGCCCGCGGGTACCGCGTAGCCGGTGAACGAGTCGGCGGTGTCGGGGTCCGACGTCAGATCACTCATCGGCGCAACGACTTCAGGACGAGCAGGGCCTTGATCAGGTTGTCGACGTTCGGCGTCCCGAGCCCGGTGATCATGTCGTAGCCGACCATGACGGGCGTCACCGCATTGGCCCCGAGATAGATGTCGCGGAAGGCGGGAAACTCGGCGCCGCCGGCGATGTCGTAGAGCAGCGGGTTGAAGTCGCCGAGCTGTTCCAAACCGCGCGCGGTGAGGAACTGGTTCATCACCGCGGCGATGCCGGCCCAGATCGGTGCGGCCTGCGAGGTGCCCCCACCCACGAGGATCTGCCCGTTGAACACGAATTTCACCCCGGTGAACGGGTCGGCCACCGCGGCGATGTCGGGCACCAGCCGCTTGTCGTGCGGGCCGGCGCGGGTACCGGTGTCCTGCCACGACGGGCGGGCGAACAACACCGACGCGCCGCCGCCGCTGCCCTGGGTCAACGGGACGTCGTACCACCCTTGTTCGGCCAGCCACTGTCCCTGGGAATCGGTGGACAACGTCGTTCCCCCGACGCCGGTCACCTCCGGCAGCGAGGCCATCACGTCGACGCCGTAATCGTCCGGACTCGGCGGATCCGACCAGGTCTTGCCACCTTTGCATTCCAGGCCGGCCAGATCCCCACTGGCGACGAAGGCTGTCGTCCCGTTGCGCTGGGCGCGGGCCAGCGCCGAGCGCACCGGCGCCAGGTCCGCGCGGGAGAGCAGGCGATCGCAACCCCAGCCGATCGAGAAGCTCCACACCGCCCCCGGGTAGGTGCGGTCCACCTCCTCCATCAGCTTGCCCAGCTTGACGTAGGTACCGTCGCCTTCGGCGGTAGACCGGGCGTTGACCAGAACGATCCGCGCCGAGGGTGCGATCGCGTGGACGAACTGGACGTCCATGCTCGCCTCGCCGCGCCGCTCGGGCGGCATCCCGCCCATCACCTCGAGGGTGAATTTCGGCAGCGAGAACCATTCGGAGAACTGGTCCAGGTCGCGCTGGTCGACGCCGTCGAAGGTGAAGACGACGACCGTCTGGCCCTTTCCGGTGTACCCCGCCGAGCTCAGCGGGTTGATGTTGTAGGCGGTGAGCAATTCGGTCGGCGCGAGCCCCGCATTGGGGACATCCAGCGGTGGGGTCGGCGGAACGCCTTCGTGTGACGGCGTGTAACCGAGAATCCGGCCCAGCTCGGTGACTTCACCGCTCAGCTGCTGCGGGACGACGGGCTGCTGTGGCGAGGCGTAGAACACCACCCCGTTGGTGCGGCGATAGTCGTGGACAGCCACGTCGAGGGCACCGGCAACGGCTCGCGGGGTGCCCGCCACAACGGCCCACGCGTCACCGTCGCGCCAGCCCACCGACAATCCGTGGGCGGCGGCCCATGCGGTCAGCGCCGTCGGCCGGGCGGCCTCTCGGAGTTCGGCGGTCAGCTGGATTCGCTGGCTGCGCGCAGGACCGAGATCGGCGGCCTGGGCCAGCAGCCGGGCGAACGGCCCGGCGATCAGGTTGTAGGGCAGCGACGGCGTCGGGCGGTCGCCGGCGAAGACCACCATGACCACCGCGAGCGTCGCGAGCAGCGGTGTCATCCGGTATGCCCGGCAACGCCCTGGCCACATGCGTCTCATCAGCTAACCGGTCTACCACGACAACATCGCGAACGGGACGTCACAAGCCGAAACGATTGCACACTGATGCAGGCGCAGCGCGCTGGAACCGCGCTTGCGATAACGATCTGCGCGGCCACCGCGATGAACTGGGTATCCGAACTTCACTTGAGGTTTTTCGTCGAGGAGGTGGACGGTGAAGAAACTCGGTTCAGTGGTGGTCTGCACGATCACCGCCATCGGCATCGGCATCATCGGGGCGCCCACCGCCAGCGCGGGGTGCCAGGGACTGTGGACACCGTGGGGCGGCGGTCAGCGCTGCGACGGCCCGATCGATGCGAACGGCTTCTTTCAGCGCTGCGAGACCGGGGGTGCATTCGGGTTCAACACTCCGCAGCAGTGCTACCAGGTGGACGCGAACAATCTGGGCAACAGCCAGCCCTGGATCGCGCCCTGAACCCTCACAGCGGGATGGCCAACTGGCTCCGGATGAGCGGGGCGATCTTCTCGGCCATGTAGGCGTGTCCCGCGTCGGTGGGGTGCACTCCGTCGGGACCGATCAGTTCGGGGTGGCCGACGAACCAGCCTTCGGCGAGCGGATCGATGAAGACCGCGCCGACGGCTTTGGCCTGGGCCCGCAGGATGTCGCGCTGGGCCAGCACCACGCCCGGCGGGTCGGCCGTCGGCCATGGCGGGCCGATCACCAGGACCTTGGCTTTGGGCGCCACCCGGCGGGCGATCTGCAAGGTCTCCCCGACCAGCACCGGGTACTTCCCCATATCGGCGGGCTGGTCATTGCGGGATCCGAAGAACACCACGAGGGAGTCGTCGCGGTCGACGGCCCGCACGGTGAGATCCTCGAACAAGCTGCCATGGTTGCCGCGGATCCCGTAGCCGGCACCGCCCTCGGCGGCCACGTCGGCGTCGACCCTGGCGCCCTGACCGGCCAGCAGCAGCCAAGCGCGGGAGGTCCACGACTGCGGCCCCTGACCACCCTCGTCAGTGCCGGTCGTGTACGAATCGCCGATCACCGCGATCCGGCTGAAACCCGAACCGCGATTGGCCAATTCGTAGGTGACGGCCGGGCGTGAATACCCGACGACGGCGGCGAGCACCGCGACAACCGACAGGCCGGTCGTGATGACGCGCACAAGCCCTTCCTTGCGGATCAATGACACCCCACTGAATCTCGTGCCCGACGCAGGCAGCCTACTGCCTCCGAAGGTGTTGTCGCACACCGACGCTGGCTTCGTTACTACCCGGCCCGCGCCGAAGACTGCGGAGGACGGGTATCGCGGGCGTTGTCGATGGAGGCCAGCCGGCCGCCCTCGGCCCCCGGCGGGCCGGTGTGCTTGTCATGCTTGACGTCGCGGAAGTCGATCATCCTGCGCATCCAGCGCCGGGCCGGTTCCTCGACCCCGTGGTAGAGCCCGATCGCGGCGGCAAGCGCGGCCACGATCAGGCCGACGACGACGATCTTCTGCACCGATTTCGGCAGGTCGATCTGGTACTCCTGGACCGCCCAGTTCCACGAGGTGTGCACGATCTCGTGGACCATGTAGAGGCTGAACGAGATCTGGCCCCCGTACACCAGCAGCCGCGTGGACAGCAGCGCCGGCAGGCTGCCCACGCCGATCGCCAGCGTGACGACCAGCGGCATGAACAACACGTCGACCAGGCCGCCGGGGTCGATCATCCCGGCCACCGGGTTGGCGTCGTAGTAGTAGAGGATGCCCACCATCGCGGCGGTCAGCAGCACCGCGGCAATGCCCGAGATGTGCTGGCCACGTCTTCCGATCTGCAGCCGTCGAACCGCCGCGCAGGCCAGCGCGCCCGCCAGGAACTGGGCCACGATGCGCGGCAGCCAGCTCCACGGGGTGTAGAAGTGGCCGCTGGCCAGCAGCAGCAGGGTGGGTGGCAGCGCAGCGACGAAGGCCAGAAAGAGCAGCGTGCGGGCCCGGGTCACCCGCGCCATCCGGAAGATCACCAGGATGATCCCGCCGAACAGCAGGTAGGCCAGCCATTCCGCGCTGATCGACCATGCCGGCCCGTCCCAGCTGGTGCCGTCGAAGAACGGTTCGAACCAGAGCTGCACCATAAACAGCTGGCGCACGTAGCTGATTGCGGTGAGCTTCTCGACATCCGCCGACGGGGTGGCGCCGAAGTGCAGCGTGAAGATGATCCAGGCGGCGGCGAGGTGCATGGTCACCAGGTACACCGGCCACACCCGGGACAGCCGCAGCCAGAGGAAGTGCAGGGTGGCCCGCCCCGAGAAGTGCGATCCCATCCGGTCGAGATAGTTCCACGTCAACACGAATCCGCTGAGGATGAAGAACAGGTCAACGCCTTGAGCTCCGGCGTTGAGCAGCGGCGCGAGGTCTTCCTTGAGTCGCGGTGAAGCTTCCCAGATCAGCGGCCGGAAGTGGAACAGCACCACCCACATGGCGGCGACAATGCGAAGACCGGTCAGCGCCTTGATTTCTCCGGTTCGCACAACACCCATTCCGAACCCATTCCGACTCTTGCTTTACGTTTCGACGCCACCTCGTCAGACGGGTCGGACCCCGCCGCCCCCGCGATTGCACCTGGCAGCCTATCAGCGCGGCCGTTGCCGGTCCGGTCTCGCAACGCTGTGGGGTTGCTGGACGCCGCCTGCCCAGCCGTTTGCTGGGCTTGACAGCTCCGGTTCATTGCCCGTGCCTCGAATCAGGTTGCAGCCCAGCCGCCGTCGACGCTGAGAACTGCTCCGTGGATATTGGCGGCGTCGTCACCGGCCAGGAACGCCACCACGGCCGCGACCTCCTCCGGGCTGCTGACCCGCCGCGACGGCAGGCGGCTCAGCGTCGGCGCGATGTGCTCGGCGAACTCGGCCTGCCGCTCGGTGCCGATCGGGCCGGGGGCGACGGCGTTGACCCGAACACCGTGCGGGCCGTACTCGTCGGCCCAGGACTGGGTGAACGAATGGATCGCAGCTTTGTTTCCGCTGTAGACCGCCGAGCCGCTGGCTCCGCGCAGCCCGGCGATCGAGCCGATGTTGACGATCGCGCCGCCACCCTGGGCAACCATGCGCGGTGCCAGTATGCCGGTCAGCAGGAACGGGGCGAACACGTTGACGCCGAACACATCTCGCAGTTCCTGCTCGGTCATGTCAGCGGTCGGCGTGGGCATCAGCAAGGTGGCCGCGTTATTCACCAGGATGTCGATGCCGCCGGCCACCTCGATGGCAGCGTCGGCCAGCTGATGTGCGGCGGCACCGCCGGCTCCCAGATCGGCGGCGACGAAGGACCCGGTCCCACCTGCCGAACGGATATCGGCGACGACCGCGTCGCCGCGGGTTTTGTCCCGTCCGCTCACCACCACGAAGGCGCCGTCAGCGGCCAGCGCCTTCGCGATGGCGACCCCGAGGCCGCCTGTGGAACCGGTGACAAGTGCTCTGCGCCCGGCCAACCGGGTATCTTTTGGACTCATGAGTCCATATGCTTCGCTTCCAAAAATGGACCTGCAAGTCCAAAATTTGACGGCGAAGGGCCGCGCCACCCGGCAGCGGATCATCGAAGGAGCCGCCGCCGAGATCCGCGCCCGCGGCATTGCGCTGACCACCCTCGACGACGTCATGGCGCGTACTCGCACCTCCAAAAGTCAGCTCTTCCACTACTTCCCCGGCGGCAAGGAACAGCTCTTGCTGGCGGTCGCGGCACTCGAATCCCAGATGGTGCTCGACGACCAGCAGCCTCATCTCGGCGCGCTCACATCCTGGGCAGCGTGGCAGCGGTGGCGGGATTGCGTGGTCGACCGTTACCGCAGGCAGGGCCAGAACTGCCCGATCGCGGTGCTGATGTCGGAGATCGGGCGCACCACCCCGGGGGCCGAGGCTGTCACCGCCGAGCTCATCGTCCAGTGGAGCGGCGCGATCGCGACCGGAATCCGGTCGATGCAGGAGCAGGGCAAGGTGGCCGATTCGGTGAACGCCGAACGCGCCGCGGCGGCGTTGCTGGCCGGAATCCAGGGTGGGGTCGGCATCATGCTCGCGACCGGCGACCTGAGCTATCTGGAGGCCGCTCTGGACCAGGGCATCGATGCGCTGCGCGCGGCGTGACAGCCTGGCGCTCAGCCGCCGTTCTGCGCCATCGCCCAGCACGTGACCGAATGCCACAGGTTGCAGGGGATGCCGTTCATCGTGGGGATCTGGTTGGGCTGGATGTTGGTGGTCACGTTGTCCGGGCCGATCGCCTGCGGAACCTGACCGCCTGACGGGCCGGATGTGCACACCCCGGGGAATCGGCTCTGGACTGTCCCATTCGGGCAGTCGGCGGACGCCGGTGCGGCGAGCACCAGCGATCCCGACGTGAGCGCCACCGCACACGCGCCGATGAGAATTCGATTCACAGTCACCTGATTCCACCTCGAGCAGGCCTCGGGTCCAACCACTTAACCACGATATCGACGGCGCAGCCAGATTCGTTAGCGATTACCAGCGACGACGTCGCTACGGGCTGAGCACGCCGGCGGCCGGCAGCGGCAACGACGGCACCGACGGCACACCGTTGAGCGTGTTGAGTGCGCCCGACGCCTGGTTGGCGGTGCTGAGCATCTGCATCAGCGGCGCGAAGTTCCCATTAGCGAGTTCGGCCATCACCGCCGGGCACTGAGACCGGATGGCCTGCTCGGCCACGAACCCGGTCACCTGAGAAGCGAGGCCGCCGTGTCCGCTGGCCGTGGTGGCATTGGACACCAGATTGCTGCCCGGCTTGACCAGCATCGGGCAGATCTGTTGACCGATTTGCACGATCAGCTGGCTGACACCGGTCGAGTTCAGCAGGCTGCTCACACCCGCGGTATCCGCGTGGGCTGGTGTCGGCCACGCGGCGGTGGCAAGAAATGCGCCTGCCATCACCGCCAGCGATCGCAGTGCGAAGGAGGTGCCGCCGGTCGATTCACGATCGAAAGTACGCACGGTCATGTGGGTCCTACTCTGGCTCGATCGGCTCAAAGCACGAGCCACTGATGTCACTTCGGTAACAGTGGTCTACTCAGGTCACACTTTGGGCACGGAACCATAAAGGTTCGAAGCCTATGCGTTTCCTCTACGCGATCTATGTCCAGCGGGTGCGACACTTCCCGGTTTCAGCGATACTGCTCGCCCGGCCGTCATAGCGCGTCGTTGATCTCGTTCTTCAGCACCTCGGCCTGGGTCCCGAAAACGGCCTGCACGCTGTTGCCGACCTCGATCACGCCGGCGGCGCCAAGGCTTTTCAGCCGGTTCTGGTCGACTTTGCCGGCGTCCACAACCTCCATCCGCAGTCGGGTGATACAGGCGTCGACGCTGCGCAGATTCTCTCGCCCGCCGAATGCCGCGATCAGTTGTTCGGCCTTGCTGTCGGTGACCGCGGGGGCGGTCGTCACCGCGCCACCGGCCGCCACGGCGGTGGCCGACTCGGCGCCCTCCCCCAGGTTGGCCCGCTCCTCGGCGTCGAACTCGGCGTCGGGTTCACGCCCGGGCGTGCGCATGTTCCATCGGGTGATCGCGAAACGGAACAGCAGGTAGTACACCGCGAAGAAAACCAGGCCCATGACGATCAGCAGCGGAATGTTCTTGGCCGCGGGCGCGGTGCCGTAGAGAAGCAGGTCGATCAGTCCGGCCGAGAACGAGAAGCCCAGGTGGATGTCGAGCAGGTAGGCGATGGCCAGCGACAGACCGGTCAGCACCGCGTGCACGATGTAGAGCGGAAACGCCACGAACATGAAGGCGAACTCCAGCGGTTCGGTGACACCGGTGAGGAACGCGGTCAGCGCGGCGGCGGACAGGATGCCGAACGCGACCTTGCGTTGTTTCTTGTTCGCCACGTGGATCATCGCCAACGCCGCGCCGGGCAGGCCGAACATCAGGATCGGGTAGAAGCCCGACGTGAGCAGCCCAGCGCTGGGGTCACCCGCAGCGAACCTGCTGAGTTCACCGGTGACCACATGCCCGTCGCCGGTCGGATAGCTGCCGTAGATGAACCACACGTACGAGTTCAGGATGTGGTGCAGCCCCAGCGGGATCAGCATGCGGTTGGCGAAGCCGTAGACAAATGCGCCGAGCGCACCGGCACCGCCGATGAAGTGACCGAGCCCGGTGAGCCCCGCGTCGAAGATCGGATAGAAGTAGCTCATCGCGAAGGACACCACGAGGCTCACCAGCGATACGACGATCGGGACGAAGCGCCGGCCACCGAAGAAGCCGAGGTACGGCGGCAACGTGATGGTGTGGTACTTGTCGAACAACCACGCGGTGAGCAGGCCGATCACGATCCCGCCGAACACGCTGTAGTTGATCTGCGCCTGTTCACCGGCCTTGTCGAGTTGTCCGGCGAGCACAAACGGCGACATCGTCTTGAAGACCGCCTGCATCACCAGATAGCCGACGACCGCCGACAGCGCCGTCGAGCCGTCGGCCTTGCGCGCGAATCCGATCGCGACACCGACGGCGAACAGCAACGCGAGATTGTTGAACAGCGCTCCGCCGGCTGCGCTCATCGCTTGGAAGAACGGGCCGATCACCGGCGCCTTGATCCGCCCCAGCAGGTCGTCCTGGCCGAGCCGCAACAGGATGCCCGCGGCCGGGAGCACGGCGATCGGCAGCATCAAGCTCTTACCGAGCCGCTGCAGCTGCGCGAAGCCCGGTATGTGCAGCCCCGACTTTTGCTGTGCGCCTGAGTCTTTGGTGGTTTCACTCATGACCGGCCGGCCTCCCGTCGTCGCAGCACAGCCGAAGCTTAGACAAATCGCCGGAGGTGAGGCGTTGTTTCCGCCGCGGCTACGTCGGTCGACTCTCTATTGTCTTCCACAATGAGCACAACGTCCGTCCACGCGCCGGTCTCCGGGCGTGCCGTCGCGCTCGGCGACGTACCCGATCCCGTTTTCGCGCAAGGCATGGTGGGATACGGCGCCGCAGTCGACCCGCCACACGACGTGATCGATGCGGTGGCGCCGGTCAGCGGACGCGTCCTGAAGCTGATGCCGCACGCCTACATCATCATGACGGGCGAGAATGTCGGCGTCCTGGTTCATCTCGGGCTTGATACCGTCACGCTGCAGGGAGCGGGATTCAGCGCCCACGTCAGCGAGGGCGACACCGTGACCGCCGGCCAGCCGATCATCACCTATGACGTCCCGTCGGTGGTGGCAGCCGGGTTGAGCCCGATCGTTCCCGTCGTGGTGATGGACGAACGTGAACCCGGCAACATCGTGGTGAGCGGCGGTGTCACTCAGGGTGCCGAAATCGCTTCGGGATCCCTACTTTTCACTGCCAACAAGTAGGGTCTGATGGAAGTTGTCATTCTCCCCGACGCCGCGGCGATCGGCGCGCTGGCCGCCGATGCCGTCGAGGCGCTGCTCGCCCGCACGCCGACCGCGGTGCTGGGACTGGCCACCGGCTCGTCCCCGCTGGCGATCTACGACGAGCTGGCCGCCCGCTGCGACGCGGGGCGCATCTCGTTTCGGCAAGCCCGCGGCTTCACCCTCGACGAGTACGTCGGGTTGCCGGCCGATCATCCCGAGCGCTACCGCACCGTCATCGACACGGTGTTCGTCTCGCGCGTCGACTTCGAGCCGGGCGCGGTGGCCGGCCCCGACGGGTTGGCCGAGGACATTCCGGTGGCGTGCGCCGAGTACGAGGCCGCCATCACCGCAGCAGGCGGCATCGACCTGCAGATCCTGGGCATCGGCACCGACGGCCACATCGGATTCAACGAGCCCGGGTCGTCGCTCGCGTCGCGCACCCGGATCAAAACGCTGACGCGCCAGACTCGAATCGACAACGCCCGCTTCTTCGGCGACGACGTCGACCAGGTCCCGACCCATTGCCTCACGCAGGGGTTGGGCACGATCATGGCGGCCCGGCACGTCGTCCTGGTGGCCCTCGGCCGAAGCAAGGCCGAGGCGGTGCATCAGCTGGTGGAGGGGCCGGTGAGCGCGATGTGGCCGGCCACCATCCTGCAGCACCATCCGCACGTGACGGTCCTCCTCGACGGCGGTGCGGCGCGCCGTCTGCAGCTGGCCGACTACTACCGGGAGACCTACCTGTCCAAGCCGTCCTGGCAGGGCATCTGAGTGCTGATCGCCGCTGCAACCCTACTGACCGGCCGAGAGTTGTTGCGGCCAGGCTGGATTGAGGTGTCCGGTGGTTCAGTGCGGGCGCTGGGCGCGGGTTCGCCGCCGCGAGCGGCCGACCGTGAGCTGGATACCGTGGTGCCCGGTTTCGTCGACACCCACGTCCACGGCGGCGGCGGGTCCGATTTCTCCGGGGCGACCTCGGATGACACGGCGACCGCTGTGGAGCTTCACCGCAGGCACGGCACCACGACCCTGATCGCGTCGCTGGTGTCGGCCGGACCGACCGAACTGCTGCACCAGGTCGAGGTACTGGCCGGCCATGTGCGCGACGGCGTGCTCGCCGGGGTTCACCTGGAAGGCCCATGGCTGTCCGGTCAGCGCTGCGGGGCGCACGATCCCGTCCTGCTTCGTGATCCGGACACCGTCGAAGTCGACACGCTGTTGCAGGCCGGCGCCGGAGCCATCCGGATGGTCACGCTCGCACCGGAGCGGCCGGGTGCGCTGGCCGCGATCGAGCGGATCGTCACGGCGGGCGCGGTGGCCGCGGTCGGACACACAGAGGCGACCTACGAACAGACCCGCGGGGCGCTCACCGCGGGCGCCACGGTGGGCACACATCTGTTCAACGCGATGCGCCCGATCCACCACCGGGAGCCGGGCCCGGTCATCGCGCTGCTCGAAGACCCCCGGGTGACGGTGGAGTTGATCGCCGACGGAGTGCACGTCGACGCCGCGCTGTACCGGCACGTGGTCCGCGCGGCCGGTCCGGACCGGCTGTCGCTCGTCACCGACGCGATGGCCGCGGCCGGGGTCAGCGACGGCCGGTACCAGATCGGTCGAATGGACGTCGAGGTCGCCGACGGCGTGGCCCGGCTGGCCGGGACGGCGACGATCGCGGGCAGCACCGCGACGATGGACCGGGTGTTCGAATTCGCGGTCGCCCACAGCGGACTCCCCCGCGACGACGCGCTGCTACTCGCGGTGCGCCAGTCGTCGCTGAATCCAGCTCGCGCACTGGGACTTCCGTCCCCCGAACTGGTCGCGGGCGCACGCGCCGACCTGGTCGCGCTGGACGACGAACTCGCGGTCACCGACGTGCTGTGCGGCGGTGCGTGGGTTCCGCGCTGAGCACGACGAACGTCTGTTCGAGTTTTTGTCGTACCCCGGGTGCATCGTGTGTCCTACGCCGTCGAACTGACGAAAGGGGCCCAGCAATGTGCTGGTTGTGCGATCACCCGAACAACACCGTCGCCGACTATCTCGACGAGGTCCGCGCCAAGATCCTGCGGCGTGGGTGGGCAGTGCAGTACGTCGAATCGCCCCGCATGCCGTTCGCCTACACAATCGGCTTGAGCGACTACGACGTCCCCGAACTGCTGATGACGAATGTGTCACCGCAGCGGGCCGCACGCCTGCTGAGCAAGTCGGCCGAGCTCGTGGTCCGGGGAGCCGAGCTGACCGCCGGCCAGCAGTTCACCCTCTGCGGCGGTCCGATGCTCGAGGTCGTCGAGGTCGAACATCCCGATGCGCACATGGGTTTCGCGACCGCCCTCTACGGCAGGGAGATCCGTGCGTTGCAGCTGGTCTGGTCGGATGGTCGCGGCCGGTGGCCGTGGGCCGCGGACTTCTGTGACCGCGAAAGCCGGCAACCCGTGTTGGGGGTGCGCACCAGAGCCGCGTGAATTCTCGCCGATCACAAAGCAATTACGGCAGGCGTGCCAGACCGTCTCGAAACCGGCCGCATTGTTACCTTGCTGCTCGTGAGGAACCTCGTGCACCGCGCGACCCGCTGGGTGCAGCGCCTCGGCATCCTCACCGCGACGGTGCTACTGGTCCCCGGCATGGTCGGCCTGGCAGGCCCGACCGCACCCGCCGCGGCCTACTCCCGCTCCGGGTTGCCGGTGGAAGCCCTCGACGTGCCGTCGCCGGCGATGGGCCGCACCATCAGGGTCCAATTCCAGGGTGGCGGCGCACACGCGGTCTATCTGCTCGACGGCCTTCGCGCCCGGGATGACGAGAACGGCTGGGACATCAACACCGCCGCGTTCGAGTGGTACTACCAGTCCGGACTGTCTCTGGTGATGCCGGTCGGTGGCCAGTCGAGTTTCTACAGCGACTGGTATCAACCGGCGGCCGGGTCCAACGGGACGCTGACATACAAGTGGGAGACGTTCCTGACCCAGGAGCTGCCGGCGTGGCTGGCGCTCAACAAAGCGGTCACTCCGATCAACAATGCGGTGGTCGGACTTTCGATGTCGGGCAGTGCGGCCTTGACGCTGGCGATCTGGCATCCCCAACAGTTCATCTTCGCGGGATCGCTGTCCGGTTTCCTCAACCCGTCGCTGGGCCTGTGGCCCACCCTGATCGGGCTGGCGATGAAAGACGGCGGCGGGTACCGCTCCACCGACATGTGGGGACCCTCCAACGATCCGGCCTGGCAGCGCAACGACCCGATGGTCAACGTGGCACGGCTGGTCGCCAACGGCACCGCGGTGTGGATCTACTGCGGGACGGGCGCACCGTCCGAACTCGACAACACCGACGACCCGACGTTCGGTGGCCTGTTCACCGCCGGGTATCTGGAGAACATCACGTTGAACACCAACAAGGAGTTTCAGCGCAAGTATCAGGCCGCCGGCGGCCGCAACGCGGTCTTCAACTTCCCGCCCAGCGGCACGCACAGCTGGGGGTACTGGGGCGCGCAACTGCAAGCGATGAAGGGTGACCTGCAACGGGTGCTGGGCGCGACGCCCACCGGATAGTTTTCGCGCTAATCCCGATGCGCCACAACGTTGATCACGTTGCCGTCCGGATCGCGAACGAAAAACCGCCGCACCCCCCACGACTCGGTCGTCAGCGGATGCACGATCTGGTAGCCACGAGCGCGGGCCTGCTCATAGGCCGCGTCGACGTCATCGGTGGCCACCGAGATGACGGGCGACTCGGGTGCCGTGGCATCGGCGGTGACCAGTTGCAGGTTCGCACCGGTGTCGGGCGAGGTGTATCGGGCCACCCAGCCGAGGTTGAACTCCTCGGTGCTCAGCCCCAAGTAGTCGGTGTAAAAGCCTTTGGCCGCCTCGATATCGGAGACCGGCAGGTCGGCAATGATCCGGTTGACACGCATACCTCGATCTAACCGCGACGACGACCGCTAGTCTCCGAAGCCGACGACCTCACCACGGTTGATCGACACCCAGTCGCGGGCCTCGAGGTACGGGCGGAACGTCTGGGCGATCAGCTGCCCGTCGGCCGGGGTCTTGGGCCGCTGAAGCTCATAGAGGTGCGGGAATTCCGTCCACGCGACGACGGCGTCCCACAGTCGCACAGCTGCCTCCCCGGTCGGCGGGTCGATCAGGACCGGTCCGAACAGGCACTGACCGTCGGGGAAGAACAGCGTCGGCACACCGTAACCGTCGGCCGCCACGACGCGGTTGTGATCGGCCAGCACCTCATCGCCGGTGGTGGGATCGGCGATGGCCTGGTCGACCAGCGCCGGATCAAAACCGAGCTCGGCCAACAGGTGTCGGGCCACCGCCGGATCGTGCGGTTTGTGACCGTCGACATGCAGGGCCCGACCGGCACGCTGGTACCAGGCCTCGACGTCCGCCATCGACTGTCGGCGCAGGAGTGCCCCGATGCGCATCATCGACCAGCCGTAGGACCAGTCCCGTTCCCACGGGTGCTTCTTGCCCTCTTTGCGATTGATCTCCTCGAGGCTGAAGAATCGCCAGTTCACCACCAGTCCGGTCTGGTCCCGGACCTCGCGAATCCACCGCGACGTCTGGTAGGCGTACGGGCACATCACGTCGAAGTGGAAGTCGACGGACTCGGGCCGCCCGGTCACATCGTGAACCGCAGGTTGCGGGCGGCCCGCTCGCCCAGCTCGGCGTCGCCACTCCAGGTCACCGCGCCGGTGTCGATCTGGGCCTGGGGGTCGATCCGGCCGGAGGCGAGCATGATGAACGTTGTCGAGTCCGTGGTCAGCACCGCGTCCGGATTGTCCAGGTGCGCAACCTGTTTGGCCCGCCCGTCGACCGCCACGTTGATCTCGCGAGCCACCGGGCCGGTCAGCCGGAAGGAGATGGCGCTGCCGTCGGGCACTCCCACCTTCTTCCCCGCGATGTAGCCGATCGAGCTCTCTACCTCACCCAGAGCGATCTCCGCGGCGATACCGTCGTCGTCGGTGGCACGTCCGAGCGGAATCGTGATGTCGCGCACGTGAACCCAGAAGTCGAAGACCCGGATCTCCAGGAAGCGACCGTAGATTCCCCGCCCGGTGGGCATCCACGACGGCCGTTCGAGGTCGGCGGCGGTCAGCGCACTCAGGTCGCGCCTGCGCTCGGCGAAGACGGCGGTGACCTTCTCGGCCAGCGTCGCCGGATCGTCGGTCCCGGCCAGGAACTCCGCCGCCCGTTCGAACGGCGGCGGGGTGGCGTCGTCCTGCGGCAGCCAGCCGGCCATCACGGCTTCGATGCTGACCACATGCTGAATGACGTCGCGCACCACCCAGTCCGGACACAGCGACTGTGCCTTCCAGTCGGCGTCGCTCAGGTCGGCGCACAGGCCTTCGATCGCCGAATAACAGGCCTCGAGTGCGGTGCGGATTTCATCCAGACTTCTCATCTGGATCAAATTACGCTCAACCAGCCGCGTTGGGCAGAAGCGGCGGGCAGTTACCGACGGCATCGGTAGCCAGTTCGAAATGCCACACCTCGTTGGCGTAGATGCGGCACAGACCGAACCGCGCGCCGTGGGCCATCAACCACTGGTCGGCACCGACACCGCCCACGTCGACGGCCTCACCCACCACATGTTTGGACGCCTCGGGGGTCTGCACGTACTCGCGGGCAGCCGCCAGGCTGCCGTACTGGGCGACCGCGCTGTCCAACAGGCGCTGCTGGAACTCTGGTGAGCGCCACCCTGACGTGATCGTCATCGTGATGCCCTCGGCCGACGCCGCGGAGGCAGCCTGCTGAATGGCGTCGAGCAGCCGCGGGTCCAGGCGGCCGACGGCCGGGTTTTGCACGTCGAACGGGGTCAGTACCTGGCCGTCGGCCAGTGAACCGTCACCCGCGGCGACGGCCGGCGGATCGACACTGACGGTGTTGTCGGCCAATGCGATTCGCGGTGACGGGTCCGCTACGCCGACGGCACTGAACAGCAGCGCCGCCGTCATGGCCGCACCCAGCGCCACGGCTGAGACGGATGTGGAATCTATCCGCATGATCCCCCATCATCCCAGACCGAATCCTGGTGCTTCGCGTCGTCATAGGACAGACTTCAGCGGTGCGCATCCGAGTCTCCCTCCTGGCGGTGACGGTCCTGCTGACCGCTCCTGCCTGCGCACCGGGCACTGTGCACCCCGTGAGCACGCCGGCCAGCCGTCCGCACACCTCGTCGGTGCCCGCGGCCGCGCTGGATTCCACGGCGGCGCCCGACGCGGCACCCGCCGGCGCGCAGCCCAGTCTGGCCTCGGATCCTGCTGAACTGGCCGACGACCTGGTCGCCGACGAACTGGCCATTCGCGATCCGTCGACGCCCCCGCCTGCGCTCGTAGCTGCCGCACGTCGTCAGCAGGTCGCGTACCGCAGCATCGGCCGCCACCCCGAATGGGACTCGATCATCCGGCCGCGGATCCCGCCGGTTTTGATCGATGCCTACGACCGCAACGTCGACGCTCGGCGCCAACTCGCTGCGATGGCTCACCCGAGGGACACCCTGCCGGCGTGGCGGATTCAGCCGCCGGCGCCGGCCGATGAGCTGCTTGGTTACTACCGCGAGGCAGAGGCGGCGACGGGGGTGCGGTGGACCTACCTGGCGGCGATCAATCTGATCGAAACCCGATTCGGCAGCATCGTGGGGCTGAGCACCGCCGGCGCGGACGGACCCATGCAGTTTCTGCCTTCCACGTTCGCGGCCCACGGCGAGGGCGGCGACATCCGGTCACCGCACGACAGCATCATGGCAGCCGGCCGCTACCTGGCCGCCAACGGTTTCGGCGCGGACCCCGATCACGCCATTTACCGCTATAACCACGCCGATGAATATGTCTCGGCGGTCAAGGATTACGCCGCGATCCTGACTGATCCCGCGACGTTCGCCGGCTTCTACCAGTGGGATGTCTATTACGTCACCACCGAAGGCGACGTCGTTCTGCCGATCGGCTATTCAGCCGATGAGCCCATCCCGGTCGCGGAGTACCTGGCCACCCACCCGCAGTAGCTCAGGTCTCGTCGGCGACCTGGTGCCTATCGACCTTGCCGGGACCAGCTGGATCATCGTTTTGATGATCCAGCTGGTCCTGCAGGATGCGCTGCTCTTCACTGGCCTTCGTCGCGTCCACCGGTGTGGGCGGGGGCTGCTTACTGAGCTCCACGCTCAGCTCTTGAAAGCGTCTTTGACCTTCTCGCCGGCGTCCTTCAGGCTCGACTTGGCCTGATCGAGCTTGCCCTCGTTCTCGGTGCTCTTGTCGCCCGTGGCGGCACCGACGCCCTCTTTGGCCTTGCCCGCGACGTCGTCGACCTTATTGCTGATCTTGTCTGAAATACCCATGGGCGCCGTGTACCTCATTACGGCGGAAACAAAACTCGGACTCAACTGTGTGCAGCGCGGACCGTCCACACCACCCGGTAGGAACCGGCGGCCGAAACCCAGCCGAATCGCCGGGAGTCCACGACCCCCGGCGCGTGCGGATTGTCGGAGCACGCTTCGAAGGTCGCGGCCCGGCCGCGCCCCCGCACCGACCCGACCCGCTTGATCAGCCACCGGGTCGGCAGGGTCGGATCGGGGAACACCCGAAGTTGTCCGGTACGGGGCGCCCCGGCGCGGACCGCCAACAGCCCGTCACCAGGGCGAAGGGTCGGCAACATCGACTCCTCCACCACCCGAAACCGGCGCAGCGGCCACGAACCCAGCCCATGGTTCTCCCGCATGGTGAAAGGGTAAGTTAGGGCCATGCTGCAACGACTTTTCGCCAACGCCACCCCTGCCCATGCTCATTGCGACCTGTACTGCGGCGTCTACGACCCCGCCCAGGCCAAGATCGAGGCGCTGTCGTGCCTCAAGACCATCCAGAAGTACAACGACTCGGATGACGAGCACTTCCGGACCCGCGCGATCCTCATCAAGGAGCAGCGCGCTGAGGAGGTCAAGCATCACCTGATGGTGCTGTGGGCCGACTTCTTCACCAAGGAGCACTTCGAGCAGTTCCCGAACCTGCACCAGCTGTTCTGGGACGGCGTGCACGGTGCCGGTGACGTCAAGAAGTCGACCGACGCCGCCACGGCTGAGAAGCTGCTCGCGACCATCGATCAGATCTCGGACATCTTCTGGCAGACCGAGAAGGCCAAGGGCATGGGCGTCTACCCGCCTGCCTGACAATCGTCGTCGACGTACCGCGCGGTCATCACGGCCGCGCGGTACTTCCGTTTCAGGGCCTATTTTTCAGGGGCCTATTTCCAGGCGAACATTTTTCAGGGGCCTATTTCCAGGCGAACACGGGCTGCTCGAGGTCGTCGACGGGGTCGTGTCGGCCCTCCAGGCACAGCCATCGCAGTTGAAGCAGCACAGCGCCTGTGGGCGCATGGATGAGGTCGTTGCCCAACGGCATCTGCACGACGGGGCGCGGGCTTTCCGGGATGGTGATGAACCGCGGCGAGTCCGAACGTTGCAGTTGATGCAGCCCGACCCGGTACACCGCGACCACTTCGTCGGGTGCCGGCCGCGGATCCAGCCGCCCGCCGCCCCAGATGACCACCGGGGTGATGATGTAGCCCGACCGGGTCGGATAGTCGTCGAGCACTCCGAGGACCGATGCGTGGGGAAGCGTGACGCCGACTTCCTCGTCGAGTTCACGCAACGCCGCGTCTATCGCCGTCTCTCCCGGGTCCAGTCTCCCGCCGGGGAGGGCCCACTGCGCGGCGTGTGAATTCAAGCGGGACGCCCTGCGGCACAACAGAAATGCCGCACCACCCGAGACTCCGACCATCCGGCCGTCCAAACCGGGCTCCATCGGCCGGCCGGCGATCCAGTCGTCGACAGGAGCGGGGTCCACCCGATCTTCACCAGTGTCGGAGTCGACGAGCACCACTGCGACAGCGGCGTGGCGCTTGGTGGGGTCGGTCACCGATCGGCGGTCGTGTCCGCTCAGGCGATCGCGGATCTGCGCCCGCAGTGCGTCGTCGTAGGTGATCGTCACTGTTCGACCATAGAGCCGCGTCGTCAGCGCCTACACACGAGGACGCCGCGGGATGCCGTCGCCCAGGCGATCAGACGGCATCCCGCGGCGTGATGCGCGAATCAGTACGTGGGGATGAAGACCCCGTTGATCCACACGCCCCAGTGATTCCAGCCCTCGTCCCACACCTGCTTGTTGCCTGCGGCCCAGGTGGGGTCGACAGGCTTCGGCGGCGCCCAGGCCGGCGGGCTGCCCGCGTCGGGGCCGGCCGGCGGCAGCGCAGGCTGAACAGGGCCGGGCGGCGGGGTCCAGCCGGGGTCGGCGCCCGCGGTCGCGGTGCTCAATCCCAGTGCGCTTGCAGCCAATCCACCGGCCACAGCGGCTCCGGCGACAATCTCGATCAACTTCATGGCTTAGTGCTCCAATCGTGCGTCAATCGTGCGTGAGTAACGACCTGCCTGGTACCGGTATTAGCTATCCAGATCTGAGATCGATAAACATCTGACGCGTCAGACGGGGCAAAAAGTCGAGCGTCAGTCGGATCCCATCGCCGCGGCGATCGACTGTGCCATCAGCCGAGCCGCGTCGTTACGGTCCATCGACGCCAGCAACTGCCCGACACCGCGCATCTGGTCACCGACGAGCACGGTCGGCCCGTTGGTCAGGTTCGCGAACGCTTCGGCCACCACGTCGCCGACCGGTACCGCATCGGTCGGCGTCTGGTCTTCCGAGGCCAGGGTGCCGCGTTGATGCTCGAGTTTGCGCAGCGCGGGAGTGTCGGTCTTGCCGAGGATCAAACCGATCACGTCGACACCCTTGTCGTGCAGTTCACTCCACAGCGCTTCGGCGAACACCATGTCGAAGGCTTTGGTTGCGCCGTAGGCCACCATGTTTGGGCCGCCGACAAAGCCTGCACCTGAGCCGAACACCACGATTCCGCCTCGGCCCCGCTCGACCATCGGGGCGGCGTAGTGGTGACACAGCTGCATCGGCACCACGCAGTTGCGCTGCACCATGTTCTCGGCAGCCTCGATCGAATTGCTCAGGAAAGGCGTGAAATCGGGGTCAGCGCCCGCGCAGTACACCAAGAAGCCGATGTCGAGATCCGCCATCGCCTCGGTCACCGCGGCCGATGCACCCGCCGCTGCGAGATCGATTGCCAGCGTCCTGGTTTCGACACCGTGACGGTTGCGAATGTCTGCGGCGACCTCGTCGAGCACCTCCTGCCGCCGAGCCAGCAGCACCACGTTGAGCCCGCGCGCGGCCAGCTCCTCGGCGAAGGCCGCACCCACACCGTCGGAGGCTCCCGCGACCAGCGCCCAGGGTCCGTACTTCTCCGAGAAGTCACTCATCAGTACACCACCTGCACCGTGGTGAACGTGCGCCGCGCGATGCGCCAGCCGGCATCGGTACGCACGATCTCGTCGTCGTAGAAGCCGCGGGCGTTCACCCCGGAGTTGTTGTCGGCAGCCATGATCCAGGCATCGACATAACACCGGGTCACCGCGCTGTCACCCTGCACGTCGATCACGATGTTGCTGATGCGATGCATGAGATACCCCGCGGCGGCGTGCGCGACATCCATGAATTCGGTGACCTCATCGACGCCGTTCCACACCCCGATCTGGCCGTAGTCGAGGTGGCAGTCGGGGGTGAACACCGTTCGAAACAGGTCCCAGTCACGCCGATCGATGCCGCTGGCGTAGCGGATCAGCAGATCTGAAATGTCCTGCCGGTCCTGAAGTTCGGTCACGCGATGTCTCCGTTACTTGCGCGCGAGCGGGCTGTAGAAGACCAGGCCGTTCCCCTTGTTGTCATAGACGACGGCTCGACGTTCATGCGCGTCGTCGTACGGGCCCTTGACGATTCCCCCACCACTGGCTTCGACGGCCTTCGCCGCGGCGTCGACGTCGGCCGTCTTGATGCCGACCACGACCTGCCCGGGGATCGGGTGGTCGATCTCGGTCGCCAGCGCCAGGGTGACCGGCCCGCCGTCGAGTGCCGCGAAATGGGTGCCGTCGCGGAACTTCACTGCCATACCGAGGGTGTCGCTGTAGAACCTGATCGATTCATCCAAGTCGTCGGTCGACAGGATGATCATCTTGACTTCGTGTTCGCTCACGGGCGCCTCCTGTGTGTGAAGCGCATTCAGAGTACGACAGCACCGTGCGCTTCGGGGGAAACATCGGCACCGGTCGGGACAACCGGATGCAGCCAGGCCGCGACGTTGCGCACGTAGTCCTTGAACACCATCAGGCGAGCCGGATCGGCCAGAATCTGCCCACTGGGCGGCTCACTGACGAACGACGGCGCCCCGCGACCCAAATCCCAGTTGTAGTCGGCGAAGTGGTGGAACGTCGATTCGGCGAGCGCCCGCCCCATCGGCAACCCGTCCAACGTCTCACCGTCGATTGCGACGGCGAGGTTGAACCGGCGGCCACTGGCGCTGCTTCGCCCCTCCGCCACGACGGTTGCGCAGGGAACGCTCGCCGAGACCGCGCCCTCGTGCGGGTGCGCGGGGAACCATTCGATGCGGCCGCTGGTGGTCTGTGCAGTGCGCAGCAGCGGATGCACCGGGTCCGTGGCCAGCACCGGCTGGTAGTCGCCGTTGGCGCCGGAATGGAAGTTGGGCCAGGAGATGGTCGGGGTGTCCTGGTCGTCGCAGAGGTGGCGTTGGTCGATCGTCTTGTCCTGGAACTCGTTGACCAGTCCCAAGGACCCGAGCCGGGCCAGGCAGCACCCGAGGTCCTGATGGTCACGAGCGGTGAGCACCCCGCCGCCGCCGCGGCGGAATCTGGTGATGGCGTCGGCTTCGGCATCGGTCAGGCCGTCGCCGGTGTCGACGGCCATCAGCCACACCTGGTCGAACCCCAGGTCGTCGAGAACACTGAGCACCGGATCGTCGCCGTGGTGTGCGCGGTTGCGGGCGACCACGTCGTGTCCGGCGGTGCGCAATTCGTCGGCAAGCAGTGTGAACCGGTTGATGTCCCAGTCATCCGGCTGGGCCGTGATGGTGGTCTGAAGAAGAATGCGAGACAAGGTGATTCAGTCCTCTCCGGCAGACGGTTGGGCGGCTACCCGCAGGTGTCTGCGGGCGGTCAGTTCGCTGTCGTCGACGAGCTCGAGCATCGGCCGGCCCGGGACACACACCATTGTCACGACGAACCGGCTCTTGACGTCGCCCCGGTTGTTGGCGTCCGAGTAGTGGATGACGTCTCCGCCGGGCTCCCAGAAGGCTTCGCCCGCGCGGATGACACGTGGCGGCTGGCCTTCGAGTTCAAAAAGCATCTCGCCTTCCAGCATGTAGCCGAACGCCGGGCCGCTCGGATGGCGGTGCGGTGGGGCTCCGGCACTGCCCGGCGGGTATTCGATGACGACGGTCATCACATCGGCGCCCTCCGGAATGAAGGGCGGGTGCACGTCCTGAACGACGGTCAGTGCGTTCTCCCATTGCGGGTCATGGTTTTTCGTCATGTCCGTTCTCCTTGATGTCAGACGGCTGTTCCGCCGCCGTCGGCGTGCAGGGTCGATCCGGTGATGAAGCTCGCCCGCGGAGAGGCGAGGAAAAGCACCGCGTGGGCGATCTCCTCGGGGGCGGCGGTGCGTCCGAGGGGCAGCGCCCGGCCGAGTTCGTCGTTGGTGTCGCCCCATTGCGCCGCGACGCCTTCGGTTTTGGTGGGTCCCGGCGCAACGCTGTTGACCCGGACGCCATAGGGGCCGAACTCGGCCGCCCACGATCGCGTCAGCGCTTCGACCGCCGCCTTCGACGCGCCATACGTGGATGCGCCGCCGACACCTTTGGACGCGACCATCGACGTGACGTTCACGATGCTGCCCCGATGTCGCCGCAACATGCCCGGGACCAGGCCGGCGGTCAGGAAGTAGGTGCCGCGCACATTGGTGTCGAATGTCGTCTCGAAGGCCGTGAGGTCCTGATCGACGGTGAGCGCTCCGGGAAAGCTGGCCGCATTGTTGACCAGGATGTCCACCTCTCCCACCCGGGCGACCAATGCCTGTACCGCGTCGGCATCGGAGAGGTCTGCGGCCACGAAGCTCGCCTGGCCGGAGATATGGCCGACCGCGGCCGCGCCGCGCCGATGGTCTCGCCCCGTGATGATCACCGTGGCACCGGCGTCGGCCAACAGCCGGGCGCACGCCAGCCCGATCCCGGCGGTGCCACCGGTGACCAGCGCCGTCTGCCCGGTCAGTTCCATGTCGGTGGTCACGCGATCTGAGCCGTCGGCGCGTACGCGCTGTCGGCGAGCGCCACCCGAAGGCGCTGCCTGCCGCGGGAGGCCCGCGACATCACCGTGCCGCGCGGAATGTTGAGGATCACGGCGGTCTCGGCGTAGGTGTGGCCCTGAATCTCGGCGTAGAACAGCACCGTGCGGAAGTCCTCCGGCAAGGTGTCCATTGCAGAGCGGAGGTCGCCGTCGGGCAGCCGGGTGAGCGCCTCGGCCTCGGCCGAGCGGGAGGCGGTGGATGACCGGGCAGCGCTGTCAGCAAGGTCGCCCTCGGTGACGTCGTCCACCGGTACCTCCGATGGCCGGCGCTGCTTGGCGCGGAAGCCGCTCACCCAGCGGTTGTAGAGAATCCGGAACAGCCACGCCTTGAAGTCGGTGCCGTCGCGAAACGTGTGGTAGCCCATGAATGCGTGCAGGAGGGTGTCCTGCACCAGGTCCTCGGCGTCGGCCATGGTCTTGGTCAATCCCCTGGCCCGGCGCAGCAGAGCATCGAACAGGGGTTGCGCGTCGCGGGCGAACCGCTCGGCGGCCCCGGAGTCGGTTGGCCGGGGAACAGACGTGACGGTCATGAGCGGTCTCCTGGGTGCGAGTTGCGGATGACCTCAGCCTCGCCGCCGTGCCGTCCACGCGAACCCTTGAAACCCCGTAGTCCGTAGTCGTCGGTCCGTGGTCGGGTCTAACTCGCCCAGGACATCGCCCGCAGTTGCCTGCGTGAGGTGATGCCGAGCTTGGCGAAGACCTTTCGCAGATGCCATTCGACGGTGTGCGTGCTGATGAACAGCTGCGCACCGATCTCCTGGTTCGTCAGGCCTTCGCCGGCCAGTCGCGCGATCTGCGCCTCTTGCGCCGTGAGCTCCCCGCCCGCGCTCGGCTGGTGCGCACGCACCTTCTCGCCGGTGGCCGCCAGTTCCCGGCGAGCGCGCTCGGCAAAGGCGCCTGCACCCATCCGAACGAACATCTCGTGGGCCTCGGTCAAGTGTCGCCGGGCGTCGGCTCGGCGCAGCACCCGTCGCAGCCACTCCCCGTACGCGAGGTGCGCGCGGGCCCGGTGCACGGCGATCGTGGTGCGCCCCAGCCGCTCGATGGCTTCGGTGAAGAGCGCATCGGCGTCGGCGTCGTCGGCGAGCATCGCCTGAGCCGCGGCCAATGCGCCCAGGCCCCAGTCGGTTCCGCTGGCTCCGGCGCGATCGGCGAGATCGTGGATCGCCGCGGTCGCGGTGTCCCGCTCGCCGCTGCGTGCCGCCGCTTCGACCAGTTCGTACAGACACCAGCTGTAGAACCCGATGTCCTCGTATTCGCACACGGTCCGGGCGGCAGCCAGCGCCTCGTCGTAGCGGCCCAGCCCGTTGTAGAGCACCGCCGCGGCGTATCCGGTCAACCCGAGCACTCGGCCCTCGCCGCGGCTGGTTCCGTCCGCTTCGGTGGCCTTGATCAACCGTTCGGCTTCGGCCGCGTCGCCCCGCCAGGCGGTGAGCATCAAGGCGTGATATTTGACCGCCGCATAGTGGTCGGTGGCCGACGTGATCGCGTTGGCTTCTTCGACAAGGGTTGCTGCCGTGCGAAATTCGCCGGCGACCAGGTGGACGCCGGCCTGGTACACCAGCGCGCGCGGCAGGATGGCCAGGGCACCGGCGTTGCGCGCGGCACGCACAGCTGCGGCGGACAGCTGGTGCACGGTGGCCTGGTCCCACAATTCGTGGGCCGACGACTCCTGCAGGATCGGGAACGCCGGCACCATCCACCGCAGGACGTTGCGGTCATCCGCCGCGGCCTGAATACACATGTGATCCAAGCCGATTCGCATCGACTCGGTACCGGCGCCGACCCCCTGGGTGATGCGCCCGGCGACCCCCTTGAGCAAGAAGTCCACCGAGCGAGACAGTTCGGTCTCACGGTCCAGTGCCGCCAGGGCCGCCCGCGCAGCATTGGTCAGCGCCCCCGGCTCACCGAGGCGGCCGGCGTACATCAGCGCCGCGATCGCTTCGAGGTAGCTCTCTCGAGATGCGTGGTCATCGAGGTGTTCAAGTGCCTGAGCGGCGTCCAGAAGCGCCTGCGCGGTATCGCGCACGGACGGCGCTCCGGCTTCGCCGGCTCGGCTGCGGACAAAGTCCATCTGGGCGCGCAGGCGCGCCACCTGAGCCCGTTGCAGCTCTGACAAGGGTCCCCGCTCCGCGAGGTCGAGCAGGTCACGAGCGGCGGCCGGCGCCGCGGCGTCTCGCTTGGCCTGCGCGGCGGCCAACGCCCGCGCGCCGCGCAGCTGTGGATCGGCTGTCAAGATCGCGGAGCGCTCGAGAAACGCTGCCGCCGCGGCCATCCCACCGCGGCTCTGGGCCCTGGCCGCCGAGTTCTCCAGCTCCTCGGCCACCTCGTCGTCGGGGCCTGCCGCAGCGTTGGCGGCATGCCATGCGCGCCGATCGGGATCTGCGTCGGGGTCGGTGGCGTCGGCCAGAGCGCGGTGGATGGCTCTGCGGTCGGCCAGATCGGCGGCGCGGTACGCCGCGGACCGCAGCAGCGGGTGCCGGAACCGCATCCGCGGACCGAACTCGATGACGCCGGCGGCTTCGGCAGGCGCCAGCGCGTCGATGGGGATGCCCAGCGCGGCGGCAGCCCGCAGGAACAATGCGGCATCACCGACGGGCTCGGCCGCTGCCACGAGCAGCAGCCGCCGGGTCGGCGCGGGAAGCCCTTGAATGCGCTGCACATAACTGGTCTCGATAGCCCCCGGTGCCGTCGCCGAGGCCGACAGCCAAAAGCCGCCGGCGAGCTCGGTGGCCGAGGCGTTGCGTGGAACCTCAAGCAGCGCAAGAGGGTTACCTCTGGTCTCAGCGACGATGCGATCACGTACCGGCGGATCGATACCGCCGAGCATCACCGAATCCAGTAGCTCACGCGCATCGCCGTCGGTCAGGCCGCGGACGACCAATTCGGGCAGCCCCGTCAGCGGCTGAGCACCGTCGTCGCGCACGGCGAACACCAACGCGATCGGCTCGGCCAGCAGGCGGCGCGCCACGAAGCCCAACGTCTGTACCGTCACCTGGTCGAGCCATTGCGCGTCGTCGACGATGCACAGCAGGGGCTGACGCTGAGCGGCTGCCGCCATCAGGCTCAGGACCGCCAAACCCACCAGGAACCGGTCGGGCGGCTCACCCACTCCGCGACCGAAGGCGACGTCGAGCGCCGAACGTTGCGGATCCGGCAGCTCACCGAGATGCTCCATCAGCGGGGCGCACAGTTGCTGCAGTCCGGCGTAGGCGAGTTCCATGTCCGACTGAACGCCGGCGACGTTCAGCACCCGTGACGCCGATGCCTGCTCCGAGAGGTACCCGAGCAACGCTGTCTTGCCGACGCCGGCCTCGCCGCGCAGCACCAGCACCTGCGAATCGCCACCGGCGGTGGTCGAGATCACCGATCGCAGCACTTGGCACTCGGCGGCACGACCATGCAAGTGCGCTGGCCGCCCGTCACTCGAGATAGGCACCACCGTCTGCCCCTAGCGGACCTCACCGGAATTTCCGGTCCTGATCGTAACCGGGGGTGGTGGACACCGCGGTGGGCGGACCTATTCGGGCAGGAACGTGACGGTCTCGTCAAGAGGGGCCCGACCGGTACGTGAGTAGCTGACCGAGATGTCTTCGTAGCCAACGGACATGCCGCAGAACAGCATCAGCTCATCGGGCGGGGACACCACATCGGCAACGGTCCGGCGAACCTGCGACCACGCCATCTGCGGGCAACTGTGCAGTCCTTCGGCACGAAGCAGCAGCATGACGGTCTGCAGATACATGCCGAGGTCGGCCCACTGCGGCCGGCCGAGATGCCGATCGATGTAGCAGAACAGCGCGACCGGCGCGCCGAAGCAATCCCAGTTCGCGACGGCCGCCCGCTGTCGGGCTTCCCAGTCCTCGCGAGCGATGCCCAGGGCCGCGTACCGCTGCCGACCGAAGTCGGAGCGGCGCTCCCGGTAGGGCGACGCCATCTCAGCGGGATACATGTCGAACTCCCGGTCATCCCAGGCTTCACCTGCAACGACACGCTCGACGGCGATCTTCTTCAGCTCGGCCAGCGGCGCACCCGTCACGACATAGACGTGCCACGGCTGGATGTTCGACCCCGAGGGTGACCACGACGCCGCTGCCAGCACCCGCTGCAGGATCTCGGGTGTGACGTGCCGATCGGTGAACCCGCGGACGGCTCGTCTGCTCCGCACCGCTTCGTATACGTCCACGTCGCGGCCTAGGACTTCGCGGCCGATTCGAGAAGCCAGTCCTCGAATCGGGTGTCGAAGAGAGTGGCGCCCGGGCCGGGGACCAACGTGCGCTCGTCGATGTCGACGCCCCAGTACGACGCGGCCGGATCGGCGACGACCGTGCGGCTGTCACCACGGGAAGTCAGCGCGGTGCGGATGAGGTCGGGAAGCAAAACCATGTCGGGGCCGCCGATCTCGGCGATGCCGTTGACCGGTTCCCCGACGGCGGCGATTGCAACGCCCTCGGCGACATCGACGGCCGCCATCGGCTGGAAGTACTTCGGCGGCAGCACCACGGTGTCGCCGTCGGTCGCGGCGTCGGCGAGCGTAGTGATGAACTCGAAGAACTGCGTCGCGTGCACGATCGAAAACGGAATCGGGCCTTCACTGATCAGCTTCTCCTGGAGGAGCTTGCCCTGGAAGTAGCCGCTCTGCGCGGCCAGGTCCTCGGTGCCCACCACCGACAGCGCGACGTGGTGCCGGACACCGGCGTTCTGCCCGGCGGTCAGCAGGTTCGTGGTTGCGGTGCGGAAGAACTCGATTGCCGAGTCGTCCAGTGCCGGCGAATTGGACACGTCGATCACGACGGCGGCCCCCGCCATCACTTCGGCCAAACCCTCACCCGTGAAGGTGTTCACGCCGGTCGAGGGAGCCGCTGCGACAGCCTCGTGGCCGCGGGCGGTCAGATTCTGCACCACTTTCGAGCCCACCAGGCCGGTGCCACCGATTACGACGAGTTTCATGATGATCCCTTCTGGCTTTCGGGAGCAGGACAGCTCCCTGACGGCCAGAACGGATGACTTCTGGAAAAGTCATCCCGGCGACGGAACCGGGTCAGGAGGTGTGGGCGGACAGCTCCACCGGCGAGGCGGTCTCCGTCGCCGTCACCAGGGTGTAGAGCGGCGTGACCCACGCGTGGGGTCCGCTCGGCGCCGGCGAGTACGAGGTGTGAATGGCGATCGCCGCATCGGAGATCTTCCCGGTGTCGGGGTTGTAGTCGCAGACCGGATCACCGACATCGCAGACGCTGATGGTTCGGGTGCCGATCGCCGGTGGCAACTCAGAGGTGTTGGTCGACGCCAGGAACGAATGGTCCTGCGCGACGCCCTCGCCGTGGCCCATCGCGACGGCCGTCGACCCCAGTTTGATGGTGGTATCGACCGGCAGCCGGTCGCCGTCCGCGATCAACAGCGCCGCGGCCAGATGCGGATCGTCGGCAAGGTCATACAAGTTGCGGTGGACGATCATGGCGCCCTGTGAGTAGCCCGCCAGAACCACCTTGCTGTCCGGGCAACGCTCGGTGAACGCCTTGTACTGCTTTGCGGTCGCGTCGGTGCCGTCACCGACGCTGCCGAGGAAGCCAAGCCAGCCACTGATGCCGCCCTCCAGTGGTACCGCAGCCGCGGGGTATTGGACCGCCTCGGCGTCGATGGTCCGGCCGTCTGCGGCGAGCTGCGATTTGAGCTGCTGATAGGACTGGTACACCACGGAGCCCATCCCGCCGTTGGCGGTCAGGTTGGCACTGTCGCGCTGACCGGAACCGGCGGCGCCGATCCAGTGGTAGTCGGCGCACCCTGGTGCCGCCGACGCGGTTGCCGCCGTCAGCCCGGCCAGTGCGATACCCGCGGCCAGCACGGCCGATCCCAGGCGCCCAATCACAATGCTTTCCCTCCACGGTCTGTCGCATGTTGATCGCCGCATGGGCTGCCTGCCGTTACATCGACGGACCAAACCAGCTGGTCAACGCCTCAGTCAGGCCCTCCGACGAACTCTCACCGACCCATGCGATGTGCCCGTCCGGGCGGATCAGCACTCGTGTGGGCGCGGCCACTTCCCCGAGCGCCGGAAGCTTCCATGCGCCTCGGTACTGCGCTGTGACCAGGCTGACTCGATCCGCCCACCCCGCAAGATCGATCCCGCCCGGGTCATCGAAGTCCAGCAGTACCGGCCGGGCGGCGTGCAGCAGTTCGAAGACGCGCGTCGGCCCGGTGGCCGTCTGAACGTGCAGGTCGGGCATCCGCCGGCCCAGCAGAGGATGCCCCGCCCCGAGGTCGTAGCGGATGTCCAGACCCGACATGCGCGCGGCGAATGCCTTGCGCGCCTCGTCTATGCCGAGCATCTCGGAGACGTTGTCGTGCAAGGCTTTTGTGCGATCGTCGGTGCGTAGCAATGCCATTTGCGCCATCGTGGTCTGCAGGACGCGCGCACCCACCGGGTGCCGCTCGGCATGGTAGGTGTCGAGCAGCGTGTCCGGTGCGGTTCCGTTGACCACCTGGGCAAGCTTCCACCCCAGGTTGACCGCATCCTGCAGACCGGTGTTGAGACCCTGGCCGCCGATCGGGTGATGGACGTGGGCGGCGTCACCGGCGAGCAGGATCCGGCCGTCGCGGTAGGTGGCCGCCTGCCGTGCCGCGTCGGTGAATCGGGCGATCGAGGTGGGGCTGTGGATGCCGAAGTCGGTGCCGTAGACCGCGGTGAGTGCCGCGCTCAGATCGGCGAGCGTGGGTTCTGTTGCCGGCCCGACGGTTCGCTCGGTCACCATCACCCGAACCGGTTCGCCGTCGTTCTGCCGGTCGAGTCCGTGAATACCGAGGGCGTCGCGGTGGATGCCCCACATCGGTTCATCGCGGACCTCCACCTGAGCAATCAGATAGCTCGTCGTCGGATCCCAGCCTGGGAAGCCGATGCCGGCGGTCTTGCGAACCAGGCTGCGACCGCCGTCGCATCCGAGGAGGTATTCGGCGCGAAGGCCGCCGCCATCGGAGAGTTCGACCTCGACTCCGGCCTCTCCCTGGGTGAAGCCAGTCACCTCCGCCCCGCGACGGATCGGCACGCCCAGTTCGCCGACCCATTCGGCCAGGAGCCGTTCGATCTCGTTCTGCCACAACGCCAATCCGTAGGGATGGGGGGTAGGAAAGTCGCTGATGTCGAGCCGGATCTGCGCGAACCCGGCGACTTGAACAGCCTGCCCGGCCGCCAGGAACCGGTCTGCGATGCCGCGCTGATCCAGCAGTTCGATCGTGCGGCAGTGCAGCCCGCCGGCCCGCTGGCCGATGACCTGCTGGCTGGTGCGGCGTTCGACGATCGCGACGTCCACCCCGGCCAGCGCCAGCTCACCGGCAAGCATCAGCCCGGTCGGTCCTCCCCCGGCGATCACCACGGTGTGGTCGTAGTCAGATCCACGCATTCGCATGCCCCCTGTGCAGTCAGTTTCTTTCGAAGGCAGCGATTTTGCGGCACGCGGGGGGTCTTGCCGCAAGCCCCCCGGTGCGCTATATGTTGAAAGTGGCGGGGCACGTCTCCCCGCCAATCCATCAAATTCAGCGCGGCCACCACCTCGTCCGGAAATTAGACAGTTTTGACTGTACAGTTTAGGCTGTCTATATGGGAAAGGTCGATGAGTCCTCGATTCGGGCCGCACGAGAACTTCGCGTCGTGTTCAGCAGGCTGCGCAGGCGGTTACGAGCGGTTGCCGCCGACGATGACCTGACCCCCTCGCAGACGGCCGTCCTTCTGCGCTTGTTCAAGGACGGCCCTAGTTCGACCAGCCAACTCGCAGGTGCTGAGCGAGTTCGCCCTCAATCAATGGCTGCCACTGTGGCGGGCCTGGACCGGCACGGCCTGATCGACCGCACCCCGGATCCTGACGACGGTCGCCGGCAGTTGATCGGTCTGACCAACGTCGGCCGTCGCCGCGCCGAAAGCGACCGCAAGGTACGCGAGGAGTGGTTGGTGCGAGCCATGCAGGACCGTTACACCGAGAACGAGCGCCAGGTTATCAATGACGCGCTGACATTGCTCGGACGACTAGATGAATGAAAGGCGGCTCACCACTATGAAATTGGGCGTTCACTACATTGACTTCCTGCCCGGCGCCGCCGAGCGACTGGGTCCGACCATGGCGGGTACGGCCAAGGCTGCCGAGGACGCCGGCGTGGAGATGTTCACCCTCGCCGACCACTTCCTTCAGATGGAACCGCTGGCCCGGGCTGACAACCCATTCTTGGAGGGCTACACCTCGATGGGTTACCTGGCCGGTCTGACCGACCGAATCACGTTGACCATGTTGGTCACCGGCGTCACCTATCGCCATCCCGGTGTGCTGGCCAAGACGATGACGACGCTGGACGTGCTGGCCGGCGGCCGCACGATGCTCGGTCTGGGCGCCGCCTGGTACGAGCGGGAGCATCACGCCCTCGGTATCCCGTACCCCTCCGTCCGCGAGCGATTCGACATGCTCGAGGAAACCCTGCAGATCTGTCTACAGATGTGGAGCGATGATGACGGGCCGTATGACGGGCGGCATTACCATCTCGCCGAAACCCTTTGCGAGCCTCAGCCGATTCGTCGGCCCCCGATCCTTCTGGGCGGCTCCGGTGAAAAGAAGACACTGCGACTGGTGGCCCAGTACGCCGACGTATGGAATAGCACGTCATCCCTCGATGAGATGCCGCACAAGCTGGACGTCTTGCGCCGCCACTGCGACACCGTCGGTCGTGACTTCGACGAAATCCGGCTCACAGCAGCTTATTCGGACGACCCGTTCAATGACATCGACGAGTACCTGCGCACTCTGGACGCCTACGCGCAGCTCGGCTTCGACTTGATCAACACCGGACCGATGCCGGGCAACCCCGATCCGCAGGGTTGGGTGAAGCGGTTGGGCGATGAAGTGATACCGCGACTCGGCTGACCTCGTGCCATTTACAGCAGCGCGTCGGCAAGCAGGTCGACCTGGTCGATCGACGTGACGGTGGGGTGGAACAGCAAGCGGTCGAAACCGAGGTCGCGGTAAGCATGCACCGCGGCACGCGCATCGTCGGCGGAGTGAATCATGTCGTCCACGTTGAGTTTTGCGAACTCCGGCCTGAAGCCGTAGTAGCGGGCCAGGTGGTCTCGTCCTCGCCGCACTACGTCGCCCTCGCCGAGCGCGAAGTTCACCGAAGCATGAATCTCGGGAGCTCCCGCTCGGCCCGCCGCCTGCCACCCCGCACGAATCCGCTCGGCGAAGGCCGACTGCGCGTCGAAGTCGCGCAGCGCCCCGGCAACCCAGCCGTCGCCGACGGTGGTGGCCCTGCGGATCGTGGCCTCCGACCGTCCGCCGAAGAGCAGTGGAATCTGCACTGGCGCAGGGCATAACCCTGCATCGGCACTCCAACCGTGTCGCATCGTGACCAGCTGTTCGTCGAGGATGCGGCCCCGTCTGGCGAAGTCCACGCCCACCGCGTCGTAGTCGTCGGCCCGCGATCCGACGCCGATGCCGACCGTGAGACGGGAACCCGCACACGCCGCCAGGCTGCCGAGCTGTTTGGCGAGCACGGGTGCCGAATAGAGCGGCGCCAGAAGAACATTCGTTACCAGGCCGAGCGTGCTCGTCGCACCCGCCGCCACCGACAGCGCGATAACCGAGTCCAGGCTCGGGTACAACAGCCGGTCGATGGTCGTCAGGGACTCGAACCCGCGCTCCTCGGCGCGGCGGGCCCACGAACCGATCACCGCACCGCCGACACCTGCGACATGGTTTGGCAGACCGATACCGATTCTCATGACATCCTCCGATTCCGTCGGCCGAGGCCGCGTCGCTCGACTCCAGTCAGTCCAGTCTCGGATCGTGAGGTCAGATCAACCACATCAGCGCGCAGATGCGGCGGATATCGGCATCTGGATCGACCCTTACGTACCGTTATCGGCATGACATCCCCGCTAGACGGCAAGATTCTGCATGCGCTCCAACTGTCCCCGCGCGTGTCGTTTCGGCGGATCGGTGACGTGCTCGGCGTTCCCGAACAGACCGTCGCACGCCGCTACCGCGCCATGCTGCGCGACGGTGCGATCCGGGTGGTCGGCCTGGTGAACCCGCAGGTGTACGGCGAGTGTCAGTGGGTCGTCCGGCTGCGAACCAGGCCCGACACGCTGCTCAGCGTGGCCGAGGCGCTCACCCAGCGACCGGAAGTCACCCACGCCAACGTGTTGTCCGGATCCACCGAGCTGGTGTGCATCGTTCGCGCACCGCTGGCCGAGAACAGCGACGGGATCCTGCACCGCCTGCCGCGCACCTCGGCGGTGTTGAGCATGACGGTCGATCTGGTGCTGCACGTCTTCGGCGACTCCTCAGGTGCGGTGTGGACCGGCTACGGCCACACCCTGACCGCCGCGCAGGTGAAAGCGTTGGCCGACGTGCAAGCCGAGCGGTCCGGCGCCGCGGTCCCGCCGGTGAGCGACGATCGTCCCCTGCTGGAAGCGCTGGCACGTGATGGGCGGATCCCGCACGCGCAGTTGGCCGAGTTGACCGGCTGGTCGCCGGCCCGAGTCAAGCGACGCATCGCGGCGATGGAAACGGCGGGCACCCTGACCTATGACGTCGACGTGCTCACCGAGCGGCTGGGCTTTGGAGTCCATGCCCTGATCTGGATGGCGATAGCACCCCGCGATCTGACGGGTGCCGCCGAACAGCTTCTCGCACATGCCGAGATCGCCTCGGTGATCGCCGTGAGCGGACCCCATAACCTGCTGGCGGTCGTGATCACCCGCGATGTCGATCACCTACACCGGTACATCATCGAGCGGCTGGGGAGTGTGCGTCACGTACAGGGCTACGACGTCAGCGTACGAACGCAGCGGCTCAAGCAAGCCGGCTCGCTGATCTCGCATGGTCGGCTGCTGAGCATGCGGCCGGCTCGGAGATAGGCCATCATCTACGAACATGACTCGGCAGCATCGTCGGCGGACCCGTAGATGAGCGCGACACCGGCCGAACCTGTGGCCTGGCCCGCGGGTAAGCGGGCCGCGGCATGCTTCACCTTCGACGTCGATGCCGAATCAGCCGTACTGAACATCGATGCGGCGCATGCCGATCGGATGTCGGTGATGACGCACCAGGCATACGGGCCGCTGGTCGGTGTGCCCCGGCTCCTGGCGCTGCTGGCGCGACACGATGTTCGCTCGACGTTCTTCGTCCCCGGCTACACCGCGGTCCGCTATCCCGATGTGGTGCGTGCGATCGTCGACGGCGGCCACGAGGTCGCGCACCATGGCTATCTGCACGAGGTCCTCACCGGCATGACCCCGGAGCAGGAGGGGGTGATCCTGGACCGCGGCACCGAGGTGCTGGCCGCGCTCACCGGCGAAGCTCCGGTCGGCTTCCGGGCTCCGATGTGGGAATTGAACTGGCACTCACCGCAATTGCTGGCCGAGCGGGGCTTCCTCTACGACACCAGCCTGATGGACGCCGACCATCCGTACGAACTGCGGGTGGGCGCCACCGGCAGCGGCCTCGTCGAAATCCCGGTGCAGTGGGCGCTCGACGACTGGGAGCAGTACTGCTACCTGCCGGAGATCTCCGGTAGCGGACTGATCGAGAGCCCCCGCAAAGCCGCCGAGATCTGGCGGCTGGAGTTCGAAGGTCTACGCGCAGTCGGAGGCTGCTTCGTGCTGACGAACCATCCCTTCCTGTCGGGTCGGCCGTCGCGAGCGGCCGCGCTGGAGGAACTGGTCGAGCACGTGGTGTCGTGCTCGGATGTCTGGGTGGCACCCCTGCGGGACATCGCGCTGCACGTACGTGGTCTGGGCCTGTCACCCCGCTCGGTCGAACGGCCTGATCCCGCGGACTTCTGACCACAGTCGCGGCGACCGATCAGGTGTCGGTGTTGTTGGCCGCTTCGAAGAATGCCAGTTCCAGCTGCATCGCACGCCGGTACGCGTTGCGCACATCCGGAGTGTCCGGCGACTGCTCGTCGAGCAGGTTCTCCAGCTGGCGGGCGATCCCCTCGAATTCCGGTGCGGCATATGTCTGTACCCACTGCGCGTACGGGCCGGCCGAGTCGGCATCCAGCGACTGGCCGACCCACGCGTACAACCGCATGCACGGGGTCATCGCGGCATAGACGACCTCTGGCGGTCGCGTGGCCGCGGTCGCGAGGAGGAACTCGGTGTACGCGCTGGTTGCCGCCAGCGGTTCGACCCCGGCCATGTCGATGTCCCACGAGCCGGCATAGGACGCGTGCAGTCCCAGTTCCTCGCGAACCCCGGCGATCAAATCGGCCAGAACCAGCAGGGTAGAGGTGTCCGGACTGTGGACCAAGGCCAATGCATATGCGCGGGCGAAGGATTCGAGGAAGAACGCGTCCTGAGCGATGTATGCGGCGAAGCGCCTACGCGGCAGCGAGCCGTCTGCGATCCCGCGAACAAACGGATGCGCCAGGATATCGGCGGCCAGATCGGAATTGTGCGACCACAACTCAGCAGACAACGACATATCGCTCGAGCCTAGCCGCGAACTAGGCGTGCTGCGCCTCCGCGAGCAGCACCCGAGCCACCCACTCCACGTGATTGAGCGATTCGTCCAATGTCAGTCGCCCGGCCCGCAGGCCGGCGAGTGCGGCGCTCAGCGCGGCGTTGAGGCCGAAACTCACCTGCGGGATCAACTCCGGCGCGACGCCGGCCAGCAGGCGGTTGTACAACTCGACATTGGTGCGCTCCATCTGATCGATCGACGAACGCACTTCGGGATCGGTCGATGTCATCATCTGCAGCATCAGGGCGGTCATGGCCGGGTTGCGATTGAACGCCCGCTGGGCACGGCGCAGGTAGTCCAGAACAGCGGGTAGCGGGTCGCTGTCGGCGGGGCCGCCGCCCGACAGCATGCGGCGGGTCAACCGCTTCTGCCAATCCGCCAGCGCGGCGGCCAGCAGGTTCTCTTTGGAGCTGAAGTATCGGTACAGGGTGGCCAGGGCGACTCCCGCGCGCTGAGCCACATCCCGCATCTGGACCGCATCGGCGCCGACCTCACCGATCAGATCGATGACCTCTTCGATGATCTTCGCGCGGCGGGCGAGCTGACCGCTGGTCATATCCGACATCGGGATGATCCGGCCCGTCGGCGACATCAGATCGGGAGCGGGCGTATTCACGATGCCACCTCCGATCAGCGCAGAACAGTCTTCTGTGATGTTACGACAGGTTAGCCGGGAATAGGGACGTAACACCAGGTGGCGGCTTGACACCAAGTAGAACCGTGTTTCACTATGGTGGTCGCGGCGGCACCCCGCCGGTCTCTTGGGATGGGAGGACGCCATGGCCGGACCGGTCGGTCTGCCGGTGATCGACACGATGATCGGATTCCCGCACGAGGGGACCGCTCAATACGACTTCATTCGCAAGCAGACCAAGGATCGCGAATCCAAAGAGGACTTCGACTTCCCGGTCGAGTACATGTTCAAAGACGTGCCCAAGGGCCTGCCCACCGACGACCCGGTATCACTACTGCTTCAGCAGATGGACCGGTTCGGCATCGAGAAGTCGATGATCGGCGTAAGCGAGGGCTCCGCGGCCGAGCTCGCGCTGAAGATGTTCCCCGATCGATTCATTCCCTCCGGCGCGATCGCCGACCCCAACGACGTGATGGGTTCGGTGCAGGCGATCCGCCGCGACTACGAGACCTACGGCATCCGTGCGACGTCGGTTTTCCCGTCGGGCACCTTCCCGCAGGTTCCCATCGACGATCCGAAGATGTATCCGATCTACGCCACCTGCGTCGAACTCGGCATCCCCATCTTCGTCTGCGCCGGCGTTCCCGGCCCGCGAATTCCGATGGCACCGCAGGAGGTCTCGCGCATCGACATCGTGATGTTCGACTTCCCCGACCTGGTCTTCGTCACCCGCCACGGCTGCGAGCCGTGGCAGGACCTCGCCGTCAAGCTGATGCTCAAGTGGCCCAACCTGTATTACTCGACATCGGCGTTCGCACCGAAGTACTACCCCAAGGAGATCATCGACTACGCGAACACCCGCGGCGCCGACAAGGTCATCTACGCGGGCTATTTCCCGATGGGTCTGTCGCTGGAACGGATCTTCAGTGATCTGCCCAACGTGCCGTTCAAGGATGAGGTGTGGCCGAAGTTCCTGTACGGCAATGCCGCCCGGATTCTAGGACTGGAGAACTAACGCAGTGTTGGCGATCACGATCGAGCAGGAGCAGCTGGCCGAGGCCGTGACTCAGTTCGCGGCCCGGCACGCCCCGATCGACAAGACGCGGGCGGCCCTCGACTCGATCGCAGCCGGTGAACTGCCGACGTGGTGGGAGGAGTTCACCGCCAACGGCTTCCATGCGGTGCACATTCCCGAAGATGCCGGCGGCCAGGGCGGGACGCTCGCGGATATGGCCTGCGTCATCGAAGCGGCGTCCGCGGCGCTGCTGCCCGGCCCCCTGCTCAGTACGGTGTCCGCCAGCGCCGTGGCGAATCTGGCCGACGACTCCGCGGCGACGTTGGTGGCCGATCTCGCCGGCGGTGCGACGGCCGCGGTGGTGCTGCCCGAGGATTCCGGTGTCCGGGCCATGCCCGACGGCGACGGCTGGCGATTGACCGGATCGATCGGCAGCACGCTGGGACTGATTGCCGCGCAGCGCATCCTGCTGGCGGTGCACGCCGAGGACGGCACCGAGCTGTGGTTCGGCCTGCCGATGGGACCGGACATCGCTGTCGAGCAGCAGCGGGGCACCGACCTGAGCACCGACGTCGGTGTGCTCGTCCTCGACAGCTATCCGGTGACCGCGGAACAACGCATATCGGGTATCGAGACCGATCGGGCTCGTTGCGTCGTCGCCGCGCTGACGGCCTGCGCTTCGGCGGGCACGGTGCGCAAGGGCGTCGAGACCGCGGTGAACTACATCCGCACCCGCGAACAGTTCGGCAAGCCCGTCGGGTCGTTCCAGGCGCTGCAGCACAAGGCCGCGATCCTGCTGGTCAACGCGGAACTGGCGTCGGCAACGGCGTGGGATGCGGTGCGCGCGATCGACGAGAGCATCGAGCAGCACCGGCTGGCCGCCGCCTCGGCCGCATTGATGGCGGTCTGCGCAGGCCCCGACCTGATGCTGGACGCGCTGCTCATGTTCGGCGCGATCGGCTACACCTGGGAACACGACACCCACCTGTACTGGCGCCGGGCCACCAGCCTGGCCGCATCGCTGGGACCGTCACCACGTTGGGCCCGCGAAGCGGGTGAACTGTCTCGCACGCTGAAGCGCTCTACCGCAATCAATCTCGGCGACGACGTCGAGTCGGACTTCCGCGCCGCCCTGGCGAAGACGCTCGACCAGGCCATGGAACTGCGGAACGAAACGCCCACCGACGACCGTCGGGCGCCCGGGCTGGCCTACGGTTCGCAACGGGACCTACTCGCCGACGCCGGTTTGGTCGCCCCGCACCTGCCGGCCCCGTGGGGCGTCGGGGCCACCCCGGTACAGCAGGTGATCATCACCGAGGAGTTCGACAAGCGTCCTGATCTGGTTCGGCCCTCGCTCAACATCGCGGAGTGGATCCTGCCGACGATCCTCGACAGCGGAACCGACTCACAGCGCGAACGATTCGCGGGTCCGATGCTGCGCGGCACCGAGCGCTGGTGCCAGCTGTTCAGTGAACCGGGAGCCGGCTCAGACCTCGCCTCGCTGACCACCCGCGCTGCGAAGGTCGACGGCGGCTGGCTGGTGAACGGGCACAAGATCTGGACGTCGTCGGCGCACGTCGCCCAGTTCGGGGCGATGCTGGCACGCACCGACCCGGATGCGTCGAAACACGGTGGCATCAGCTACTTCCTCGTCGACATGTCCTCCCCCGGCATCGAGATCAGCCCGATCAAACAAGCCAGCGGCCACTTCGACTTCAACGAGGTCTTCCTCACCGACGTCTTCATTCCCGACGACATGCTGGTCGGCGAACCAGGCCAGGGCTGGGATCTGGCCGTGGCCACCATGGCCGTCGAACGCACGGCGATCGGCAACTACGTCAACCTCGATCGGTCCGAAGCCCTGCGGAGGGTGGCCGATGCAGACGGGCCCGATCACGACACCGTCCTGCAGGCGTTGGGCGGAATCGAAGCGCATACCACCGCCATCAAGGCGATGGTCCTGCGTGAGACGTTGCGTCTGGTACAAGGGCAGGGCCCCGGACCGACGTCGAGCATCGCCAAGTACGCGATGGTGCTGCTGCTGCGCCGCGCCTCCACCGCCACGTTGAGTCTCAGCGGACGCCTTGCCATGCTTGAGGATTCGGATCCCCCGGTGATCAGTCCCTACTTCGACATGCCATCCGAGCTCATCGGAGGCGGCACGGCAGAGATCCAGCTGACCATCATCGCCTCGATGATTCTGGGCCTGCCGCGGAAATAGTGTGAAAGGACCGAGCCATGACCACTGCGCTGCCGTTCACGTTCTTCGACTGTGACAACCACTATTACGAGGCCGAGGACGCGTTCACCCGCTACATCGACCCGAAGCTGAAAAAGCGCGCCATCCAGTGGGCACAGCTCGACGGTCGGCAGCGGCTGCTGGTCGGCGGGAGGGTCAATCGGTTCATCCCCAACCCGACGTTCGATCCGGTGGGCAAGCCCGGTGCACTCGACGAATACTTCCGCGGCCGCAATCCGCATGGTTCGGATCTGAACTCGCTGTTCGGCGAGCTCGAACCGATCCGGCCCGAGTACCGCAACCGCGACGCGCGGCTGGCGGCCATGGACGCCCAGGGCATGCAGGGCTGCATCATGCTGCCCACCCTCGGAGTCGGCATGGAGCAGGCGCTGCTCCCCGACTTCGACGCGACAGTAGCCACCTTCCAGGCTTTCAACCGGTGGCTGGACGATGATTGGGGATTCGCCTACCAGGAGCGGATTTTCACCGCGCCGTACATCACCATGTGCCGGCCGGCCGAGGCGGTGCGCGAGCTCGAGTGGGCACTGGACCACGATGCGCGTTTCATCGTCATGATCCCCGGACCGATCACCACCGAAGTCGGCATGCGTCCGCCCGGCGATCCGATGTTCGACCAATTCTGGCAGCTGGCCAATGATTCCGGGATCACGGTCTGCTACCACTCCGGCGAGACCTACTACTCGAAGTTCATGCCGGCATGGGGTGAGTCGGACTACATGATGTCGTTCAACGCGCTGCTGGGCTTCCGGAGCCTGTTCAGCGGTGACGCGATCCAGGACACGTTCGCCAACCACCTGCACAACGGGTTGTTCCTGCGGTTCCCGAACCTGCGGATGGCGTGTATCGAAAGCGGATCGACGTGGGTGTTCCATCTTTTCGAGAAGCTCACCAAGTCCTGGGGTCAGATTCCGTTCATCTACAAAGAGGATCCGCGCGAAACGTTCAGACGCCACGTCTGGGTGTCGCCGTTCTACGAGGACGAACTGGCCAGTCTGCTCAAGCTGATGGGTGACGACCACATCCTCATGGGCTCGGACTACCCCCACGTCGAAGGTCTTGCCGAGCCGGCGTCCTACATCAAAGACCTGCAGAACTTCGACTACACGCCCGAACAGTGCCGTAAAGTCATGCGGGACAACGGTATCGAGTTGTCGATCCGCCGACCGGTGTAGCTGCCGTTCGTGAAGGTCGCCAAAGCCGGCCTGGTCGCCATGTTGCTGGAGGCCGGCGAGGAGAATGCCGCCGTTCTGCTGGCTCGCTCGACGTTGCCCGATGAACTCGACACCGACACCGATCTCGACATCCTGCTCACCTTCGGGCTGGAGCGTGATCTCCTCGACGAGGTGGCGCGGTTGACGATCGGCGGGATCGAACCCGACGATGTGAACACCCGCCGCCGACGTGACCTGCTGGACAAGACCATCTCCCGACGGTGGGCTGCCCTCGTCGACCGCTGGATCACCTAGCCCGACGCTCGGCTAGACCTGGTAGGCGATCCAGTCGCCCAGCGGGATCATCGCTGCCGCCGCGATGACACCCATCGGAATGCCCAGCAGTGGCGTCCACCGGATCCGGGTGGCGAGATACGCACCGGCCAGAGCGGCCACTGCGCCGACACCGAGACATGCCCAAGGAATACCCACGAGCACGTGCTGGCCCCGGCCGGTCAGCGTACAGATGCGCTCGGTGCTGCCGTCATGGCAGCCGTCGGTGGCCATGGCGAGCGGGAACAACGAGAGGAACGCGACGACCAGTCCCGCGGTCAGCAGCAACGCGAGGATCGCGCCGAACCACACCCAATGCGTATCGAAGCGCCCGTGGCCGGGGCGCTCGCCGGGCGAGTCCGGTTCGCTCATGCCATCACCGTAACGCTGTCGCCGAGAGTGGGGGGTGTCGTCGAGATTTCGAACAATTTCGACGACAACCCGCACGCTCGGCGTTGTGAGCCAACAGAATTGACCACACGCATCGACCGCGAACACTTCAACCGGTAGTCTCGGAGAGTCGAAAAGGACCAGGAGCGGCACCGGTAAGCCCGCTCCCTTCCGCAAGGAAGCTCCGTACCGCCCGTCGGACCCGCGACAAGCAACTGGCGCTGCTGCGCCGGTGGCTTGGCGCCGGCAGCGACAGGGCCGTGGCCAGTCTCCGGTTCACAGCGCCTCCGACACAGGAGGTAGTCATGCCATTGATCCGAACCGACGCCGGAATCGTCACCCAGATCAACACGTTCACGGTGCCCGACGGCGGGCAGCAAGCGCTGATCGAATTGCTCGAAGAAGCAGCGCGATTCGCCAGTACCACCCCCGGCTGGCGCTCGGCCAGCCTGCATCGCAGCCACGACGGCACCCGAGTGGTGAACTACGCTCAAAGCGACAGTCTCGAGGCGGCGCTGCGGGTGATCGAACGGTTACGTGCAGCAGGATTTTTGGAGCGCAACGCCGAATTCGGCGAGGCCCACCCCGGCCTGTACGACGTGGTCTTCACATTAGAGCGCTGAATCCACACCGGTGAGGCACAGTATCCCCGTGGACACCAACCTCACCGACAAGATCGCCGTCGTCACCGGTGCCAGTAAGGGAATCGGTTTGGCCATCAGCCGGACCCTGACCGCTGCGGGCGCGCACGTCATTGCCGGGGCCCGGCACAACAGCGCCGAGCTGGAGGAGCTGGAAGCTACCGGCTCAGCCACGTTCGTCGCCGCGGACCTCGCCACTGCCGAGGGGGCGAGGGCCGTGATCGACGCGGCCGCGCAACGCGGTGGCCTCGACATCCTGGTGAACAACGCCGGCACTGTCACGCCGCGATTCGACGGCCTGCTGTCCGTCACCGACGACGACTGGCTGGCGGGTTTGGCGGTGAACTTCCTGTCCGCCGTGCGGGCCACCCGGGAAGCCATCCCGCACCTGCTGCGCCGCGGCGGGGGCTCGATCGTGATGATCGGCTCGGTCAACGCGACGCTGCCGGAGTGGAACATCGTCGACTACGGCGCAGCCAAGGCCGCCCTGGCCAACTTCGCGAAAGCGGTCTCGAAAGAGTTCGGGCGCAATGGTATTCGAGTGAACACGGTCAGCCCGGGTCCGGTAGCCACTCCCCTGTGGCTGGCCGAGAAGGGCATCGCCGCGCAGTTCGCCGCGGCCAGCGGGGCCACCCCGGATCAGGTCGTCGACTCCGTAGTCGCCGGCTCGGCGACCGGACGATTCACCACCGCGCAGGAGGTGGCCGACCTCGTCATGTTCCTCGCGGGTGAACACTCCGCGAACATCACCGGCTCCGACATCCGCATTGACGGCGGCTACGTCACCACCCTGTAGGCCCCGAAAGGACCCCCGGAAGGACCCCGGAAGGACTGTGTGAGCACCAAACTCAACTCCGTGATCTTCTTCCACGGCTGGTGGATCCACGCCAGCGCCTGGCAGCCGTCGCTGGACCTGTTCAGCGGCCGCGGCCATGCGGTGTCGGCGCCGGCCTGGCCTGGCGGTTGATGACCTCGGGAACCGAAGACCAGACGGTACCGCTCAAGGTCACCAAGGAGGTTGTACGAGCTGTGCGCCACAGGCGACGGGATGCAAATTTCGATCACCGGCGTTTTCCGCGACAGAACGGGCTGAGGAAAGCAGGAAGCGATGCATGACCTTGAGGACGCGATCCGCGAACGCCGGTCCATCCGGCTGTTCCTTCGCGACAAGCCCGTGCCCCAGGAGCTGGTCACCGAATCACTGCAACTCGCCATCCGCGCACCGTCCAACTCCAACATCCAGCCATGGCACGTGGTGTTCGCCTCCGGGCCGGCTCGAGACCGGCTGGCCGAGGCGCTCCTGGAGCAGGCCGATATCGAGGCCCCCAACGTTCCGCAACTTCCCGAGTCGTTCGCCCACCTCCGCCGCGAGCTGGGTGCTCTGGTCTACGGCACGATGGGCGTGGCCCGCGACGACGCCGAGGCCAGACGCATTGCGGTGCTCCGCAACTGGGAGTTCTTCCGCGCTCCGCTCACAGGCATCGTCTGTATGCACCGCGACCTGGACTACGTCGACGCGGTAGGGGTGGGCATGTTCCTGCAGACCTTCCTGCTGGCGCTCACCGCGCGTGGGCTCGGCAGCTGCGTACAGGTCTCGGTGGCCGGCTATCCCGAGGTACTGCGTGAG
Organism: Mycobacterium sp. SA01; assembly: GCF_041287105.1. NCBI lineage: Bacteria > Bacillati > Actinomycetota > Actinomycetes > Mycobacteriales > Mycobacteriaceae > Mycobacterium > Mycobacterium sp. SA01. Next base: position 259,760 of record NZ_JBGGNO010000016.1, on the reverse strand, counting down.
CATCTGGGCATCGGCGAGGAGATGCGCATTCTGTGCGGTGTTTCGATCGGCTACCCCGATCCGGAATTCGCGTGCAATCAACTGACGGTGCCGCGCAACCCGCTGGAGGCCAACGTCACCTTCGTCGAAAGCTGATCAGCGGGCCAGGTCCCACTGCCCGAAGTCGGGCGCCAGGACGTCGTCGACATCGACGTGGACGCCGTCGATGAGAGCACCCGGATCCGACGCCGTGACGACCTCGCGTTGGAAGAGCACGGCGGCAGGCTCGCGCACACCGCCCGACCACGCTTTGGTCTGCCAGGCCCAGCGATAGCCAGGCGTCGTGGAATGTCCGACGACGGCGTCGCCGATCGCCCATTCGAGTTGGCGCGCACCGCCGTAGATTCCGGTGCGCTCGACGCCGATCACCGAGTTGATACCGCGAAACCATTGGATCGCAGTGCTTTTCCAGGTGTCGGAGCTGATGTCCTCGTCGACGCTGAAGAAGATCGGCGCTGAAGTCGGGCCACCGGCCGCACCGTGGATCCGCAGTGCGGTCTGCGCGTCGGCCACGCCTCCGTCGAACCCGCGGGTGAAGTCCGACGGTGTGGGCCAGCCGGGCTTACCGAACTGGTAACAGCTCACCACGTGCAGTCCAGCCGCGATGAGTCCGTCGGTGTAGTCGCGGGTGACGGGCTTGAAATCGAAGGTGGCGCCCGGCCTCAGCTCGGAGACGTACACCAGTGCCCCGCCATAGCCGGCGGCTTTGATCTGCTCCGGGCTCACCAGGCGGTCGGCGAAATCGATGAGTTGCAACCCATCCGCGGCCGCCCGGGGCGCTGCCAGCACCGCGGCACCGGCCAGCGCCGTGAGCGCGTACCGAAAGACATCGCGGCGATTCGGCTCGGTCACGACCGCGCCGTGATCAGCGACGGGTCACCCACCCCGATGGTGATCTGCGGATTGGCGGCGGGGTCAAGCCAATTCAGTATTGATCGCATCTCGTCGCGGCCGATGGCGACGCATCCCCAGGTGGGATCACCGTCGGACACGTGCAGGAAGATTCCGGCCAGCTTGCCGGGGATGCGGTTCGGGTTGGACGTGATGTTGACCGCGTAGTCGTAGACCGGGCCGGAGTCGTAGAGGTTCTCCGCGATCGCCGAGGGCTGGCCGTCGCTGCGGACATGGGTGTTGTACCCCGGCGACTTGGGGTCCTCGTCCCACCAGTCCTGGTCGGTGGCCTGGAAGTACGGCATCTTGGTGCCGGGGTTGGGCTGGCGTCCGAAGGCCTGGTCGAAGCCGAAGGTGCCCTCCGGGGTGCGATAGACACCGTCGGCGGGCGCGCCGACGCCGAGTTCGCCGACCTTGGCCGGGGTGGGGCCCAGTACGACCTTCCAGTCCTGTCCCACTCGCTGGAAGGCGGTCAACGTTCCGGTGGTGGCGTTCGCGGCGGGCACGCCGACGACGATCCACTGTGAAGAGTCCGGCGCTGCGCTCGCCGCCGGTGCCAACAGCAAGCTCACCAGCATTGCCAGGCCGATCCGCACCACGACGCTCGCCACGGCGTTCATGGTAACCGCAGGGTGCGGGCGATCGGCGGCAGCGAAATGGCCTTTCGCCAGGGTTGGACAGTACTGGACCGTACTGCCTGGGCGCTCTATGGTTGGCGCTGTGACCGGGATTGCCGACTACGAGGCGCAATCGTCGCCGTGGTCGGCGCGCGAGGCGGAACTGCTCGCGGCCACTCTGCAGCTGTTGCAACAACACGGATACGAACGGTTGACCGTCGACGCGGTCGCCGCGACCGCCAAAGCGAGCAAGGCCACGGTCTATCGGCGCTGGCCCTCAAAGGGCGAACTCGTGCTGGCCGCCTTCATCGAAGGTGTCCGGTGCGCGGCGGTCCGCCCCGACACCGGCTCGCTGCGGGAAGACCTGCTGCGTCTCGGCGAAGCCATCACCGAGCACGCCGCGGAGCATTCCGCCACCATCCGTGCGGTGATGGTGGAGGTGTCCCGCGATCCGGCCTTGCGCGAGGCCATGCAGCATCAGTTCCTGGACCAGCGAAAGGCGTTGATCGAGTCGGTGCTTCAGCACGCTGTCGACCGCGGCGAGATCCGGGCGGAGGCGATCACCGAAGAACTGTGGGATCTGATGCCCGGGTACCTGATCTTCCGGTCGATCGTCCCCAACCGACCTCCTGATCGGCGGACGGTACGGGCGATCGTCGACAACGTCATGATCCCCAGCCTCACCCGTCCTATCAGCTGAAACGAAGTGTTGCCTGAGGTGATCCAGTACCGTACCGTACCGCCTAGGGTTATCCGCCCCTGCTGACCGGGAAGGATCTCTCCCCGCCAAGTGATCGTGTTCGCCGGTTATCGAAAGGCTAACGGGTGCAGAGGGTTTCGACGGAGGATCCAGACCAGCAGGCCGCGGACCGCTCGCTGACCCACCGGTTCGCGCGGCTGACCCGCACGCTGTGTATCCCCATTCTGCTGTTCTGGCTGGTAGTTGCTGCCCTCAGCAATGCGTTGGTACCCCAGTTGGAAGTCGTCGGCCAAGCTCAGAACGTGGCGTTGAGTTCCCCCGATTCGCCGTCGCTGCAGGCATTCAAACGGATCGGCAGCGTCTTCGGTGAATTCAGTTCCGACAGCGTTGCGATGATCGTGCTCGAGGGTGACCAGCCGCTGGGCGCCGACGCGCACCGCTACTACGACGAGTTGCTCAAGCGGGTGGCCGCGGACCGTAAACACGTCCAGCACATTCAGGATTTCTGGGGCGATCCGCTGACGGCTGCCGGCGCACAGAGTCCCGATGGCAAAGCCGCATATGTGCAGGTCTACCTCTCCGGAAACCAGGGCGAAGCACTCTCGCTCGAATCCGTTGACGCGGTTCGCGATATCGTCGATCACACTCCCGCGCCACCCGGCGTCAAGGCCTATGTGACCGGCGCGGCGCCGCAGGTTGCCGACCAGTTCGAGACCGGCGACAAAGGCACCGTAAAAGTCACTCTGCTGACCATCGGCGTGATCGCGGTCATGCTGCTGCTGGTGTACCGCTCGGTGGTCACCATGCTCTTGATGCTCATCACGGTGCTCATCGAAATGTCGGCCGCGCGCGGTGTGGTGTCATTCCTGGCCAACACCGGACTCATCGGGCTGTCCACCTACGCGACCAATCTTTTGACGCTGCTGGTCATTGCAGCCGGCACCGATTACGCAATCTTTCTCGTCGGCCGCTATCACGAAGAGCGGTCCGCCGGCGTGGGCCGGGAGACGGCGTTCTTCGACACCTATCGCGGTACCTCCCACGTCATTCTCGGCTCGGGTCTGACGATCGTCGGGGCCGTTTACTGCTTGGACTTCACCCGCAATCCCTACTTTCGAACCTTGGGTATCCCGTCGGCGATCGGCGTCTTCGTCACGCTCATCGCGGCGCTCACGCTGGCCCCCGCGATCCTGGTGATCGGCAGTCACTTCGGGCTGATGGATCCCAAGCGGCGCGCCAAGACCCGTGGTTGGCGGCGTATCGGTACCGCTATCGTGCGCTGGCCCGGGCCGATCCTCGTCGTCTCGCTGGGGATCGCTCTGATCGGCCTCCTGGCACTGCCCGGGTACAAGACCAGTTACGACGTCGGCGCCTACATGCCTGCCGACGCCCCCTCGAACGTCGGCTACACCGCGGCAGAACGGCACTTCTCCAAGGCGCGTCTCAATCCGGAACTTGTGATGATCGAAGCCGATCATGATCTGCGAAACCCCACCGACATGATCCTGCTGGAACGCGTCGCCAAGGCCGTCTTCCACACGCCCGGCATCGCGCTGGTCCAATCCATCACGCGACCGCTTGGCACACCGCTGGATCACAGTTCGGTGCCGTTTCAGATCAGTGCTCAGAGCAGCGCGCAGATCAACAACCTGCCCTTCCAACAGGCTCGGGCGGCGGACCTGCTCAAGCAGGTCGGTGAGATCGACAAGACGATCAACATTCTGCGCGAGCAGTACTCCCTGCAGCAGCAGAGCTCTGAAGCCACCCATGAACAGGTCGAAGCGTTCCACAAGACCGTGGAGGTGGCCCAGGACCTGCGCAATAAGATCGCCAACTTCGACGACTTCTTCCGGCCACTACGCAACTATTTCTACTGGGAACCGCACTGTTTCGACATTCCGATCTGCGCCGCGCTGCGCTCGGTGTTCGACGCCCTCGATGGCATCGATGCGCTGACCGATCAATTGGCCAATGTCACAGCCAGCTTGGACAAGTTGGATGCGCTCCAGCCGAAGCTGCTGGCCCTGATCCCGCAACAGATCGAGAGTCAGCAGGCTAACCGCGATCTTTCGATGACGAACTACGCCACCCAATCGGGCATCTACGACCAGACGGCGGCGGCGCTGCAGAACGCAACCGCCCTGGGGGCGGCGTTCGACGCCTCGAAGACCGACGACTCGTTCTATCTGCCCCCAGAAGTGTTCAGCAACAGCGAGTTCCAACGCGGCCTCAAGCAGTTCTTGTCGCCAGATGGCAAGGCTGCCAGGATGATCGTCACCCACGACGTGGATCCCGCTACGCCCGAAGGGCTTGCACATATCGACGCGATCAGGCACTCCGTTCAGGAGGCCGTCAAGGGAACGCCGCTGGCCGGGTCGAATATCTACATCGGCGGTACGGCGGCAACCTACAAAGACATCGCCGATATGGCCAAGTACGACTTGATGATCGCCGGCATCGCGGCGCTTAGCCTCATCCTGCTGATCATGATGTTCGTGACCAGGAGCATCGTGGCGGCGTTGGTGATCGTCGGCACGGTGGCCCTGTCACTGGGTGCCTCGTTCGGTCTGTCGGTGCTGGTATGGCAGGACCTACTGGGCAAGCCGCTGTATTGGGTGGTGCTCGCGTTGGCGGTGATCCTGCTGCTGGCGGTGGGCTCGGACTACAACCTGTTGTTGATCTCGCGGTTCAAAGAAGAGATCGGCGCCGGATTGAACACCGGCATCATCCGCGCCATGGCCAGCACCGGCGGCGTCGTCACCGCCGCCGGGCTGGTGTTCGCGTTCACCATGGGCTCGTTCGTCTTCAGCGATCTCCTCGTGCTCGGCCAGATCGGCACCACCATCGGGCTCGGGCTGCTGTTCGACACCCTGATCGTGCGGTCGTTCATGACGCCTTCGATCGCCGCGCTGCTCGGCAGATGGTTCTGGTGGCCGCTGCGCGTGCGCCCGCGGCCCGCCAGCACCATGTTGCGCCCCTACGGATCCCGGCCTGCGGTGCGACAACTGTTGCTGTGGGACGACTGACAGCACTGTCAGCTAAGACACATTGTTTCCACATTGAGATCCAGGTTTGTCTCATTTGCAACAGGGGTAACTTCAGTAACAGCGCCGTGGTATAGGCGCCGACCTGACCAGCTAAGAAAGAATCGAATGGATCATCGTGATGAACACAATCTTGTACTTCAGCTCCAACGGCCCCGTTTATGAGACACGCGCCTACTCCAAGGCCGATATCGACCGCTTGTTCAAGGGCCGCCAGCTTCACTGCCTGACCAGTCCAGACCGCCAATTCGACTTCTGGTTCAGCCCCTCATCGCCAGGCTGCCAGAGCCGGATCAATCAGCAAGCCACCGAAGTTCTTCTGGCGACGACCAATTTCACCGCCAAATCGGTGCCGCTTCTGCCCGGCTGTGTCGTCGTCGCCACCCACGATGCGGATGGTGACCTCGACGGGCTGAGTTGGCAGCAGCTCGATCTCCTTGTTCGCAAGAACCGTTCTCTGACCACTCGCGAACTGCGGTTGCTGGACAAGAGGATTCAGCGTCAGAACCGGCGCCAGGCCCGGCCCGCACGCCCCGCTGCGGTCACTCCGATGCCCGTTCCCGCCACGCCGCGGCGCACCCCGGTCACCCACTGAGCACCCACCCGGGGCTCCTTCCAGACCATCGGTCCGGGCCTAACGATCGGGCTCGGCGCAACAGTCCAGCATGAATCGAATGCCTTGCTGTACTTATCGTTTCGGGACCTCGACCGACTGATCCCGCAGCGTTGACCAGTACCTCGGTATCGTGGAGAAAATGGCGTCCGAACGGTCGGCCTCGGCACGTCGCCGTGGGCTGAATATCACCCTCCGGGGTCGACGGGACCCCGCCTCCGGAGCGGGCCAGCGCACTCGCGACTCGAACGGCCTGGGCGACCGGCACACCCGGCGGGTCCTCGACCTCACCATCCGGCTGGGCGAGGTGATGTTGTCGGCCGGGTCGGGCACGGCTGACGTCGTCGCCACCGCGCAGGACGTGGCGCAGGCCTATCAACTCAACGACTGCGTGGTCGACGTCTTCGTCACGACGATATTCGTCTCGGCGCTGCCCACCGCGGACAGTCCACCGGTCACGATCGTGCGATCGGTACAGACGCGATCAACGGATTACACGCGCTTGGCCGAGCTCGACGGGCTCGTGCGGCGGATCACCTCCGGCGGTGTCTCCGTCGACGAAGCCCACGAGGCCATGGACGAGCTGGCCGCACAGCCCCACCCCTACCCTCGCTGGGTCGCGACCGCAGGCTGGGCCGGCTTCGCCGTGGGCATCGCCATGCTGATGGGGGGCACTTGGCTGACGTGCCTTCTGGCTGCGGTGTCGTCGGCGTTGATCGACCGAATCGGCCGGTTGCTGAATCGCGCCGGTACGCCCTTCTTCTTCCAGCAAGCCGCAGGTGCCTCGATTGCCACCCTGATCGCGGTGCTGGCGTACCTCTTCGCCGGACAAGGACCCACCGCCTTGGTGGCCACCGGGATCGTCATGTTGCTGTCGGGAATGACGTTGGTGGGCTCGGTCCAGGATGCCTTGACCGGTTACATGCTGACGGCGGTCGCCCGGCTCGGTGACGTTCTCTTCCTCACCGCCGGCATCGTGGTGGGCATCCTGGGCGGGCTGCAGATTGCGGCACTCGCCGGCATCCAGATCCAGCTTCGCGTCGACTCCACCGAATCATTCGTCATACCGAACCGGCCGTTCCCGATACTGCTGGCGGTCTCCGGCGCTGCGTTGGCCGGCGCATGCCTGGCCCTGGCCAGCTACGCCCGCCCCCGGGCGATGCTGACCGCCGGCGCAGTGGCCGGTCTCGCCGAATCGGTGTTGATCGGTCTCGGCAACGCCGAATTCGGCCAAGTGGCCGCCACCGGCATCGCGGCGGTCGGCGTCGGGCTGTTGGCTACGTTCCTCTCGATTCGGCAGCAAGCCCCCTCGTTGGTGACCGCAACCGCAGGCATCACCCCGATGTTGCCGGGCTTGGCCGTCTTTCGGGCGGTGTTCTTCCTGGCTGTCGACGGGGATTACGTCGGCGGGGTCGCCCAGGCCCTGGCTGCGGCAGCCACTGCACTGGCCATCGGGGCCGGCGTCGTCATGGGCGAGTTGCTCGGGTCCCCCCTGCGCTACCGCGCAGGACGCGTGGGCGACTTTTTCCGGGTCGAGGGACCCCCGGGCCTGCGACGGGCCGTCGGACGAGTCGTTCGACTGCAGCCGGTCGCCGGGCGTCCAGTCAAGCGCGCTCCCCACCAGCGCTCCTGGAGCGTGCCCCTGGAACCCACTCCGGCCGACGACGCTGCACCCGCACAGTCCCGCCCATCCGACGATGAGCCGGTCGACCCGTAGAGCAGGGCGTTCGCGGCCACTGTTGCTCGCCCCGGCCCGTCAAGCAATAGTTGCCGCCAGGCAACTATAGATGCTCAGCAAACGTCAATCAGAGTTTCTTGTTTGCTGCGGGTTTCGGCTTCCGCGTAACTGGGAACGCGCTGTGAGCGGCGCGGTCCGCGCCAGCAACTACTGAGGAGGAGGCCCCGTGGACACCGGAGACCATCGACCACCGGTCGTCGACAAGGAGCCCCCGCCGGGCGTGCTGAAGAAAGCCATCGCCGCGTCCGCGATCGGTAACGCGACGGAATGGTTCGACTACGGGATCTACGCCTACGGCGTCAGCTACATCTCGGCTGCGATTTTCCCCGGCGACACCCAACAGGCGACGCTGCTCGCACTGATGACATTCGCGGTGTCATTTCTGGTCAGACCGCTCGGCGGCTTCGTGTGGGGACCGCTGGGCGATCGCCTGGGTCGAAAGAGTGTGCTGGCCATCACAATCGTCCTGATGGCCGGCGCGACTTTCCTGGTCGGCCTGGTCCCGACCTATGCCACTATCGGCATCTGGGCCCCGATCCTGCTGGTGGTGCTTCGGATGATCCAGGGATTCTCGACGGGCGGCGAATACGGCGGCGCGGCCACGTTCATGGCCGAGTACGCCCCGAGCCGCCGCCGCGGTGTGCTCGGCAGTTTCCTCGAATTCGGCACCTTGGTCGGGTTCTCCATCGGGGCGCTGCTGATGCTGGGCTGCTCGCTGGTGCTGGGCGACGACCAGATGCAGGCGTGGGGATGGCGTCTTCCCTTCCTCGTCGCCGCGCCGCTCGGACTGATCGGGGTCTACCTGCGGTCCCGTCTGGAGGACACACCGGTGTTCCGGGAGCTCGAAGCGAAGGGCGAGTCAGAGGACCAGACCCGCACTCAATTCCGCGATCTTCTGACCGGCTACTGGCGCCCGATCCTGCAGCTCGGCGGCATGGTCGTCGCGCTGAACGTCGTGAACTACACGCTGCTGACCTACATGCCGACCTATCTGGAGAGTGAGATCGGGCTTTCGACAGATCAGTCGCTGATGGTCCCCATCATCGGAATGTTGTCGATGATGCTTTTCGTTCCGTTCGCCGGGCTCCTGTCGGATCGGTTGGGCCGCAAACCCATGTGGTGGTTTTCCCTGATCGGGCTGTTCGTCGCCGGCGTGCCGATGTTTCTGTTGATCGGGACTGGTCTGGCCGGAGCGGTCGTCGGATTCGCGGTGCTGGGGCTGCTCTACGTGCCACAGCTGGCCACCATCTCGGCGACTTTCCCGGCAATGTTCCCCACCCAGGTGCGATACGCCGGTTTCGCGATCGCCTACAACGTGTCGACGTCCCTGTTCGGCGGCACAGCGCCGGCCATCAACGACTGGCTGACCACCAGGACGGGCGATTCCCTGGTGCCCGCGTACTACATGATGGGCGCCTGTCTGATCGGCGCGCTTGCACTGATCAGAGTTCCTGAGACCACCCGCTGTCCGCTCAACGGCACCGCTGTGCCGGGGACTGAAGACGCGCCTCCTCCGGTGGCCTATGAGAAGGTGAGCGCCTGACGCAGGTGTTTCACCGGCAACAGCCGGCCTCGCAGGCGGCATAATACGGCGATGCCGGACACTTCCCGACGCGGGCTCGTCAAGCCAACTCCTGCGGAATTGATGGAGGACACCGGCTCGGGGCTGGACTACGGAACTCGCCCCGATCGATTGATCGGCGACATCGTGAGCACCGATCGCTTCTTCGTACGGAGTCACGCCGAGACACCCGTCATCGACGCCGCGGGCTGGGCGTTGCAGATTCAGGGCGACGGTGTGCGGCAACCGGTTTCGCTCAGTTACGACGATCTGCGCACAGGTTTCGCCCTGACCTCCATCGTGCGCACCATCGAGTGTGCGGGCAACCGGCGGGTGCAGTTCGGACGCGAGGTCGGCCACACCTTCGACGGCACACAGTGGGGGCGCACCGCGATCGGCACGGCCGAATGGACCGGCGTTCGATTGCGAGATGTGCTGGAGGTGGCCGGTATCGCGACCGATGCTTGCGAAGTAGTACCCGAGTCACTCGACGCGATCCGAGCCAGGCGTCCGCTGCCGCTGGCCAAAGCGCTCGCCGACGACACCATCGTGGCGTGGGCGATGAACGGCGAGGAGTTGCCGCCTGACCACGGCTTCCCGGCACGCCTGGTCGTATCGGGGTGGCTCGGAGCCGCCAGCATCAAATGGCTCGGCCGGCTCGAAGTCGCCACACACCACGTCGAAGTTCCCTGGAACACAATCGATTACGTGATGATCGGGCCGGGCTACCCCGCCGAGGGCGACCAGGCTCGCGGGCCCGCCATCACCGAACCAGCGCTGTCCAGTCTGGTCGAACTGCCGTGGCCGGCACACCTGCGCCCCGGCCCGCAGATCATCCGGGGCCGGGCGTTCGCCGGCGAAGCCCGGGTCACAGCCGTCGACTACCAGATCGACGATCACCCCTGGCAGAGCGCCACCATCACCTCACGTGGCGAGCCTGGCGTCTGGACCCGCTGGCAGTTCCGCTGGGACGCCGGACCTGGCGAGCATGTCCTGCGAGTGCGCGCCTCCGACGACCGGGGCCGTGTCCAACCAGATTCCACCCCCTGGAACGAGCTGGGGTACATGCACGAATCAGTTCTCGCCCATCCGATTTCAGTTGCCGACACTCCCTGATCACATCCCACCGCGGAACGATCGTCGGCCTGCATCAGACCTGGTCGGCGCAACCTGACTAGGCTGTGCCAGTATCCCGATGACTGCTTTAGCCCCCCTCCTCGACGACCCCGGCGATCTGTCCACCGTTCGCGCGCTGGGCTCTGACCCCGACCGGTTGTTCACCACCTTCGCCGGCTGGGCGCAGGCCAACGGCACCCCGCTGTACCCGGCGCAGGAGGAGGCGCTGATCGAACTGGTCAGCGGCGCCAACGTCGTTCTGGCGACACCGACGGGATCCGGTAAGTCCCTGGTCGCGACCGGAGCGTTGTACGCGGCCCTGGCCGCTGAGCGGCGAAGCTATTACACGGCGCCGATCAAAGCGCTGGTCAGCGAGAAGTTCTTCGCGCTATGCGCGACGTTCGGTGCCGCGAACGTGGGCATGCTCACCGGCGACGCCGCAGTCAATGCGAGCGCGCCGATCATCGCCTGCACTGCGGAGATACTGGCCAACATCGCGCTTCGCGAAGGGGCGGACGCCGACATCGGCGTGGTGGTGATGGACGAGTTCCATTTCTACGGCGACCCCGACCGCGGCTGGGCCTGGCAGGTACCGCTGCTGGAGTTGCCGCACGCCCAGTTCCTGTTGATGTCGGCCACGCTCGGCGACGTCAGCTTCCTGCGCGAGGACCTCACCCGGCGCACCGGTAGGGCGACCGCTCTGGTGGCCGGTGCGCAGCGTCCCGTGCCGCTGTTCTATTCGTATGCGACCACGCCCATGCACGAAACGATCACCGAACTGCTGCAGACCAAACAGGCGCCGATCTACATCGTTCATTTCACCCAGGCGTCCGCGTTGGAACGCGCCCAGGCGCTGATGAGTGTCAATGTCAGCACCAAGGATGAGAAGGCGGCGATCGCCGAGCACATCGGCAGCTTCCGGTTCTCGACCGCGTTCGGTTCGACGCTGTCCCGTCTGGTCCGCCACGGTATCGGCGTACACCATGCCGGGATGCTGCCGAAGTACCGGCGGCTGGTGGAACAGCTTGCGCAAGCAGGCCTACTCAAAGTCATCTGTGGCACAGACACTTTGGGTGTCGGCATCAACGTGCCGATCCGGACGGTCGTCTTCTCGGCGCTGTCGAAGTACGACGGGACACGCACCAGGTTGCTCAATGCCCGCGAGTTCCATCAGATCGCCGGCCGCGCCGGGCGGGCCGGCTACGACACCGCCGGCACCGTTGTCGTGCAGGCTCCCGACCACGAAGTCGAGAACCTCAAACAGTTCGCCAAAGTCGCCGATGATCCGAAGAAGCGCCGAAAACTGGTGCGCCGCAAGGTACCCGAAGGGATGGTGCCGTGGAGCGAAGCCACGATGACGCGACTGGTCGATGCCACCCCGGAACCGCTGACCAGCAACATGCGGGTATCCACGGCGATGATCCTCGATGTGGTGGACCGCCCCGGTGATCCGTTCGTCGCGATGCGGCGACTCCTCACCGACAATCACGAGCCCCGCAAGCGCCAGCTGCAGCACATCCGGGAAGCCGTCGGTATCGCCCGCTCGCTGCTGCAGGCCGGGGTCCTCGAGCGGCTCGACGAACCCCAGGCTGACGGGCGCCGCTACCGGCTGACGGTCGACCTGCCGCCCGACTTCGCCCTCAACCAGCCGCTGTCGACGTTCGCGCTGGCCGCGGTCGGTGTCCTCGATCCCGACTCGGAAACCTTTGCGCTGGACGTCGTGTCGGTGGTGGAAGCGACGCTGGAAGATCCGCGTCAGATCTTGGCGGCGCAGTTGAACAAAGCCAGGGGTGAAGCCGTCGCCGCGATGAAAGCCGACGGCATCGAGTACGACGAGCGCATCGAGTTGCTCGACGACGTCAGCTATCCCAAGCCGCTCGAGGAACTCCTCGGACATACCTTCGAGGTGTACCTGCACACCAACCCGTGGGCAGCCGACTCCCGGCTGTCGCCGAAATCCGTTGTCCGGGAGATGTGGGAACGGGCATTCACCTTCCGTGAGTTCGTCAGCGTCTACGGCCTGACCCGGTCCGAGGGGGCGGTGCTGCGATATCTGTCCGACGCGTTCAAGGCGCTACGCTCCTCGGTGCCGACGGCGGCCCGGACCGAGGAATTCACCGACATCGTCGAGTGGCTCGGCGAACTGGTGCGCCAGGTCGACTCCAGCCTCTTGGACGAATGGGAGGAGCTCACCAGCCCCGACCAACCGCACGACGTCCCGGTGGCGGTACCGATGCGTCCGCGGCCGGTGACCGGCAATGTGCGGGCCTTCACCGCCATGGTCCGCAACGCGCTGTTCCGGCGGGTGATGCTGTTCGCCCGGCGACGTTGGCATGAGCTGGGTGAACTGGACGCGGGGTCGGGATGGTCCGCGCAGCGCTGGCTCGAGGTCGGGGACGACTACTTCGAGGAGCACAGCGAAGTGGGCACCGGCGCCGACGCCCGAGGGCCTGCCCTGCTGATCATCGACCGTGGGCCCGATGTGTGGCGGGTGCGGCAGATCCTCGACGACCCGGCCGGCGACCACGACTGGGGCATCGAGGTGGAGGTGGACGTGGAGGCCTCCGACGAAGCGGGTGCGCCGGTGTTGCGGGTGGTTGACGTCGGTCGTCTGGACTGAGCTCCCCGTCGGCACGCCTGTTCAGGCCCGACGATTAGAGGTTTTGCGTCGTCGGCAAATACCATCGAGGACGTAATGAGCGATCACGACCTCGATACCCGGACGCCTTCCACCACGGCCGCGGCCAACCGGCTGGCAACCGAAGCCGGCCGCCGTCGCACCTTCGCCGTCATCAGCCACCCTGACGCCGGTAAGTCGACGCTGACCGAGGCCCTGGTGCTGCACGCCAGGATCATCACGCAGGCCGGCGCCATCCACGGCAAGGCCGGTCGCCGTGCCACGGTGTCGGACTGGATGGAGATGGAGCAGGCCAGGGGTATCTCCATCACCTCGACGGCATTGCAGTTTCCGTACCACTCGCCCGAGGGGCAGGACTGCGTCATCAACCTGCTCGACACCCCCGGGCACGCCGACTTCTCCGAGGACACCTACCGGGTGCTCAGCGCGGTTGACTGCGCGGTCATGCTGATCGACGCTGCCAAGGGTCTGGAACCGCAGACGCTCAAGCTGTTTCAAGTGTGCAAGCACCGCGTACTGCCCATCCTCACCGTCATCAACAAGTGGGACCGGCCGGGACGGCACGCACTGGAGCTGCTCGACGAGATCCAGGAGCGCATCGGCCTCAAGCCGACCCCGTTGACGTGGCCGGTCGGTATTGCCGGCGACTTCAAGGGTGTGCTGGATCGCCGCACCGGCAACTTCATTCGCTTCACCCGCACCGCGGGTGGTGCCACCGCCGCACCCGAGGAGCACATCTCACCCGAGCGCGCTCGCGACGCCGCCGGCATCGACTGGGACAACGCGGTCGAGGAATGCGAACTACTCTCCGCCGATGACGGTGACCACGATCAGGAAGCCTTCCTGCAGGGCGTGACGACGCCGGTCCTGTTCACCTCCGCCGCACTGAATTTCGGCGTGAATCAGCTTCTGGACAATCTGACGAAGCTCGCGCCTCCGCCGAGCGGCCAGGTCGACGTCGACGGTAATGTGCGGCCGGTCGACGCCCCGTTCAGTGCGTTCGTCTTCAAGGTTCAGGCCGGCATGGATTCCGCGCACCGCGACCGCATCGCCTATGCCCGGGTGTGTTCGGGAACGTTCGAGCGCGGTGATGTCCTCACCCACGCCGCAACAGGTAAACCGTTCGTGACCAAGTACGCCCAATCAGTGTTCGGCCAGCAGCGCTCCACACTGGATGACGCCTGGCCCGGTGACGTGATCGGCCTGGCGAACGCCAACGCACTCCGTCCGGGTGACACCCTCTTCCGCGATGTGCCCGTTCAGTTTCCGCCGATCCCGAGCTTCGCTCCCGTGCATTTCTCGGTCGCCCGGGGCACCGATCCGAGTAAGCACAAGCAGTTTCGCAAGGGGATCGAGCAACTCGAGCAGGAAGGCGTGGTGCAGGTTCTGCGGTCAGACCGCCGGGGTGACCAGGCGCCGGTACTCGCCGCCGTCGGCCCGCTGCAGTTCGAGGTGACAAGTCACCGGATGGCCACGGAATTCAACGCACCGATCTCGCTGGACTCGCTGCCCTACACCGTCGCGCGCGCCGTCGATCCCGAGGACGCACCGTTCGTGGACAAGCAGGTGTCGACGGAAGTCCTCACCCGCACCGACGGCGTGATGCTCGCGTTGTTCACCACGAAGTGGCGACTGCAGGGATTCCAGGAGGACAACCCCACGGTGACCCTGCGCCCACTGGTCGCCGCCGGCGACGACTGATCACGCGTCGTCTCCCCGCGCTAGCCGTTCGCGGTGGCAAGTCCGGCTTTGACCTGCTTAGTCAAGTCGTCGGCCAGGATCTCGGCCTGGCCGCTGAGCAGTCCGTCGACCGCCAGCTTCGCCACCACTGCGGGATTGATTTTCTGGTCGGCGGGCACGAAGGAGGCCATCTCGGTGTCCATGTATCCGACGTGCAGGGAGGCGACGTGAATTCCTTTGGGCGCCAGTTGAGTTCGTAGCGCGTCTGTCATCGCCCATCCGGCGGCCTTGGCTGCCGAATAGGCGCCGAATGACGGCGCGTGGTACCAGGCCAGCACAGACAGAACATTCAGCACCGAACCGCCGCCGTTCTTCTCGATGATCGGCACGAACTCGCGGGTGACGTTCAGCGTGCCGAAGTAGTGCGTGTCCATCTCCAACCGGATGTCCTCCATCGGCCCGCTGAGCAGGTCGGCCTCGGTCGAGACGCCGGCGTTGTTGATCAGGACCGTGACGTCTCCGGCGATCGCCGCCGCCCGGCGTACCGACTCGGGGTCGGTGATGTCCAGTTGGATCGGCTCCACACCAGGCAGGTCGATCGTCTCGGGCCTGCGCGCGGCGGCGTACACCGTGGCGCCGCGGGAGAGCAGTTCGGTGGCGAACTGCCGCCCCAACCCGCGGTTCGCACCCGTTACCAGGGCGGTGATCTGCTGTGTCATCGAAGTTCTCCCTTTGCCGACGTCTTCTCTGGCGACAACACTAGAACGGGCTGGGTTAATTCCGCTAGACCCAGGTAGCGGTCGCGTGCCGTAGGACGCTTCGCCTCCCAGCTGAGAGCAGGGCGGACGTGGCAGCCACCATCGGATCAGTTCCACGATGGTGCGATGCAGCATCACAGGCACGTCGCGCGCAGCGCCGCGGCACTCGCGGCCGCAATGGGCATCGGCCGATTCGCCTACACCCCGATCCTGCCGTTGATGACGGCGCAGACCGGCATGGCACCGCATGCCGCGGCCACCCTGGCCACCGCGAACTACATCGGCTATCTCGTCGGTGCGGTGGCCGGTTTCCTCTGGCCGTCACTGGCCCGGTCCGTTGTGGTCTGCCGCGTGTCTCTGGTGCTGCTCGTCGGAAGTCTGGCCGCCATGCCGTTGACCAACACGGTGCGTGAATGGACGCTGCTGCGCGGCGTGGCCGGCGTGACCAGTGCGCTGGTGTTCGTGATCGCGGTGAACACTCTGCTGGAACACCTGCACGGACGGCCTGCCCATCTGGCCGGCTGGGGATTCGGTGGCATCGGCGCGGGCATCGCTTTGTCAGCCGTGCTGGTGCTGGCCAGCCAGCAATGGCGGCTCGCCTGGTGGGCGTCGGCGGCAGCCGCCGCGGTCTTGACTGCCGCGGCCTGGACGATGCGCCGCACACCCGGGACCCGGCCTTCATCGGTGGAGGTGCGAAATCGACTGCCGCACAAGTTGTTCGGTCTGCTCGCGTTAAGCTACTCCCTTGAGGGTGTCGGCTACATCATCGCGGGGACATTCTTGGTCGCCGCAGTCAGCCAGCGCGCGCCGCAGTGGCTTGGGGGCACGACGTGGCTCGTTGTGGGCCTGGCGACCATCCCCTCCGCAGCGCTGTGGGCAGCATTGAGCTCGCGCTGGTCTCACCCGGGACCGTTGGTGACGGCGTTATGCGCGCAAGCGGTGGGAGTCGCTGTGGCGGGCATCTTCGGCGGCGTCGGGCCGGCAATGATCGGGGCGGTGCTTTTCGGCGGCACGTTCATCGGGATCAGCACGCTCTCACTGTCGGCTGCGCGTCTGCTGCGCTATCCACGGGCTGTCGCGCTGCTCACCGCAGGCTATTCGGTGGGTCAGATAGTGGGTCCGGTCGTGGTCGCTCCCCTCCTGCAGGACGGCTTCCGGCCCGCCCTTGTGGTGGGTGCGGTGGTGGTCTTAGCGGCCGCCGTGGTCGCGGGGCTGATGCGGATCGTCGGCGGGAAGCCAGACCGAGAGGTCATCCAGACCGAAATCGTCAACACCAGAGAGGAATTCATCGACCAGCGCGGCAACAGCGGGATTGTCGTCGTCGCGCCGCCACACCAGTGACCACGTCCACACCGGCGAGGGATTGATGACCGGGCGCCGCACCAGGTCCCTGGGCAGCGGATGGTCCTGGCCCTTCGGGTTGTTGAGCACCGGACGCCCCAGTCCGCGGACATGTTCCAGGAACGTCGGGCCGGTGACACCGCCGTCGTCGGTCCGCATGATGCGAGCACCGGTGGCCGCCGAAAACTGTGTGGCGTAGCGATTCCACGACAACCAGCTGGCGGCATCCGCGTCGATCAACACAACGGTGTCAGCGGCCTCGACGGCCGAATCGTCCGGCCCTGAGCCCAATGCGTACAGCCGATCCACTCCCAGCAACCGAGCCTGTAGCGAGAGCGCTTCGAGGTCGGCGTTCTGCACCCAGCAGATCGCCAGGTCGAGGCTACCGTCGGCGACCCGCGCGGCCTGCGTGTGCGACGGCATGACCCAGGTGTCCACCCGCAGCTGTGCTATCCCCGCCGCCCGTGTGGTCAGATCCGTCGGGCACCAACTGACGTAGCCCAACCGCACCGGATCCGATTCCCCGAAGTTCGCCGCGCGCCTGCGTAATTCGTCTGCCTGTGCAATCAGCGCTCTGGCATCCGGCAGGAGAGCAGCTCCGGCAGGCGTCAGAGCCACCGAACGGCGGTCGCGATCGAACAACGTGATCTTGAGGTCGCGTTCGAGGGCCTTGATCTGCTGGGACAACGACGGTCCCGCGATGCGCAGGCGGGTAGCCGCGCGACCGAAGTTCAACTCCTCGGCCACGGTGACGAAGTAGCGCAGCTGCCGCAACTCCATCGCTGCAGCCTAGCGGCCGAGGTGGATCTGCAGCCCGTGGCTACGCAGCTGTTCGAAGCTGTAGCTGAAATCGCCGCGCCGGCCGATGGATACGACGTAGCTGTCCTGGCCCTCATCGATGGAGAAGGTGAACGAGAACGTGCATGTCGCGCTGTCGCCGGTGCCGGCGCCCAGCGATGTGGTGGTCAGAATGTCGCCCTTGCTGTTCTTGACCGTCACCGGGGTGGTGCGACCGACATCGGCGTAGCCGGCAGTACCGTGACAGGCGCCGCCGTCGACGACAATTGAACCGGTACCAAGACTGTCGGTCAGAACGAAAACCCCTGATATCTTCGCGGATTCGAGAATGCGGAAGCCCTTGTTGAACTTCGGGCAGAACACGTCGACGGCGATCTTGTCCGCGAGCAGACCCTGCTGCGGCCCGCCGTGTTCGAGTTGATTGCACACCTCGTGCCCATGGGCGACGGCATTGGCCTCGGAATTGAACTGATCGAACAGCCCCGCAGTCTGCAACGCCTGCACGTAGTCGACTTCGGGCGGCGGCGAGGTCCGGTGCCGGGCCCAGAGCAGGCCGGCGACCACGCCGGCGACCATCACGATGACCGCGGTCGTGACGCCAGTGGCCAGCCAGGTCAAGCGGATGCTCGATCGCGCCACCGGCACCTGCACGTACGACGGCAACATCTGCCCGCCGACCGGGTCGTTGGCTTCGGACCTGCCGTTGCGCACCCGGTTGGTGGCGTGCCCGGCCGTGTAATACCGGCCCTCGTAACGGGCGGTGGGATCCGGTCGCCAGCCCGTCGGCGGGGTGGGCGTCAGCACGCCGCCGCAACGCGCGCAGGTGCCAGCTGCGTCGAGGTCGGCCCCGCAATAGGGGCAGGCCGCGGGCGCTCCCTTCATTGCTCACCCCAACCGCCGTGCGCTCGGTTCTCCGTGACAGCCGAATCGTATCGGCGTGTCACGCTATGTTCTCTGCGCGTTAGGGTGCTGTGGTCGGCTTCAGTGAACAAGCCGATAGAAAAGTTGAGCATCTATGACCGCACCAGCAGAAACGTCGCCGCTTGAAGCACGGGTCGGCCACTACTACCGGATGGACGGCACCTACCTCGTCGGCCGGGAGAAGCTGCGCGAATACGCCCGCGCGGTGCAGGATTATCACCCTGCCCACTGGGACGTCGCCGCGGCAGCTGAGCTGGGCTATTCAGATGTCGTCGCCCCGCTGACCTTCACCTCGGCGCCAGGCATGCAGTGCAACCGGCGGATGTTCGAGTCGATCGTCGTCGGCTACGACACCTACCTACAGACCGAAGAGGTCTTCGAGCAGCACCGCCCGATCGTCGCAGGCGACGAGCTCGTGATCGACGTCGAGCTGACCTCGGTGCGCCGGACCGCAGGACGCGACTTCATCACCGTCACCAACACGTTCACCGACACTCACGGCGAACGGGTGCACACCTTGCACACCACGGTCGTCGGTGTGACCGCGGAGGACATCGACGCGGGCGTGAAGATCGCGGTCCAGAACGCGATGATGCACGACATGAACATCCTCGACATCGGCGGAGACGACGCCGATTACGAGAAGGAGCTACGCCCCGCCGGCGAGATCCGGATCTCCGACGGCGGTCTGACCCGTTCACCGGGGACGCGGTCATTCGACGACCTGGCGGTCGGCGAGGAGCTTCCCGCCCATCACACCCGGGTCTCCCGGGGCGATCTGGTGAACTACGCCGGCGTGGCCGGCGACGCCAACCCGATCCACTGGGATGAGGACATCGCCAAGCTGGCGGGTCTCCCAGACGTGATCGCTCACGGCATGTTGACCATGGGTCTGGGCGCGGGGTACCACTCGGTCTGGTCGGGCGACCCGGGAGCGGTCACCCGCTTCGCGGTGCGGCTGTCGCAACCCGCGGTCGTCTCGGCCAAGGAGGGTGCCGACATCGAGTTCAGCGGCAAGGTCAAGTCGCTGGATCCCGAAAGTCGCTCGGGCGTCGTCCTTGTGGGCGCGAAGTCGGCGGGCAAGAAGATCTTCGGTCTGGCGACGATGAACGTGCGGTTCAGCTGAGGCTGCGTCGGCCGCCTATTTCGGAGAGCCATCGCCCGATGCCGGCTGGATCCGCGACGTGATCCGGATCCACCCGGCGCAGGGTGGCGTTGACGGCGACGGCCGCCTCGCAGGTGTCCGGATCCTGGAGCACAACGCGGCCCCCGCCGGCCTTCACCTCTTCACAACCCCGGGCGCCGTCGTCGCTGGCACACGAAAGAAGCACGGCCGTCACCGAATTGACCAGTTGCGCCGCGCTGGCGAACAACACGTCAAGTGAGGGCCGCGAATGCAGGATCGGTGCGTCCAAGGTGAGGTGCGCGCGCACACCGGAGCCTGTCTCGTATTGCTCGACGGGGGTCGCCGGTTCCGTCGACGGGTTCCGGTCGTTGCCCACCAGCAGGTGATAACCGGCCGGGGCCAACGTCACTTCTCCCGGCGAACACGGCCAGGGACTGGCGGCCGGCTCCCGAATCGGGATTGCGGTGTAGCCCTGCAGGACCCGGTCGAGCCCCCCGTACTGAGGCGCGCGATGCAGAGCCACGAACACCACGATGCTGCGGGCGTCGCCGAGGGTCTCGAAGATGCCGCGCAACGCTTTGATGCCGCCGGCGCTGCCGCCAATGACGACGACGTCAGGGCCGGGCACGCTGGTTCTGGCTCTTGGCGTAAATCCCCAGCCTGCGGTCCTGCGCTTTGAACAACTTCGTGCCCTCGCCGGTGAGGCCTTCACGCGGACCGATGACGAGATTTCCGAACGGCGCCAGGCTGTCCCAGAAGATGCGCTCGGCCCTGCGCTGCAACGTCTCCTCGAAGTAGATGAAGACATTTCTGCACAGGATCAGATGGAACTCGCCGAAGGTGCTGTCGGTCGCCAGATTATGGGAGAAGAACTCGAGTCGGGACCGAAGGGTGGGGCTCAGAATAGCTCGGTCGTACTTGGCGATGTACCAGTCCGAGAACGGCCGTACGCCCCCGCTGGCCTGGTAGTTGCGGGTCGCTCCCACCATCGTGTCGGCGGGGTAGATCGCCGATGCGGCAACACGTAGCGATTCGCTGTCGATATCGGTGGCGTAGATGGTGGACCGATCCAGCAGACCGGCCTCATCCAGCAGGATGGCCACGGAGTACGCCTCCTCCCCCGTCGCACATCCCGCAACCCAGATCCGGATCCGGGGATAGGTGGCCAGCCTCGGCAGCACGTCCGCGCGGATCTTGGCGAACACCAAGGGATCCCGGAACATCTCGGTGACGTTGACCGTCATCGTCGACAGAAACGAGGCCAGCAGGCTCGGATCGCGAAGGACCCGGTCTTGCGCTGTGGAGATGCTGCCGAGCGAATGGCGATCGACGAACGCCATCAGCCGCCTGTTGCGCGACGCGTCCGTGTAATGGCGAAAGTCGTAGCCGAGGAACTCGAATACGGTGTAGAAGAACGCCTCCGCCTCGATCGCCGTCAGTTCTTTGGACCGAGCCGGGTCATTCTCCGCGGGATCAGTCATTGGTGGTTGCCGCCTCCTGCTGGCCACGCAACCGGCTGCCGAGCCAGACCCTGAGCACCGATGTGAGTTGATCCATGTCGACGGGCTTGGTGACGTAGTCAGAAGCCCCGGCGTCCAGACATTTCTGTCGGTCACCCTTCATGGCCTTTGCGGTCAGAGCCACGATAGGCAAACTGCGCCAACGTGATTCAGCTCGGATCCGGCGCATCGCCTCGTACCCGTCCATGACAGGCATCATGATGTCCATCAGCACCAGGCCTACCTCGGGGTGGGCGGCGAGGCTGTCGAGCCCTTCCTGGCCGTTGCGCGCGGGAATCACCGTGATGCCGTATCGCTTCAGCGCGCTGCCCAGGGAGAAGACGTTGCGGACGTCGTCGTCGACGAGCAACACGGTGTTGCCCTTGAGGCTTTCGTCGATCCGCTTCGGGTTCGACAGGATCTCACGCGCCGAGTCGGGCATATCGTTGGCCACGCGATGCAGGAACAGCGCTGTTTCATCCAGCAAACGCTCGGGCGACTTCGCGTTCTTCAACACGATCGCGGAGGCGAGCACTTCGAGGCGCTGCGTCTCGGCCATTGTCAGTTCCCGCCCGGTGTGCACGATTACCGGCAGATGCTTCTGCTTGAGCTGGTCCTTGACTCGCTCGATGAGGTCGATGCCATCCATGTCGGGCAACCCCAGATCGAGGACCAGGCAGTCGTAGGACGTCGGCCCGGCCAGTTCGGCCAGCACCTGCTGACCGGTGCCGACACAGGTGATCGCGATGTCGTCGCTCTCGATCATGTGCTTGACGACCTGACGCTGGCTGGCGTCGTCCTCGGCGACCAATACGTGTCGCGGTCCGGGCTTCAGGAATTCGGCGACCGCACCGAACATCGAACGGAGGTCGGCGACGTCGGCGGGCTTGTTCAACGTGTGAATGGCGCCCATCCGCCGACCGCGGCCGTCGTCGTTGGAGCCCGAGATGACGTTGACCGGGATGTGGCGCGTGGCGAGGTCGTGCTTGAGGACATCGAGAACCACCCAGCCGGCCATATCCGGCAGACCGATGTCCAACGTGATCGCGGCGGGTTGGCGTTCCTTGGCCAGCGCCAGAGCCGTCCGGCCGCTGGCCGTGACCACCGCGTCGAAGCCGGCCTCGGTGGCCAGTTCGACCAACAACCCCGCGAACGTGGGGTCGTCCTCGACCACCAACAGGACCGGCTTGGTTCCGCGCGGCCAGTGGATGTCCGAAATGTCCACCGCGCCGATGCTCGCGAACGCGCCGTCGAGTGGGGGAGGCGAGGTGCCGTCTAGGGCAGGGCCGGCGCCGTTCTCGGACAACGGCATTGGAACGGGTTCGGCAACCGGACTACTCGGCGCCAGCGCGGACGTCGGGGTCGCGGACGGCGCGGAGTCAGACCCGTGCGGACCTGCGACGGGCAGGTGGCAGGTGAATGTGGACCCCTCTCCCAGCGCGCTGCGGAGGGTGATCTCGCCGCCGAGGTTGCGGGCCAGTTCCCGGCTGATCGCCAGTCCCAGCCCGGTGCCGCCGTACTGCCGGGTGGTGCCCCGCGCTGCCTGTTGGAAGGACTCGAAGATCAGGTGGTGATCGTTCTCGTCGATACCGATCCCGGTGTCGGTGACGGCCATCGCGAGATAGCCGTTGCCCGGATTGCCCTCGTTGTCACCTGCCCCCGACAGCGTTACGGTCACCGATCCCTCGTCGGTGAACTTGATCGCGTTGGCGATCAGATTCTTCGCAATCTGTTTCACCCGCGTGTAGTCGCTGATGAGTTGTGCTGGGGCAGAGTCACTCACCATGACCCGGAAAGCGACGCCCTTGTTCTCCGCTATCGGCCGGAATGTGCGCTCGAGGAAGGCGACGAGGTCGCTCACCACGATCACTTCGCGCTCGAGGCGCAAGGATCCGGATTCGACCTTGGCGAGGTCGAGAACCTCGTCGATGAGGTTCAAGAGGTCCTTGCCGGACTGTTGAATCGTCTCGGCGAACTCCTGCTGTTTGTCGGTGAGTGAATCCTCGGAATCAGCCAGGAGACCGGCGAGGATCAAAATGCTGTTCAGCGGTGTGCGCAGTTCGTGCGACATATTCGCCAGGAACTCCGACTTGTACCGCGACGAGACAGCCAGTTCCTCAGCCTTCGCTTCCAGGGTCTGGCTGAGCCGGTGCAGCTCTTCGTTCTTGGCCTCCAGAGACTGGGCCTGGGTCTCCAGCCGTTCCGAGCTCGCCTTGAGCTCCTCCTGCTGAGACCGCAGTTCTTCGGTCGTCTCCTCCAGTTCGGCATTCTGCGCCGACAGCTGGTCCTCGCGTTGGGTCAGTTGCTCGTTCGCGGTCCGTAGCTCTTCTTCCTGTGCTTGCAGTTCCTCGGTCTGCGCCTGCGACAGTCGCAACAACTCGCTGGTCTGCTGCGCCGATTCGATGGCGCTCAGTGCCACTCCGGCGCCAAGCGCGATGCTCTCCGCGAGTTCGACATCATCGTCGGAGAACAGCCTCAGGCCGGCCAGCTCGAGAACGCCGTGCACCTCCGACTCGGACTTGATCGGGATCAAGATGAGCGACACGGGCTCCGTTTTACCCAGCCCCGAGACGATCTCGACGTAATCGCTCGGTGCCCCGGTGACTTCGATCCGATTGCCCTCCAGGGCGCACTGGCCGACCAGACCATCTCCGAGCCCGAAGGAGTACGGCAGATCCTTACGCCGGTGGAAGGCGTACGACGCGACCAGGGCGAACTCGTCGACAGTGTCGGTCTGGCGCAGGTAGAGGGCACCGTGCTTGGCGTCGAGTGCCTGAGCGGTGCGTGACACGATGATCGACGCCGCAGCCGGCAGGTCGGCTGCAGTCTGCACCTCGGTCATCAGACTTGCCTGGATCTCCTTGGCGCGCCTGGCCTTTTCGTTCTGTTCTGCAGCCCGCGTCACGGTGCGGTGGATGTTGCGGCTGGTGAAGTACAGCAGTATGCCCAATACCAGCACGATCGCGCTGGCGAAGATCCACAGCATGGTCTTGGCGAAAGCGACCGCCTTGGCCGCCTGAGCGTTGGAGTTGTCGACGGCCTTGACCGCCTCCTGCTCCATGTTGCTGAGCTGACTCTCCAGCAGGGCGACCTGTCCTTCGATGCCTTGGTCGGAAAGCGCTGGAGCCCCAGCATTTTGGGTGCTCTGGAGCTCGGGCCGGAATGCCGTCCAGGTTGCCAATGCTTGTTGGGACAGCATGCGGACGGTGCTGTTGTCATTGGTCTCGGCGGCCGCCCGAAGCTCGGTGTCGACCGATTGATCGAGGTTGTCGAGCTGGCCGTTGAGTTCTGCGCGGCGCCCCGGGTCAGTGGCGAGCAGCAACCTGTCGCGGGTGACGAGCAGCGCCTTCAGATCCCGTTGAATGTCGAGGGCGGCGACCTGGCCATCGCGGGCTTGGCTGCGCTCCTCGTAGAGATCGGTGATCCGCCGCAATTGAACGGTATAGAGCGTGTTCGCCATGATGACGGCCAGCAGCGCGCAACCGCACACGATTGCCAATCGGGTCGCAAGTTTCATATCACCTTTGCCTCACCGGAATCGCCGTTCATCCACGCCGTTGTCCAGTTCTCGACCTGAGCCTCAAGGTCGATCGCCTCGATCGGCTGGGCGTACAGGAATCCCTGTTGCAGCAGGCATCCCGCGTCCCTGAGCCAGTCCGCCTGCTTCTGGTTCTCCACGCCCTCCGCTATCAGATCCACATGCATGCAAGCGGCAAGGGCGATCTGGCTGCGCACCAGGCGTTGGACGCGCTGGTCGTCATGCACCTCGGCGACGAAGGTGCGGTCGATCTTCAGCCAGTCGACGGGAACATGCAGCAAATTCGTCATGCTGGCGTGATCGACACCGAAATCGTCTATCACAAGGTTGAATCCGATGCTGCGAGCATGCCGTAGCGCCATGCCGGCCGGAGCCGGATCACCGTAGAACGTCCGTTCGGTGAGTTCCAGGCAGATGTTCTCCGGCGGTATCCCGCAGTCACGCTGAGCACCGATCAGGTCGTCGAGGAAGCTGCCGTCCCCGACGTGGTCCGGTGAAAGGTTGACGTGCAGTTTGAGGTCGTCCCTTCCCAGGGCGGCGTAGTCCTCGAAACTCCGCAGCAGAATCCAGCGGCTCAGCGGGGTGATCTGCCCGGCGCTCTCGGCCAATGCGATGATGTCGGTGGCCGGCATCTCGTCGCCACCGATGCGCCACCGAACCAGCGCCTCGAGGCCGAAAAGCGCTCCGGTCGTCGAATTCACAATGGGCTGATAGGCCATCCGGAACTCCGATCGGGAGATGGCGCCCGCCACTTCCGATCGCAGGTCCACTTTCCCCCTGTGCCGTGAACCGATCCCGTCGGTGTAGAGCACGCATTCGTCCAACCGGTTCTTCTTGGACTCGAACATCGCGATATCGGCCTGGGACAGCAGCTCTTCCGGCGTACGAGCACTGTCGCCCAGGCACGAGATGCCCATGCTCAACGACGGCCGCAGCGTCACCGCCTTACACCGCACCGGCTCTCCCTGGACGCGCCGCAGAATGCGGTTGCCCTCTGCGACAGCATGATCCACCGACGGCACGTCTTCGAATACGACGATGAACTCGTCGCCGCCGATCCGGCACACCAGCGCATCGCTCCCGGCGGCCGACCGAAGTCGGTCGGCCACTTCGACCAGCAGTTCGTCGCCGGTGTCATGGCCGTAGGTGTCGTTGACCGACTTGAACCTGTTGACGTCCATGTACAGCAGCGCCACGAGTTTTCCGTCGCGGCAGCGGGACAGCTCCGCGAGCCGCTCGTTGAGTTGCCGGCGATTGGCCAGATCGGTCAGCGGGTCGTGGCTTGCCAGATGGCTGATCACCATCTGGGCTTGTTTGATCTCGGTCAGGTCATGAACCACGACCGCGACGTGCAGGTCGACGGATTCACCGATCGGCGACAGCGTGATCAAGACGTCGACGGGACGACGGGTGCCGGCGGCGAACGTCATCTCCATCGACACCTCTTGGTGTGTCGCGAGAGTGAGGTCCAACTGCTCACGTAACCGGGCCCGGTGAGCATCGGTGGCAAGGTCGACGATGGACCGGCCGATCAGGGTGTCGGCGTGCCCGCTGAACAGGGCCGTCGCGGCCTTGTTGCAGCTGCGAATGGCACCCGAGACGTCCACGGCGAGGATCGCGTCGGCGGTGGCCTGCATGACGGCGGCGTACTCGGCTTGGACGCGATAGAGGGTTGCGTTGGAAATCGCGAGCGCGGCCGCCGCCGAGACGCCGCGGAACAGCGCCGCTTCGACTTCGGAGAAGGCCGGGCCATCGGTTCGGCCGACGCAGACGAAGCCGACATGTTCACCGCGGGCCATCAACTCCTCGACCAGTACCGCCGCGTGCGGTGTGATGCCACCGACGGCGCCCGCCACTTGCTCGGCAAGCCACGACTGAACCGCTTCCGGCGTTCGGTCCGCCTCCGGATCGGAAAACGTGTCGTGCCAATCGTTGTCACGAACCGCCACCCGGAGCAGGCACTCGGCGGAGAAGATGCGGCTCAACTCGGTGACGATGGTCTTCTCGAGCGCGGCCAGATCAAGGCTGCCTTCGGTGAAGATCGTCGCCAACCTCGCCCGCCGTCGCGCGAGGGCCAACTCCTCGCGCTGCCGGCTCTCGGCGGCTCGTGCGATCTGGAGTTGTTGGTCATGCAGCTTCGCTGCCTCGATCCGCAATCTGGCGAAGGACCGATCCAGCTCCAGCAACGCCTTCACTTTGGCGTACAACACCGCCGCGGAAACCGGTTTGAGCAGAAAGTCGACCGCGCCGAGGTCGTAGCCGCGATCCAGATCCCCATCGTCGGCCTGGCCGGTGAGGAAGATGATCGGCGTCGAGGCCAACTCGTCGGCTTCCCGGATGAGTTGCGCTGTCTCGAATCCACCCATCCCGGGCATGTTGATGTCGAGGACGATCACGGACACCTTGCGCTGAAGCAGCGCCGTGAGCGCCTCTTCACCGGAGCCGGCCTGGACAAGCTCGCAGTCCAGCGGCGTCAGCACGGTGCACAGCAGGTCCCGCAGACGGGCGTCGTCGTCGACCACCAACACCGTCTGCTTGCTCTCGGCTGCCGTGGACCCCTCCACCACGCCATCCATCAGCACAGAATCAATGTTCCCTCCCCCACAAGGTCCGGCACAAGCACTCGAGCGTCCACCCCCGGACTCTTTGCGTGAACAACAATTCGTTCCACAAGTGTGCCGCCCCGCAGGCCCGGCGCAGTTGACAATCGACAGATTCAGCAAATTCCGGGCCCACGCCAGGGCCGGGTCGGCGCGGCACGTCGATGCCGGGTGTCTAGTGCTTGAAGTCCGGGACCGTGGCGCCTTCCTCGGTCAGGGTCTCGTCTTCGATCCGCATCGTCAGCTGGTCACGGAAACCCTTGGTCAGGTAGATCAGTACCGCGATCCCGATCGCCAGCCAGATGCCGCCGTAAAGCAGCGCATCGAAATGCAGGTTGACCCACAGCGCCCCGGTCAGCGCCATGCCGATCGCCGGAAGCACGATGTTGGTGGCGATCTCTTTCGGGGTGCGACGGCGCTTCAGGCGGAACGCGAACAGCACGATGATCGTCAGATTCACCACAGTGAATGCGATGAGGGCACCGAAGTTGATCATCGACGAGGCGAATTCCAGGGTGAAATTCACCGCGAGCAGTGACACCACACCGACGATGATGACGGCGTGCGCAGGGGTGAGGAACCGCGGGTGGATGTAGGACAGGAACCGCCCGAATCGTCCCCTTCCGTTGCGGCCCATCACGTAGATCATCCGCGCGACGCTGGCATGCGATGCGAGGCTCGACGCCACCACCGCGGCCAGAGCGGCTGACACGAAGAACACTTTGAACAACATGCCGCCGACCTTCAGCGCCATCTCGGGCAGCGTGTCATCGGTGACCTCGAACCCGTCGAGGGTCGGAAACACCGACTGGCTGAACCACGCCGCAACGAAGAAGATGCCCCCGCCGATGAGCAGTGCCAGCACGATTGCCCGTGGCACGACGTCCGGCGATTTCGCTTCCTCGGCGTACATCGTGATCGCATCGAAGCCGATGAACGAGAAGCAGACGACGGTCGCACCGGCGACCACGGCCTGCATCTGGACGCCTTCGTGGACCAGCGGATCCAGGGTGAAGATCGTTCCTGCGCCGACGCCCTTGCTCAGCGCGATGGTCGCCAACACCAGGAAGGCGCCGATGAGGACGACCTGGAACACCACGAGAATTCCGTTGACGCGCGAGGTTCCTTTCATACTCAGGTAATTCAGCGCGGTGATGGCGGCGACGTACACCAGCACGAAAACCCACGACGGCGCCGACGGGAAGAATGACTCGAAGTAGATACGGGCGATGACCGCATTCACCATCGGAAGCAGCAGATAGTCCAGCAGCGAGGACCATCCGACCACGAAGCCGAAGTTCGGGTGAATGGTCTCCGATGCGTAGGTGTAGGCCGAACCCGCCGACGGGTAGACCCGGGTCATCCGGCCGTAGCTGATCGCGGTGAACACCATCGCGATCAAAGCGACGATGTAGGCGAGCGGTACCACCCCGTTCGTTTCGCCGGAGACGATCCCGAACGTGTCGAAGACCGTCATGGGAGTCATGTAGCCCAACCCCAGACCGACGACAGCCCACAACCCGAGCGACCTCGAGAGGTGCGATCTCGGCGCAGATGCGTTTTGCGACAAGGTCTTTGCCTTCCTAGTGGTCGGTGTCGGCGTCGGGACCGGGGACGACGACGAGGGGCACGTGCAGCACCCGCATCATCTTCGCCGCCGTCGATCCGAGGAACAGTCGTCTCGGTTGAGCAAGCCGGCTGGAGCCGACGATGATGACATCGCCGTCGCGCCAGTCGAGCTTTTCCACCGCCGCCTCGACGGTGGCGCCGTCGGCGACCACCACGGTGACCGGAAACCCTTGGGGTAGCGACGACTCGGCGGACGCCAGAATCGCGGCGGCGTGGTCGAGGGCCTGTTGGCGGGTCCCCTCGGCGCTGACTTTGCTTCGTGAGCCGTAGTGGTCGAGTGCGACCAACGACACCAGCCGCAATGGAACTCCGGCAGCAGTGCTCACCCGCACCGCGAGGTCGAGCAGATGCTCGGCGCCCGGCCGGGTGCCCACCCCGCAGGTGATGCTGCGGACCCGTTCGACGTCGGAGTGCCGGGTGCCGCGCGGGGCGACGGCCACCGGGACCGGAGCAGAATGCAACAGTTCGTTGACGACGGAGCCCAAGGTGAATCCGGCGGCAAAGCCACCCGATCCGCCGACGACGATCGCGGCCACCTCCAGCCGCTCGGCCTCGCGGCTGATGCCCTCGGCGAAGGATTCGTGGAAGCTCACGTGGATATGCGCGGTGACGTCATCCGGCACAGACTTCTGGGCCTCACGCAGCCACTGTGTGGCCTGGGTGGCGAGTTCGCTCTGATACTCGGAGTCAAGGGGAATGGGAACCGGCAGCACCGAGCAGATCTCCAGCTCGGCGCCGAGTGTCCTGGCCAACCGCACGCCCAGGGCCAACGCGTCGGCGCCGCCAGGGGTGGCCAGATATCCGATAAGCAGTCTCACTGCGTTCCGTTCTGTCGGTGCGGTGCGGGTCGCGTTCACACGAGACCGCGCAAACGCAAAGTGCAGATTATCCATCGCACCGCTGTCGCGTCCGGTAAGCGTGCACATCGGATGGATTGAACGCCAGTTTGATCCGGAACCCCGCAGCAGCCGCATATTTCGCGCCATCACGAGCCACGACCGTCGCCGCCCGAACAGACGGCTCACCTGGCCGGCCGTGGATCCCGATCGCCGCCAGCAACACCGCCGAGCCGCGATGCGGATTGCGGGTCGGCCGGCGCACGCCGGGCGTGGGTCCCGTCGACTGGCTAAGCGCGCCTGCTCACGATCGCGGTGTCCACGTCTTTCAATATGACGCCTTGGCAAACTGTCTTACCGACAGTGGCATTCCAGTGCAGATTCACCGGTGGTGCGGTCTACTGGTGGCTATGGGGTTCGACGGGGTCGACGAGCCGCTCGCAGAACGCGGGGCGGAGCTTCCCGTCGAACTGGTCCGTACGTTGCTGGGTCTGCTGCGGAACCGGCTCGGCTTGGAAACGGCATGGCTGTCGTCCTTTCGGGACGGCGCACAGGTCTTCGAGGTACTGGACGGTGAAACCGACACGATCGGACTGTCCTCAGGCGACCGCGCGTCCCTGTTCGACTCGTACTGTGTGCGCGTGATCGACGGCCGACTGCCCGGAATCATCCCCGACACCAGCGCCAACCAGACCACCGACAACCTGCCGATCACCAGCGAATTCGGGCTGGGCGCCTACGTCGGTGTGCCGGTGCTCAACCGCAGCGGTGGGACCGTCGGCATGGTGTGTGCGGTGAGCCGCGAGGCCAAGCCCTATCTCGCCGACATCGACCTGCGCATCGTCAAGCAGATCGCCGAGCTCATCGGCACGCTGATCGAATCCCCCGACACCGGCCGGGACACCACCGCCGCGCAGCGCGCGTCGATACGACGCGTGGTGTATCAGCGCGACTTCGAAGTGGTGTTCCAATCGGTTCACGAGGTGGTGACCGGCAAGGTGGTGGGCGTGGAGGCGCTGGCCCGCTTCCCCTGTGAGCCGTTTCGTCCGGACGGATTCCTCGCCCAGGCCGCTCTCCTGGGCTTGGGAATCGAGTTGGAGACCGCGATCGTGGCGCGGGTCATCTCTATGATCCCGCAACTGCCCGAGGACGTGTACGTCGCGGTGAACATCTCGCCGTCCGCCGCGCTGGTCGCCCCATGGGCTCAGATGCTGGCGGATGTCGACCCGTCGCGAATTGTCCTGGAGCTCACCGAGCATGACGCTGTCCTGGACTACGGCGCGCTTGATGACGCACTCGAACCGTGCCGTGCGCGCGGCGTGCGGGTTGCGGTCGACGACGTCGGTGCCGGCTTCTCCTCCTTCTCCCACGTGCTGGAATTGAGTCCGGAGTTCGTCAAGATCGATCAATCGATCACCCGCCACATCGACGTCGACGACGCCCGGCGTCGACTGGCGCACGCGATCGCCGAACTCGCCGGCCAGATGGGCGCGACCGTGATCGCCGAAGGCGTTGAGACACAAGGCGAACTCGATGCTGTCAACTCGGTGGGCATCAGTTCCGCGCAAGGCTATTACCTCAGCCGGCCCCGTCCTCTCGTGCACGGATTTCCGCCTGGGGCCGCCGCGGCGTCAACCGACCTGTTACCGACCGCGGTGGACCTGTTGGGAGAGAGGCGATTTGAACTAGCGCTCGCCCATTCGCCGATCGGCATGGCTGTCGTCGGCTTGGACGGAACATTTCTGCGCACCAACCGCGCCCTGCGGAACATGCTCGGATACACCAAACGTGAACTGGCCGAGTTGACCTTCCAGGAGATCACCCACCCCGACGATCTCGACGCCGATATCGCACTTCTCACCGAATGTCTGGAAGGACGGCGCCGTTCCTACCGCATCGACAAGCGCTATATCGCCGCCGACGGACGCATCGTGTGGGGCGCGCTGACCGTCGTCGTCGTGAACGCACCGCGAGATCAACCGCGCTACTTCGTATCGCAGATCGTGGACGTGACAGCCGATCGCATCCGCGAGGCCGATTTGGCCCGCCAAGCCGCCACCGACCCACTGACCGGGGTCGCCAATCGGTCTGCAGGCTGGAACCGGCTCGAACAACTCGACGTCAGCGGGCGCGGGTACGGCATCCTGTTCTGCGATATCGAGCGCTTCAAGAACGTCAACGACCAGTACGGCCACCGCGCCGGGGACCTGCTCCTCGTCGAAGTCGCCGCCCGCCTGCGGGGGGCGGTGGACGGTGGTGACACGGTGGCTCGTTGGGGTGGCGACGAATTCCTGGTGATCACCGATTCCGTCAACGACTGGGAGCTCGCCCGCCTGGCCGATCGAATCACCGATCAGCTGGAGAGCACGCCGGTGACGATCGCCGAGGGTATACAGGTGCCGGCACGGTTGACGATCGGCTTCGCCGCCCACCGCACCGGTGACGGACGATCGATCGACGGGGTCCTCGAGCATGCCGATCAGGCCATGTACAACAAGCGTCGCCGCCGAAACCGGGCCCGCGCCGCAGGCGATTGAGCCACTGCGGCCCGGGCCACATTTTTTAGTTAGATCGGGTAGCGTTTCTCTGGTATTCGCGCGTGCAGAAGAGGAGCGATTACGTGAACCTTGGCCCCTGGGGTGACCTGACGATTCTTGCCGCTGTGCTGGAGATCGTGTTCGCCACTTGCGTATTCGTCTATATCGGCCGCCTGGAGCGCCGAACGTCCCATCCGATGGGTGACGAGGTGGGCGCCCACAAGAGGGTGCTGGCCAAAGTGCGCAAGCGGGAGCCGCTGACGCAGGACGAATTCGACTACGCCAGCGAGTTGGTCGCGGACGCTCGATCACCGCTGGCCTATGCCATTCCCGCGGCGCTGTTCACCATTGGCTTCTTCTACGTGGTCGGCTGCCTGTTCATGCTGCACCTCGACGGTGGCAACCCATCGTTCCGGACATTCATCGGCGGCATCCCGATGCTCACGTCGATGAACATGGCCGCTCAGTTGCGGCGGGTAGCCGGGATGAAAGGCACGCTGCGCGATATCCCGGTGTCGGAGACCGACGACACCGACCAGCTCACTTCCGTTGGCAGCGCCTGACTTCGAGCCTCACCGGCATCGAGTCTGCGTCCAGCGCGGGATGTGCACCCTCAGCGGCGCACTGAGCCCAGAGTGGATGCCCTGCTTGCAGACTCCTCAGTTCGGCGCCTTGGCGGCCGGGTCGTCGTCCTCCCACAGCAGCAACTGGCGGACCGACTGCCGGGTGCCATAGGGCTGCAGCATCTGGCTGGCCGGCCGGGGACGCACCTTCAGTGGCCACCAGAACCAACGGCCGAGCAGCGCCGCCACCGCGGGCGTCATGAAGGACCGCACAATCAGCGTGTCGAAGAGCAGCCCCAGCGCGATCGTCGTCCCGATCTGACCGAGGATCCGCAAGTCGGCGAAGATGAACGACGCCATCGTCGCGGCGAACACCAGGCCGGCTGCGGTCACCACCGCACCCGACCCGGCCATCGCCCGGATGATGCCGGTGTTCAGGCCGGCGTGGATCTCTTCCTTGAACCGGGAGATGAGCAGCAGGTTGTAGTCCGATCCCACCGCCAACAACAGAATGATGGCCAGCGCCAGCACGATCCAGAACAGATGGATGCCGAAGATGTCCTGCCAGATGAGCACGGACAGGCCGAATGAGGCACCCAGCGACAACGCCACCGTGCCGACGATCACGAACGCGGCGACGATGCTGCGGGTGATGAACATCATCACGAGCAGGATCAGGCTCAGCGCCGCGATCCCGGCGATCATGAGGTCGTACTTGGCGCCGTCCTGGATGTCTTTGTAGGTGGCGGCCGTGCCCGCGAGATAGATCTTCGAGCCGGCCAGCGGCGTGCCCTTGACGGCTTCCTGCGCTGCGTGCCTGATCCCGTCGATGTGCGAAATACCTTCTGGCGTAGCGGGATCGCCGTCGTGGGTGATGATCATCCGCGCGGCTTTTCCGTCCGGCGACATGAAAAGTTTCATGCCGCGCACGAACTCGGGGTTGGTGAACGCTTCCGGTGGCAGGTAGAACGAGTCGTCGGTCTTGGACGCGTCGTAGGCCTGGCCCAATGCGGTCGAATTCTGCAGTGCCGCTTGGGACTGGTCGTTGATTCCCGACGTGGTGGCGAAATTTGTGAGGGTGAGATCACGGTTGGTCTGCTGGCTTGCGATCTGCGGCGGAATAAGAGCCAGCAGCTTGGGTTGCAGCGCATCGAGTTTGGCGATGCTGCCCGCGACATTGCCCAGCTGATCGGTGAGCGCGTCGATGCCGTCCAACGCGTCGAACAGCGATCGCAGCGCGGCGCAGGCCGGGATGTCGTAACAGTGCGGCTCCCAATAGAAGTAGCTGCGCAGCGGGCGGAAGAAGTCGTCGAAATTGGCGATCTTGTTGCGCAGGTCCTGGGCGGTGGCGACGGTGTCCTGGAACGCCTTGGTCTGCTCGTCGGTGACCGCGCTGGACTGCTGTTGCAACGCGTACTGCTGGCGCAGGATGTCGATCGAATTGTTGATCACGTCCACCTGCTTGAGCAGGTCCTCGCCGCGAGCCTGCTGGAACGGCAGATTGTTGATCTGCGAGGCACTTCCGGCGCTGATCTGGAACGGGATCGACGTGTGGTCCAGGGGCGTACCGAGCGGGCGGGTGATCGACTGCACCTGGGCGATGCCCTCGGTGTGGAACACCGCCTTGGCGACACGCTCCAGCAGGATCATGTCGGTGGAGTTGCGCAGATCGTGGTCGGTCTCGATCATCAGCAACTCGGGATTGAGCCGGGCCTGCGTGAAATGGCGTTCGGCGGCGGTGTATCCCACGTTCGCCGGCGCGCTGGCCGGCATGTACCCGCGGGCGTCGTAGCTGGTCTTGTAGGCGGGCAGTGCGATCAGACCGATCAACGCGATCGCGACCGTTACCACCAGCACAGGCCCGGGCCAGCGCACTACCGCGGTGCCGATGCGCCGCCAGCCCTGGGTGCGCATCGGGCGGGCGGGCTCGAACAGGCCGAAGTGGCGGCCGATGACCAATAGCGCCGGGGCCAGGGTCAGCGCCGCGATCACGGCGACGAGCACGCCGATGCCGGCGGGAACGCCCAGACTGTTGAAGTACGGCAGCCGGGTGAAGGTCAGGCACAACACTGCACCGGCGATGGTCAGGCCTGATCCCAGGATGATGTGCGCGGTGCCGTGGTACATCGAGTTGTACGCCGAGACTCGGTCCTGCCCGGCATAGCGTGCTTCGTGGAAGCGGCCGAGGAGGAAGATCGCGTAGTCCGTTCCGGCGGCGATCACCAACAGCGTCAACAGGTTTGTCGAATACGTCGACAGTTGGATGATCCCGGCATTCGCGAGCACGGCCACCGATCCGCGTGACGCGGTCAACTCGATCATCACCGTGAAGATCACGAAGAACACCGTGGTGAGCCGCCGGTACAGGAAGAACAGCATCACCGCGATCACCCCGATGGTGATCAGCGTGGTCTTCAATGTGCCGTGCCTGCCCACCTCGAACTGGTCGGTCACCAGAGGCGCGGCACCGGTGACATAGACCTTGAGGCCCGGCGGCGGCGGGGTGTTGTTGACGATGTTGCGTACCGAGTCGACCGATTCGTTGGCCAGCGACTCGCCCTGGTTGCCCGCCAGATACAGCTGAACCAGGGCAGCCTTGCCGTCCGCGCTCTGCGACCCGGCAGCGGTCAGCGGATCACCCCAGAAGTCCTGGATGTGCTGCACGTGCTTGGTGTCCTGTTGCAGCTTCTTGATCAGGCCGTCGTAGTAGTGGTGGGCTTCGGCACCGAGTGGCTGGTCGCCCTCCAGGACGATCATCGCCGAACTGTCGGAGTCGAATTCGCCGAAGACCTTTCCGATCCGTTTGGCGGCCAGCAGCGATGGCGAGTCCTGCGGGCTCAGTGAGACGTTGTGCGACTCGGCGACGGTTTCGAGTTGCGGGACGAAGACGTTGGTCATCACCGCGAGGCCCAACCAGAACACCGCGATGAGGACCGAGTATCGGCGGATGAAGTCGGGAATCCGGTGGGTCATCCCGACTTGTCCAGGCAGTACGTGAACGCGTTCAGTGTGTTCACCGTTCGCTCGTCTTTGACGACGTCATCGATCTTGATGCGGCAGCCGATCCAGTCGCTGTCGCCCTGAGCGGACACGTTGACGAACACCGCGGGCTGGGTGGTGGTCGCGTCGTACGCCCACGGCAGCGTGACGGCGTCTGCGCGTTGCGGCTGTGCGTTCACGTCCAGGTAGGTGACGGTCGCGACGGTGCCTGGTGGGCCGAAGACCTCCAGCACCACGTGCTTGGGGTTGAACGGGACGATGTCGTTTCCCGCCCCGCTGGGTGTTGAGGTCACGTCGTGGGAGGCGAAGATTCCATGTAGCCGGTACACGGCAAAACCTGCCACCGCGACAACGACGACCGCCACCAGCAGCATCCAGCGTTGGCTGAGCCGCCGGCCGAGCGAAACCCGCTGCATCCGTGACCCTTTCATGAGCGGCGACAGGCGCGTACGGTACAACGTTCCCGAAGGGGGCTTATCAACTAGATTGACCGTACGGTACCGGACCGGACTCCACAACAGCGGATCCCGCCGACAGAAATTCCACCACGAGCGGACCAGATGCCGCGCACGTGTCAGCCGCTTAGACTGCCCGCCGGATGACCAGGTGGCCAGGAGGAGGCGGCCGGTGCCGTGATCGCCGCCGCAGCGCTGGTCCGCATCGCCGTGGTCGCCGCAGGCTTCGACCACACGTCGGTGTCGGCGCTGCTATGGCTGCCCGTCACCACCTGGCTGGTCGGGGGACTCCTGCTCGCGTCGGCAACCCGGCGATTGGCCGCCGGCCCCGAGCCGGGTTAGCGGGCGAAGTCGTCGGTCGGCGAAGCGCCGAATGCCGGCGTCCGCGCGCTCCCGCGGGGACGATCGCCCGCGCTGTCACCGCTGGGCCAGTTTGGCCGCCAATCCAGTGATCAGCACGTCCAGGTTGAAGTCCAGCTGCTGACCGTCGTCCGGTGCGGCATCGCGGCCGGCCACCACCTGGCGCAACAATGGAAAGTCTTCTGCAGCAGTGGTATTCAGTGCAGCCGAGACATCGGCGACGTACGGGTGCTCCCGGCTTCTGGACCGAAAGACCGCTTCCCGGCCCGCGGCATGGCCCAGCTCGCTGACCAAGCGAAGGACGTGGCCGGCCTCCGGCACCGAGAAGCCGGCGTCGACGAGACTCTGCAGAACACGTTCGACGGGTTCGAGTGCTCCGATACCGCTGGCGGGCAGACGAAAATAGGTCACGAGTTCGCCGAGTGTGACTGTGGCGTCACGGAGAGCCGTGGCATAGCGGCGCAGGACGTCCCGCCAGTCGCCGCAGGCGGACAGATCGATGCGGTTCAGCTCCACGGCAAACGCGTCGACGGCAACCAGCTCGCGTAGCGCTTCTCGATCGCCAACGTGGTAGTTGAGGGCTTTGGGGTCCACGCCCAGGACATCGGCGACCGCCTGCATGGTCAGTTCATCGAACGCCAACGAGCGGGCTGCGGCCACAATGCGTTCCCGGGTGATCTGTCGTGGCCGCCCGCGCTGGCGGCGCGCCGCTGACTCCTGCACACAGTGCCTTTCGGTTCCGAACACCATTGAAGCGTGATATTTTCCCGATCGGGATTAATTCCAGCACGTCGCCACTTGATCAGCAACGAGGACAGCGTAGAACCGATGTCGACCACTACCCGACCGGGCATCTGCCGCATCTGCTCGGCGCACTGCGGCGTGCTGGCCACCGTCGTGGACGGGAAGCTCACCAAGGTGACCGGCGATCCCGACAACCCGCTGTTCAAGGGCTACACCTGCGCCAAGGGCCGGGCGCTCCCAGAGATTCACAACAATCCCGACCGGCTACTGCACAGCCAGAAGCGGGCCGTCGACGGCGAGCATGCACCCATCGAGTCTGGGCAGGCGATGGATGAGATCGCGACGACCCTGCAGCGTCTGATCGCCGAGTTCGGACCCCGATCGGTGGCACTGTATTTGGGGACAAACGGGTTGCCATATCCTGCGTCCGCATTGATGGCCAACGCGTTCATTCGGGCCATCGGTTCGCCGATGTTCTTCACCGCCAACACCATCGACCAACCCGGCAAACAGATCGCGCTCGCGGCCCACGGCCACTGGCTGGGCGGTGATGTCGACTTCCACGAAGCCGACAGCTGGCTGTTGGTCGGCACCAATCCCCTGGTGTCCAAGGCGATCGGCATTCCAGGCCAGAATCCCGGCCGGGGCCTGAAAAACGCGATCAGCCGCGGCATGAAGCTGATCGTCATCGATCCGCGCCGGTCGCAGACCGCGGCGCGGGCGGCAATCCACCTTCAGCCGCGCCCCGGTGAAGACGCGGCGATCCTGGCCGGGATCATCAACATCGTTATTGCCGAAGAGTTGTACGACCGGGATTTCGTCAAGGAGAACGTCGACGGCTTCGCGGCGCTCGCTGAGGCGGTCGCAGGTTTCACCTCCGCGTACGTCGCCGAGCGCGCGGATATCGACGAGCAGCAATTGGTCGAAGCCGCAAGGCTGTTCGCCTCACACGGTCAGCGCGGCGGCATGGTCAATGCCGGCACCGGGGCGAACATGGCCATGCACGGCAACGTGGTCGAGTACCTGTGCCTGTGTCTGACATCGATCTGCGGTCGGTGGCAACGGGCCGGCGAGCGGGTCACCCGACCCAACACGCTGCTGCCCGCGTTCACCGCCAAAGCTCAGGCGCATCCGCCGTACGAGGGATGGGGGTACGGGGAGCAGCTGCGGGTGCGGGGTTTGACCGATGCGGTGTGCGGAATGCCGACAGCTGCCCTGGCCGACGAAATACTGCTCGACGGCGACGGGCAGGTGAAGGCACTCATCTGCATTGGTGGCAACCCGATGGCGGCGTGGCCGGACCAGCGAAAAACCCTGCGTGCGTTGGAGAATCTGGAGCTGCTGGTCACCCTCGATACCGAGATGTCGCTGACGTCACGGCTGGCGCACTACGTCATCGCACCCAAGATGCAGATGGAAACACCTGCCATGACGATGGGCAGCGAGCTGATCAAGTACTACGCCAGCGGTACCGGCATTCCGGCTCCCTATGCGCAGTACGCGCCGCGGCTTGCCGAACCGCCCGCCGGATCAGACCTGACCGAGGAGTGGCAGTTTTTCCTGGGCCTGGCGAAGCGGATGGAATTGGAGTTGTGGTTCATCAACTTCTTCGGCGGGGGCGGCGGCAGGTTCATGGAATCACCGCCAATCGTGTGCAACTTCAACGGCGACACGCAGATCACCACCGAGGAGCTCTTTGAGAAGATGTGCGAAACCTCGCGCATCCCCCTCGATGAGGTTCGCAGCCACCCGCACGGTCATGTTTTCGACGTGGCGGCCGTCGTCGAGGGCAAGGACACGGACTGCACCGCCAAGCTCGACGTCGGAAATGCTGTGATGCTTGGCGAACTGGGCGGGTATTTCGTGGAGGATTTCCGGGTCAGCCGGCACGACACGGACTTCCCGTTCCGGCTGATTCCGCGGCGGCACAACAACTTCATGAACTCCTCGGGCACTACCCTGGCTGCGTTGAACAGGGGCAAGCCGTACAACCCCACCTACATGCATCCGGACAGCATCGCGGCGCTGGGACTGAATCCGGGCGACGTC
This sequence comes from Mycobacterium sp. SA01, assembly GCF_041287105.1. Taxonomy (NCBI): domain Bacteria; kingdom Bacillati; phylum Actinomycetota; class Actinomycetes; order Mycobacteriales; family Mycobacteriaceae; genus Mycobacterium; species Mycobacterium sp. SA01. The sequence goes on along the minus strand of NZ_JBGGNO010000016.1, from coordinate 220,369 downwards.
GTGACGGTGACGTCCCCGCACGACAGCATCCCGAGCGTCATCGAGGCCGACGAAAGCCTTCGTCCCGACGTCGTGGCCACCCATCATGCGTTCGGCGGTCTGCCGGCCGAGGACGACGAGGTGCGCGACCGGGGAAGCACCGTCGGCCGGTTGATCCCGACCGAGGTCGACTACGACCACATCACCGGGCTGCCGCGACAGGGGAACATTCCTGTCCGCGTCACTGCGCGATCCACCGTCGGAAAGGTATCGCTATGACCAAGGTTGTTGAGCGCGAGCCGAACCTCGTCAGTCCGTGGGCGCCGCACCGGGTCCGGATGTACGTGGCCACCGCGCTGTTCACCGGGCTCGTCTTCGTGGGGATGACGATTGGTGTCGGGGTCGGGATCATCGAACCGACCTTCACCTCCGACGTGGTCGCCAATCTCCTGTTCGGCATTCCGGCAATCCTGATACCCCTCGTGCTGCTGTGGGATGCGCCCGGCGAGGTTCGCCTGCGGGAGGAGAAGGCCGCCGAGCTCACGCTCTTCTACTTGCCCTACACCGCATTCAGCCAAATCTGCTACGAGTTGGTGTTCCTCATCGGCCATCCGCTCGGGTGGTGGACTCCCACGAACGATCCCGGCATCAAATGGCTGTGGTGGCAGTACGGACTCGCCGACACCCGCTACGCCAGCGGTAACCCGTGGACCTTCGCTCTCGAAGTGGTCGGGGTGATCACGGGCGTCGTCGTCATCACCATGTGGACCCGGCTGGTCCGGCAGTCGCTTCCGGTCGAGAAGCGGATCCGGTCCCTGTGGGTGGCCTTCGCCGGTATCGCGGTGCTGATGAGCAGCACCGCTGTCTACTTCATCTCCGAAGTGGGCGCCGGCTTTCGAGATATCGGGCAGGGCGCGTTCGGACTGTGGTTCAAGTTCATCGGCGAGAACATCCCGTTCATCGTGCTGCCCGCACTGGTGCTGTATGCCATTCACATTCAGATCGACTACCTGACCCGGAAAGTGGCTGCTACCGGCCCGGGCCGGTAGCGCACGGGCCCGCTCGGGGTCGCATTCCACACGCGGGCGTTTCGATCGGCGGCACGCGGGGCAACTGTTGCCCATGTCCGACATCATCGACCTCATCTACGCCGATCATGACTGGCTGCGGCGCCAGTTCTTCCGGCTCGACGATGCCACGTCTCGCGACGAACTGGCAGCGATCTGGACGACACTGAGCGCCCGGCTCGACGCGCATGCCGACGCCGAGGAGACCGTCTTCTATCCGGCCTTGCTCAAGCACGGCGGAGACGACGATCCGGGCAACCCGGAGGGTGACCCGCGGGACGAGACCGAAGACGCCATCACCGATCACAACGCGATCCGGGATGCGGTGCGCGAGTCACGCAGGCACGAGCCGGGTACGAACGAGTGGTTCAAGGCTGTCTTCACGGCGCGCAAGGAGAACGGTGAGCACCTCGACGAGGAGGAGCGCGAGGCCATGCCGGACTTCATCAAGAGTGCGAGCTTGGAGCTGCGCCACGAGCTGGGCATGAAGTGGCTGCAGTTCTACGCCGAACGGGAGTCGATCGACGGCATCGACAATCGCGACAAGGATGCCGACGACTACATCGAGCAGCACTCATGACCGACTCGTACGGGCGCATCGACGCAGTCGCGCCGGGCGACCTCGTCACCCTCGACCAAGGTTCTGGTGCACAGGAGTACAAGGTGGTCCATACGCAGACCACGGACGCCGGTTTTCTGATCACCTTCGAAGACGATGACGGCGAGACGTTCGAACGCGAGTTTGCAGCCGACGCGACGGTCAAGCGATCGTTGGAATCCAAGTGGGAGTCCTCGCAGAGTCCGACCCCGCATTCGGCTGAATGAATCGACGCGACGAGGTGGCCGATGATCCGGCGGCGCAGGCAGTTGTCGACACGGCCGCTCACCGCATCGCGGCCATCGCGTTCGGTTGAGCCGTCAGCCGAACAGCGGCAGGGCCCGTTTGCGGGCCAGCGCGTCCATGCCGCTCTGAATGCTGTCCTGCACCTCGCGGTACTTCTGCTCGACGTAATCGTCATCCTCGGCGCGGGACGGATCGTTGTCGACCTCCACTGCGGGCATCAGCCGGGTGCGAATCTTCGCGGGCAGCGGCAGCTGCGGCAAAGCCGCTGGCGCGATACCCCACGGAAGCGACACAGCGAGCGGAAAAACCTTGAGCCGCAGCATCTTGTCCAGTCGCAGTGCTCGTGAGAGCCCATCGCCGCGGATGAGCACCGGCATCGCATCCGCTCCCCCGACGGTCGCGATCGGCACGATCGGCACTCCCGCCTTGATCGCCATGCGCACGAAACCGGTGCGGCCGGCCAGGTTCGCAACGTCACGCTCGCTCCACGGTCGCAGCGAGTCCACCTCACCGCCCGGCCAGACCGCCACATCGTGCCCCTCGGCCAGCGCCGTGGCCATCGAATCGGGCGCGGCGGGCAGCACCCCCATCGCCCGGAAGTACCTGCCGATCACGGGCATCGCCATCAGCGCATCGTGGGCCGTGCCATGCAGGGTGCGCTCCTGACCGAACCGGCGCCACCACTGCACGCCGACCGTCCACGCATCCCAGACGAACGGGGCGCCGGAGTGGATTCCGACCAGCAGCACCGGCGGGTCGGGCAGGTTGTCCCAGCCGTCGAACTCCATCCGGAACCAGTGATCCACCAGGAAGTTCCACAGATACTTCTGGCGCTGCATCGTCGTTTCGTCCTGCCCTGCCAGATCCCACTGGCCGGTGCGCTGGTTGAGCCAACCGCTGACGCCGTCGTCCGGACCCTCCGCACGCCGCTGCGCCATCTTGCGTCGGGCCTGGTCTGCGTGTCGCTGTGCTTGCTGACGGACGGCGGCAGGGCGCGAATCAGTGTTGGTCATGTCGCCGGTGTACCCCGGCTGTGGGAAGCGTCACACCTACCAACCCGCGGCCGACACCAGAACGGCCGGGCAGCATCTTGAGCCCGACCACCGCCACGATGATGCCCGCAAGACACACCACCTTCGCGACGCTCACCGACTCGTCGCCGGTCACGGTCCCGAAGCCGACCGTCAGCGCGGCTCCCAGGCCGGTCCAGACCGCATAGGCGGTGCCGATCGCGATGCTCTTCGTCGCCCACGCCAGGCCGACCATGCTGAGCAGGAGCGTCACCACGAATAGCGCGGCGGCCTTCGCATTGGTGAAATTGTCGCTCTCGCCGAGCGCGGTGGCCCAGACCGCTTCGAGTACGGCGCTGACAAGCAGAACCGGCCACGCCATGGTTAGCTCACCACCTTGAGTCCGACAACCGAACCGACGAGCAGCGCGAGCAGCACCAGACGGCCCATGGTCGCAGCCTCTTGGCGTCGAATCATCGCCCAGAGCACCGTCAGGGACGCACCGATACCAACCCAGACCGCATAGGCGGTGCCGGTCGCCACCGTGCCCATCGCGAGTGCGAGGCCGATCATGCTGCCGATGAGCGCCAGGACGAACACCACCGTCGGCACCCGGCGGCGCAGACCGTCCGACTCCCCCAGCGCCACCGCCCAGACGGCTTCGAGAATTCCGGAGAGCACCAGAATGACCCATGCCATGACGAGACTCCTCCTGCGAGTCAGTCTTGTCCTGGGCGGGTACTGCTCCCTCGTCCGCCAACCCCGAAATCAGGGTCGCGACAGCCAGTTTAGCCGATCGGCTTCCGCTGGCCACTCAGGCGTGTGCCCCAAACCGGTTGCGCCGTGGCCGGATTCGCCGTGACGAGCGGTGACACGAGGCTGGGAGATGTTCGTCACCATCGACGATCGCCACCGTGACAAGTTTCTTACGGGCCGTCCCCATGCAGTGGGTATGAGGGAAGATTGCACAAGATGTGCGCTGGATAATGCCGCCCATCCCGGAACAGGAGGAAGTCCGTGGGCACCGACGAATCGGCTGGTGAGAAGTCGCTTCTGGTGCCCGGCGACACGTGTTGGCGGGCGGCGGAAGCCGATCGTTTTGCCGCCATCATCGATGGCGCGGATTACCTGCGGCATCTGAAGGCCGCGATGTTGCGTGCCCAACACCGGATCGTCATCGTCGGCTGGGACCTCGACTACCGAACCGCCTTCGAACGCGGCGAGAAGATTCTGGACGGGCCTAACCACCTCGGCCCATTCCTGCATTGGCTGCTCGAGCGGCGGCGGGGACTCAACGTGTACCTGCTCAAGTCCAACCTTCGTCTCCTGCCCGCGTTCGACGGGTTCTGGTTCGGCGTCACCCCGGTCAGTGTGCTCAACCAATTCACCTCGGCGCGTTTGCGTTTCGCCGTCGATGGCGCGCATCCCACCGGCGCGGTGCACCATCAGAAGATCGTGGTCATCGACGATGCCGTGGCATTCTGCGGCGGCCTGGATCTGACGCTCGGGCGGTGGGATACCTCCGAGCACCTCCCTGCCGACCGCCGCCGGACCGGCCTCGGCGGCGCCTACGGCCCCCGCCACGAGGTGATGGCCGCGGTGGACGGCGCTGCTGCGGGTGTACTTGCCGAACAGGCCCGGGACCGCTGGGAGGCAGCGACCGGGCAGGCATTGCCGCCGGTGACGTCATCGCCGCCGGCCTGGCCCGATGGGCTGATCCCCGGGCTGCGCAGAGTCGACGTCGGGGTGGCACGCACGCTTCCCAGGCTGCCGGGCCGCAGCGAAGTCCGGGAAGTCGAGGCGCTGGATCTCGCGGCCATCGCCGCCGCACGCGATGTCATCTACCTGGAGAACCAGTACTTCGCGTCGCGCAGTATCGCCGGCGCGATCGCTGCCCGACTGCGTGAGACCGACGGCCCCGAAGTCGTGATGATTCTCCCGCGCAGCTCAGAAAGCCGGCTGGAACAAGAATCAATGGACAGTGCCCGTGAACGACTCTTCCGCATGCTCAAAAACGCGGACGAGCACGGACGGCTAGGTGTGTACTGGCCGGTGGCAGGTCGGGGGGTGTCGGTCTACGTGCACTCCAAGGTCCTTGTGATCGATGGTCGGTTGCTTCGTATCGGCTCGTCGAACTTCAACAACAGATCCTTGGGGTTCGACAGCGAATGCGATGTCGCTATCGAATCGCTGCCCACGCGTGGGGACTCCGGGCCGGTAGAGGAAGAGATCCTCCGCGTCCGAAACACGCTCATAGCCGAGCACCTCGGTGTGTCGGTCGATACTTTCCGCGACGAGATATCCCGCCGCGGTTCCTTTTTGGCATCGGTCGAGGCGTTGCGAGGCACCGGGCGATCGCTTCGGGCGCTCACCGACACGATGGTGGCCGCAGACGCGAGTCCCTTTGCGGAGAACGACCTCATGGATCCCGTCACAGTGCCGCAGTCCCTTCCGGAGAGTGCCCTGAGACTCATCGAGTCGGTCGTGACGTGGCCGCTACGGCACTCGCTTCTGGGTACTTGGCTGCGGAAGCTTCGCGGCTTTTGATTCGGGTCAACACGAAATCGACCTCATGGTCGTCAACCGGGGGGCGTCGCGACCCTCAGGTCGATCTCTCGACCGGGAAGGCGCTCAGACCGGTCTCGGTCACGCGGCGGCCGGCTCCTTGCCGTAGGGTTCCTCCCCCTCCGGGCCGAATTTCCCGCCAGACCTGGCCAGGCGGCGTTCGAACAGCCGCTGCAACGGTGTGGCGACGAACGTGGTGATGATCGTCATGACCGCCAGAATCGTGTAGAGCTTGCCGGAGATCAGTTCCGCTTCCAGACCGATGTTCAGCAGGATCAGCTCCATCAGACCGCGGGCGTTTGCCAGTGCTCCCATCGAGCCCGCCTCGTACCAGCTCATGCCCTGCCAGCGTGCGGCCAAACCGACGGCCCCGAACTTCGCGGCGAAGGACACGACCAGGACGATGCCCGCCATGAGCAGAGTCGACGAGTCGAAGATCAACGTCAGTTGAGTGTTGAGCCCCGAATAGATGAAGAACGCCGGGAGCAGCAGATAGGCCACCAGTGGCTCGAACCGCTCACGGATCGCATCCAGGAATGCGCCGCGGGGCATCACCACACCCGCCACGAAAGCGCCGAATACGGAATAGATCCCGACCAGATCGGTGAACCAGCTCGCGGTGAGTACGACCAGAAGCACGATGCTCGTATGCGCGATCGGTAACCCGCCAGTGCGCTCGACGTCAGCGCGTGCAGGTGTCCAGCTCTCCAGCCGGCGCAGCAGTGGCCGGCCCACGTAGATCATCAGCAGCAGGTAGGCGATTCCACCCCCGATGGCCAGAATCGCGCCTGTCACATGACCTTTCGCGGTCGCGACAACCGTTGCCAGCAGGATCCAGGAGAGGCGTCGTCGATTGCGGCGCAGGACAACGCCATCGTTCCGAGCCGGGTGTTGAGGAGTCCGGAGTCGTAGACGATCCACGCCAGCATCGGGAAGGCGGTGATCGCCACCGCGGCCGCCACGAAGAGGCCGCCCTGCCAGTGCGCCACCTTGTCGGTGAAGTAGCCGCCGAGGCTCACCATCACCCAGCCCAGGACGCCACCGAGGATCAGTGGTACTCCGATTCCGGTGGCGGCGGTGGCACCCGCCTGTCGGGAGTGTGCTCCCAGGATGCTCAGCTGGAACGAGGAGCCCACGAGGAACATGTACAGGACGAGGCCGAGCTGGCCGACGACATAGATGACCGTGAGGTTCGGGTGCACGATCGTTTCGGCGCCGATCGTCAGCTTGGCTGGAAACAGCCACTGTTGTGCGGCAGGCCAGATCCACCCCAAAACCGAAGGCCCGAGCAGGAAGCCGGCAACCATGATCGCGACGACCTGCACCTGGGCCAGCCTGCGGAACAGCGGCCACAGCAGCCGGTAGGTCAGGAGGATGACCGCGATCTGCAGGAAAAAATGGTAGGCGATGTTCAGCAGTGGCGGCATGGGCGTCAGCCCTTGTCCGACCATCGGAAGATGTAGAGGCAGGCCATCAGACCGCCGATGCTCCACGCGGCCAGCACCAGGAAGATACGCCCGTGCTCCCAGCTGCCTGCCGGCTCGAAGGCAACCATCTGCGCGGGCAGCAGCACCGAGCGGAAACCCTGCGCCATCCACTTGACCGGGAAGATGGACCCGACGATCAACATCCAGGTCGGCAAGGCCATCAGCGGCACATAGGTGCCCGACACGAACTGCAGACCGACGGCAGGCCCATTCGTCATCACCGCCGCGGAGACGGCGTTGCCGGCGAAGTTGCTCACCAGAATGCCCAGCAACGAACAGCTGATGATGCCCAGGACGAACACCCAGGCCAGCGTGAACCACGCGTATACGTCGCTGGGCAGTTGAAGCTGAAAAGCCGCCACCCCCAACGCCAGGAGCACGACCGCCTCGGCGAGGCTGGCGATGGCAACCAAGATGATCTTGCCGATGAAATACGACGATGCGGTCGCCGGCGTCCCGCGCAGGCGGCGAAGAGCGCCGGTTTCACGGTCGGCAGCGATACCGATGCCGAGGTTGATGAACGACGTGGAGAGGATTCCGTAGGCCAGCATGCTGGCGGCTATCACGGCGCCGGTACTGGTCTGCGTGCCGGGGATCTTCGCGGAGAAGATCGACCCCAGAAGAATGCAGATGATCGCCGGCATCGAAAACGTCAGCACCACTTGCTCGGGACGCCGGTAGAACATCTTCAGCTCGGGGATGACTCGCGACAACCCGATCCGTACGGCCGAGGGCAGGGCTGTTGCCGCTGCGGCGCCGCGATGCTGCGGCTGGGCCCCGTTACGCGGGGTTGAGTCGACCGACATCACGCCATCCCGATCAGTTGCAGGTAGGCATCCTCGAGGGTGGGCCGGGTGACGGTGAGCTGGGCCAGTTCGGTGCCGTCGGCAGACTGTTGCCTGATGAACTCGGTCGGATGGTCGGTGTGCTCCACGCGCAGCTGGTCGCCGTCCATCCACTGCACCGTGGCCGCGCTGTTGACGTGCGCGGTCAGACGTGCGGGAGAATCGACGGCCGCCACTCGGCCACCGGCCACCACGGCGACCCGATCCGCCAGTGCGGCTGCCTCTTCCAGATAGTGCGTCGTCAGGAGGATGGTGGTGCCATCGCTGGCCAGGAGCCTGATGAGGTCCCAGAACTGGCGCCGTGCCTCCGGATCGAATCCGGTGGTCGGCTCGTCGAGAAAGAGCAGCTCCGGTTGGGCGATGATGCCCAGCGCGACGTCGAGGCGGCGACGCTGCCCTCCCGACAGTGTCCGGACCCGCGAGCCGGCGCTGGACGTCAAGCCGACAAGCTCCAGCAGTTCCTCGGGGACCCGGGCCCGCGCCTCGCCGTAGCACTTCGCAAACATCCGCACGGTTTCCAGCACCGTCAGAACGCCGAAGTCGCTGGTCTCCTGCAAGACGATACCGATCCTGGCGCGCCAACTGCGCCCTGCATCTGCAGGATCTTCGCCGAGCACCTGAACCCGCCCCGAGTCGCGTTTGCGGTGCCCTTCCAGAATCTCGATGGTCGTGGACTTGCCCGCCCCGTTGGGCCCGAGGATCGCGAAGATCTCACCGTAGCCGACCTCGAGATCGAGATCGCGAACGGCCTGCAGCCGGCCGTAGGACTTGGACAGTCCCTCGACCTGAACCGCCGATGCCGCAATCATGAGAATGCCTCGCCGGCATCCGATTCGGGCTCGTTCTCCAGCTGCGTGAGCAGTTCCTGCAGTTCGGCATCGGACAGTTCGGCCATCAACTGGTCCAGCTCGTCGTCGAGGTCCGGCTCCTCGGTTGGCCCTTCCGATTCGGTAGTTGCCGTGGCGACGTCACCATGGATGAAGTGCAACTCGGCGAGTACCCGGTCGGCCAGCGAGTTCACGCTCACGCCACGAAGGATCTCGAGTACCGGCAGGTCGATCGAGAAGGTCATGTTGATCCGCACTCGGAAGTCCATGGCCATCATCGAATCCAGGCCGATATCGTCGAGCATGTCGTCCGGCTCGAAATCTTCTACGGCGCAGTCGAAGACAGCTGCCACGATCTGCCGGAGCTGATCAGCGATGACCGCAGGCCGGTCGGCTTCGGGAGTCGTCGCGAGCATCATGAGTATCGAACCGTCGGATTCGCCTGCGCCGGGTAGGGTCTCGGAGGTTCCGAGTTCGGCGAACATCATCGGCAGACGGCTGCCGAGCCCGGCTTGGCGGGCCCGGCCCCAGTCGGCGCTGATGGCGACGACATCGGCCGGTTGTTGGTTGATGAGCCGATCGAGGATCAGAGCACCCACCGCGGGGGTGATGAGTTCGATACCTCGTGCAGCGTAAAGCTTTTCGAGGTTGAGCTCTTCGACCATCCCCACCGACCAGGGACCCCAACCGATCGTGAGTGCCGGCAAACCCTGTTCCCGGCGATAGTGCGCGAATGCGTCGAGGAAGGCGTTGGCCGCTGCATAGTTGCCCTGCCCCGGCGAGGCGATCGTCGACCCGGCGGAGCCGAACATCACGAAGAAGTCGAGCTCGTGGTCTTTCAAGGCGTCGTGCAGCACGCGCGCGCCGGTCACCTTGGGCGCCATCACCGCGGTGAAGTCGTCTTCGCTGATGTTCACCAGCAGTTGGTCGTTGACCGATCCGGCGGCGTGGATGATTCCGCGCACCGGTCGTCCGCCGCCGCCGGCGTGGTCGCGCAACCATGTCGAAACCTGCTCACGGTCGGCGACGTCGATGCTCGCCGTGGTGACGTGCACGCCGAGACGTTCGATGTCGACAATCGTCTTGACGGTCTCGAAATGGCGATGCTCCGCGGTGAGGCCGGGCCAGCTGTCTCTCGGGGGGACCGTACTGCGACCCCACAAGGCGATATGCCGCGCGCCCCGCTCCGCGAGATACGTGGCGACCACCCGACCGAGTGCGCCTGCCCCGCCGGTGACGACGTAGGTGGCGTCCGGGCTGAGTTTGGTGGGAAAGGGCCGCCTCAGCTGATCGCACGGCCGCAGACGCGGCACGTAGGTCACCTCGCCGCGGATGGCGATCTGATCTTCGGGCTCCCCGCTGAGGAGGTGTTCGCAGATGCGGGCCGCCGTCTGGGCGTGGTCGTCGGCGGCATCGATGTCGATGAGTCCGCCCCAGTGCTCCGGTAGCTCCTGGTGGCCGATGACGCGACCGAGACCCCACACCGCGGCCTGGTCGACACCGCGCAGTTCGGTGTCCGGTGCAGGTTGGGCGTTCGCGGTGACCAGATGCAGGCGAACCTGGTCGGGGGTGTCGTGTTGGGCAAGGGCTTTCGCGAGCCGCAACACGGTGAGTACGCCGAGCTGGTGTTGGTCCTCGACGGAACGCGATTCCGTGATGTCCAGCGGCCAGCAGTCGATGATCCCGTGGAGATCGTCGGCGAACAGCGCGCCGAAATCTATCGCAGCGAGTTCATCTCCGCCGTCGTGGCCGACTACGCGGACGCGGTGGCCTCGGCGACGCATCTCCTCGGCAATGGCCGCTCCCACACCCGTGTCGTCGCCGAGGAGCAGCCACGACGTCGGGCCGGCGGCACCGATCTCCTCGCCGGGTGGCTGGTCCGCCATGCGCTGCCACTGAATCTGTAGGACTCCCTTGTCGATACGGTCGGGCGACATGCGCGACGACTCGCTCAACGACTGCACGGCGAACCCGGTGATGACCGCGAGCGGCGTACCGTCCGGCTCGGTGATCGTGATGTCGCTTTCGACGTGCGCCTTGCTCACCGACACCACGCGGACGTGAACCGACATCTCCGGCGCGGGTGCGCCGTAGACGGCGCACTGCCGGATCCGAACCGGCAGGAACGGATCCTCGTTCTCTTCCTGACCGAGGAACGGTGCGCCGAACAACGCCTGGAACGCCCCGTCGATGAGAGCCGGGTGGAACCGGAATCGCGCCACCTCATCGACGATTGATTCGGGCACCGCGATGTCGGCAACGGCCCAGTCCTCGCCCGCGGTGACCTTACGGACGGTCCGGAAGGCGTCGCCGTAGTCGAAGCCGATGGACTCGGTGCGACGGTAGAAGTCGGCGCCGCTGATCGAGACGACCGACTCGGCGCAGTCTGCCGAGGCCATCGTCTTGGGCGCTGGTGGCCGGACGTTGAGTTCGGCGGTGGCGGTGATGGCCCACTTGGGTTCACCGTCCGCTGTCGCGGTGAACGACGCGAATTCCAGTGTGCCGTCCTGCTCGTTGAGGGTGGTCCGCAGGATCGGATCGCAGGTGTCGTCGAGGATCACCGCACGATGCAGCACCACATTGTCGACGCTGAAGTCCGAGCCGTAGACGGCGTTCGCCACCGCCATACCCATCTCGATGTAGACCGCCCCCGGCAGGACCACACTTCCCTGCACCCGATGGTCGGCGAGGAACGGATTGAACACGGTGCTCAGTTCCGCTTCCCAGGTGGGGTGCAGCGCACTGATCCGCTGTCCGAGAAGGGGATGCACCGGCTTGTAGAACAGAGCTTCGGTGGATTCCCGGGTTTCATTCCAGAAGCGTTTGGTCTGCCACGGGTAGCTCGGCAGCTTCGCCAGGCGAGCGCCAGCACGGTGCTGGAGTGCGTCCCATGCGATGTCGTGGCCATTGCAGTGCAGCGTGCCAACACAATTGAGAAGCGTGCGGACGTCGTCCTGGTCGCGTCGCTGGACGGCCGTCACAGAGATTTTCTGCTGGCCCGCGGTTTCCACGATCGACGCCGCCAGCGCGGGATGCGGGCCGAGCTCGACGAAGTGGGTGTAGCCGTCTTCCACCATTCGCCGGATCGCGGGCTCGAAGAGCACCGTCGCCCGCGTGTTCTGCCACCAGTACGCGGCGCCGGCCTGATACCGGTCCAGCCGCTCGCCGGTGACTGTCGAATACAGCGGCATGGTGGCATCCTTCGACGACATCCCGTCGAGCGCACCGAGCAGATCGTCTTTGATCGCATCCATGAAATGCGTGTGGTACGGCACCTTCCCGGTGAGATAGCGATTGAAGATCCCCAGCTCATCCAGGTGCGGAGCCAACACGGCGAGGACGTCCCCGTCCCCGGCAACGGTGACCGCGGACGGGCTGTTGATCGCCGCTATCGATAACCGCCTGCCGAATTCGGCCTGCATCTGCGGGTCCATCGCTCGCATCAGCGAATCGGCGTCGGTGCCGACGGCGAGCATCCGGCCTTGCCCACTGGTGCGCTGCTGAAGGCGGCTCCGGTGGTAGACGACCTCGACAGCTTGCTCGAAGGTCAGCAGGCCGGCGATATGGTGGGCGGCGACTTCGCCTGCACTGTGCCCGATTACCGCATCCGGGCGGATCCCGTACTGCGACAGCTGTTCGGCCAGAGCGATCTGGACGGCGAAGTTGGCCGGCTGCGCCACCTCGGTCTCGGTCATCCGCGAGGTGGCCTCGTCACGTCGCAGTTCGTCGACGAGAGACCACCCGGTGTACTGCGCAAGCTCGCGATCGCAGCGCAGGATGCTGTCGGTGAAGGCCGGAAGGACGTCGAGTAGCCCTCGGCACATCCGCCACCACTGTGGGCCCATCCCCGTGCAGACGAAGGCGAGCTTGGGCGCGGCACCCGCAGTGCGTCCCGAGATCGGCCCACCGTCGGCGAGAAGTTGAAGTTGTTGCCGTACATCATCTTTGCTGTCGGCGATGATGACGTGCCGGTAGTTCAGATGTGAGCGCCGCAATCCCAGCGTGTACTGCAGATCGGACAGCGTGAGGTCCGGGTCCGCGTCGAGATGACCGGCGAGCCGGCCGGCTGCCGCAACCAGGGCCTCCTCGCTGCGCGCCGAGATGGGAAGTACCGCAGGTAGTTGCGGCTCGAGCGGCTCGGGGCTGGGGCCCGCCGCGGCGGGTGGCCCCGCGAGAACCACGTGGGCATTGGTACCGCCGAAGCCGAACGAGTTGACGCCGACGAGCCGGCGCTTGTCGGCGGGGAACGGCCGGCCGGTGGCGGGTACGTCGATCTTGAGTTCCGTCAGGGAGACGTGCCGGGTGGGCTCGTCGAGATGTAGGTTGGCCGGAATGTAGCCGTGCTTGGCCACCAACGCGGCTTTGATCAGCCCGGCAACACCGGCCCCCGCTTCGAGGTGACCGATGTTGGTCTTGATCGACCCGATCAGAAGCGGATCGGCCGGTGATCGGTCGGCTGTCAGCGCGCCCGCCAGCGCGCGCATCTCGATCGGATCTCCGACGGGCGTTCCGGTGCCATGGGCTTCGACATATCCGATGTCGTTGGGCGCGACGCCTGCTCGCGCCAGCGCCGTCCTGATGGCGGCTTCCTGTGCCTCCTGACGCGGAACGGTGATGCCGTCGGTATGACCGTCCTGCGACACGGCGGTGCCGAGGATCTGCGCATAGATGTCGTCGCCGTCGTCGAGCGCTTGGCGCAGGGGTTTGATGATGACGACGGCGCCGCCTTCGCCGCGGGCGTAGCCGTCGGCCGAGTCACTGAACGCTTTGGAACGTCCTTCGGGACTGAGGAATCCGCTCTTGGACTCCGCGATCGCGGTGTTGGGCCCGCCCATGATGTTGACGCCGCCGGCCAACGCCACGGTGCACTCGCCGTTCCAGATGCTCTGTGCGGCAAGGTGTACGGCGACGAGCGAACCCGAGCAGGCCGTGTCGACCGTCACGCTGGGCCCGCGGAAGTCGAATGCGTGCGAGAGCCGGTTGGCCAGCATCGTCATCATCATCCCGGTGGCCGAATGCGCCTTGAACCGGTAGCGACTGGTACGGCCCAGGTTCTGTAGCAGTTGATAGTCGAGGGTGAAGCCGCCGATGAACACCCCGACATCGCTGCCGGCCAGGCTGTCGGCGGGAAGTCCGCCGTCCTCCAGCGCTTCCCACGCGGCGTGCAGCAGGAGGCGCTGCTGGGGGTCGAGAGAATGCGCCTCGCGCGGCGAGATTCCGAAGAATTGAGGATCGAATTGGTCTATCTCGCTGAGGAATCCGCCGCGGCGGGTCACGATCTTGCCGACTTTGGCCGGGTTGGGGTCGTGATAGCGGTCGGCGTTCCAGCGCGATTCGGGCACGACACAGGTCGCGTCGGTCTCGCTACAGAGCAGACCCCACAGACGGTCCGCCGAATCGGCCCCGCCGGGCAAGCGGCATCCGATACCGACGATGGCCAGCGGCTCGCGGCCGCTGTGATCGCTGAGCATGGTCACCGGTCAGCTCGTCTGAAGGGCGGGCGAGGTGCTGACAATCCAGTCGCTGCTGAGGGGATCGTTGTCCTGCCGGTGGCGGTAGACGGACCGCAACTCGTGCAGCAGGGGGTCCCGCTGCCACTCCTGCACCTGGCGCATGACGTCGTCGTCGCCGAACATCGCCGACTTCTCGGCGAGGACTGTCTCGACCAGCTGTCCGGCCAGTCGGCGCAGCATGTCGGCGTTGATGTCGAACTGCTCGTCGAAGTTCTCACTCGGGCCCATCATCGCTTTGTGCAGAGTCACCATGAAGTTCAACGGTGCGTACAGGTCGACGAAGGACACCGTGGGAGTTCCGGTTTCGACTGCGGCCCACTCGCGGAAGAACTTCTGCACGCGGTTGCTCAGAGCGATGAGACCGTCGAGGTGCGGTACGAAGCCGGGATCGTCGGCGAGGTTCACATACCGGCCGTTGACGTACAACAGACCGATGAATCCCCAGTAGAAGGCGACGTCCCAGATGATCTTCGCCGACATCACGCTCGGCACGCCCATCAGTGAGTACTGGTCCTGGTACACCGCAAGCCACATCTCGGTCAGCGAGCGAAAGAGTGTGTCGCTGATCTGCGCGCGCGCGACGACATCATCACCGTCGAGTTCACGGGTGATCATGTCGGTGATCAGTCCGTTACCGATCGCGACGAGATCGAGCCCCGACGAGTAGAGCGGGTCGAGGAAGATGCCCGCGTCGCCGGTCAGGCACCAGCGGGCGGTGCCGTCGTAAACCTGTGCCGCGCCGTGGCTGTACTTCTTCATGACGCGGAAATCTTTGATGTCATGCGCGTGCTCGTCCACCACGGCCGCGCACTGGGGCTCGTGGTCGCGCAGCCACGCGGTGGCCTTCTCGAGGGTGTTGAACGTGTCGAACGGATGGTAGGCCGGGTCGGCGACGATGCCGACGCTGGTGGCACCGGACGCGAGGCGGATCAACCAGACCCAGTAGCCCTCGCCCATCAGGTGATTGGTGGACAGTGCGCGGTCGCCTTCGACCAGGCGGCTCTGCCAGTCCGGGTCGTCGCTCCACCGGCCGACGTCGATTTCCGTTGCGACGCGGAACCATACGGCGTTGCAGTCGTGTGCGTTGGCCTGCCGGATATTCAAGTGACGGGGCAGGAATCGGTTACGCCCGGACGCGTCCACCACCCACCGTGCCGTGGTCCGGGTGATGGACTCACCGTCCTGGACCGAAATGGTGTGGGGCCCCTGCCCTTCGCTCAGTTCCACCGCACTGACCCGGCCGTGCGTGATCTCCACACCCTCCGCCAGGCAGCGTCTGCTGAGCTCGTTCTCCAATCGCCCGCGGTCGATCTGATAGGTCACCTGCGGTACGAACGACGAACTGCCCAGCTCCATCCGTTGCGCGATGTCGGTGTTGCGATCGACGGAAAAGAACATCCGCAACCCCATCTTGCGGATCTGAGAAGTGCTCAAGTGATCGCCGAGGCCGAGACGGTCACGCAGGTAGTGAGCCGACACCTCGACGGTCGACTCCCCCACCGTGTGGGTCATCTCCGGGACCGGGTGGACGTGGGGTTCGATCACCTGGACTCGCGTGCTCGGCCGCGCCCGGCGAATTTCCAGAGCCAGGGTGAGAGCCGCGGCGCCACCACCCACGACACTCACGTCGTGATCGGCGGGCGGCCCGCCGGCTTCGGACATCCGAGACCGGATACGCCTGGCAAGGGCCTCACGGCGTTCGCGACTCAGCTGCGAGACCTGCGCTTGGGCATCCACCCCGTGACCTCCCTCGAGTCGTGGCCGATGGGTACCCCGCACATTTCACGGGTACGCATGGCGGCGCTCTTGCGATAGGCAACGTCTCGGCACCGGATCGCTCATTGCATCGCGACGCCAGACCTTGACGAAGCGCTGCGTCGAGCGAATCACAGCGACGGCAGGGGTGCCATGTCGAGAGCCATTACCGATTGCTGACGTCCGCGTCGAGATTACCGTCACGCTGGGAAGCTGGTGATGTGTTGGACGACTGGACGGCCGGAGACGCCAATGAGTGAGCAACCCCGGGTCGACGACTGCGATGTACTGGTGATCGGTGCCGGTCTCGCAGGGTTGAGATGCGCCGTTGTACTTGCCGAGCGCGGGTACGAGGTGGCGGTCTGGGAGGCCGAGGACCGGGTGGGGGGCCGTATCCGCACCGACGTCGTCGACGGCTTTCGCTGCGACCGCGGCTTCCAGGTGCTCAATCCCGCCTATCCGGCGCTTCACGGAGCGGTGGCGGTCCACGACCTGAAATTGCAGCCGTTCGACGCCGGTGTGGTTGTCCGGCGCGACCACGACCGGGTGAAGTGGGTGCATCCGCTGCGTCAGCCCCGGGACGTTCCACAGATGCTGATGCGTGGCGGCCTGTCGCCGCGCCAGGTGGCGGCCCTGCTCCGCTGGGCTGCTCCCGCCCTGCGTCCGGGCGTTCTGGCGGCGGCGCACCACGACACGGATCTTCGCGACGCCCTTGATCACTGCCGGGTCGAGGGCATCAGCCGTCGCGTGCTCGACCGCTTCCTGGCAGGTGTGCTCCTCGCTGACACCGGCTCCACATCCAACGCGTTCGCCCTGCTGCTGACGCGGATGTTCGCGCTCGGCGTTCCGGGCCTGCCTGCCGACGGCATGCGCGCCCTACCCGAGTTGATCGCCGCACCCATCATGGATCGGATTCACCTGCAGCACAAGGTGACTCGGATCTCCCGCGCTGGAGCCGACTGGACCGTCACCGGCGGTGAGGTGACAGTGCGTGCCCGTGAGGTGGTCGTGGCCGCCGATGCGCCCGCGAGCAGTGTCCTGACCGGTGCGCCGCCGCCGGCGATGAAGGGCGTCGTGACCGACTGGTGGGCTGTGGACGACCTGCCGCCCAGGCCGGCCATGCTGAGTGTCGACGGCCGAGCCGAGCCACCCGGACCGGTTGTCAACACCGCGGTGATCAGCTCGGCAGCGCCGACCTACGCGCCACCGGGCCGGCACCTCATCGCCGCATCGGCGCTCATCGGGCCGCAGCGCCGACCACCATCGGAGGCAGTGCTGCGCCGGCACGCCGCCGACATACTCGGTCTGGACGCATCGACGTGGACATTGGTTGTCCGACACGAGATTCCGGATGCGTTGCCCGCCCAGCCCGCGCCCCTGGTGGTGCGGCGTCCCGTGCGCAGTCCGGACGGGCTGTGGTTGTGCGGTGACCATCGGGACACGGCGTCGATCCAGGGTGCACTGGTGAGTGGGCGCAGAGTCGCCGAGGCGATCATGGCGCGCCGCATCGGGGCCCCTGCCTGACGGCCCCGGCAGCCGCGGCGTCACCGCTTGGCGCGCGGGATTCCCGTCGCCCACAGCGCCCACGCGACGAGAACCGGTTGGAACAGCAGCCTCACGAAGCGACTGGTGTCACTGTTGAGACCGAAGCCGTCTGCGTGGTTGACGTACTGCGCGATGTTGCCCGGGAAGATCAGGATGAAGAACGCCGCCAGCAGCCTGCCCACCAGCACCCGGTCCCGGTTCAGTAGGGCCAGCCCCACGCCCAGCGTGATCTCGACGCCACCGGATGCCATGACGACGCCGTCGGCGTCCATCGGCACCCACCGGGGAACCTGAGCCTGGAATTCCTCACGGGCCCAGAACAAGTGGCTGAATCCGGCGAAGATCATCGCGCCCGCGAGAACGAAGCGGGCGATCGTCCGCGCACGGGTGGTCGGCGGGGGTGGAGGCAGTTCGGACATGGGTCAGCCTTTCGTCGGATTCGGTTCGGAGAGATCAGTTGCTGGCGCGGGCGTGCAGTTCCGCGGTGATCAGGTGCAGTGCTTCGCGCAGCGCCGCGAGATCCGCGGCGGCCGAATCGTCGGAGCCCAACAGCCGGTCCGGAATACACGCCGCCCGCTCTTCCAGGGCGCGCCCCTTGGCCGTGAGGGTGATCTCGACACGCCGCTCGTCGGTCGCGCTGCGCTGCCGGCGCACGAAGCCGGCCGCCTCGAGACGTTTGAGCAGGGGCGACAGGGTGCCCGAATCGAGATGGAGCCGGTCGCCGAGGTGGCTCACTGTGCACGGCTCCTCTTCCCAGAGCACCAGCAGCACCAGGTACTGCGGGTAGGTCAGGTCGAGTTCGTCCAGCATGGGACGGTAGGCGGCAGTGACCGCCCGCGACGCCGAGTAGAGCGCGAAGCACAGCTGTTCATCGAGACGCGGACCAGGCATGCGGTCACCATATCGCACGCGATCTAGTTGCACACAACTCACTTATTCGGGTGCCCGCGCCGCCCTGGATACATCCCGTGACCTGCGCTGATGTCGAGCTGTAAGCACGGCCACCCTTGCGGCTGCACGAGAAAGTCGGACCGGCCGCTTACGATTCCACCGGCGATGCATTCCAGGGAAAGGGCCAGACGTGAGCTACACCGCCGCTGACATCACCGAGCTCGACGATGTCCAGCACACACGCCTTCGGCCGGCGGTCAACCTCGGTCTGGACGTTCTGAACACCGCCCTGCGGGAGCTGATCGACAACGCGGTGGAAGAGGTGGCTGATCCCAGCCACGGCGGGTCCCGGGTCACCATCACGCTGCACGCCGACGGATCGGTCAGTGTTGCCGACGACGGGCGCGGGTTGCCCGTCGACACCGATCCGACCACCGGTAAGAACGGCATCGTCAAGACGCTGGGCACCGCGCGGGCCGGTGGCAAATTCTCCGCGCACACCGACGCCACCAGCACCGGGGCCGGCCTGAACGGAATCGGTGCGGCCGCTGCCGTCTTCATCTCCGCGCGCACCGACGTCTCGGTACGCCGGGCCGGAAAGACCTACCTGCAGAGCTTCGGCAGGGGCTATCCCGGAGTGTTCGAGGGCACCGAGTTCGACCCGGATGCGCCGTTCACCCGGTCCGACACCCAAAAGCTGCGCGGCACCAGCAACCGGAAGCCCGACGCTCAGGGCACCGAAGTGCGCATCCTGTTCGACTCGACCGTCGTGCCCGATTCCCGCGTCGACATCGGCGAGGTGCTGCTGCGTGCCCATGCGGCGGCGCGGATGTCGCCCGGTGTGCACTTGGTCGTCATCGATGAGGGCTGGCCCGGCGACGAGATCCCGCCTGCCCTGCTCGCGCCGTTCGACGGTCCCTGGGGTAGCGACACATTGCTCGACCTCATGTGCACCGCCGCCGAGACTCCGGCACCCGCCGTGCGGGCTGTTGTGGAGGGCCGGGGCGAATACACCACCAGCCGTGGCCCGACACCGTTTCGGTGGTCGCTGACGGCGGGCCCTGCCGAGCCGGCGACGGTGGCTGCGTTCTGCAACACCGTGCGCACCCCGGGCGGTGGGTCGCACCTGGCGGCGGCGATGAAGGGAGTGTCCGAGGCCCTCGCCGACCGCGCATCCCGCATTCGCGACCTGGGCCTGGCCAAGGGCGAAGAAGGCCCGGAGGCACAGGATTTCGCGGCAGTCACCGCTCTGGCCGTCGACACCCGCGCCCCCGACGTGTCCTGGGACTCCCAAGCCAAGACAGCGGTGTCGTCCCGCTCCCTGAATGTGGCGATGGCCCCGGACGTCGCACGCAGCGTCACCGTCTGGGCGGCCAACCCGGCCAACGGCGACGCAGTGTCGCTGTGGACGAAGCTGGCGCTCGAATTCGCCAGGGCGCGGCGCAGCGCCGAGGGCGCCAAAGCCCGGTCCCGTGCGGCATCGAAAGCCAAGGGACTGGGCACGAATCTGTCGCTACCCCCGAAACTGCTGCCCAGCAGGGAAACCGGGCGCGGCTCCGGCGCGGAGCTGTTCCTGTGCGAGGGCGACTCGGCACTGGGCACCATCAAAGCCGCACGGGACGCGACCTTCCAGGCCGCGTTCCCGCTGAAAGGCAAGCCGCCCAACGTCTATGGGTTCGCACTGAGCAAAGCCCGGGCCAAGGATGAGTTCGATTCCATCGAACGCATTCTGGGATGCGGGGTTCGGGACAACTGCGACCCCGAGCAATGCCGCTACGACCGGATCCTGTTCGCCTCCGACGCCGATCCCGACGGCGGCAACATCAACTCGAGCCTGATCTCGATGTTCCTCGACTTCTACCGCCCGCTCGTCGAGGCCGGAATGGTCTACGTGACGCTGCCGCCACTGTTCGTGGTCAAGAACGGCGACGAGCGCATCTACTGCCAGGACGAGTCCGAGCGCGACGCGGCTGTCGCGAGATTGAAGGACACCTCCAAGAAGCGGGTGGAGGTGCAGCGCAACAAGGGTCTCGGTGAGATGGACGCCGACGACTTCTGGAACACCGTGCTGGATCCACAGCGGCGCACGGTGATTCGGGTCCATCTCGATGACGACGACAAAAAGTTGCACCATACGTTGTTCGGCGGACCGCCCGAGGGCCGGCGCACGTGGATGGCCGATGTGGCCGCCCGTGTCGACACCTCTGCGCTGGACCTCGACTAGGAGTATCACGTGACCGCCACCCTGGACATTCCAGAGCAGAACTCCGACCTGGTGCTCGACCAGAGCGCCGACGAGTACTGGAACCACTACCAGCTCACGTTCGCGCTCTACAGCGTCAGCGACCGCGCGATCCCGTCGGCGTTCGACGGGCTGAAGCCGGGCCAACGCCGGCTGCTCTATCAGATGCACGACTCGAGGCTGCTGCCCGGCAACAAGCCACAGAAGTCCTCGAAGGTCTGCTCGGCGGTCACCGGAAACCTGCACCCCCACGGCGGTGCGTCGATGTACGGCGCCGCGGCGCTGATGGCTGCCGAGTTCCAGCGCGTGAAAGTCATTGACGGACAAGGAGCATTCCCCCGCATCCAGGGTGACATCCCCGCCGCCGACCGCTACACCGAGATGCGCTTGTCGGCTCCAGGCGCGGCGCTGACCGCGGAACTCGACGACCACGCGGTACCGATGGTGGCGACGTTCGACGGCGAGTGGACCGAGCCGACGATGCTGCCCGCCCAGTGGCCGGTGCTGCTGTGCAACGGAGCCGTCGGCATCGCCGAAGGGTGGGCCACCAAGGTGCCCGCGCACAATCCCCGCGAGATCATGGCCGCCTGCCGCGCGTTGTTGAAGACGCCGAACATGACCGACGACAGGTTGGTCAAACTCATCCCCGGGCCCGACTGGGGATGCGGGGCGACGGTCGTCGGCACCGCCGGGCTGCGGGAGTACATCACCACCGGCCGGGGCGCGTTCACGGTGCGCGGCACGGTGAGCGTCGACGGCAAGAACTGCGTCATCACCGAACTTCCCCCCGGTGTCGCGAGTAACACTGTGCAGGAACGGATCCGGGCGCTGGTCGAGTCGGGCGAGATGTCCGGCGTGGCCGACATGTCGGACCTGACCGACCGTCGCAACGGGTTGCGCATCGTCGTCACCGCCAAGCGCGGCCATAGCGCCGAGGACATCCGCGAACAGCTGCTGGCCCTGACCCCGCTGGAGTCGACATTCGCCGCCAGCCTGGTCGCCCTCGACGAGAACCGGGTGCCGCGCTGGTGGTCGGTGCGCGAGCTGATATCCGCGTTCCTTCATCTGCGTGACTCGGTGGTATTGCACCGCAGCGAGTATCGACTGGAGAAGGTGACCGCACGCCGGCACCTGGTGGCCGGCCTGATGACCATCCACCTGGACATCGACGCCGCGGTCGCGGTCATTCGCGGCTCCGACACCGTCGACGAGGCGCGCCAGGGACTGCAGGAGCGGTTCGGGATCGACGCCGTCCAGGCCGATTACGTTCTGGCACTGCAGCTTCGCCGCCTAACCAAGCTCGACGTCATCGAACTGCGCGCCGAAGCGGAGAAGCTCGACGCCGAGTTCGCGGCGCTGACCGAGCTGGTGTCCGATCCCGACGCGCGCCGGAAGGTCATCGACTCCGAACTCATCGAGACCGCGAAACTGTTCAAGGGACCGGAGTTCGACCGCCGGACCGTCCTCGACGCGGAGGCCACCCCGGTGACCTCGGCCGCCGACGACGACGGGCCCCGCGAGCGAAAGATGAACGCCGCCTGGCGTTTGGACGATCGAGGGGTGTTCTCCGACAGTCACGGGGAGCTGCTCACCTCCGGCCTCGGCTGGGCGGTGTGGACCGACGGGCGGGTGAAGTTCACCACCGGGAACGGTCTGCCGTACAAGACCCGCGACATTCCGGTGGCACCAGATATCACCGGCCTGCTGTGCTCGGGTGTGCTCCCGTCGGGCTACCACCTGGCGCTGGTGACCCGCCGAGGAAAGGTGCTGCGGATCGACCCGGCCGCGGTGAATCCGCAGGGCGCCGCGGGCAACGGTGTGGCCGGGGTGAAGCTTGCGTCCGGTGACCCGGAGGACACCGTGATCGCCGCATTGCCGGTGTCGTGCGGCAACGGCGAGGCCATCCTGTCGACGTCGGAGAAGAGTTGGAAGGTAACCGAAGTCGCCGACATCCCGGTGAAGGGTCGAGGCGGAGTCGGCGTCGGGTTCCACCCGTTCGTCAAGGGTGAGAATGCCCTGCTGTCGGCGTCGATCTCGGCGACCGGCTACGTGCGGGGCAAGCGAGCGGTGCGCGCGGAGAACCGCGCGAAGGCGTCGATCAAGGGGTCCGGGACGGACGTGACACCGGCGGACTGATCCGCCGACGGATACCTCATATGGAGCTAGAGCTCTTCCGACAGAAATGGACGCAGATGACCTCGGAGATCCCCGCCACGACGGGCTCGCGGCACATTCTCGCGCTTGTCGTATCGCTCGTCGCTGTCGCCGCGGTAGCCGCCGTGGGCGGGCTTGCCTCTGCTGGTGCCGCGAGCGAGTACGGACGGCTCGAGCAACCCGATTGGGCGCCGCCGCCCAACGTCTTCGGACCGGTGTGGACCATCTTGTACGCGCTGATGGCGATCGCCGCCTGGCTCGTGTGGCGGGCCGACCCCCGATTCGGTAACCCGGCGATCATCGCGTACGCCGCGCAACTGGTCCTGAATCTGGTCTGGTCACCGTTGTTCTTCGGCCTCGGCTGGCGTGGTGTGGCACTCGTGGACATCCTGCTGCTCGACGTGGTCCTGGCCGCGACCCTGGTGCTGTTCTGGAAGGCCAACCGCACGGCGGCCGCGCTGCTCATCCCGTACTTCGCGTGGAGCCTGTTCGCGACAGCCCTGAACTACTCGGTGTGGTCGCTGAACAGCTGACCAACCTCGGGATCGAGGCCGGCCGCCGCGTCGAGCCGGGTGATCAGCCCCTTGTCGCCGTCCACTCTGACTCGATCACCGGTCTTGAGTACCTGGGTACCGATCAGCGTGTTGACGACGCAGGGTAGCCCGTACTCCCGCGCCACGACCGCGCCATGGGACACCGAACTTCCGATGTCGGTGACCAGTGCCGCGATCACGGTGAAATATGGTGTCCAGCCGACGTCGGTGACCGGTGCGACGAGGATCTCGCCACGCTGGACATCACGCGCATCATGGATCGACTTGGCCACGCGGACCGTGCCTTCGGCGATGCCCCGGCTGGCCGGCCGCCCAGTGATTTGATCGTCGGTGAGAGCACCCGCAACCCGCGCGAGGATGGGGGTGGGCCGACCCACCGACACGTCGTCGAATTCCAGCGCCTGTTGGAACGGCAGCGCATCCCGGCGCTGCTGCGCGCGGTGCACGAGGTCGGCGATGTCCTCGTCGCCGACGACCAATGGCAACTCGGCGCGATCGAAGAAGAAGACCAGGTCCGCGTCGGGAAGACGCCCGGAATCGGCCAGCACCTCGCCCAGGTGGTGGTATCCGAGCTTGAGGCGGTGGGCCATCAGCGCCATCTTGGACTTGGTCTCCTCGCGCCCGCGGGCACCGCCCTGAGCCAACCGGGCCAGCAGCCGGATTGTCCGCGACCGGGGTGCATCGATCGGTGTGCGCGTTGACTGCTCGCCGGCGGAACTCCGCGCAGACTGCACCATGACCTGCATCATCGACCCGAGTCCGTCGGCGTCCTCGGCCCACGCGGGATCGCGCATGCACAGTTCGCGGTAACCGCGGTGGCCGTGCCGAATCAGGAACTGCCGCAACGCCGCACCGCCCCGGCTGGCGCCACCACACAGGCCGATCACCGCCTCATCCGGCGGCGCGGCCAGGAACTGCTCGGCGGTCGCCTCGTCGGCGACGATCTCACGCACCACCGCATGCAGTTCGTCGACCATCATGGCGCTCTCGACGTCGGTGGCACCGGCCATCAGACGTGCCGCCTCGGCTTGACCCTCGTGCTCATCGAGACCGTTCTTGACGGCGTTGCGCACCAGATAGCTCTCCAGAACATTCGCACCCACCGCAGCCCGCGATGACGACCGCACGTGAACCAGCGTGACGTAGCAGTACAGTTCGACGCCCGCTTCCAGTTGCCGCAGAACGTGTTTGGCGTCGCGACTGGTCGGAATCGGATACGCGACGATCTGGTCGCCGAGCCGGCGGATGGCCGGACCGGCGGACAACGCATGCGAGGTGAGCCGAATGGTGTTGATCAGTTTGGGGATGAAGGGCTTGGGCGGCTTGGGTTCGAGTTCGTCGACCACCCGCCCGCAGATCGACATGGAGAACTGTTCCAGCGAGTTTCCGAGGATGCCCGAACTCAGTGCCGTGCCTTCGGTCATGTTCAAGAACATGTGTCCGTAGAAGTAGCCGACTTGAAGCCACGGCGTGGCGTAGCTGTCCTGCGCCCGCGCCACCACCTGCGTGGTCTGCATGGCGTAGTCGATCGCGTAGCCCGAGACCGACGCGGTGAGCGGACAGAAGGCCCCTGGCATCATCTCGCCGATGTTGCATCGGGTGTAGACGTGGGACGGGCCGGCCACCGGGGTGTCCATCTCGTTGAGGTCCCCGGGCAGCGTGGTGATCGGCCGAGCCTGCAACCATCTCAGCTGCCCGGTGGCGTCGATCGCCCATTCCAGATCCATCGGCCGGCCCCAATGCCGGGATGCGTGCAGCGCACCCGCGCGAATCTGCGCGACTTCCTCGTCGGACAGCACGGGATT
This sequence comes from Mycobacterium sp. SA01, assembly GCF_041287105.1. Classification (NCBI taxonomy): domain Bacteria; kingdom Bacillati; phylum Actinomycetota; class Actinomycetes; order Mycobacteriales; family Mycobacteriaceae; genus Mycobacterium; species Mycobacterium sp. SA01. The sequence continues at coordinate 195,286 of NZ_JBGGNO010000016.1, read as the reverse complement.
GTCTCCGACCTCGCGGACCGCCTGGTTGCCATCGGCGGTCAGTACCAGATGGTCGGAGATGGCAGATCCGTCGACCAGCGCTTCACCCAACCCGGCGACGGCATCGATCACCATCAGATCCCTGCGGCCGGTCGTCGGGTCCGCGGTGAACACCACTCCGGCCGACCGTGCATCGACCATCTGCTGGACCACAATGTGCATGGTCACCGCGCCGGTGGCGGCGTCGTGGCCGCTATAGGAGGACGCTCGTTCGGAGCCGACCGATGCGGCACATTTGCGGACGGCCGCGGCGAACGCGTCCAGCGAATCCACGCCGAGGACGGTGTCGTACTGTCCGGCGAACGACTGCTCGGCGCCGTCCTCTCCGGTGGCCGAGGATCTTACGGCGACCGGGCAGCCGCCCGTCGCCTGCATCTGAGCGAAGCGGTCCGTGACCGACTCCGGGAGGGGCAGCAGGGAGGCATGGGCGATGACGAAACCCGTTGGGACGGAAAGCCCGATCCGGGTCAGCTCGGCCAAACCCAAGGCTTTGCCGCCGAACCGGTCGTCAATGATGTCCGCGAACTCGCTTGTCGTGGTGTGCACGCTTCAGCCCAACGCGTCGATGATCTCGGCCAGTGCCTCGGCAGCGATAGGCCCGGGTTGATACAGGCAGATCCGGTCCGAGACACCGTCGACACGATCGCGGATGTGTGCGGCCACCTCAGCAGGCGTGCCACATGCGGCAATCGTGTGGAGCATCTCGTCGTCGATCAAGGTCGCCATCTCCTGCCATCGGCCTTGCTTGGACATGGCATTGAGTTCGGGCTGCAGATCGCCCCAGCCGTGCGCCTCCAGCACCGGGCGGTACGCCGGGGTGGAGCCGTAGAACGACAGGAGCATCCGCGTCGACGTGTGATCCTCGCCCACCGAAACGATGATCTCGGGTACCACCGCGAAGTCGGCGACGTCGCGGCCGGCAGCGGCCAACCCGGCGCGGACGGCCGGCATGGTCTTCTCGTGCAGGAACCGCTTGGACCCGAACGGCATCACCAGCAGACCGTCGGCCACTTCGGCCGTCGCGCGGGTCATCTGCGGGCCGAGCGCGCCGAGATAGATCGGCGGCGGCCCAAAGGGATTCGGGCCGGGATTGAACGTGGGTGTCATCAGGGTGTGGCGGTAGAACTCACCACGGAAGTCGAGGCGCTCACCGGTGTTCCACGCGGTGAAGATCGCCCGCAAGGCACCGACCATCTCCTTGATCCGCGCCACCGGTCGATCGAACTCGGCGCCGTAGCGTTTCTCGATCTGCGCGCGGATCTGAGTGCCGAGGCCGAGGATGAACCGGCCCTGCGAGATCTCCTGCAGGTCGTTCGCCTCATGGGCCAACTGGATCGGATTGCGGGGGAAGGCAATCGCCACGTTCGTCATCAGGTCCAAGCCCTTGACCGTCGATGCCAGGACCAGGGGCGTGAAGACCTCCCGCGGACCCTCGAAGGTGAACACCCCCGACGCTCCGGCTTCGCGTAACAGGGCCGCGCGCTCGACGGCATCAGTCGGGCCGAACAGGGCTGTCATCACCTTCACGGCGTCACCGCCTCCTGAACGTCAGTCCAATCGGAGAACCCCGACGGGTGGTGTGGGCCGATGATCGCGTGCTCGAACAGACCCGCGCCCTGCTGTGTGCTGCCGTCGGGCTCGGTGCAGACGGCCCGGCCCACATGGTCGATCAGGCTGAACGGGGCTCGGGCGAGCACCTCGGGGTCGGTCGTGTCGTAGGAGACGCGCTCGGCGGACGGGCCACCCTTCCACGTGCCGTGCGCCCAGGTGGAATCCCCACCGTAGCCGGACCCAAATGCGATGGGCGCGAACAGCTTCGACTCGACATCGAGCTGCAGCCGGCTTCCGGATCGGGTGAGCATCTCGATGTGGGCACCGTAAGGAATGCGGGTGCCGGGCGTGTAGTGGATCGTTGCGCGCACGCCGTCGAGCTGCTCTACCCTGCCGTCGGGCCAGCGCCGGCTGCAGTCGTAGAGGCTGCGATGCCCGTCCGGATCCTCCTGGATGATCAGGAAGATCTGATAGTCGGCGAAGGCCAATGGCAGGTACAGCCACCACATGCCGCCGAATGCGGTGTCCGGTCGGCCGGCGGGTTCGGGCTCGCCGATGGGCCGGATTCCCCAGGACCGGTCGCGGCTGCCTACCGAGGTCGTCGGATCGACACTCAGCCGTTCACCGTCGACGTCGATCCATCCCTCCCAGCTGCCCAGTTGGGCAAACCGGCACGCGTGCAACGTCACTCGTCGCTCCGAGTGCATCTGATGCGGGTGCTCCAGCGCCGCCGGGAACAACCCGCGCCATCTGAGGTCAGCCGAGACACCCTCGGTCTCGGCGACGGTGAGGTGCAGTTCCTGCAGGGGCTCGACGACGTCGAGCCGGTACCCGTTGACGTTCTGGTGGAGACGATCGTCGTCGATCGCGTCACTGAACCGGACGGCGGTCTGCGTGTCTCCCCGCCGGATCAGCAGATAGGCATCCTTGACGCCCAGTCGGGGGTAGTAACCGATCCCGGTCAGCGCCATGAAGCGGCCGTCGCGGTCGAGCACGTTGAAGTAGGAGCGGTCGTAGAAGTTGCGGTCCGAGGTCGCCGGAGCACTCATCGGCACCGGCGCCTGGTGGATCGGGTATTCGTCGAGTGGGCTCAGGATCAACGGGTTCTCCCCTAATAACGATACGATGCGAGCTATATTGGAAATGATGAGAACAGATCCGCCCGACGATGACAAGGGGCCCTCCCGGTCGCCGGGCCGGCCTCGCGACGAGAAGATCGACGCGGCGATCATCCGGGCGACCCGCGACCTACTCCTCGAGACGGGCTATCCGGCACTGTCGTTGTCGGCCATCGCCGCTCGCGCCGGGACCACCACCGCCGCCATCTACCGGCGCTGGTCCGGCAAGGCGCAGCTGGTTCACGAAGCGATATTGCCCGCCGAAATCATGGCGATGCCCAGCGCCTCCGGTGACGTCGCCGAGGACATCCGGGCGCTGGTGGAGGCGACGCGGGCGATGTTCGACCGCCCCGAGGTCCGGCTCGCCCTACCGGCGCTGATCGCCGATACCGTTGCCGATCCGGAAGTTCACAGCAAGATGATCTCGCGGTTCGCCAGCAGTCTCACCAGTTTCCGAACCCGAATCGACCAGCAGTACAGCCCGTCGCCCGATGATGGTGACTTACCGCTGCTCGCCGAGGTCGTGGTGGGCAGCGCGATCTTCCGCATCATCATCCGACACGACGCCCCGCTGGACGCGGCCTGGGTCAACGACGTGACCAACTTGATCAGCTCGGGCTGGCGCTCGGTGTCGTAAGGGTCCGCAGATTACGTTCTGGCCCTGCAACTTCGGGCCGGGGTCCCGCTCGGCGGCAAACTAATCGTCCGCCCTTTCGCCGATGAACTCCACCCCGGCATTGATCGCCGGGCGGTGGCGCAGGACCCGGTAATGAGCCAGTCGGCCCAGGCCCTTGGTGGTCAGTAGGCGCGCACCGTGCCAGGACGCGGCCAGTCGCTCGGTGGCGGCATACGGGCTGTCCGGGTCGTCGGGGTCGTGGATGAGAAGCAGCGGAGGGTAGTTGGCTCGTCGGCCGACTCGGGTCATGTTGGTCTCATGCAGCGGCATGGCGATTCGTTTTTCCAGACGACGGTGCAGTCCCGCGCGGATCCGGCGGCCGAAGCCATGGCGTGCGGCGAACAGGTCGAGATAGAGCGGGAAATCTGCCATGGGCGCGAAAAAGACCAGACGTCCCACCGGAGCGCCCTGCGCCGCCGCCAACGCCGTCGCGTTCGCGCCCAGTGAGTGCGCGACCACAGCGTGGGCAGGCCCATGAGTCTGGATCATGGCCGCGATCGCGTCGGCACACTCGGTTGCGGTGGTACGCCCGGGAGCGAGCTCACCGGGATCGGATTCGTTGTGACTGGGCAGGTCGAACGCAACGACCCGGTGCCCGGCTTCCACCAGCGGTTTGACGAACATCGCCAGGTGCGGGCGCTGTCCGCCCCAGCCGTGCACCAGATAAATCGGCGGCCCCTCGCCCCATTCCTCACCGGCGACCCGATGGCCATCCCAGAACGCTTCCACCGGCCTGCCGGGGGGGACACCGGGAGGCATGCGTAGAGCTGACTCGAGAACCGGTGGGGTGCACCACAACTCGACCGCCCACCGTGATCCCAACCACGGCGCGAACCGCTCGAGTAGGCCAAACCGTCGGCGCACCCGGTCATCGATCTCGGGAAGGATGCCTGAGCCGACGACATCGAGCGGGGGGATCTCGCCGACCGGCCCCGGCGCCGACGCTGGTTGGGGTGCTCCTTCAGTCATCAGCCTCGATCGTAGTACGGGCGTGACGCCGGTGAGCTAGCCGGTGAAACCCTCCCCAGCCGTCGAACGGTCGTGGTGGCTGAACGTCAGCGGAATGTGCTTACCGCGGGCGATCTTGTTCAGCATGGCAATCCGCTCACGTGCGGCGGCACCGCTCTTCTTCCTGCTCTCCCGGATGGGGTTGGAGAACGGCAGCAGGTCGGTGACCCTCGCGATGCCGACGTTGAGCCGCGTGAGGTCGGTGAAGATGCGCACTCGTCGTTCGAAGTTGTAGCCCAGCGGTTCGAAGAGCGTCCCGGCCACCATCGCCTCGATCTGCTTGTAGCCGAAGACGACTCCTGCCGGTGCCAGGGCGACGCTGGCGGTGATCTGATTGACGTGCCGCGCGACCACCTTCTTGACCACGCCGGGAAGCGCGTCTGTCAGGGTCGTCAGGTGCACAGGACCCGCGATCGCATCGACCAGTTGGGCACGCCACGGAGACGGGTTACCGCCCCGGGCCAGAACGTAATTCAACGATTTGATCAGCTCGATGCCGTTCGGGGAGTGCAGCGCTTCGGGGGCGCCCCACAACCGCCCGGAGAACGACGAGTACTCGGCGAGGTCCTCGAGTTGCTGCGGGGTCAGCTTGCGGCCGAACGCGTGATCGACGAGACGTCCGAGCAGCATGCCGCTGCCGAACCCGAGCAACGATGTGACGGGGATCGGTTCACCGAATTTGAGGTAGACGTCGTCGCCCCACTTCCGTCGCAAGCCGCGACTGGCCAGAGCGTGCATCAACCGCACCCGCACCACGTCCTGGAACGCATCCGAATGCCGATCGAAGATGTCGGGCAGCGTGAATTCGGCGAAAACCCTTGCAGTCTCGATGAATCGGCGGGGGCCGTCGTCGGCGAATCGCCCGGTGGCTCCGGTGGCGGCGGAGATGTCGCCGGTCATCGCGGTCTCGTAGAAGGCCCACCCGCGAATGATCGTTGTGGCAGCCCACGTGCTCGACATCGCCAGCATCCGGCCCCGCTCGGCCGCCACCAGATCGAACTGGGCAGGCAGCTGATCCAGGTGGTCGAAGAGATCGACGAATTCCTGCGGCGGGTCCTCGAGCGTGTCGATGCCCTGGGTCAGCGCTTGTTCGAAGAGTGCCCGGCCCTGCTCATGGCCGAGGCGCTCAAAGGCCTCGACCGCACCGATCATGAGCTCGTCGCGCTGCCAGAAATAGTCGTCCCGCAGGCGGGTGAGGTCGCTGGGTTGGACCTCCCTGTCGATGTCGATCCACCCGCCGAAGATGAATTCGCGCATGAATCGCCACTGGTCAGCGTAGTGATCGCGGCCGGGCGGGATGGGACGCAACGGCCGGTCCGGATGGTCACGCCGATTGAAGTCGACATCCTCGAGAAGGATCTCCGGACGTTCACCAGTCACCGTCATGAGGCGACGTTAGCGCGGGCGCGACGTTCTGGCAACGCCCGTTGTCAGTTGGCGCGGACAGCCGAGGATGGCAGCTCATCATTGGTTTCCAGCGCACGCATGAGTGCTGGCAGAACAAGATGGCGGCGCAGTCGCCAGTTCGATTGACGAAACAAGCTCGCCATTGCGGCAACGGTGCCGCCGACGTCGTCGCGGCCGGTGAGGTAAGCCCAGCGGTGCGCGTCCGGCAACGAGAAGAATTGTTCGAAAAAGCCGGGGACCTCGGCGGCGGGCATCCGTAACAACGCTTCCAGTCCGATGCGCCGAACGCGGTGGATCACCTTCGCGGCGGTGGGCCAGACCGTCGCCTCGGCCGCCGCGAGCGCTCGATCCGGATCCGCGGGGAGATGCTCTGCCAAGGCGTACGCCACCCGCGGCGCAAGGTGAAGCGCGGCTGCGACACTGAATCCGCTTGCCGGATGTATCAGCGGCGCGGCCGCGCCGAACCCGAGCACGCCAGGTCCCGAATGTCGTGCCTGGTCGACCGGGAATGAAACCTTCTCCGTACGTGCGTCTTTCGGCGCTGAGATGCCGTGGTGGGCGAGCCGGGCATCGAGCCGGCGACGCAAGGTCGCCAGCGGCAGTCCGGGCCGGCGTGCCAGTGAGGTCTCTTCCACCAGCACCCTCCCGCCGCCCAACGGAACCGCATAGAGGAACGTCGGCCACCCTGACTCGCCGTGCCCGGCCCGCCAGTCCATGAACAACGCTTCGCCGGGGTCGACCAGCGGTGCCACCGACGTTTCGTCGAGGATCACGCCATAGGCCGTTTGCTCGGCGGATACGCGGTGCGACCGGTTGGGATCCAACGGGCGCGAGCGGCCGGTGGCATCCACGACGACCGAAGCTCGCAGGCTCGAGCCGTCGGCCAACGCCACCACACCGCGCACCGGAGACCCGACAGCACGCCCGGTGTAGACGGTCACGTCCACACTGTGGTCGACGAGGTGAGAGCGCAGCGCGTCAACGTCGAGGACCACGTACTCCCAACCCAGACGGTGTTCGGTGAGCGCGATGGCCCGGCCCGCGGCCCGTGCGGCGACCGTGGCCGCAGGCAGGTCGGCGGGCAGTTCTGGGCTCCACATGCCGTAAGTGGCCACCCACCGCCGCTCCGGGTTCGGATCCAGCAGGCCGACCGTCAGTCCGCGTTGACTGCACGCCGCTGCCAGCGCCATACCGGCAGGCCCCGCCCCGACTACCAAGACGTCCACGCGCTCTATCGTGCCCTCCTCGGCCAGGAGCCCCTATCGCGGCACATCAAGCGTTGACCGAGCCGTCACCTGCTGCGAATACGTGGCCCGCAGAATCCGTAGCTGCAGGTACGTCGTCACCACCAGCAAGGGCACGCCCATCACCATGCTGGCGATGCCCAGCGCTACCACGTTGTCGTCGAGGTAGAAGGGGATCTTCACGGCGCTGCGCGCAACCACGGCGGCCGCCCAGATGACGGTGCACAGGTCATAGGCGCGACGTTGAACGCGATCGGAATACCACCGTGCGTCGGCGATCACCGGCCCGACGAGGACTCCGACAAGCGGGCGGCGGATCACCAACGAGGCGACCAGGATGACGCTCAACACCGACGTACGGGCGATGTCCAGGAGATAGAAGTCGGTCCCGTCACCGGTGCTGACGACCACCAGAGCGGACAGCCCGGTCAACGCCGCGCCGGCCACCGCAGTCCGCAGCGGCTGTCGACTGAGCAGGCGTATCACCGCCATGACCACGGCGAGCGCCAACGCCGCACACACGGCGGGACCGATCTGCCGTGTTGCCAAATAGATGACGAGGAAAAGGGTGTGCGGCACCAGCGCATCAACGAGGCCGTGCCAGCCGCCCGCGAGGTCGATCAGCTTCGATGTGGGTGACGTGATGACCGCGGCGAACTCCGCCCGTACGCGGTGGAGGCGGTCGTTAATCGATGTGCTCCGATGCTCTTTGGCCGTCGTCGATCGTCGTCTCACGATGGCAGGGTCCCCAGCCAGGTGGTCACGGTGTCGACGAACATCTGTGGGTCGTGGCCGTGCATCGAGTGCGGCATCTGGGGGAAACTCTGATAGGTGCAGGAGTTTCCGGCCTGCTCCACGAGGCGCTGCACATGGCGCACCTGTTGGTCGGAGATGGCGCCGATGAGATGCCCGGTCGCCGGATCCTGCATGCGGAAGTGATGAGTGAACAGCACCGGCACCTTCACGTGAGCGAGCATGGTTTCGTGGTCGCAGTTCTGGGCCACCGTCCCGGTCGAAAATGCGTGTCCCCACTCCGGGTCGTACTCGCGCAGGTTTTGGGGCACCCCGTCGTGTGCCGGCATCCATGCGGGCAGTTCCGCTTGCTGCGCTTTCCGCATGCCGTCGACGTCGGCAATGCTCCACTGCGCCCCCAGCCATTTGTAGAGCAGGTCGAACAGCGGTCCGACAGCTTGCCGAATGGACTGCCCCACTGCAGGGTTGACCTCAGAGGCGAACAGCGGGGCATCTTCGTAGACGGCTGCGCGAATCTGCCCGGGCGCTGCGTAGGCAGACAGCCATGCCGCGATGACGCCGCCCGACGACAGTCCGCTGACCACCACGGGGCGTCCGATCACTCGATCGATGAATCGAACGAGGTCAGACCCGAACAAGTCCAGACTGTACCGGCCGGGCGTCCAGGTCGACCGTCCTTGCCCGCGCAGATCGATCGCGTGGACGTGGAATCGCGGCGACAGCAGCTTCATGGCTTGTTCGTAACCCCACCATGACTCGGTCTGGCCGGGAATCAAGAGGATGGCCGGATTGCGCGCGTCACCCGCGGTCGCGTAGTTCATTCTGACCTCGCCGAGATCAGCGATCTGTTCTGGATAGTCGTGCGGCACAAATATTTCCGGGTGGTCCTGGGCTTCCAGATATGTCGACATCATTGGTGCGCCGTCCCTCGTGACTAGTAGATGTCCAGGTCGTCGGCGAACGTCACCGCACCGGTGAAGTGCGAGCCGATAGCGGTGCGTGCCCTGGCCATGTTCTCCGGTGTCAGCGGATTATGGGTGATGACAACCGATTTGACATCTGCGCGGCTCGCCAATAGACCCACCTCCTCGGCAGTGAGATGTTCGTGCTCGAAGCGTCGTTTGATCGCAGCCAGCACCTCCGACGGAAATGGCAGAGAGCGCGAAATCTGTCCGACGACCTGATCGGGGTCGGTGATCTCGCTTACCAGTACATCCGCCCCGAGAGCCAGACGCTCGACCTTGTCACTCGGGCCGGTATCACCGGTATAGACCAGACTGCGTGTCGGGGTATCGAAGCGCAGCGAAAGCGACTGGTAGCGCGATGCTTCCGGGCTGCCCTCCGGATAGCCGTAGTGCGTGTTGATCGTCGCCGTCACATCGATTCGTCCCACGGTGAACCTGGAGCCGTCGGTGATCTCGACGACGGTGATATCGGCGTCAGACTGCCGGATGAAACCCGGGACCTGCGACATCAGCCCGGACGCGAAATCGAACGACGACCGGATCGCATTGGCGATGCGGAGGGTGCCAGGCGGGCCGTAAATGGTCAGCGGTCCCGGGATCTGCGCCTGCAGCCGGCGCCCCAGGAGTCCGTACAGCCCTGCGGTGTGGTCGATGTGCAGGTGGCTCAGTATCACGGTGTGCACGGCCGGAAGTGAGATCCCGGCTTTGGACAGCTGATCGACCGCGCCGTCCCCGCAGTCAACGACAATCGCCTCCACCCCGTCGTAGAGCACGTTCGCCGGCTGGTGCCGTACGGCGCTCGGAAGTGGACCGCTCATTGTTCCCAACGTGATCCACGCGATCTCGTGATGGCGGCCCTGCGCTGTCGTTGTGGCGGCGCTCGCGCCAGCGACTTCATCGAGCATCAGCTGTCCTTCCGGTCGAGCGGTTGTTGAGATTCACTTTACGGTCGTTAAATGAAATGTCCAGCCGACGATGGACATGTGATCCGTCTAACAGCCGTAAAGTGAGCGCGTGGTCCCGCACGATCCTGAGCCTCAGACCCGCGCAGAGCGCGTCCGCCAGACGCGTGCTCGCATCGTCAGTGTGGCGCTGACGCTGTTCGCCGAAAAGGGCTATGAGGCAACGTCGTTGCAGGACATTGCCAACGAGATGGGACTGACCAAGCCAGCGGTGTTCTACCACTACCGCGGTAAGCAGGAGATCCTCAAGGACCTGGCTGAGCCGGCGCGGACTGCCCTCGCCGCACTCCTGGATCGTGCTCTCGCCCACCCCGTTGGGCCGGAACGCACGGAGATACTGGTGACCGGGCTGGCCGACCTGTTTCTCTCACGCCGTGAGTTCGCGCGAATAATGGCGCAGCAGGCCGCATTCCGTGAAGCCATGCGCACCGCGGTCGGTGGGCCCGGGATGCTCGATACGCTCATCGAGGTCACCTATGGGCCCGATCCAAGCCTGGACCAGCGATTCGCTGTGTATTCAGCGACGTCGGTGGGTCCGGCGCTCTCGGCGCTCGGAGATCACCCGGAGCACGAACTGAGAGCGGTTTTGCTGCGAGCATTTCGCCGGATAGCCAGCGTGCAATGACCTTGGCGGGAAGGTTTGGATCACCCGGCGATCGCTGCGGCGACCCGCCGTCGGCCGCTACAGTTGAGAAGCACCATGGCCCTGAAGCGCAGCATCTTCCGATGGACGGTTGTCCTCACTGTTCTGCTGATGAGCGCCGCCCTCGGATCAGCTACCGCCATGGCTGCTGAACTCGGCGACTATCGCTGGGAACGTCGTCCTCTGCTGGTGTTCGCGCCCGCGCACAGCGACCCGCGGCTCACCGAGACGTTGAGTCGGATCGAGGCCACCGGCTGTGACTTCGCCTCCCGCGACATGGTGCTCGGGCAGGTGCTGGCCACCGGCGACAGCACGCTCGACGGTCAACCCGTCGACGCCGAGCAGGCGCAGCGGCTGAGAACCCAGTTCGCGGTCGATACGCAGGCCTTCACGGTGGTGCTGATCGGCAAAGACGGCGGCGAGAAACTGCGTGTCACCGGGGTCCCCGACCTTCAGCGAATCTACGCCGTGATCGATGGCATGCCGATGCGCGGCAACGAGATTCGCGCCAATCCGGGGCGGTGTTGATGATTCGATATGGGCTGGCCTGCCCCATGGCAGCACTCTCGACCCTCCTGCTGGTGTCATGTGGAAGCGGCGAGCGACCCGCCGGAGCGGATGCGACGACGACTGCGTCAGCGCCTGGGCGCTCGTCCGCCCCGGCGGCCGAGAACCCCGGATCCGAGGTCCCGCTGGTGTCCCTCAACGCCGCCGACGTTGCCCGCTGGACGGCGGTCAACGACCCCGTCATGGGCGGTCGGTCCACGTCGAACGTCGCGTACGGCGATGGTGGCCTTGTGTTTTCGGGGACCATCTCCCTGGCGAACAATGGCGGTTTCGCCTCCGCCCGCAGTCCCGAAGATCCCGATATCGGGCGACGAGCCGCGGGTGCGACGTCGATCCGTGTGCGCGCGGTGGGTGACGGTAAGACCTACGTGTTGAGGGTGGGCGCCGAGGGACAGCCCTGGTCCTACATCCAGCGTTTCCGCACCGAGGCCGGCGTCCAACGGACGTACGAGCTTGCGGTGGGAGCTTTTCAGCCGGTGGGGATGCGGATGGATCCAGCGCCGCAGGCTCCTGCGACTCTGGACCCGTCGAGCATCAGCGGAGTGTCGGTCTACATTCTCGACAAGCAGCAGGGCCCGTTCGCCATCACCATCACCGGGATCGACGCGGCGCACTAAGGGTGTCGGTAGAACTCAGGACACCGTGACGTGGACGTGGTTGAAGTGGTTGGCCACCCGCCACATCGTGTAGGACACCCCGAACCGTTCAGCCTGGCTTTGCACGTCTGCGTTGATCGCATCGCCGAGCGCCATATCGGAGCCGATCATGATGTCGATGGCGTGGCCGCTCGGATGATCGGGAAGCGAGTCCGCACGCACGCCACCGATCGACTGCACACCCGGGAAGGTCGCGATGATGTACGCCGCAAGGGTTCGGGCATTGGGGGTCAGGCCGCTCATCCCGACGGTGGGGATCGCGCCGCCCGGGCCCAACAACGCTTGCTGAGCGGCCGGTAGCGCGTAGTAGGTCGCCCGCACCAATCTGACCTGACCCTCGACCTCCGACTGCTTGGTCTCCAGATCGGCTCGCAGCGTGGCCGCGGCGTCGGCGGCCGCTTTGGCGGTGGCGGCGGATTCGGCGGAGGCCGCTGCGGCGACCGCGGCCTGTCGCTGGGCGTCGCGGAACTTCTGCAGCTGCCCCGTCATCTGGTCGGTGATCGTCCGCTGGAAGGCCAGTTCGTCGATCAGGCGCTGCGGCGACGCGGCGACGAAGAACGCCGTCACGCTGTCGGTGCGTCCACCGGAGTAGATGGCAGCCGCGGCCCTGTCGACGGTCCCCTGATAGTCAGCCAGCTGCGCCTGGGTTGATTCGAGCACGGCTATGTCATCGACGTGCTTCTGCTCCGCGGCGCTCTGCAGCTGCACCTTCTTCTCGAGGTCCAGCTGAACGGATTGAGCGGTCTCGATCAACTGCTGCGCCTGTTTGGTCAGCTCGTTCAGCTTGGCCAGCTCGTCTGATTCCGGCTCGGCGAACGCCGAACCGGCCGACACCACGCAGAGGGCAGTGACGATCGCGATCGCTCCCGCTGCCCTGCTCGGACCCGTTTTCGGTGCGAACGGCCGGTGAAACTTCACGACTGCGCATCCTTTGACTGCCGGGCGACGTCGTCTCCGTCGAATTGCAGACCCCTGTGGCTAAGGTCTCGGAAAGGTTACGAAACGGTGCGGAGGTTGTCCAACCGTGTCAATTACCGGACCACCAGCACCGGGCATTCGGCGTGATGGATCAGATTCTGGCCGACCGAGCCGAGGATCGAGCCGGCCAGCCTTCCGCGGCCGTGACTGCCGACGACCACCAGCTGAGCCTCCCGTGACAGATCGGTGAGGCCCTTCGCCGGGCTGACATCCTGAAAAACCTTGACCACGTGGGCGTTGGGATACTTCTTGGCCAGCGGTTGCACCAGCTCGTCCATCCGCCGGCGCTGCTGGGTCTCCAGCACATCGAGCAACTGCCAATCCATGTTGCCGGCGCCGCCGAGGTCACCCATTCCGACCGCCGCGTCGATCTCCCACATGTGCACCACCGTCAGCTGTGCGTGCAACGCACGGGCGATGTCGAAGGCTTCCGCGAGCGCCCGTCCGGACGACTCCGAGTCGTCGATACCGACCACGACCGGCAATGGTTTGCCGGTCCGCTTGGCCACGGGTGCCCGCCAGACCACCACCGGACACTGAGCACGGTGGACGGTCCGCACAGCATGGCCGCCCAGCGCTCGATGGTCCGCCGCGCCAGTGCCCACCACGAGCAGCCGGGCCTCCAGCGAGGCGTCTGCCAGGGCCGTCGCGACAGCAGCCCTGACCGTCACGGTGCTGACCACGAGATCGGGGTGCGCCGACCGCAGGTCCGCTTCGGCCGCCGCGAGCACTTCGTCGCCGTTGCCCTCGGGTCCGGTGGGTGCGTCAGCACCGGCGAAATGCCACTCGAGCCGCGGGACCGCGTGCAGCAACGTCAACGGGCGGGCATGGGTGGCGGCGAACTCCGCGGCCCACCGGGCAGCACCGAGCGAGGCGTCCGATCCATCGATGCCGACTACGACGGACTGTTCTTGAGCAGCGGAGGTCACGCTCCGAGACTAGGGGACCCGCTCGGACGGAACGGGCGTTCCCGGGCGGGAGCTACCCGACCCAGCAGGGAGCGTCACCGGGGGTGTAATACGGCAGCCCGTTGGGGGAGATACAGGGCTGTTCGCCGGGGAAGGCGGGGACCAGCGAAAACGCGTAGGTTTCGGGCAAGCCGTAGCGAACCCAGTCACCCGCGACCGCCGCGTCCACGGCATCGCCCGCGATACCCGGTGTGCAGCCGCCGACGGTGACGTGCCGGCCACCGATGTCGCCACACACGTCGGCCTGGGCCATCGGGGAGATCGCCGCGGGGATGGCCGACAATGCGGCCGCGCTGAGCAGGACAACAGCAATTTTCTTTACCATGCCGTCATTATCGCTGCCTGATGTGCCGGGCGTTACCACTCTCGTAGAGGTCCGTTCCGGGTGTGACGCCGCGTAGATTTTGTTGTGCGGCGGACCGACCTGGCGTGCGAGCCCTGAGCCCGAGGAGAGCGAGTGGCCAGATCGAACGGCTCCGAATTGGTCGATGTGCACGCCCACTTCCTCACCGACGAATACGTCAGCGCCGCGGTTTCCGCGGGGATCGAGCAACCTGACGGCATGCCCATGTGGCCGTCCTGGAGTATCCAGGCACAGCTCGAGCTGATGCAGCACAACCGGATTCGTCACGCGGTCTTGTCGATGTCCTCGCCCGGAGTGTCGTTCGCGGATCCATCGACCGCGCCCGCCCTGGCCCGCCACGTCAACGACTTCGCCGTCACGACAGTCGCTGCCCATCCAGAGCGCTTCTCGTTCTTCGCTTCCCTTCCACTGCCCGACGTCGACGCGGCGGTCGTCGAAGCCCAGCGCGCGATCGACGGTCACTCCGCGGCCGGCGTGGTTCTCCTGAGCAACCACCGCGGACAGTACCTCGGCGACGCGGCGCTCGATCCGCTGTGGGAATGCCTGAACGCGCGGCGTTCCATCGTGTTCGTCCACCCGACGTCACCGTCACACGCCGAAGCCGTTGCACTCGGTCGGCCCCGGCCCATGCTCGAGTTCATGTTCGAAACCACCCGCACCGTAACCGATTTGATCTTCGCGAATGTTCTCGGCCGTTACCCCGACATCAAGTTCCTGATCCCGCATTGCGGGGCTGCCCTGCCGATTCTGGCGGCGCGTATCGAACAGTTCCGCAGCCTGTGGCCGATGCCCGATGGCAGTCCACCCGGACCCCTGACGACCGAAACCCAGTTGCGCCGCTTCTGGTTCGACCTCGCCGGGTATCCGGTGCCCACTCAGGCGGCAGTCTTGACGGATGTGGTCGGCACCGAACGCATCCTGTACGGAAGCGACTACTGCTGGACACCCGCGTTCGGTGTTGGCAAGCAGGTGGACGCCCTGGACGCCGATTCGAGCACTGATTGGCGGCGAGTGACGTCGGAGAACGCGCAGCGACTCCTCGCCTAGCATTCCCACTGCCGGGCAGGGCAATTCACGGTGTCGTTCCCGCTGCGTCCCGCTAATCAGTGACTACGTGTGTGACGAATCAGCCCGGCCTGCGGGTGCCACACAGGTAGCCTGCACGGATGCCATCGACACCGCTGCCCGTGGTGCTGGCCACCCTCGCATTGCGGCGCGCACTCAAGCGACTCGCCGACAAGATGGTGCCACCGCAGTTCGCGATGCTCGACGTCGGGGAGGGCGTCGCCGGCGTCCAGATCGCTGCGAGCATCGCCGAGCTGGGGATCGCCGACGTGCTTGCGGACGGGCCATTGACCGCCAAGCAGATCGCCGCGCGGATCGGCTGCGACGAGGAGACCACCCATCGCCTGCTGCGCGGCGCGACCGCGTGCGGCCTGTGCACCCTGGACCGGCGCACCGGGGCGGCGAGGATGACTCCGATGGGCGCCGTGCTCCGCAGCGACCACCCGTCGTCGCTGCGGGCATGGATGCGTTACAAGGGAATGCAATCGACCGTCGACGCGTGGGGTGGGCTCGCCGAGAGTGTGCGCAGCGGCCGCAGCGCGTTCGAGATCGTGCACGGCATGTCGGTATGGGACTGGTACGCCGCCCATCCCGATGAGCAACAGCTCTTCGCCGCAACGATGCGGCAGGCCACGAGCATCATCGCCCGCGGGATCGCGCGGGTGTATCCGTGGCCTGAGGGTGCGGTGGTGTGTGATGTGGCCGGGGGGATCGGCACGCTGTTGTCGGTAATCGTCACCGAATCGCAGGCCAATCTGCGCGGAGTGCTGGTCGACAGCGCCGGGATGATCGCCGAGGCCGAGCGCTTTCTCACCGACCGCGGAGTCGCCGACCGGATCGACTGTGTCGAGGGAGACATCTTCCGGTCCGTCGACGCCACCGCCGACGTCTACCTTCTCAAAGACGTGCTGCACGACTGGGACGACGAACGCTGCGCGACGATCCTCGCCGCGGTGGCAGCCGGCATGCCCGTCGGCGCGAAGCTGCTGGTGGTCGAGTATCTGCAGCCGCGCAATCGCCCGAATCCGTTCTCGCCGCTGTTGGACCTGCACACGCTGACGCAGCGCGACGGCGGCCGCTTGCGCTCCCGGGCCGAACTCGACGACCTGCTGATCGGCGCCGGTCTGCGGCCCACCGGTCGAGCGTTCTCCGTTGTGCCGCACGACATCATCGAGGCTGCGAAGATCGCGTGACCTAGCGCCCGTGCGTCCATGACGGCGGAAAGCTGGCCGGCGAATCCGGGTTGGTCGGCGAGTCAGCCGCGCGGAGTGGTGGTGATGTGTACGTGGTCGAAGTGTCCGTAACCCGTGGCTTGCGGCCCGGCCGGCGTGGAGTAGACGCCCCGCCAGATCACGTCCTGCAAACCGAATCGGGCGGCGTTGGCGAGCGCGAACGCGCGGATCTGGTCGCCTAAAGCAATGCCCTCGGGACTCCCCGGGTTGGGGATCATGATGTCGATCGCGAGACCGCGCGGATGCCACGGCTTCGAGTCCGGCCGTACCCCGTCGATCGTGGCAATTTGGGGGAACTGCGCGCTGATCGTTCGTGCGACCAGGACTGTGTTGGGTTGCAGGCCAGCCTCATTGGCGACGCCCATGGGCAAGGCTGCGGGATCGTCCGGGATTGCGGCCGGGGGTGGAGCCAGGTCGCCGGGAGGCAGGCCGGGCATCGCGACGATCGCCGGGTCCTGCGGGGGGCGCACATCCGGTGGCAATGGCGGCGGCGCGGCGTTGTCGACCACCGCTTGCTGCTGGGGCGTCAACGCTGCGTACTGAGTTTCCGCGGCGGCGATCTGACGCAACAGTTCCTGCCACGTCGCGTTCAGGTCCGCGCGGATTGCGGCAGCCCGCTCGGCTGCGGCGCGGGCGTCGGCTGCTGATTGCTCTGAGGCACGGGCGACGGCTGCGGCACGCTCTCGCGTGTCCCGATATGCCCTCATCTGATCGGCGGTCGTGGCGTTCACCAGATGCTGCAGCGACAACTTGTCGATGAGACGTTGCGGCGACGGCGCGCTGAGAACCGCTGCCATCTGGCTTTCGCCGCCACCCATGTAGGTCATCGCCGCAAGGCGGTCGACCGCGGCCTGATAGGGCGCCAGTTGATTGTTCGCGGCCTCCAACGCGGCCAGGTCGGCTCGTTCGCGGTCCTCCGCCGCGGCCTGCTGGGCTTGCGCGGCGTCGGCGTCGCGCTGAGCGGAAGTGACGGCTTCGCGGCTGCGCACCGCCTGTTGAGACAACTCGTTCAGCCTGCCCAACGCGTCGTCGGCCGGCTCCGCGTGCACCGCACCCAGCGGCGCGGCGACCACAAGCAACACAGACCCGGCAACGCACACCGTCCGGCGAAGGCAGTGGCGAATCCCGGTCATGCGGATTGTCACGATCCTTCGGTCATGGAGCGGTCCTGGCCCGGCTGTCGATGTCCCGGGCAAGGCTACGAACTGCGCTGAACGTTGTCTAGCCGAGCAGCGACAAGACGCTGCGCCATTGCGGTGTCGGCAGACTAAGCGTCGTTCGACGTCGAATTTCCGTAGTCCCAGGACACGGTTCGAACGGGGCTCACGCGGATATAGGCGGCGCCGGGTCTGGGTTCGGTCGGCCAGTCGGACTCTGCCACGCCCCGAGCCCGAGCGCCTTCCCTCGCGAGCTCGAGCGCCTCCCCTGGTTCGCGAACAATGCGGGCGCGGCCTTGCAGCATCACACCGCGGATATCTGCCATCGTGGAGCCGTCTTCGAGCAAGACGCTCACGTTCGGGTTGCTCTCGATATTCGCCACCTTGCGGGTGCCATCTCGCACACCGAGGATGATGTCGCGGCCGAGGCGGAAGTAGCCGAGGGGCACGGAGTGCGGGAAGCCATCCTTTTCGATGGTGGTCAGGATCGCCCAGCCCGGGCGGCTATCCAAGTACGCCTCAACTTCGTCGTCACTGAGTTTGCGTGGCATCAGCACAGGCTAGGCGCCAACAGATTCCTCAACTCGACTGCCCACGCGGTCAATACGCCTCCGCGTCGAGCTCGAACAGCGACACGGGTCCGATGATCACGCCGTTGTCTTCGACGTAGCGGTCCCACAGCTCGAGCAAGTCAGCCAGTTTGTCGGGCCGCGAGGCGGCCTGGTCATGCACCTCGCCGGGATCACTCGAGAGGTCATAGAGCTGCCAGGTGCCTGGACCGTAGGGCGCGGGCAGATGAAGCGCCTTCCAATCGCCCTGGCGAATTGCGCGGCGGCCGAACAACTCCCACCCCGTACCGGTGTCGGCATCGTGCACCACATCAGCCTGTCCCGACAGGTAGGGCACCATCGATCGGCCGCGCATCGGCTCCACCTCCCTGCCCTGGTACTCGGTGCCGGGATGCGCGGCGCCGGCGAGCTCCAGCACAGTCGGTGCAATGTCCATCACCGTGGTGAAGGCCGTGCCGATGTCACGCTGGCGAGCAAAGCCCGGCCAGGTGACGAAGCCCACCACCCGGATACCGCCCTCGGTGGTGAACGCCTTGTGCAGCCGCGACGGCGCGGTGGCGGCCTGCGCCCAGCGCGGGCCATACCAGGCCCAGGAGGTGGGGGCACCGAGGTTGTCCACGCTGTTGTCACAGTGCTTGGCGACGAACGCTTCGATCTCGGGGCCGCGCATCGGCATGGCCTCGACGATCGTCCCCTCGGCGCCGTTGTCGGACAGAAAGATCACGACCGTGTTGTCCAACTCGCCGGTGCCGTCGAGGTAGTCGATCACCCGGCCGATGTTCCAGTCCATCCGGTCCACCATGGCGGCGTACACCTCCATGTTGCGGGCGGAGACGGCACGCTCCTCGTCGGTCATGTCTGCCCACTCCGGGGCGCCGTCGGCGACCACCGGGTGCGGCTCGACGTCGGGTGGGCACAGGCCCAGCCGGGTGAGCGCGGCCAGCCGCTCCTCGCGCAGCGCGTCCGGTCCGGCGTCATAGCGGCCGTGGTAGGTGGCGATGGTTTCCTGTGGCGCGTGCAACGGCCAATGCGGCGCCTGGAAGGGCAGGTAGGCGAAGAAGGGCTGGTCTTCACCGTCTTGGGGACGTTCGTGGAGGTACCGCAGCAGCGTGTCGGTGTAGGCATCCGACGAGTAGAAGTCCTCGCCCACCGTGACGAACTGATCGTCCTCGGTGAACATCGTCGGCACCGGAGAAAGCCCGCCACCCCCGCGGGTGCCGTAGTGGCTGGCACCGGCCGGCAACAGGGCGAAAGAGCGGTCGAATCCCCTTGCCCACGGCGACCTGTCGATCGTGTCACCCAGATGCCACTTGCCCGACATGAGCGTCAGGTAACCGGCGTCGCGAAGTAGTTCGGGCAGCGCCACGACCCGGTCGTTCAGATACCCCTCGTAGCCGGGGGCGCCGCGGAATTCAGGGGCGGCCATCTCGAGCATCGTGCCGATTCCGGCGACGTGGTGATCGGTTCCGGTCAGCAGCATCGCCCGCGTCGGCGAACAGGCCGGAGCGGAATGGAAATCGGTGAGCCTGATCCCCCGGTGGGCCAGTCGATCCAGGTTCGGGGTGTTGATTTCGCCGCCGAAGGCGCCGATGTCGGAAAATCCGAGGTCGTCGGCCACGATGACCAGAAAGTTGGGGCGCGTCACGTTGAAGAATCCTGTCACGGGCCGCCACTGGACCCGCCGTTAACGTGTTATTTCACCCGCGCCGCCACCGAGGTCTCTCGCGAACGCCGTCGCTTAGTTGGCGAGCTGGGGATTCTGCGAGGTCTAGCGTTAACGGAATGGGTTTGTTCAGTCATGAGGAGTTCCCGGATCCGGCCGCCGGCGGTGGTCGTGGTGGAGCTGTTGAGCGAGCTCGGGGTGCCCAGGTCGACGAGTACGGGGTGGATGAACCTGTGGTCGTGGGTCCGGGGTTGCCGCCTGAGGATGGTTCGTGCGGTCAGTTCACTGTGCAGTTTCACGTGTCGACGTCAATGCTGGCCGGGCTGACACGAATTGCGGGCATGCGTGGGGTGAGCGTGCCTGAGGTATGCCGGCAGGTGATCGGCGTGTTCGTCGCCCAGCAGGAGGGTGAGCTGGGCGCATTGCTTGCTGCCGAGGCCGAGGCGGCTGATTACCGGCCGAGTTTGGGTGAGGCTTAGTCGGGCCGAATCGACCGGTGGCACAACGGATTTTCTCGGACGGATGTTACGAATCGGGGCCGCCAGCCATTCCGGATCGAGGCTGCTCCATGTAAGTCATCGCTCAGGCAGTGGCGGAGTGGTGCTGAAGATCGGCCAACAGATCTCCGTGGCGGTGAAGGTCGTTGGCTCCGAGGCCGTACTGCCGAGGTAGTGTTCGCGGATCGGCCCCTGATGGGTGATCAAATGCTCGTTTGCGTATATCCCGAGAGCCGCGTAGCTGCGGTCGATCCCCTCATGGCCGCCGGGGTGCGTGAGTACCGCGAATTCGCCCTGAGGCAAGACCTCGGCACGGACACCCTCCGGTGGCTCCGCGGATGGCGGTGCGGGTACGAATAGGCTTGCATCCCCGTGGGATTCGAGAAATATCGATCGCTCGTAAAGCCCACCCGACACGACCGTCGCCGGAGCGCTTCCGGCTGCGGCGAGCGCGTCCCGCAGTTGGCTCAGTGTGGCCGCGAACCAGCTGTCGATCTCGGCAACCTCGATGGTGGCGCCGATGGACCACACCGCAAGCGCGGGTTCGGTGCGCAACTCCACGTGCGGCGGGGTGCGTACGGGCGATAGCAGCTCACGCAGGGCACCGACGGTGTCACGCGTCTGCTGCAGCTGCACCTCCATCTGCTCGAGATGCGTCGTGATGATCTCGGTTCGGGCCGCAGCGTCGTCAGTGCTCAGCAGCGCCTTGATGTCGGGGATGGACATGCCGAGGGCGCGGAACCGGCGAATGATGTGCGCGTGATCGACCTGGCTGGTGTCGTAGAGGCGGTAGCCGGTGTGGGAATCGATGTGAGCGGGTTCGAGAATGCCGATGTCGTGGTAGTGCCGCAGCGCCTTCCTGCTCAGGCTGGTCATCACGGCGAAGTCACCGATCGAGACCTGTGCGCCCATGGCGTCCTCCTCTTGCGATCCGCCGCCCGCATTGTCGGGTCAGGCCATCGTGCGACTTCCCCCTAGGGGAAGGTCAACTCTGCGGCTGGTGGTACGAATTCGTCCGGTCCGGGCTTGACCTTCCCCTTAGGGAAAGCTCCATCGTGGGCTCATGACCACAGATTGGGATGCACCCCCGGACACCATCAAGACGTTCATGACCGCACTCGGCGCGCGCGAAGCCGACCGAGCCCTCACGACGCTCACCCCCGACGCTGTCGTCACCGACGAGGGCCACGACTACACCGGCCACGACGAGATCGGGGACTCGGTCGCGACAGCCGCCAGCGAGTACAGCTACACCACCGAGATCACCGGCACGACCACGACCGACACTGCCGTCGACGTCGCACAGCATCTGGAGGGCAACTTCCCCGGTGGAGTCGCCGACCTGCATTACCGGTTCACCTTCGACGGCGCGCTGATCAGCCGGTTGGTGATCGAGCCGTGACGCGGCGCTGGTTCATCACCGGTGGCACACCTGGCAACTTCGGGACGGCGTTCGCCGAGGCGGCGCTCGAGACGGGTGACCGGGTGGTGCTGACGTCCCGGCGTCCGCAGGAGCTGGCGACGTGGTCCCAGCAGTACGGGGACCGGGTTCTCGTTGTGGCGCTGGACGTCACCGACCCCGACCAGGTACAGCACGCAGTGCGTGCAGCCGAGGAGCGATTCGGCGGTATCGACGTGCTGGTCAACAACGCCGGCCGCGGCTGGTACGGATCGATCGAAGGAATGGACGAGTCCTCGCTTCGGGCGATGTTCGAGCTCAACTTCTTCGCGGTGCTGTCCGTGACCCGAGCGGTGTTGCCGGGGATGCGTGCTCGCGGGAACGGGTGGATCGTCAACGTGTCCTCGGTCGCGGGATTGGTGTCGGCGGTCGGGTTCGGCTACTACAGCGCGACGAAGTTCGCCATCGAAGCCGTCACCGATTCCTTGCGTGACGAGGTCGCCGGACAGGGCATCTCCGTGTTGACGGTCGAACCGGGAGCGTTTCGTACGAACGCCTACGCCGGATTCGCCAATGAGCCTGTCGCGGAGCTGGTTCCCGTCTATCGCGACATGCTGAAACAGGTGCGCGCTGCTTTCGTCGAGATGGACGGGGTGCAGCCCGGCGACCCGCGTCGCGGTGCCCGTGCGGTGATCGCGGCGATGGCCCAGGACCCGCCTCCCCGTCGGCTAGTCCTCGGCAGCAGCGGGTACGACGCCGTGATCGGAGCGCTGGAGCAGAACCTGGCCGACATTCGGGTCAACGAAACGCTCTCGCGCAGCGCGGATTTCCCCGCCTAGCTACCGAACTTCGCGCCATGCGTTTCGACTATTCGAAGCCGCCTGACTGTCCGGGGAACTCCACCAGGGTGGACACTATGGTGTGGCCCTTTCTGCAACAGTGTTCAAGGTCGAACTTGGCGTCTCCGATGTCGATCACGGTTACTACGCCGATCACACGCTGACCGTCGCCCGTCATCCCAGCGAGACCGATGAGCGCATGGTGGTGCGGTTGTTGGCTTTTGGGTTGCGCGCACACCGGCTCAGCGACGTCGACGGTGAGTTGACGTTCGGGGCGGGCCTGTCCACACCCGGCGTGCCCGATTTGCGGCTCGCGGACTACACCGGCCGGATCCTGGAGTGGATCAACGTTGGCCAGCCCGACGAACGTGCCTTGGGCAAGGCCGCCAGCCAGGCCGACCAGGTGGTGCTGTTTCCGTTCGCCTCCGGCGTGGCTACCTGGTGGTGCACTGTGGGACCCAAAGTGGCGGGGCTGCCGAACCTGTCGGTGCTGCAGATACCGAACGCACCGGTTCAGCAGCTGGCCCATACCGTGGATCGACGGGTCTCGGCGCAGGTGATGGTGATGGAAGGTCAGGTGACGATGACAGTGGGCGATGTCGACGTAACCTTCACACCCGAACCTTTGAAGTGAATGCCCGAGTGTGGCTTCTCAAACTTCATGCCCACTCGCACACCACTGAACTGCGTTGATGGCACCCTTCTCACGCCATGCCCATGCTCGAAATCCTCAAGGGCCACATCGTGGGTGTTCCACGCATCAAACCATCGCTGACTGAAGGCGACCGCATCAAGCTCAAGAATCTCACCGAAATGTCGAACTGGATATCCAGTGGACCTTGGGAGTGGACATCAAATTTGAGAAGCCACAATTGTGGCTTCTCGCGTTTCACGACCACTCCGGGGTTCCCGCCCCACGCAGAAACGCAGTCAACATACGTATGGACGCAGACCGCCTTCGACACAGACGATCGCACTGCACAGCGGCTCCGATTACGCCGCGTCTGAATAGAGCAGGAGTTCACCCGAGATGACTCAGGCACCCTCGGCAGGAGCCGAAACCCAGTACATTGACGGGGCCAGCGCGCGATTCGCCTACCGAAGGTTTGGCAGCGGATCGGGTGTACCGCTGGTGCTGGCGTTACGCTTTCGAGGAACCATGGACCATTGGGATCCGCGCTTCCTCGACAGGTTGGCCTCGACACACGATGTGATCATCTTCGACAACCTCGGTCACAGCAAGACCACGGGCGCTGCCCCGACCTCCATGGATGCATTGGCGGGCGGGCTAGCGGAGTTCGTCGACGCACTTGGGCTCGCCCAAGTCGATCTGTTGGGATGGTCGCTGGGCGGGATAGTGGTGCAAGCCGCAACGCTCAACCGGCCGGACCTCGTGCGGCGCTTGATCGTTGCCGGAAGCTCTCCCGGTGGCGGTGTGCCCGACATGCCGGCACCTGATCCTAGGATCTGGCAGGTGGCGACCAAGCCCGTCAACGACGACGACGACTTCCTGTACCTGTTCTTCCCGGAGTCCGACGGTGCGCACCGCTTGGGCGTCGAGTCATTGCGCCGGCTGGATGCACGCACCTTGTCGGCCGATCACATTCCGGTGTCTCTGGAGACGATGCAAGCGCAGTTGGCTGTGATCGCATCAACAGGCTCGAGTATCTGGGATCGCCTCGCAGAGATTGCGATTCCGGTGCTGGTAGCCAACGGCGCGCACGACCGGATGATCGACGCATACGCCAGTTATGCCATGGCGGGTCGGCTGCCGAACGCTAAAGTGGTGCTCTACAGCGATGCCGGGCACGGCTTTCTGTTCCAGCACATCGACGATTTCACCCGCGAAGTTCTGACCTTTCTCGCATGACCACGGACACACCAGGAAGTGGGATGCATGGCGATCCGTGGGTCATCGGGTTTGGCAAAGGTGGCGAGGCGGACGTAGGCGCGGTCACTGAGACCTATATGACCGTCAGCCTGCCGGCCGCGAACGTGACCGCATCGGACTCGCTGGGAGAACTCCGATGAGGTTTCATCCGTCCGACACCGCAGTGGTGTTCATCGACCCCCAGATCGACGTGCTCAGTCCGCAGGGTCGCAACTGGGGAGCTGTCGGCGCCAGCGTCACCGAAAACGACACTGTCAACCACATGATCGCGATCATGGATTCCGCAGTGCAGCAGTGCTATCCGATGTTCATTTCACCGCACTATTTCTATCCGACCGATTCGCGCTGGCTGTTCAACGGCCCCCTGGAGTCCGACGAGTTCGCGTCGGGCACGTTCGCCCGCTCGGGCGCGCTCGATCTAAGCGGGTTCGCAGATTCGGGCGCCGATTGGCTGCCGGAGTTCAGGCCGTACATCGGTCATCCCCGGACCACGGTTGTCAGCCCGCACAAGGTGTTCGGGCCGCAGACCAACGACCTCGTCCTTCAACTGCGCAAACAGCGGTGTAATCGCATCATTCTCGGCGGCATGCTGGCCAACATGTGTGTCGAATCGCACCTGCGCCACCTACTCGAAGACGGCTTCGAGGTGGCAGTGGCTGTCGACGCTGTCGCCGGGCCCCGCCACCCGCAGTGGGGCGACGGCTACCAGGCTGCACTGGTCAACTATCGCTTCTTGGCGCATGCGGTCCTCTCGACTGCCGACATCATCGACCAAATGAGCGCGTCCGCGTGAGGCGGCGTGGACATGCGCCTGAGTGAAATTGTCGGTGCTGCTTCCGCAGCCGAGGTTTCGCGTCATCGGCCGTGAATGAGCCCGCCCGTCAAATGTGGTCTGCCACTAGAAGTACCGTCTTGCCGGGACCGCATTTGGTCGCCTGCGCCCTGCCGGCGGCGCTTAGGGGGTAGGTCGCCGCCACGGTAGGAACAAGGTCCCCCTGCGAGACCAGTGCCGCCAGTGTCGTCATACCCAGCCGATCCGCCTCGACCATCAAACCGGCAAGCCTGATGCCTTTTTCCGCCGCTGATTTTGCGACGGGTCGCAGCGTTTGGGGCAGCGTGGACACCAGCATCCCGCCGGGGTTGAGGACCTGCAGGGCCTTGTCGAGATAGTCGTTTCCCACCAGGTCGAACACGACATCCAAGGGTCCGGTCACACTGGCAAAATCTGTTGTGGTGTAGTCGATTACCTCGTCCGCTCCCAAGCCGGTGACGTACGTGGAAGCCTCCGGGCCGACCAGGCCGTACACGTACGCGCCGTACGCTTTGGCGATCTGTACCGCTAGATGTCCGACGCCGCCGGCCGCCGCCGTGATGAGCACCCGGCTTTCTGCGGTGATCTCGGCGGTCTCTACCAACGCCTGCAATGCCGTCAAGCCCGCCAGCGGCAGCGCGGCTGCCTGCACGTGATCGATGTTCGCTGGTTTCGGCGCGAACACGCGAGTCGGACCCACCACGAATTCTGCATACGCGCCGTGACCGCCGGGGAACGGCAACATCCCGAACACCTCGTCGCCGGGCCGATATAGCGTCACACCGAATCCGACCGCCTCGACCGTTCCAGAAACGTCCCAGCCCAGAACGAAGGGCGGGTCGCCGACCAGAACCCCGGTCTCACGATTCATGACGTCGACGGGGTTCACGCCAGCGGCATGCACACGCACGAGTATCTCCCCGAGACCGGGAGCGGGCCGGTCGATCTCGACTGGGTGAAGCACCTCGGGGCCGCCGAATTGGTCCTGGCTGATCGTTAGCATCGAGTGAATCCTTTCGTGCAGTTGCTGTTTTCGTCAGACTGGATCGGCGCAGCCCGTTCGGGCATCGGTCACGTGACTGTGGGTCGGGGCCCGTGGCGACTTACCTGAGCATGCCCAGCAGTTGGTTGAAGCACTCCGCCATCGAGGGATGTGTGTAGATCTCGTCACGCAATGCGGTGGCCGTAATGCCGTGCCGCATGGCGAGTGCCACGATGTTGATGATCTCTTGAGCGTCGTGGCACAGGAGCGCTGCGCCCAGGATCTCGTCGGTGCGAGCGTCCACGACCACCTTCATCATCCCGTCGGTTCGACCGACGATCCGCGCGCGGGCGACTGTCGCAAGCTTGACTACCGGGCTCACTGCGGTGAGCACATCGCGTCCGCCCGCTCGAGCTTGACGTTCGGTGAGCCCGACGCGCGCAAGTGGGGGCGTCAGAAACAGGCAACTCGGCACTGCCACACGGTCTGTCGCGCGCCGTGGTGCGGACGCCCCCTGGAGTTGGTCGAGGACGATGCGGTAGTCGTCGAGGGAGATATACGTGAACTGCGGTCCGCCGTTGACGTCGCCGACGGCGTAGATGTGTGGACGGGTCGTGCGCAGGTACTCGTCCACCACGATGGCACCGCTGCTGTCGACTTCCACGCCGGCGCGCTGGAGTCCGAGGTCGGTCGTGTTCGGTGCGCGGCCTGCCGCTATCAGCACAGTGTCGGCATCGATGGCGTGCATCGCACCCTCGGCGATGTACTCGACACGGGCCAGCGGCGGCAGTCCAGTGCGTTGAATGGTCTGCACCCCCGTGACATTCGCTCCCGTGAGAACCGTGACGCCGCGTTCCTGGAGCAGCTCGCGCACCTCTGTTGCGATGTCGTCGTCCTCACTAGCCAGGACGGTGGGGCGGTGTTCCAGGACTGTGACCGAGGTGCCGTAGGAGGCGTATATCGAGGCGAACTCCAGACCGATATAGCCACCTCCGAGGATCAGCAGTCGGTCGGGGCGTGATGCCAGACGCAGGAGCTGTGCACTGGTCACAGCTACGGGGCACTGTCGCAGCCCTGGGACATTGGGTATCACCGGTACCGATCCCGTGCCGATCACCACCGTGCGGGCATCGACCGTAAC
This sequence comes from Mycobacterium sp. SA01, assembly GCF_041287105.1. NCBI lineage: Bacteria > Bacillati > Actinomycetota > Actinomycetes > Mycobacteriales > Mycobacteriaceae > Mycobacterium > Mycobacterium sp. SA01. The sequence continues at coordinate 168,141 of NZ_JBGGNO010000016.1, read as the reverse complement.
AACGCCGTGCTCGGTGCTCACCGCCACCCGGTGCTCGTCGACGAAGCGCGCGGTGCCGATTAGCACCGTGGCAGTCGCGATCGGATCGAACGCGGCGATGTTCGCCGACCGCAGGCCGGCGGTGAGTCGTTCGGTAGTGGCGACCGCTTGAGCGTAGACGGCCGCGCCGGCGACACCGCTGGCGCTCCGTTCACCCTGGAAGACCATCGATTTGGTGGGAACGCACCCGGTGTTGATGCAGGTGCCCCCATACATCAGCGGAGATTCCTCTGCCAAGACGACCCGCTGCCCGCGGGAAGCCATCATGGCGGCAAGTGTCTTGCCGCCCTTGCCGAATCCGATCACCAGCAGTTCCACCTGCAGGGTGGCGTCCTCGTTCATGAATACACCTACCGTCGTCGAGGTCGGTTGCGTGCAGAAGGCCTACTCGAAGGCGTAGTCACTGAGATCCACCGACACGATCAACGGTTCGGCGGCAGGGGTGTTGTCGTCGTTGCGCGGGAAGATGCGCAGTTTGGACGGTAGGACGATCCCCTGTACGTCGACGGGTTCGAGGAGGTAGCGGGCGGCGGGATTGCTGCCTTGGATGTCCACTTCGTAGTCGTGGCGGCGCAGGAGGCCCGTGTCGTCGATGTAGAAGGTCTGCACGGTGCTGTGGGTGGCGATGTCCTGGGGGAAGGTGACGCGCAACCTCCGCCAGGTCTCCCCGTTCTCGGTCCACGGGTCGATCTCCTCGGCGAGAACCCCCGGTCGGGCGAGGATGAACGGGGACGTCAGATAGGTCCACATCGTGTAGCCCGCGAAGTAGGCGACTTGCGCGTTGCTCCACGGGGTCTCCATGACGTAACCGGCGAACGAGTCGCGGGGCTCGTCAAGTTCCTCGACGACTTCGCCTGCCGGCGTCTCGATGGTGACTCGCTTTGGGGTGAACTGAGACCGGTGGTCGGTGGGTGCGAAAGGCCAGTGCGACACCCACTCTCGGGTGAGGTCGACGCGGACGTTGGCTTCCTCCAGAACAGTCGGCTGGCCCTTGAGTCCCCACAGCACGCCGCCCTGGCGGAGCCGGGCGGTCAGGAACGCGAACTGGCGGAAGCGGTTGAGGCCGCCGTGTGCTTCGATCGTGAAGTCGACCAAGCCGGTCATCGTGTCTCCTTAGCGGGTGTGCGGTGAAGCCGATCCCTGATTGGCTCCGTGCACCCAACTGTGGACCAGCGGCTCGCCGACGGGCATCCGTCAGATGACTGGTTCAGCGTCCTCGAGACGACCCCCCAGGGCTGCGTGAAGCTGATTGCGTCGGGTGATGCCGAGCTTGGGGAACACCTTGTACAGGTGGGCGGCCACGGTGCGGTGGGACAGATAGATGCGGTCGGCGATCTCGCGGTTCGTCATTCCGGCAACCGCCATGTGAGCGATCTGCAGTTCTTGGGCGGTCAAGGTCGCCGCCGCGTTGCTCCTGCCCGCCGTAGGCGCGGCGGCGGCGCCCGCGGCGCGCAACTCGGCGGCGGCCCGGTCGGCGAAGGGCTTCGCCCCGGCGGTGTCGAAGGCGGTGAAGGCGGCGGACAGGTGTGAACGGGCATCGAGGACGCGGCGGCGGCGGCGGAGCCACTCCCCGTAGAGGAGCTGCGTCCGCGCGATCTCCACCTCGGCGCCGCTGCCCTCGGCCGCCGATAGCGCGGCCCCGAATCTCTCATCGGCCTCCACCGGGCACTCCGCCACTAGCGCGCGGGCGCGGTGTAGCAGAAAGCTGTTCACGCCAAGGGCTTCGGCCTGATCTTCGATCGCGGCGAGCAGCGGGCGAACGGTGTCCGCTTGACCGCATCCCGCGGCGGCCTCGGCCAGGTCGGCGACCGCCCAGCGCCGACTCGTTCGATGCTGCGTCATCTTCAGCAGATGAGCGAGTGCGTCTGTGTGGTTGCCGTCGCACAGCGACGCGAAGCCGGCGGCCCAATGCACGTCGTCGTTCCAGAGGATGCTGGGGTCCGTGGCCAGATGTTCGCGAGAACGGTCGAGCGCGTGGCGGGCGCTCTCCGGCTGCCCCTGCCATGTCAACGTGCGGGACAGGATCGCCGCTGCCGAACCGGCGGTAGTCGGTAGGTTCATGGCTTCGGCCATCCGCAGCGCATGCTGTGCACTCACAGCGGCGGCCTGGAGTCGGCCCTGGGTCAACAGAATCTGCGACGCGCCCCTCAGCCCTTCACACTCATTGGCAGGAGAACCGGTTTCCCGGCCGTGCTTCTGCACCAGTCTGTAGCAGCGAAAGGCGTTGTCCCGGTCCGAGACTCCCTCGGCGGCCATTCCCAAGGACAACATCGAGAGCGGGTCGTCGCTGACCTCGTCGATCAACTCCGGTAGCCGGGCCCGGAACCGTGGTCCCTGGCCCACGTCGTCGACCAGTGCGAGGGCGATGGCCAGTGGCGGGTCGGAGGGGTCGTCCGACGAGTCGAACTGGTCGACGCGACGGATCGCTGCGATGACATCGAGCCGAGGTTGTTCGGCCAGGCCGTGCATCCGGCACTCGATTGCCGCGGCCCACAGCAACTCTCGTTGTCTCGGGTCCCCCTCGGGCAGTTTCCCGGACAGGGCCAGCAGTTCGGCGGCCGACTGGCCCGGTATCGCGGCGGTCGCATTGAGCACGAACCGGGTGATCGCTAGCCGCGTATCTGCGACGCCGTGCCCGGCCAGTGGCTCCGCCTCCTGAAGGATTCTGATCGCCTCGTCGATCAATCCCGCACTGCGCGCGACGTCGGCAGCGGACGCCAGCCGATCGACGCGCCGGTCGATGTCCGGGGTCAGGATCGCTGCACGCCGTAGCGCCGCAGCGGCTTCCGCGCCGGCGCCACGGGCTCGTGCCCTGTCCGCGGCACGCTCGAGGTCGGCGGCGACGTCTTCATCCGGGCCGAACGCCGCTTCGGCCCGATGCCAGGCGGCGCTGTTCGGATCCGTCGTCGCGGTCGCCAACGCACGGTGCACGATCGAGCGTGACGACAGCGGCGCCGCGCCATACACGGCGGATCGAATCAGCGGATGTCGGACCTGGATCTCGCCGCGGCCGACGACGATGAGGCCCGATCGCTCCAGCGGGGCCAGGTGTTCGGCGAGATTCAATCCCAGAACTTCTGCGGCGCTGTGAATCTCGGTCAACACCCCGTTACCGGCCGCGACAACGAACAGAAGGAGCCGGCTTTGATCCGGTAGCGCTGCCAGCTGAGTCAGAAAGGCGCGCTCGACGCGCCGGCTGGTGGGCAACGGCTCCCCCGCGAAGAGGACGGCGTCTGTGGCCCGCTCGCCGAGCGCAACAGCCATTTCGGTGACCGCCAGCGGATTGCCGCGGGCTTGCTCCAGCACGCGCCGACGGGTGTAGGCGTCGACCTCGCGGGCGTTGGTGGAGGCCGTCAGGGTCGCGGCGAGAAGCTCGGCGGCCTCGTCGGAGCCGAGTGGACCCAGCGGCAACCGGGGTAACCCGTCGAGGTACTGGGCGGTGCCGTCGAGCGCCGAGCGCACGGCACACAGCATCATCAAGGGCGCGTTGGTCAGTCGACGCGCCACGAAGGTCAACACGTCGAGGGTGGATTGGTCCAACCACTGTGCGTCGTCGACGACCAGCAGCAGGCGCCTATTGTTGGCGGCTTCTTCCAGCAGCCCGAGAACCGCCAGGCTGACCAGGAGCCGATCGGGTACTGGGCCGTCTTCCAGTCCGAAAGCGGTCATCAGGGCCGAACGCTGACGTGGGGGCAGTGCAGGTGCGTGGACGAGGAGCGGATGTAGGAGTTCGTGCAGCCCGGCGAAGCCGATCTCGCTGTGGCTCTGCACGCCCGAACAATAGAGCCGGCCGTACCCGTTGGCGCTGGCCCACTCACTCGCGCGCGCGAGCAGAGTGGACTTCCCGATTCCCGGATCCCCCTCGACCACCAACGCCGATCCGCCGGTGGACACAGCCGCCAGTGCGGCGATGACTTCGGCCAGTTCCGCTGATCGCCCGACCATCACCCGCTCGAAGGTACCAGAGCTGGGTTTGGCATACCAACTCAGCTAGGATGGCGGGATGCGTCGTGAGTTGTGGTCCGAGGATGCGTGCCCCATTGCGCGCACCATGTCAATACTCGGCCAACCGTGGGCTGTGCTGATCCTTCGCGAGGCCTTCCTTGGCCGGTCGCGGTTCTCGGAGTTCCGCGAGCAGCTCGGTGCCGCATCCGACGTATTGAGTGCTCGTCTCGGCGAACTGGTGGATGCCGGCGTCCTCGAGATGGTCGACTATCAAAACCCCGGCGACCGTAGGCGTAGCCGCTACGTCCTGACCAAAGCCGGGCACGCGCTAATCCCTGCGCTCGCGGCTATCGGCCAGTGGGGCCACATCCACCTCGCCCGCGCTCACAGCAGCGACCTCCGCTTCATCGACTCCTCCACCGGTGAGCCCGTCGGCGTCGTATTCCGCGGCTCGGACGGCGAGCGCGTACCTTCGTCGCGGGTCGCCCTGGTGGAGATCAAGCCCGAATGAAATCGAGCAGGTCCCGGCCCAGTTGCTGCTGATACTCACCGTGAATCCCGTGCGAGGCACCCGGATACACGCGCAGTGATCCGTAGCGGACCAGTTCGATCGCCTTCGACGCGGCATCGTGCATCGGGACGATTTGATCGTCGTCACCGTGTGCGATCAGGATCGGGACGTCGAGGTCCTTGAGGTCACCGGTCAGATCGGTCTCGGAGAACGCCTTGACGCAGTCGTAGGCCGACGCTAGACCCGCCTGCATGCCCTGCTGCCAGAAGTGGTCGATCAACCCCTGCGACACCCGTGCTCCGTTGCGGTTGAAGCCGTAGAACGGCAGCGCCAACTCCTTCCAGTACTGCGACCGGTCGGCCAACACCCGCGCGCGGATGTCATCGAACGCCGCGACAGGAGTGCCCTCCGGATTGGCCGCCGATTGCACCATCACCGGAGGAATGGCGCCGATGGTGACCACTTTGCGCACCCTGCCCGCGCCATGCCGCACCGCATAGCGCAACGCTTCCCCGCCACCCGTCGAGTGCCCGACCAGGACGACGCTTGACAATCCCAAACCGTCGATGACCGCGGCAAGATCGGCCGCGTAGGTGTCCATGTCGTTTCCGGCCCAGCTGTGTTCAGACCGACCGTGCCCGCGGCGGTCGTGGGCGATGGCCCGGAAGCCGTTGTCGGCGAACAGCTTCAGCTCGACGTCCCAGGCGTCTGCGCTCAGCGGCCAACCGTGGCAGAACACCACTGCGGGCCCACTGCCCCATTCCTTAAAGAAGAGTCGAGTTCCATCCGACCCGCTGAGGTACGGCACGTGTGCTCCAATCCCACTGTCCTGAAAATGTTTCCGGCATGCCAGTGTGGGATGGGCGCCGCGGTAGATGCCATAGGTCGAATTGCTACCGGAACCCACCCGGCACGCACGAGGAAGCGGTAGTCAACTGACGGATACAGCACGGGGTGGCTTCCTGCGAATGTGATCGACAACGGTTGGACCAGCAGCGCTAGGGAGACAGCACGATGACGACCATCGCACAGGACGCGGGAGCCGCCCTCGCGCCCAACCTTCGACTCGATGTGGCCGGGGACACCCTCGCCTACCGGCGAATCGGGACACCCTCGGTGACGTTGCCGCCGCTCGTGCTTTTCCAGCACTTCCGCGGAAACCTCGACTACTGGGACCCCGCATTGCTGGACATCCTGAGCGCGGACCGTGAGGTGATCACGGTGGATCTGCCCGGCGTCGGCGGATCCACCGGAACAACACCGGACAACGTCACTGACATGGCCCGCGGCGCCTTGCGGTTCATCGATGCGCTCGACCTCACCACCGTCGATCTGCTGGGATTCTCCCTCGGCGGGCACATCGCCCAGGAGATCGCCCTGATACGCCCCCGACTACCGCGACGCCTCGTCCTGGCCGGCACCGCCCCCCAAGGCGCACCGGATCTGCACCGCTGGTCTGACGACGTCTACACCTACGCCTGCGGCGACGACATCACCGCCGAGAACTTCCTCGCCCTCTTCTTCTCCGGATCGGAAGCCAGCGTCCAGCGCGGCTGGGAGTACCTCGCCCGCACCCACACCCGCACCGAGGCCCGCGACGTTGAGACGACGCTGGCCTGCCGCGACGCCCAGTATCAGGCGTTGATGACGTGGGGCATCCCGGAAACCTCGAAGCTGGAACGGCTCTCGGCAATCACGCAGCCCACCCTGGTAGCCAACGGCGACAACGACACCATGATGTCAACCAAGAACAGCTACCTGCTCGCCGAACGAATCCGAGGCGCACAGCTACGCATCTACCCCGACGCGGGACATGGCTTCCTCGGCCAGTACCCGGTCGACTTCGGCCACCACATCCGTCAGTTCCTCGGACGCTGAAAGGCACCTCGTGACGGACCTACTCCAGAAGACGCTGCAGGCGTACGGCGGGGCCGACCGCTGGAACCAGCTGACATCGGTGAGCGCACACAAGCGCTTCGGCGGAGCCATCTGGGACATCAAACAGGTCCCCGGCATCGTCGACGACGGTGACATCACGGTGTGGATCAAGGACCAGCGGACCTCCCTGTGTCCGTTTACCGCATACGACCTGAGGACCGCCTACACACCGGACCGAGTGGGTATCGAGACACTCGACGGCGACGTCGTGGAGATGCTCGGCGACCCTCGCGCCTCCTTCGCCGGCCACACCCTCGAAACACGCTGGACGACACTGCAATTGGCATACTTCACCGGCTACGCCATGTGGACGTACACCGCCGAACCGTTCAACCTCATTTTGCCCGGTGTACGCACCGAGGAAGGTGAGCCGTGGACCGAACGCGGCCAGACCTGGCGGCGACTGCATGTCAGCTATCCCGACTCCATCGCCACCCACAGCCCGCACCAGGTGCTCTACATCGACGACGACGGCCTGATCCAACGCCGCGATTACCAAGTGGACATCGCGGGCGGCTCCCCGGCCGCCCACTACGTCTCAGACTTCGACGAGATCGACGGCGTCATCATCCCGCGCACCCGCATGATCTACGTTCGCGATCCCGATAACCACCCGATCCCCGAGCAACTAGTGGTATCCATCGCGCTGACCGACATCACCCTCGACTGACCAACTCACACGAAGCAAATGGCGACTGCGTCAGCTGACGTAGACCACCGTGCCGATGGCCGCCGCCACACTGCTCGACGGCCTGGCCGCCAAGCCGAGGTCATCATGTTCGACAACGGGGCACCGGCTGTCCGGCGGTGTTCGGTCGCCCACGATTGACGACGGGCGTCGACGGCACTATCGCACTCATCCGCGCCCCTCTACGAGATCAGCTCCCTGTTGTTGTCGTCTCACCCTTCGTGGCTAATCGGCCATTCGCGGGTCACTTCAGGTGAGATTTGGTCGTGCAGTTTGAAAGGTCACAAGCGCAGCGACACCAATGACCGTTACCGCGCCATGTTCGTGAACCGCGACAGATGCAGCTGGTGTGCGACCGTCACCGTACGCGTAGGTCCTGCACGGTGTTTCGCGACGATCAGGTCGGCTTCGCCGCCACGCGGGTCGTCGGTTTCGAAGGCATCGGGCCGGTGCAGCAGGATCACCATGTCGGCATCCTGCTCGATCGATCCCGACTCGCGAAGGTCGGCCAGCATCGGCTTCTTGTCGGTGCGCTGCTCGGGACCACGGTTCAGCTGGCTCATCGCGACCACCGGAACTTCGAGTTCCTTGGCCAAAAGCTTGATCTGCCTGGAGAATTCGGAGACTTCCTGCTGGCGCGACTCGACTTTCTTGCCCGACGTCATCAGCTGCAGGTAGTCGAGCACGATCAGCCGCAATCCGGCCTTCTGATGCAGCCGGCGCGCCTTTGCGCGGATCTCCATCATCGTCAGGTTCGGCGAATCATCGATATACAACGGGGCTTCGCTGATTTCGCTCATCCGGCGCGCCAAGCGCGTCCAGTCCTCGTCGGTCATCTTGCCCGAGCGCATATCGGCGAGCTTGATCTTCGCTTCGGCCGAGAGCAGTCGCATGACGATCTCGGACTTGCTCATTTCCAGCGAGAACACGATGCTCGGAAACCGGTGCTTGATCGAGCAGGACCGCAAAAAATCTAGTCCCAGGGTCGATTTGCCCATACCGGGCCTGGCCGCCACCACGATCATCTGACCCGGGTGCAGACCGTTGGTCAACGCGTCGAGCTCTTCGAAGCCCGTCGGCACGCCCTTGGAGAGGCCGCCGTTCGAGGCGATGGCGTCGATCTCGTCCATCGTCGGCTGCAGCAGATCTTCCAGCGGCAGGAAGTCCTCAGCGGTGCGCCGCTCGGTGACGTCGTAAATTTCGGCCTGTGCGCGGTCCACGATCTCGTTGACGTCGGCACCTTCTGCGCCGGCGTAGCCGTACTGCACCACCCGGGTGCCGGCCTCCACGAGACGCCGCAACAACGCCTTTTCCGCCACGATGCCCGCGTAGTACCCGGCGTTGGCCGCCGTCGGCACCGTCGAGATCAGCGTGTGGAGATAGGGCGCGCCACCGATGCGGCGCAGCAGCCCGCGACGGTCCAGCTCGGCGGCGACGGTGACAGCGTCCGCGGGCTCACCGCGGCCGTAGAGGTCCAGGATCGAGTCGTAGACGTTCTGGTGGGCCGGCCGGTAGAAGTCACCCGGGCGCAGCCGCTCCAACACGTCGGCGATGGCGTCCTTGGACAGCAGCATGCCGCCCAACACGGATTGTTCGGCTGCTAAGTCCTGGGGAGGCTGGCGACCGAAGTCCTCAGAAGGAGGAGGACTGTCCATCCCGGGCTGACCGAGATCGTCGACGACCGCCATTGGGCTGCCCCACCTCCTCTTGAATTCGTCGAACTTCTGTTCGATGCACTATCAGAGGTGTACCCCACGCCCCCGACAAGCATTCGGCGTCACGATGATGAACCGCACTGCCGACGGCTCACGCTAGACGTTGCTGGGGCCCTCGCAAACCGAGCCTGTTCATCAACCTGTTAGTGGTTTGTGGATAGCTGGCAAAAGAGGTGTTGAGTCGTTGGGGAGAACCTGTGGATGACCGGCCGATTTTGGATTATCCGCCCAGCTAAACGCAGGGTAGCGCCAGGTGAGTGTTGTGGATGGCAAGTCCGTCGGCGTGTCGGCCTCGGTTGCGATCTCGGGCGTGTTGTGTTGCCGGAGGTTATGCGCCAGGTTAACGGACGGTTAGATTAGCTGTGGCGACCCCGCCCGGAAGTGTTCGCCAGAGATACAGCAATTCCCCGGGGGCAGCCACGCAGGGCCGCCACCCGGGGAATTGACGCGGACGGCTAACTCTGGGCCACGACGTCGACGGTGATGTCGACGTTCACCTCGGGGTGCAGGTGCACTCCGACGGTGTGGGCGCCAGTCGCCTTGATGTGTGCCTTGGGCAGCTGCACGGTGCGCTTGTCCAGGCTGGGTCCGCCGGCCTTCTTGATGGCGCCGACGATGTCGTTGGCGGTCACCGAGCCGAACAGCTTGCCCGAGTCCGCGGCCGACTTCACCGGCAGCTGGATCGAACCCAGCGCGGTGATGGCGGCCTTGATCTCGTCGGCGTGCTCACGATCGCGCACGGTCTTGGTCTCGCGGGCACGACGGATTTCGTCGGCCTGCTTCTGTGCACCGCGGGAGGCCACAATGGCCAGGCCGCGCGGCAGCAGGTAGTTGCGTCCGTACCCGTCCTTCACCTCGACGGTGTCGCCGGCGGTTCCGAGGTGCTCGACCTCAGCGGTCAAAATCAGCTTCATCTCGATACTTCCGTTCTCTACCGCGCCGCCGACGTGAACGGCAGCAGAGCAACCTCACGCGCGTTCTTGACGGCGATCGCGATGTCGCGCTGGTGCTGCACGCAGTTACCGGTCACCCGGCGGGCGCGGATCTTGCCGCGCTCGCTGATGTAGGTGCGCAGCAATTGCGTGTCCTTGTAGTCAATGTCCTGCCCCTTCTTCGAGCAGAACACGCATTTGCGGGTCTTGACCGGCTTTTCCGGTGCGGGACGCCGCTTGTTGGTCTTGGCCATGGGTCAATCTCTTTCGTTCTTCACAGTCGCGCCGTTGGCGCACAAAGGATTTCGTTGGGTATCAGAAGGGCGGTTCGTCGTCACCGCCGGCGAACGAACCCGACGCCGGGGCACTACCCCACGGGTCGTCGCCCGACTCACTGGCCGCTGCTGCCGCCGGACGGGAGCCCCCGCCACCACCGCCGCCGAAGCCGCCACCACCGCCGCTGCGCGAGGCCTTGTTGACCTTGGCGGTGGCGTAACGCAGTGACGGGCCGATCTCGTCGACCTCGAGCTCCACAACGGTGCGCTTCTCGCCCTCACGGGTTTCGAAGGAACGCTGCTTCAGCCGGCCCTGAACGATCACCCGCGAACCGCGGGTGAGGCTCTCGGCCACGTTCTCGGCCGCCTCACGCCAGATGTTGCAGCGCAGGAACAGCGCCTCGCCGTCTTTCCACTCATTGGTCTGACGGTCGAACGTGCGGGGTGTGGACGCCACCGTGAAATTGGCGACGGCTGCACCCGACGGGGTGAACCGCAGTTCGGGATCGGCCGTCAGATTTCCGACGACGGTGATGGTCGTGTCACCGGCCACAAGGTCCTCCTGGCATAGGCGGATGGATTCACCGCGAAGCCTACGTAAGAGCTCCGACGCGCGGCGCGCTTATCCACTCAGCGGATAGTGAGTCCGAACTGGACTCAGTGCTTATCGGTCCGCATCACCTTGGTCCGCAGCACGGACTCATTCAGGTTCAGCTGCCGATCGAGCTCGGACACGGTGGCCGGCTCGGCCTTCACGTCGACGACGGCGTAGATGCCCTCGGCGTGCTTGGCGATCTCGTAGGCCAGACGGCGCCGGCCCCAGATGTCGACCTTGTCGACCGATCCGCCGTCACTCCGGATGACGTTCAGGAACGTCTCCAGGGACGGGGCAACGGTGCGCTCGTCGAGAGTGGGGTCAAGGATGACCATGATTTCGTATGGACGCATGGGAACCTCATCACCTCCTATGGTCGTAGCGGCCACGGCGTGTCCGTGGCAGAAGGGTCGCCTGCGTCGGCAACCTGCACAGGCTACCGGAGTGCAGGCTGATCAGCGAAATCAGTTCCGCTGGCCGTAGTACTCGAGCGCCAGCTGCAAGGTGGCATCCGAGACCTGGTCCACCGCGCCGGCCTGGAACGGCGGCTGCGGGTCGTACTCGATCATCAGCTGACTGGCCTCCGCGGCCCGCCGTCCGACCAGCAGCTCGACCAGCCGCAGCGCCATATCGATGCCACTGGATACCCCGGCTGCGGTGATGATGCGCTCCGGCAGATGCTCGACGACCCGTTGCGGGGTGTAGATCGCGCCGAAGGACTCCAACAGCTCGGTGGCCCGCCAATGCGTCCCGGCCGTCAAACCGGTCAGCAGGCCCGCGGCCGCCAGCACCAGGCTGCCGGTACACACCGAGGTGGTGAAGGTGGTGTGCCGGTGCACCTCGCGGACCCAGTCCAGGACTGTGGTGTCCTCGACGAGCGTGCGGGTGCCGATTCCGCCGGGGAACACCAGGATGTCGGGTTCGGTGACGTCGTCGAAGGTGGCGTCAACCGTCAGCCCGAGCATTCCGTTGTCGCTGCGGACCTCGCCGCGACGATGCCCGACGAACACCACGTCGATCGACGGGATGCGCTGCAGGACCTCGTAGGGGCCGATCGCGTCCAGTGCGGTGTTATGCGGGAACAGTGCTATCGCGACTTGCATCCGGTGCCTCTTGTTCCTCGGGCGCATCGGCAACCGCCGTCGCGCGTGGGCGCAACCACCGCGGGAACCGCGTCGGATACGCGTCGTGGGCGCCGTCGAACACGCCCCCGGCAGGATCGTCGACCCGGCCGCCCCAGCGCACCAAATCCAGTTCGGGACGGTAGATCTGACGCACGACCAACACCATCAGGCCCACCACCGCGATGTCACGCAGCAGCACAGTGGCGGTGAACCACTGCTCGGGCAGACCCTTGTTGCCCTCGCCATAGAGGTAGTACATCCGGGGCACCCACACGAGCATGTCGATGGTCATCCAGGCCAACAGAATTCGGCGCTGCGGCAGAGCCAGCACCGCCAGCGGCACCAGCCACAGCGAGAACTGCGGGCTCCACACCTTGTTCACCAACAGGAACGCGGCCACCGTGAGGAACGCCAGCTGCGCCACCCGGGGCCGCTGCGGCGCGGTCAGGGCGATGTACGCGATTGCCGCACAGCACAACACGAACAGCACGGCGACGACGACGTTGAGGATCACCGGCGGCTGCCAGAACCCGAGGTTGGTGTCGAAGCCGTCCCAGCCGGTGAACGACTTCACCACGTTGTACAGGGAGTCCATGTCATCCCCGCGCCGGGAGTTGAGCCGGAAGAACTCCGACCAGCCGCGCGGAAACAGCACCATCACCGGGAGGTTCACCACGAACCAGGCGCCCACCGCGGCCACCACGGTCTTGGCGGCCTCGGGCATCCGGTCGGTGCGGATCGCCAGCACCAACAACGGCAGCAGCAGCAGTGCCGGATACAACTTGGCCGCCACCCCGAGACCGATCAGGATGCCCGCCAACACCGGCTTCTTGCGCGCCCACGCCAGCAGGCCGCCGATCGCCAAAGCCGTTGCCAGCGCGTCGAAATTGGTGAAGATCTGGAAGATCAGAACCGGGGACGCGGCCACCAGCGCGGCATCCCACACCCGCCGGCCCGCCAGCCACGACGACGCCCACACCGTTGTCAGCCACGCCAACGCCAGCCCGATCGCGGCGAAATTGAAGAACATCACCACTTCGGCGACTGCAGGCAGCGACACCATCTTGGCGACCGCTGTGTAGGTCTTGGCCAGTGCCATCGACACGTACTGGTACACCCCGGTCAACACGGGATATTCCATGTAGCGCACCGCGGGCTTGCCGTCATACCGGATCTGCGGCCGGCCGCTCGAATCGGTCTCGATCCAGCTCGACTTGTACGGAAAGCGGCCCTGGCTCAACAACTCCGCGCCGTAGAGCGGCACGGTGTCGGAGTAGCACAGCTCGAAGTAGGCGCGCTGATTCTGCCAGTTGGCCACCCGCTGATCGGGTGAGCCGGTGCCCACCGTCTGCAGGCACGGCGCCTTCGTCGACCAGCCCAGCGCCAGCACCACCAACGCCATCAGGAACATGACCCGCAACGGGGTGAAGATCCGGGTCCGGCCGATCAACGCGTGCCGGCCCACCGGACCGCCCACGACTTCCGAGAGTGCCGCGCCCACAGTGTCATTGCGGCTCGGCATGTCACGGTCGTCAGCGCTGCGCAGATCCTCGGCCAGCGGTGCAGGTGAGACGGTGGCGCGGCCGTCGATCACGGCGGCGGAGGCGGTAGCTGTACGCCGGGGTCACCACCGACCGGTGCCGGCTGGTCCGGCCCACCCGGTGGCGGCGGCGGCGGACCACCGCCCGGCGGAATCGTGATGGTGGTCGGCGGTCCCAGCGGAATCGTGATGCCCGGTGCCACTTCGATACTGGGCTGGATGACGGTCTCCGACGGCGGCGCGGGTGGCGGGGGCGGCGGCGCCGGGACACCGGCGTATCCGCCGATCTCGGTCGGCTTGGGGAACGACTCGTTGTCTGTTCCCTTCAGCGCGCCGTCCATCGTGGCCTTCCAGATGTCCGACGGGAGGCCCGAGCCGTACACCGGTCCGCCCGACGACGTGACCAGCGGTTGCGTGCCGTCAGTGGTGCCGACCCAGACAGCCGTCGACAACGACGGGGTGTAGCCGACCATCCACGCGTCGCGGTTGGCGTCGGTGTCGCCGAGCTGATTGGTTCCGGTCTTGGCCGCCGACGGCCTCCCACCCGCCAGATTGTGTCCGCGTGAATAGCCGGCGATCGGCTGCATCGCCGCGGTCACATTGTCGGCGACCGCCTTGGGAATTCGCTGCTCGCCGCTGTTGTCGGCAGTACTGGCGTCGAAGAGCACCTCGCCGCGCGAGTTGACCACCTTCTGCACGAAGTGCGGCTTGTGATACACGCCGGAGTCGGCCAACGTGGCGTAGGCCGAGGCCATGTCGATCACCCGCGACTGGTACTGGCCCAGCACCACACCATTGTTCGGCGGGCCGCCCTTGCCGTCCTCGGACAACGTGTGGGGCACCCCGGGGAAGCTTTCCGCAACACCGGCCCGGTGCGCGGCGTCCGCCACATCACTCGGGCCGTTCTTGAGCTTGAGCATCAGCCGGTAGTACGAGGTGTTCAGCGAGCGCTTCAATGCCTCCGCGATGTTGCAGACACCGCAGCCCTCACCCTCGACGTTGGTGATCTTGATGCCGTTGACGGTGACCGGCGAGCTGTCGATCTGATAGCCGAGCCCCATGCCCTGCTCGAGCGCGGCCACCAACGCGAACACCTTGAACGACGAGCCGGTAGGCAGACCGGCCTGCGCGAAGTCGAAGCCCTGCGCATCCGAACCGCCGTAATAGGCCTTCACTCCACCGGTTTTCGGATCGATGGACACCACCGCCGAACGCATGTCCGGCATCTCGCCATCGAGATACTTCGACACCGCGTCCTCGGCGGCCTTCTGCGCCTGCGGGTCGATCGTCGTGGTGATCTGCAGGCCCTGAGTGTTCAGGGTCTGCTCATCGATGTTGAACAGATCCAGCAGTTCCTTGGTGACCTGACGTTCGATCAGGCCGTTCGGCCCGGTGGTGACGTTGTTCGAGCGGGCCTGCTCCGGCGACACCGTCGGCGGGAAAACCTGTTGGGAGCGTTCGTCCTTCGACAGCGCGCCCATCGACACCATGCCGTCGAGCACCCAGTTCCACCGCGTGGCCGCACCGTCGGGGTCGACCGCCGGATCCAGGGTCGACGGCCTTTGGATCAGCGCGGCCAGCAGCGCACCCTCGGCGACCGTCAACTGCTCGACCGGCTTGTCGAAGTACGCCTTCGAAGCCGCCGCGATGCCGTAGGCACCGCGGCCGAAATAGATGATGTTCAGATACGCCTGCAGGATTTGGTCTTTGGACCACTCGCCGGTCATCTTCGTGGAGATGACGAGCTCCTTGGCCTTACGCACCACACCGCCGACCCCGGATCGGGCGTCACCGACGAGCGCGTTCTTCACATACTGCTGGGTGATCGTCGACCCGCCCTGAAGGTCGCCGCCGAAAAGATTGTTCTTGAGTGCGCGGGCAAAGCCGGTGAAGGAAAAGCCCGGATTGCTGTAGAAGTCGCGGTCTTCGGCGGCCATCACCGCGTTGCGGACCTGCACCGGCACCTGGTCGATGTTGACGTCGATCCGGTTGCCTTCCGGCGGAACGATTTTCGCGAGCTCGGAGCCGTCGCTTGCCAGGATCGTCGACACCTGGTTGGTCCGCAGATCCCCAGGCTGAGGCACCTGGACGATCAGGTAGGCCATCCCGAAGGTGATCAGCGGCAGCACGATCAACACGACGGCGGCCAGGTACAACGACCGGCGCACCCACTTCCAGTTGACCTGCTGGGAGAACGTCGGCGGCTTCAACGGCGGCGGGCCACCCGGCCCCCCGGCGCCACCCGGGCGGCGCGGCGGGGGCGGCGGGGGAAGCTTCGGCGGCGGAGTGCCGTCCAACGCTGCCTTGACGACGTCGACCGGGTCACGCAGCTGCGGTGGGGTGTCGCGGACCGGTTCGATGATCGACGTCAACCGGTCATCCGGCGGCACCTGCCGGCGGGGTGCGGATCGGGACGGGCCAGACCCGTCGCCCGCCGCGGGGAATCGCGTGGTCGGTGGCTCGGAGTTGCCGGACGCACCCTGGGCCCCTGAACCTGTGCGGTTGTCAGTGGCAGGCCGGTCGGGACGCCCTTCGCTATTCACTGGCCGTACGCGCGCCGGAGCGCGCCGTCTGGGTGCCACGGCGTCCTCGCGTCCCGTTGGTGGGCCGCGGCGTTCCGAGCACGTAGGACTTGACCAGGTGATTCCACTCGCAGGTCCGGCATACCTCCACCACGTGTACCGAGAATTCGTCGAATCGAGTCGCCAGCAACACCAGCTCCTCGGCGGTGCGCGCGGATCCCGAAACCGCACCCAGGTGATCGCCGAACACCCAGGACACCAATGTCAGCGGCTCCTTGCGGCAGATCGGGCACATCACCGAACTGGGCTTGCCGTGAAACTTGGCGGCGCGCAACAGATAGGGATTGGCGTCGCAGACCTCTGAAACCCCAGTTCGACCGGAGTACACCTCGGCCAGCAGGGAGCGTCGCCGAAGGGCGTAGTCCACCACCTGTCGCTGCAATCGCACGAGGACCAGAGTACGTCGGGGATCTGGGCACCGGCACGCAACCGACTCGCGGCGCCGCCGAATATGCGGCTGGTCTGCGCTCTTGGTGTCCGAACTCTTACGATCATCGCCGTGGCGACATCGCAGACTTCCAGCACGCGCGCCAAGGACAGCGACCGCAACGACACGTGCCAGATTTTGGACACCGCGCTGTCCGAGGGGCAGCTGTCGATGACCGAGCATCAGCAGCGGGTGAAGGCGGCGACCACGGCGATGACGCTGGGCGACTTACGCGCGCTCGTCTCCGACCTCCAGACGGCGAACGCGCCGGTGCAGCTGCCCACGTTGAAGAAGCCGCGGCTGTCGACGCCGGGGACCAGCGGAAGCTGGGGCATCCGGCTCGCCATCATGGGGGTTCTGGTCGTGCTCGGCATCGGCATCGGCTGGGGGCTGTACGGCAACACCCCGTCGCCGCTGAACTTCACCTCCGATCCGGGTGCCAAGTCGGACGGCGTTGCCCCGGTGGTGCTGACGCCGCCGCGCCAGCTGCATTCGCTGGGTGGCCTCACCGGATTGCTCGAGCAGATGAAGAAGAAGTTCGGCAACACCGACGGCAACCGGCTGGTGATCTATCCCGAGTACGCGTCGTTGACCCGGCCGGATCCGGGCGACGAGCGACGCGAACTCAACTACACCTACCGCGGCGGCTGGGGCGACCCGAGCACGTCGGGGGCCAGTAGCGACGCCCAGCTGGTGGATCTGAGCAAGTTCGACGCCAAAGCGGTCGTCGGCGTGCTGCGCGGGGCGCCGGAAACGCTGAACATGAAGCCCGGCGACGTCAAGAGCACCTATCTGATCATCGAGCCCAGCCGCGACCAGACCGTCCCGGGGACGTTGACGATCTCGGTCTACGTCTCGAGCGACTTCGGCAGCGGCTACATCCAGCTGAATCCCGACGGCTCGGAAAAGCAGATCAACTACCCCTAACGGGCGAACGCGGCTCTGGCGTGAGACTCGGCGCCGAGCGCGACTCTGGCGTCACACTCGGCGGTATCCACGGGGAACGTGCGCACTCAAGTAGCGCCGAATATATCGCTCCGATACTATCGCCGGAGGTGTCGAAGTGTCGTAACGGCCGAGCAAAGGAGGTGACCCGATGTTGGAGCTTGCCATCTTGGGCCTTCTCCTCGAGTCGCCCATGCACGGCTACGAACTGCGCAAACGACTGACGGGCCTGCTCGGGGCATTCCGCGCATTCTCGTACGGCTCGCTGTACCCGGCACTGCGCCGGATGCAGACCGACGGGTTGATCGTCGAGGACACCGCCCCCGCGGGGACCACGGTGTTGCGCCGCGCCCGCCGGGTGTACCAGCTGACCGACACCGGTCGCCAGCGGTTCGCCGAACTGGTGGCCGACACCGGCCCACAGAACTACACCGACGACGGCTTCGGTGTGCACCTGGCGTTCTTCAATCGCACACCGGCCGAGGCGCGGATGCGGATCCTGGAAGGCCGCCGGCGCCAGGTGGAGGAACGTCGCGAAGGTCTGCGGGAGGCCATCGCCCGGGCGAGCAATTCATTCGACCGCTACACGAAACAACTCCATCAGCTGGGCCTGGAGTCCAGCGAGCGGGAAGTCAAGTGGCTCAACGAGCTGATCGCCGCTGAGCGGGTGGCGCAAAGCCACCCAGACCAGGCCTGACGCGGCCACCGCAGTACCTGAACAGCAGCCAGTAGAAGTACGAGTTAGGAGAACGTCCCATGACGGAGCACAACGGATCGTCGACAGATGTGCGGGTCGCCATTGTCGGCGTCGGCAACTGCGCGTCCTCACTGGTCCAGGGCGTGCAGTACTACCAGGACGCTGACGCGAACGCCACCGTTCCCGGCCTGATGCACGTGAAGCTCGGCCCGTATCACGTGCGCGACGTGAAGTTCGTCGCCGCGTTCGACGTCGACGCCAAGAAGGTCGGCTTCGACCTGTCCGAGGCGATCTTCGCCTCGGAGAACAACACCATCAAGATCGCCGACGTGCCGCCGACCGACGTCGTCGTGCAGCGCGGCCCGACACTGGACGGCATTGGCAAGTACTACGCCGAGACCATCGAGATCTCCGACGAGCAGCCGGTCGACGTCGTCAAGATCCTCAAGGACAACAAGGTCGACGTGCTGGTCTCCTACCTGCCGGTGGGCTCCGACGAAGCCGACAAGTTCTACGCGCAATGCGCCATCGACGCCAAGGTCGCATTCGTCAACGCCCTGCCGGTGTTCATCGCCTCGGACCCGGTCTGGGCCAAGAAGTTCGAAGACGCCGGTGTCCCGATCGTCGGCGACGACATCAAGAGCCAGGTCGGCGCGACCATCACCCACCGCGTGATGGCCAAGCTGTTCGAAGACCGCGGCGTCACGCTGGACCGTACGTATCAGCTGAACGTCGGCGGCAACATGGACTTCAAGAACATGCTCGAGCGTGAGCGCCTGGAGTCCAAAAAGGTTTCCAAGACCCAGGCCGTCACGTCCAACCTGACCGGTTCGCTGGCCGGCAAGGTCGAGGACAAGAACGTCCACATCGGCCCGTCGGACCACGTCGCGTGGCTCGACGACCGCAAGTGGGCCTACGTCCGCCTCGAAGGCCGCGCCTTCGGCGACGTGCCGCTGAACCTGGAGTACAAGCTCGAGGTGTGGGACTCGCCGAACTCGGCAGGCATCATCATCGACGCCGTGCGCGCCGCGAAGATCGCCAAGGACCGCGGCATCGGCGGCCCGATCATCCCCGCGTCGGCCTACCTGATGAAGAGCCCGCCCAAGCAGCTGGCCGACGACGTCGCGCGCGCGGAGCTCGAGAAGTTCATCGAAGGCTGATTCCCGTTCGTTGAGACCGCAGTGAGATCGCGCATCACCGCCAGGATGCGATCCCACTGCGGTCTCAACGTATAAAGAGCTAGTGATCTCCGATGACGAGCTGATCGGCCTCGACGAATTCGCCTTGCTGCCCGAGAACGCCGAGCAGGCCGGCGTCAGCGCGGAGTTGCCGCCGGTCACCAGGATTGAGTCCGGCCCGATCAGCGCGCTGAAGTGGGGTGCCGAACCGCCGCGGATCGTGTTCCTGCATGGCGGCGGTCAAAACGCCCACACCTGGGACACCGTCATCCTCGGCCTGGGCGTTCCGGCGCTGGCCATCGATCTACCTGGGCACGGCCGCTCGGCCTGGCGCGAGGACGGCGACTACGGCCCCCGGCTGAATGCCGAGACGTTGCGGCCCGTCCTGAACGAATGGGCGCCCAGCCCACGGCTGGTGGTCGGCATGTCGCTGGGCGGCCTGACAGCGCTGCGCATCGCCACCGTCGAGCCGGCGCTCGTCCCCGAACTGGTGCTGGTCGATGTCACACCGTCCGCGCCGGAGCGTCATGAGCAGATGAGCCAGGCCCAGCTGGGTGCGGTCGCACTGACGCAAGGGGAACGCACGTTTCCGAGCTTCGCCGCCATGCTGGACGTCACGGTCGCCGCCTCGCCCACCCGAAGCCGGGAATCACTGCGCCGCGGTGTCTTTCACAACTCCAAGCAGCTCGACGACGGCACCTGGACCTGGCGCTACGACTCCTTCCGCAAGGGCGCCGACTCCGGTGGCGGGCTGCCGGAGTCGTTCGCCGGGCTGTGGAACGACGTGCCGTCCATCACGATGCCCACCACGCTGGTGCGGGGCGCCAATTCGTTCTTCGTCAACGACGAGGACGCTGACGAATTCGCCCGTACCGCACCGGGTTTCCAACGCGTGATCATGGTTCCCGACTCCGGTCACTCCGTACAGGGTGACCAACCGCGCGCGCTGATCGACATTCTGCGCGACGTGCTCGCCGACTGAGTTTGCCAAAAGGATTCGGGCCGTTCGACGGTTGGCTACATTCCGGAGATGACGGTCATCGATCGTACGTACGTCGGATACGCCCGCTGCTCGATGGATGAGCAGGACATCGTCGAGCAGCGGCAGCAATTTCGCGAGCTCGGTGTCGGCGAAGACCGGATCTACATTGACCAGGCGCTGACCGGCACGGACACCGAGCGGCCGGCTCTGGATCAGGCGCTCGCCGCGGTGCACGCCGGTGACACGCTGGTCGTGTCGAAGCTGGACCGTCTCGCCCGATCGGTAGCCGATGCATGCGCCATCGGCGAGACCCTCGCCGGTCGCGGCGGCACATTGTTGCTTGGTGCGCAGCGGTATGACCCGGCCGAACCGCTGGGCAGCATGTTTTTTGGGATACTCGCCACCGTCGCAGAGTTCGAGGTGGACGTACTGCGAACACGGTCGCGCGAAGGCCTCACCGGACTGACGACGCGCGACGAGACGGTGGCGCGCCTTCGAGCCGCGCTCGAATTCCCCCGAGATCACGGACCGTACCTCGGCGTCTTGTACTGCGACATCGACAATTTCGATGCGATCAACAACGCCTGGGGCCGCTCCTTCGGCGACGTCGTGCTGGCCACCCTGGCGGTGCGGATCCGCCAATGCGTTCGCCAAGGCGACACCGTCGGGCGAATCGGTGATGACGAGGCCTTGCTGCTGTTGCCGGGCGTCCACAGCCTCGCCAATGTCGTCCAGGTCGCGGACAAGATCCGCTGCCGGGCTGCCGAACCGATCAATCACTCGGGGGTGACGGTCAACGTAACGATGAGTATTGGTGCCACGCTGGCCATTACCGGTGAAACGGCGTCGGCGTTGACGGCCCGCGTGATGTCGGCGATGCGCAGCGCCCAGCAAGCCGGCCGGAACACCGTCGCCTGCATCTGAACGGTCGACCTCCCCGGAAGCCCCTAGGCTGGCTTCATGGCCTACCCCATTCGCATCGGCGTGCAACTTCAGCCGCAACATGCCCCCGACTACAACCAGATCCGCGATGCCGTCCGCCGCTGTGAAGACCTCGGCGTCGACGTGGTCTTCAACTGGGACCACTTCTACCCGCTGTACGGCGACCCCGACGGTGCGCACTTCGAATGCTGGACCATGTTGGGTGCCTGGGCCGAACAGACCTCCCGGGTCGAGATCGGCGCGCTGGTCTCCTGCAACTCCTACCGCAATCCGGAGCTGCTGGCCGACATGGCCCGCACCGTCGACCACATCTCCGGCGGCCGGCTGATCCTCGGTATCGGGTCGGGCTGGAAGCAGAAGGACTACGACGAGTACGGCTACGAGTTCGGCACTGTCGGTAGCCGCCTCGACGACCTTGCCGGCGCGCTACCGCGGATCAAGTCCCGGCTGGCCAACCTGAATCCGGCACCGACCCGGGAAATCCCGATCCTCATCGGCGGTCAGGGTGAGAAGAAGACGCTGCGCCTGGTCGCCGAGCATGGCGACATCTGGCACGGATTCACCAACGCCGAGACCTACCCCGGCAAGGCCGAGGTGCTCGACCGGCACTGCTCCGACGTCGGCCGCGACCCGGCCAAGATCGAACGGTCATCGGGCGTCGAGGGCCGCGACCGCGACACCATCGTCGCCAACGCCGAGGCGCTCACCGGGCTGGGCGTGACGCTGCTGACCGTCGGCTGCGACGGACCGGACTACGACCTCAGCGCCGCCGAGGCTTTGGTGCGCTGGCGCGACAGCCGTTAGCAGGGATCGAACTCCAGCGGCAGCGATTCCAGGCCGAAGGTGCCGGCAGGCCACAACGTGGTGGCCTCGCCGGCCAACCGGTAATCCGGGATGCGCGCGTGGAATTCCTCGATGGTGAGCCGTAATTCGCGGCGCGCCAGGTGCGAACCCAGGCACCGGTGGATACCGCCGCCGAATCCGAGATGCACGGCCTTGGCGTTCAGGTCCATCTCGTCGGCGGTGTGGGCGTACGGCCCGTCCCGGTTGGCGGTGAACAGCATCAGCATGACTTGCGAATTCGCCGGGATCGTCACGCCTTCGACCTCGACGTCGGCGGTCGTCACGCGCGGCACCCCGGGCACCGGGCCGTCGAGACGCAGAACCTCCTCGATGAACGGCGGTATCAGCGACGGGTCTGCGATCAACCGGTGCCGCAGCACCGGGTCGTTGGCCAGGTTGAGCAACGCGAATCCGATGGCACCGGTGACGGTGTCGAGTCCGGCCAGGACGATCAGGAAGCACAGCCCCAAGATCTCGGCATCGGTCCACGCCTCGTCGCCGTCGAGGGCCAGGATATTGCTGAGCATGTCGTCACCCGGATGGCTGCGCTTGATTTCCAGTTGCTCGGCCAGGAAGGTGAAAAGCGCTATGCTGCAGTCGATTACCGACTGCGATTGCTCACTTCCCAGTGATGCGATGTCGGCACCCTTGATGATCCCGCTGACCCAGCCGAGGAACTTGGGCAGGTGCTCCAGCGGCAGCCCGAACAACGTCAGGATGGCCTGGGTGGGGAACTTGTAGGACAGGTCGGCGACGACGTCGCAGCGGCCGAGCGGAGCGAACTTGTCGATGTGCCCGCGCAGCTGTGCGCGCAGCTCGCCGTCCATCGCTTCCATGCGCTTGGGTCCGAACATCGGGTCCAGCACCCGCCGGTAGTCGGCATGCTTCGGCGGATCGATCGCGATCGGGATCATCGAGATGGCGTTGGCGACGCCGTCGAAGGCTTTCGCCGAGGAAAACAACTCGGGATGCTTCTGGGCGAAGCGAACCCCCTCGTAGCTGGTGATCAGCCACATCTTTCCGACCCGATACACCGGCCCCGGTTTGCGCAGGTGGTCCACGGCCGCGGTGCGCCCACTCGGGACCGGCGTCGCCGCGTAGTAACCGTCGGGCATTTCCGTCGTCGTCATGGTCGGAGAGTAACGAGACTCACAGTCTCGTTACCTGGGATTGCGCGAGCTACCCGCAAGTAACCAGGAGGATGACGACGAGTGCACGTCGTCTGGACGCCCCCGGAGAGGGATATGCCCAAACGCTATGGGGTCAGAGAGAAAGACCTGGTTGTCGCCCACGTCCTCGACATGCTGCTCACCGGTCGGCTGCGGTCGGGAGATCGCGTGGACCGCAACAAGATCACCGCTGCCCTCGGGCTGAGTCGGGTGCCCGTCCAGGAAGCCCTCAACCAACTCGAACACGACGGCATCCTCGAGTCGCGCTATCACCGCGGCGCGTTCGTCCACCGCTTCGATGCCGACGTCCTGCGCGAACACCATGAAGTGCACGGCCTGCTGACCGGTGCGGCGTCCGCGCGGGCCGCCGCCGATCCCCGGCCCGATGTCCTCGACCGGCTCGCCGAGCCGATGGCCGTCATGCGCGCCTCATCCGACTCGCGCGCCTTCCTCAACGCGGCCGACCTCTTCAGAGACATCGTCCTCGACGAGTACGCCGGCCCGCGACTGAGCGCGGGCATTCGGGCGTCGCGCGGATTCATGCCCCACGAATTCTGGGCCACCTACCCGGACACGGTGAACCAGCTCCTGCCGCTCGCCGAAGCCGAACACGCCGCAATCCACCGCGGTGATCCGGCGTCCGCCCGGCAGGCCTGCCTCGACCGCACCGACCTGATGGCCGACGTTCTGATCGGCGAACTGCACCGGCTCGGGGTGCTCACCGACTTGGGTTCCGTCTGATCGCAAAGCGCGACGGGACTGCCGCGGGCAGTACCTTGCTAATGATGGCTGTTCATTCCGACCGGACACCGCGGGCCGGCATACGCCTGACGACCCTGCTCTCGGTTCTGTTGATGATCGCCGGCCTGGTGGCCGCCGCGCCGGCGGGGGCAGACCAGTGCGCCCCGCCGGGCGTCGGATCGGCCAGCGCCCTGCCGACGAACCTCGCCGCCGCAGCCAAGGGACCGGACGAGGACAAATACACCACCGCCACCGTGCAACCGTTGACCTCGGTCAACCGTGACGCGCTCGGCCTGATCACCCCCGGCACGCTGACGGTCGGCACGCTGTCGGACGCACCGCCGAGCATCTGCATCGACTCCAACGGACAGTTCACCGGATTCGACAACGAACTGCTGCGAGCGATCGCCGACAAACTCGGCTTGAAGATTTCGTTCGTCGGCACCGAGTTCTCCGGTCTGCTCGCCCAAGTGGCCGCCCGCCGCTTCGACGTCGGGTCGTCGTCGATCACCACCACGGACGCGCGCCGGCGCACCGTCGGTTTCACCAACGGCTACGACTTCGGCTACTTCTCGCTCGTGGTGCCGTCCGGCTCGGCCATCACCGGATTCCAACAACTCGGCCCCGGGCAGCGAATCGGCGTGGTGCAGGGCACCGTTCAAGAGGCCTACCTCGTCGACACGCTGCACCTGCAACCGGTGAAGTTTCCGGACTACAACACCGTCTACGCCAGCCTCAAGACCCGCCAGATCGACGCCTGGGTGGCGCCCTCGCAGCAGGCGGTCGGCACGGTCAAGCCCGGCGATCCCGCTCAGATCGTCGAAAACACCTTCAGCTTGGACAATTTCGTCGCCTACGCGGTCGCGAACGAGAACAAACCGCTGATCGACGCACTCAACTCCGGCCTGGATGCGGTGATCGCCGACGGCACGTGGTCGAAGCTGTACTCGGAGTGGGTGCCGCGGGCTCTGCCGCCGGGCTGGAAGCCGGGCTCGAAAGCGGCGCCGGTTCCGCAGCTGCCCGACTTCGCCGCGATCGCCGCCGCGCACGAGAAACCGGCCTCGGTCGGGGCGGCACCGAAATCGGTGCTGACCCAACTGCGGGAGTCGTTCCTGGATTGGGACCTCTACAAGAAGGCCATCCCGGACCTGTTGACCACCGGGTTGCCCAACACGCTCATCCTGACGGTCTGCGCCAGCGTGATCGGACTGCTGCTCGGCATGGTGCTGGCCGTGGCCGGGATCTCCCGGTCGCGGTGGCTGCGCTGGCCGGCCCGGGTCTACACCGACATTTTCCGCGGGCTGCCCGAGGTGGTGATCATCCTGCTGATCGGGCTGGGCATCGGGCCGGTCGTGGGTGGCATCACCGGCAACAACCCCTTCCCTCTCGGTATCGCCGCGCTCGGGCTGATGGCTGCGGCCTACATCGGCGAGATCTTCCGCTCCGGCATCCAGAGTGTGGACGCCGGGCAGCTGGAAGCGTCCCGCGCGCTGGGGTTCAGTTACTCATCCTCGATGCGGTTGGTGGTGGTCCCCCAGGGCGTCCGCCGAGTGCTGCCCGCCCTGGTCAACCAGTTCATCTCGCTGCTCAAAGCATCGTCGCTGGTGTACTTCCTGGGTCTGGTGGCCAGCCAGCGCGAGCTGTTCCAGGTGGGTCGCGATCTCAACGCCCAGACCGGCAACCTGTCGCCGTTGGTGGCGGCGGGCCTGTTCTACCTGTTGCTGACGATCCCGTTGACGCACTTGGTCAACTACATCGACGCCCGGTTGCGCCGCGGCCGAACGCAACCCGACGAGGATCCGCTGGCGCCGAGCGCAACGAGCCAGGAGATGGTGTGATGGCCTCGCTTCCTGAACCGGTCTCGTTGGCCTGCAAGGATATTCACCTCGCTTTCGGCACCAACAAGGTGCTGCGCGGCGTGGATCTGGACGTGCCGGCCGGCAGCACGACGGCGGTCATCGGCCCGTCAGGCTCGGGCAAATCCACCCTGCTGCGCACGCTCAACCGGCTCTACGAACCCGACCGCGGCGACATCCTGCTCGACGGGAAGTCGGTGCTGAACGACGATCCCGACGCGCTGCGCCAGCGCATCGGCATGGTGTTCCAGCAGTTCAACCTGTTCCCGCATCGCAGCGTGGTGGACAACGTCGCGCTCGGGCCACGCAAACTCAAGCGGCTGTCGGCCGAGGAATCCCGCGAGCTGGCGCTCGCCCAGCTGGACCGGGTCGGTTTGAAGCACAAAGCCGAGGTGCGGCCGGCCACGCTGTCCGGTGGTCAGCAGCAACGGGTCGCGATCGCGCGGGCGCTGGCGATGGCGCCGCAGGTGATGTTCTTCGACGAGGCGACCTCGGCGCTGGACCCCGAACTGGTCAAAGGGATCCTGGCGCTGATCGCCGAGCTGGGTTCGGACGGGATGACGATGGTCGTGGTCACCCACGAGATGGGGTTCGCCCAGTCGACCGCGGACTCGGTGGTGTTCATGGACTACGGCCAGGTGATCGAATCCGGGCCGCCCGATCAGATCTTCAGCGCCGCCGAGACGGAGCGTCTGCAGCGTTTCCTGTCGCAAGTTCTCTAACTCGGGCGCGTAATACCGCGTATCGCGCGGTTGACAACCGCGGACAGGTTAGACTAGCGAACTATGATTGAGGCCGAGCCGCAGGTCACTGACCTGTCCGGGGACCTGCAGCGGGTCCTGTCGAAGCTCTTTTCGGTCTTGCGCCGCGCCGACACCAAGTCCACCACCGCCGGAGCCGACCTCACCCTCGCACAGCTGTCCATCCTGCTGACCCTGCTGGATCAGGGTCCGATCCGGATGACGGAGCTGGCCGCACGCGAACGGGTACGCACCCCGACCACCACGGTGGCGATCCGCCGGCTGGAAAAGCTCGGGCTGGTCAAGCGGTCGCGTGACCCCTCGGACCTGCGGGCCGTTCTCGTCGAGGTCACGCCGCAGGGGCTGGTGCAGCACCGCGAAGCACTGGCGGTTCGGAGGGCGAATCTGGCCGCGTTGCTCTCGAAGCTGAGCGACGAGGAGCGCGAGACCTTGGCCAAGGCGCTGCGTCCGCTGGAGCGGTTGGCCGAGCAGGCCGAAAGCTAGCTAGCCCCGGCGGGCAGGAGCGAAGCGACTCGGGGATTAACCGAGCCAGTCGAGGACCGCGGCCGCGGTCCAGGACTGTTGCATGCTGCCCAGCGGCTCGCCGGTGAATGGTTCGTAGTACTCGGCGAAGGTGCCGTCGCTGGCCTGCCGAAGGCCTTCCTGGCGCAGCAACAGCGAACGCTCCGACCATCCGCGGCGCGCGAACGCCCAGGAGAACAGCCACGTCAGCACCGGCCAGACCGGCCCGCGCCAATACTCGCGTGACCGAAAGTCCTTGGACACCGGCGATGTCGACGGGATCACCGCGTACCGCAGGTCCGGGTGTCCGCAGAACCGCGGACCTTCCAGCACCCGCAGCAACGCCCGCTCCCGGTCGTGCGGCAGGCCGCCGCACAGCAGCGGAGCGAACTGCGCGGCGGTCTCCGTCGCGATCCACTTATCCGCTCTGACGTCGAAATCGCGTGCGGCGCCGGTCCTTTGGTCGGTGGTCTCGACGACGCCGGCCCGGAACCGCTCGGCCCACGAATACAGGTCGCGGACGTCGGCGTGGGGCCGCTTGTAGTCCTCGCCGATGTTGGCCAGCACATCGCAGGCAACCGCGAAAATCGCTGACACAAAGACGTCTTCGACCGCAAAGCTCATCACCTTCGGCAGCAGATCGTCGTCGTAGCGGACCGACTTCATCTCCTCGAGCAGCCACAGGTACCGGTCGTACTCGGTGTCCGACGGGCGCTGGCTGGCGTCGGTGACGATGTGGGTGTCCTCACGCTGATACTCCGGCAGGTTCCCGGGAATCACGTTGGCGTAGGCGGAATCCCAGCGCGGCGAGTTGTCCATCCCGGACTCCCAGCCGTGATACAGCGTGACGCGACCGTGCTCGTTCTGATCGCGGGCCTCGGCCAGCCAGCGGTGCCAACGCACCAGATCCGGCCACCGGCGGTCCAGAAACGACTCGGCCACGGCGCGGGTGGAACGGCCCCTGGTGCGGGCCCGGTCCAGAATGCGTTGCACCGCAATGGCATGCACCGGTGGCTGGGTGATCCCCGAGGTGTGCCGGGTGCGCGGGGCGTGCGCCGCCAGTGCCGACGTGGCCCAGCGGGCCGGGCCGGGGAAGTATCCGTCGACGCCGTTGGCGAACACGATGTGCGGGATCATCCCGTTGGTCCACTGCGCGGACAGCAGGGTGTCCAGCTCGACGACCGCGCGCTCGACACTCAGCGGGGCCAGGCCGACGGCGACGAACGCGGCGTCCCAACTCCACATGTGCGGGTAGAGCAGGGGCGCCGCGGAGGTCATCACACCCAGGTCGTTACCGCGCAGAAGGTAGGCCGCGCGGGCCGCCAACTGTGTCGGGCCGAAGCTCGGGTCGTATGCCACGCGTTCATTCTGCGGCGCGAACCTGCGAAACGCAGGTCGGTAGGGTGGGTGGCATGTCTTCCGGTGGGCAGGAGCGAAGCGACCCGGGTAAGAAATCCGGTGGGCAGGAGCGAAGCGACCCGGGTAAGAAATCCGGTGGGCAGGAGCGAAGCGACCCGGGTAAGAAATCAGCTCTCATCACCGGTGCCAGTGGCGGCATCGGATCGGCGATCGCCGATGCGCTGGCCCCCACCCACACCCTGCTCCTCGCGGGCCGTCCGTCCGATCGTCTGGACGCCGTCGCCACCCGTCTCGGCGCCACCACCTGGCCGCTGGACCTCACCGATCCGGACGGGATCGAGGCCGCGGCCGAGCCGCTCGCCGAACTGGACGTGCTGGTCCACAACGCCGGCGTCGCCTACCCGGGACGATTCGACGACTCGACGCCCGAACAGTGGCGGGCCTGCTTCGAGGTCAACGTGACCGGCGCCGTCGCACTCACCCAGGCGCTGCTCCCGGCACTGCGCGCGGCGCGCGGGCACGTCGTGTTCATCAACTCCGGCGCCGGACTGAACGCCTCACCCGGACTGGCCGCCTACTCGGCGAGCAAGTTCGCCCAGCGGGCGTTCGCCGATTCGCTGCGCGCCGACGTCCCCGAGTTGCGCGTCACCAGCGTGCACCCAGGCCGGGTCGACACCGAGATGCAGCAGGACCTGGTCGCCTACGAAGGCGGGCAGTACGACCCGGCGAAGTTCCTCAAACCGGAGACCGTCGCGCGGATCGTCGCCGAGGTGATCGCCAGCCCGCCCGACGCGCACACCCACCAGGTGGTGGTCCGCCCTCGCGGCTAGCCTCGCGCCGAGATCGACGTTTTGCGGCGATCTACTCGCACTTTCCCTGCCAGTTGTCGGTTTGGGCGAAAAAGGGAGTGGGTCAGACGACGAGGTTCACCAGCCGGCCCGATACCACGATGACCTTCTTCGGGGTGGCACCGGCCAGGAAGGCCTGGACCTTCTCGTCCGCGAGCGCGGCCGCTTCGAGGCCGGCCTTGTCGGCGTCGGCGGCAACGGTGATGCGTCCGCGGACCTTGCCGTTCACCTGCACCGGGTACTCGACGGTGTCGGTGACCAAATACTGCGGATCGGCTACCGGAAAAGGTCCGTGCGCCAACGACTTCGGATGCCCCAGTCGCTGCCAGAGTTCCTCGGCCAGGTGCGGCGCCAGCGGCGCCACCATCAACACCAGCGGTTCCAGCGCCGCTCGCGCGCTGACGCCCTCCTTGGTGAGGTGGTTGGTGTACTCGATCAGCTTGGCCGCGGCGGTGTTGTTGCGCAGGCCCGCGTAGTCCTCGGACACGCCCTCGATCGTGCGGTGCAGCAGCCGCAGGGTGTCCTCGTCGAGCGCCTGATGCTCGGAAGCCCTTGTCTCACCGGTGGACTCGTCGACCACAAGCCGCCACACCCGTTGCAGGAAGCGGTAGGCGCCGACGACGTCCTTGGTCGCCCAGGGCCGAGACGCCTCCAGCGGGCCCATCGACATCTCGTAGACCCGCAGCGTGTCCGCACCGTAGCCGTCGCAGATCTCGTCCGGGGAGATCGAGTTCTTCAGGCTCTTGCCGATCTTGCCGAACTCCTGGAACACCTCCATCTCGCCGTCGTCCCCGGGCAGGAAGAACTTCCCGTCCCGCTCGACGACGTCGGCGGCCGGCACGTACGCGCCGCGGGAGTCGGTGTAGGCGAACGCCTGGATGTACCCCTGGTTGACCAGGCGGCGGTACGGCTCGCGAGAGCTGACATGTCCGAGGTCGTGGAGCACCTTGTGCCAGAACCGGCAGTACAGCAGGTGCAGCACCGCGTGCTCGACGCCGCCGACGTAGACGTCCACTCCCCCGGGGTCGTCCGGGCCGTGCTCGGCCGGTCGCGGGCCC
This sequence comes from Mycobacterium sp. SA01, assembly GCF_041287105.1. NCBI lineage: Bacteria > Bacillati > Actinomycetota > Actinomycetes > Mycobacteriales > Mycobacteriaceae > Mycobacterium > Mycobacterium sp. SA01. The sequence continues at coordinate 137,950 of NZ_JBGGNO010000016.1, read as the reverse complement.
ATCCAATACTGCTCGTTTTCCTTGGCGCAGAACGTATCCGGGTTGTGCGGGTCCGCGTATCGCAGCTCGTACCAGGAGCTGCCCGCCCACTGCGGCATCACATTGGTGTCGCGGGTGTAGGTCTTCAGGCCGTCACCGAGATCCAACTCGACGTGCACCCACTCGTCCGCCTTGTTCAGCGGCGGGGACGGCTCACTGTCGGCGTCGTCCGGGTCGAACATCACCGGCGAATAGTCGGCGATGTCCGGCAGTTCCACCGGAAGCGCCGATTCGGGCAGCGGATAGGCGCGGCCGTCGGCGTCGTACACGATCGGGAACGGCTCGCCCCAGTACCGCTGCCGCGCGAAAAGCCAGTCCCGCAGTTTGTATTCGACGCGAGCGCGGCCGCGCCCGTCGGCCTCCAGCCGCTCGGTGATGGCGTTCTTGGCGTCCTGGACGGTCAGGCCGTCGAGGTACTGCGAGTTCACCAGCGCACCGTCACCGGAATATGCCGCCTCAGAGATGTCGCCGCCAGAGATCACTTCGACGATCGGCAGGCCGAACTCGGTGGCGAACTCCCAGTCGCGCTGATCGTGCCCGGGGACGGCCATGATCGCGCCGGTGCCGTAGCCGACCAGCACGTAGTCGGCGATGAAGACCGGAACGTGTTGTCCGTCAGCCGGATTGACCGCATACGTACCGAGGAAGACCCCGGTCTTGGTCTTGTTCTCCTGGCGTTCCAGGTCGGACTTGGCCGCGATCGAGCGCCGATAGGCCGCCACCGCCTCGCCCGGGGTGTCGGCGCCGTAGGTCCACCGCGGGTCCACCCCGTCCGGCCACTGCGCGGCGGCCAGCTGGTCGACCAGCTCATGTTCGGGAGCCAGCACCAGGTAGGTCGCGCCGAACAGGGTGTCGGGCCGGGTGGTGAAGACCTCGATGTCCGCGCCGTCGGCGTCGAACAGCACCGACGCTCCGGTGGATCGACCGATCCAATTACGCTGCATGGTCTTGACCTTCTCCGGCCAGTCCAGCACCTCGAGGTCGTCGAGTAGCCGGTCGGAGTAGGCGGTGATGCGCATCATCCACTGCCGCAACCGTTTCCGGAACACCGGGAAGTTGCCGCGCTCGCTGCGACCGTCGGAGGTGACCTCCTCGTTGGCCAGCACGGTGCCCAACCCCGGACACCAGTTCACCAGCGAATCGGCCAGATAGACCAGCCGGTGACCGTCGATGACATCGGCTCGCTCACCCGCGGACAGGGTGGACCACTGCCGGCCGTCGTCGAGAGTGCGTGCACCGGAGTCGAATTCGGCGAGCAGATCGGCGATCGGGCGGGCCTTGTTCTGCTCGGTGTCGAACCAGGCGTTGTAGATCTGCAGGAAGATCCACTGGGTCCACTTGTAGAAGTCCACGTCGGTGGTCGAGAAGCTGCGCCGCTGGTCGTGCCCCAGGCCGAGCCTGCCCAGCTGGCGGCGGAAATTGACGATATTGGCCTCGGTGCGGATCCGCGGATGGGTGCCGGTCTGGATCGCGTACTGCTCGGCGGGCAGGCCGAAGGCGTCGAAACCCAACGCGTGCAACACATTGCGCCCGGTCATCCGGAAGTAGCGGGCATAGACATCGGTGGCGATGTAACCCAGCGGATGCCCGACATGCAGACCCTCACCGGAGGGATACGGGAACATGTCCTGGACGAACATCTTGTCGTCGGGAACCGCCGAGCCGTCGGCGGGTGCCAGCGACCCGACCGGGTTGGGCACATCGAAGGTGCCCCACGACTGCCAGTTGTCCTGCCAGGTGCGCTCGATCCGGCCGGCCAGCTCGGCGGTGTAGCGGAACCGCGGGGTGTCGGCGTCTGCGCTGCCCTGCGGTGCGGCGGTCGGGGTTTCGGTCACGCACACAGGGTATAAGGGCCGCTCGCGGGTCCACCCCGCGACAGCGCTGTGTGACCCCGGTCGCACCCTGTGCAACGGCCCGGTCTCGGATGGATTGCAGTGCGGTCGACGGTTGGTTCCAGGTCTGTTCCAGCCCTATCCGGGCTGCCCGGCAGGCCGATACAGTCGGCCTCCTGACAAGGGGCCTCACCTGGCCCGACCGTGTCGAAAAGGACAGCTGCGATGATCACGAATGCCCGTAACTGGCGGGTGGTAGTAGGTGGGATGGCCGCCGGTACAGCCGCCGTCCTCGGTTTCACCGGCGCGACCGCGTCAGCGGATCCGGTCGTTCCCGTTCTGCCCGCGCCCGTCACCGTCACCCAGACCGTCACCGTCGCCCCCGAGGTCGCGGCCGCGAATGCGGTCCCCGCCGCCGCGCCCGCGGCGGCACCGGCCGCCGTCCCCCAGGTCGCCGCCGTTCCGCAGGTCGCCGCCCCGGCCGTCGCGCCCGCCGTGGCACCTGCCGTGGCCGCACCGGAGACCCTGGCCCCCGCCGCGTCCGGCACCCTTGCCGACTTCTTCAAGGACAAGGGCGTCAAGATGGAGCCGCAGAAGGCCAGCGGCTTCACCGCGCTCAACCTGGTGCTGCCGATGCCGCGCGGCTGGACCGTCGTGCCCGATCCGAACGTCCCCGACGCGTTCACCGTGCTCGCCGACCGGCTCGGCGGCGACGGGCTGTACACCTCCAACGCACAGCTGAAGGTGTACAAGCTGGTCGGCGACTTCGATCCGAAGGAAGCCATCACCCACGGCTACGTGGACAGCCAGCAACTGTTCAACTGGCAGGCCACCGACGCCTCGCTGGCCGATTTCGACGGTTTCCCGTCCTCGCTCATCGAGGGCACCTACCGCGAGAACGACATGACGCTGAACACCTCGCGCCGCCACGTCATCGCCCAGTCCGGCCCGGACCGCTACCTGGTGTCGCTGTACGTGACGACCGCCGCCAACCAGGTGGTCGCCACCGCTGACGCGACCGACGCCATCGTCAACGGTTTCCGGGTGGCGTCGCCGACGGCCGCGCCGGCCCCGGCTCCCGCACCTGCACCTGCAGCGGCACCGCTGGCCGATGCGTCGGCGCAGGCCCCCGCGCCCGCTCCAGCCGTCCTTCCCGCGGTGCCCGCTCTGGCGCGCTGAACCCGGGCTCGTATTGTGGCCCCATGTTCATCGTCGGCCTGGTGTGCCTGGGAATGGCCGTCCTCGTCGGCGGCTCGGGCGCGTGGACGCTGACCCGACCGCCCAGCGCTGACGTCACCGCGCAGGTGATGCGTGCGGTCGCGCCGACCCAACTGGCCGCCGCCGTCATGCTCGCCGCAGGCGGAGCAGTAGCCCTGGCCGCCCCCACGCGCACCGCGCTGCTGGTCCTGATCGTCTGCGTGATCGGCGCGGTCGGGACCATCGGCGCCGGTTCCTGGCAAGGCGCCCGCTACGCCGCCCGACGAGAAGCTCAGGCCGGCGGCTGCGCGGGGAGCTGCGCAAGCTGCACGCTGTCCTGCAAGTAAGCCGCTCGGCGACCTGATGAGGGCGCTGCGTCGCGGTTTCGGAGTCGACCCGTTCCTGCTGCTGCTCATCGCGGTCGTCCTGCTGGCCACTGTGCTGCCCGCCCGCGGTACGGCGGCCGACGCTCTGTCGCTGATCACCAAGATCGTCATCGCCCTGCTGTTCCTGCTGTACGGCGCGCGGCTGTCGCCACAGCAGGCCTGGCACGGGGTGCGGCAGTGGAAGCTGCACCTGCTGGTGCTGTCCACCACGTTCGTGGTGTTCCCGCTGCTCGGACTCGCGGCCCGCGCGCTGGTTCCGTCGGTGCTGACCGACGACCTGTACACCGGCCTGTTGTTCCTGTGTCTGGTGCCGTCGACCGTGCAGTCCTCGATCGCATTCACCTCGATCGCACGCGGGCACGTGTCGGCCGCGATCGTCAGCGCGTCGCTGTCGAACATCGTCGGCGTCTTTCTCACACCGCTGCTCGTTGTGGTGTTGATGCCGCTGGGCGGGGCACCCCGGGTCGACGGGTCGGCGGTGGCAGACATCGTGCTGCAGCTGCTGGTGCCGTTCGCCGCAGGTCAGCTGCTGCGCCGGTGGTTGGCGCCGGCGGTGACCCGGCACGCGGCGCTGACCAAGGTGGTCGACCGCGGTTCGATCCTGCTGATCGTCTACGCCGCGTTCTCGGTCGGGATGGCCGAACACATCTGGAGCAGCGTGCAGCCGTGGCGGGTGGTGGCCGTCGCCGCGGTCAGCGCGGCGTTGCTGGCGGTGGTGCTGGCCTTCACCTGGATCACCGGCAGACTGGCCCGGCTAGATCGCGCCGATGCGATCGTGCTGTTGTTCTGCGGGTCGAAGAAGAGTCTGGCCTCCGGGTTGCCGATGGCGCTCGTGCTGTTCCCGGCGGCCAGCGTGGGCTTGATCATGTTGCCGCTGATGCTGTTTCACCAGATCCAGCTGTTCGTCTGCGCGGTGATCGCCGCCCGGCTGGGCCGGGGGACGCCGGCACTCAGTTCCGGCTGACGTCGATCGGATGCGTCGCCAGCAGTGACAGCGGTAGCGGCTGGCGCCGCAACACCCGCGACCACAAGTCCACCCGCTGCTCGACCAGAACATCGGAAGGCAACGCGGACAACACAATCCAGTCGTCGCGTTCGATCTCGCCCTCCAGCTGGCCGATGGTCCAGCCGGAGTACCCCGCGAAGATCCGCACCCCCTCGACGGCAGGCGCGAGCAGATCGGGGTCGGCGTCCAGATCGATCATCACCATTCGGCCCGCAACATGGCGCATACCGGGCATGCCCTGCGGATCGGTGCCCACCCGCAGCGTGCCCAGACACAGCGCGGCGTCGCGTTTGACCGGCCCGCCGATGAACATCGTCTTCGGCTTCGCAGCCAATTTCGACCACTGCGGCAACACGTTGTAGACAGCGGTCTCGCTGGGGCGGTTGAGCACCACACCCAAAGTGCCGCCGTCGTTGTGCTCGACGACGTAGATCACGCTGCGCCGAAACGTCGGCTCCATGAGATCGGTGTTGGCCAGCAGCAACGTTCCCGGTCGTACCCGGTTCGCCGCAGGCGCGACGAAATCTTCGGGGTCCTCGGACTGTGCCACCCCACCATCATGGCATCAGGTAGGTGTTGCTGTGGTAACGGGCGCGTGTGGATATTTGTACTGTTGGTCCGATGGTCGACGCCCGCGCACCCGGTTCGCTCTGGCGATCCGTGCGCAGTCTGCCCGAGTTCTGGCGGTTGCTCGAGTTGCGGACCGCCAGCCAATTCGGTGACGGGCTGTTTCAGGCCGGGCTCGCCGGCGGGTTGTTGTTCAACCCGGAACGGGCGGCCGATCCGTGGGCGGTGGCAGGCGCATTCGCGGTGCTGTTCCTGCCCTACTCGATCGTCGGCCCGTTCGCCGGAGCGCTGCTGGACCGCTGGGATCGCCGGGCGGTCCTGGTCGCGGCGAACCTGGCCCGGCTGGTGCTGGTCGTCGGCGTCGCGATGCTGCTGGCCGTCGGCGCCAGCGACCTGACCGTGTTGTGCGGCGCACTGATCGTCAACGGCTTCAGCCGGTTCGTCACCTCAGGACTGTCGGCGGCGCTGCCGCACGTCGTGCCGCGCCAGTCCGTCGTGGTGATGAACTCCGTCGCGACGGCCACCGGAGCCACCGCCACATTCCTCGGCGCGAACTTCATGCTGCTGCCGCGCTGGCTGTTCGGCTCCGGCGACGCGGGCGCGGCCACCATCATGTCGATGGTGGCGGTGCCGATCGCGGTCGCGTTCGTGTTGTCGCTGCGCTTTCCGCGGCACGTGCTCGGGCCCGACGACACCGCCCGCGCCGTGCACGGATCGGTGTTCTACGCCGTCACCACCGGGTGGATCTACGGCGCCCGCACCGTGCTGACCACACCCACCGTCGCGGCCACCCTGTCCGGCCTCGCCAGCCACCGGATGGTGTTCGGCATCAACACCCTGCTGGTGCTGGTCATCGTGCGGCACAGCGACACCCCGGCCGTCGGTGGTCTGGGCACCGCCGTCATCTTCGTCGCGGCCACCGGCGGCGGCGCCTTCCTGGCCAACGTGCTGACCCCGATGTCGATCAAGCGGTGGGGCCGATACGCGACCGCCAACGGGGCGTTGGTGTGTGCGGCGGTCATTCAGCTGGCCGGCGCCACCCTGCAGTTGGTGGTGATGATCGTGTGCGGGTTCCTGCTCGGGCTGGCCGGCCAGATCGTCAAGCTGTGCGCCGACACCGCCATGCAGATCGACGTCGACGACGCGCTGCGCGGACATGTGTTCGCCGTACAGGATTCGTTGTTCTGGGTGTCGTTCATCGCCGCCATCACCGTCGCCGCAGCGGTGGTTCCGGCCGACGGCCACTCCCCCGTCCTGGCATTGACCGGCTCGGTGATCTATCTCGTCGGCCTGGCGGTGCACAGCGCGGTCGGGCGTCGCCCGTGATGTCAGGGCTGGGGCTAGGTTCGATCCATGGCAACCGCGGACCCGATCATCGACGACCTGCGCGACGAAAGCGACGCGCTCGACGCCCTCGTCGCACCGCTGGATCCACCCGGCTGGGCGCAGCCCACACCGGCGCCCGGCTGGACCATCGCCCATCAGATCGCACACCTGCTGTGGACGGATCGGGCGTCGCTGCTGTCGATCACCGACGAGCCCGCGTTCGGTGAACTGCTCGCCGCGGCGCAGGCCGACCCGTCGGGCTTCGTCGACAAGGCCGCCGAAGAGCTGGCGCTCACCCCGCCCGAGCAGCTGCTGACGCAGTGGCGCGACACCCGCACGCAGTTGTACGCCGCGCTGCGCGGGGTGGCCGACGGCCGCAAGCTGGTCTGGTTCGGGCCGCCGATGAGCGCACCGTCGATGGCCACCGCGCGGCTGATGGAAACCTGGGCGCACGGACTGGACGTCGCCGACGGTCTCGGTATCGCGGTCGCTGCGACGGCCCGGCTGAAATCGATCGCCCACCTCGGTGTGCGCACCCGCGACTTCGCCTTCACCGTGCACGGACTCACCCCGCCTGCCGAGCCGTTCCGCGTCGAGCTGACGGCACCCGACGGCAGCTGCTGGGCGTGGGGGCCCGAGGACGCGGCCCAACGCGTGACCGGGTCGGCGCTCGACTTCTGCTATCTGGTCACCCAGCGCAGGCCGAGCGGCGAGCTTGACGTTGTCGCCGAAGGACCCGACGCCGCAAGGTGGCTCGGCATCGCGCAAGCCTTCGCCGGACCGCCCGGCCAGGGACGCTGACCTATCGGCCGATCGTTGCTTTGGGCAGTATCATCGCCCTTCATGCGCAACCGCCTCCTGGCCGCCATCGCGGCGGGGACGGTCAGCATTGCGGTCGGCGGGTGCGCGAGCAGTCCTGCCCACGACCACCCCTCCTCGGCCGCAGCGGAATCGGGGTCCGGCCAGGGGCGCAACCCCTACGACATCGGGACCGTCGATCCGCCGGCTCCGAACGCGCCGGTGCTCACCGTGACCGGCGGGACGACGGCGCTGTCGCTGACCATCGACCAACTCAATGCCATGGGCCACGCGACCATCTCGATCGACGAACCCTTCGTCAACAAGCGCGAGACCTACAGCGGTGTGCCGCTGGCGGACGTGCTCGCGCTGGCCGGAATCCCCGATACCGCAACGATCGACACCGACGCGATCGACCACTACCACTACGTCAGCGTCGTCAAACCGATGGTCGACTCGCAGGCTCTGATCGCCACCCAGCATGACGGTGCGCCGATTCCCTACGACCAGGGCGGGCCCATCCGGATCGTGTTCCCCGACCGCACCCCGCTGTCATCGGTGCTCGAAGCCTGGAACTGGAGCCTGACGTCGATCACGGTGAAGCATCCGGCAGGCTCGTGATCACCGACCGCTGGCTCACCCCGCCCGGCCCTCGGCTGACCCTCAACCGCGGCCAGCAGCTCGTGGCGGCCGTGCTGGTGCTGCTGCTCATCGCGCTGGTCGCGATCGGCTTTCAGTCCTCGGCCGATCAAAACGCGTACAGCCAGCACAGCGCCCGCAGCGAAGCCGCAACCACCAACACGTTTTTCACCGTGCGCGACTCCCTCACCTACATCGACCGGGCGCAGCAATATCTGCTCGGCGTGGTTCCCCGGCGTGACGTCCAGCTCGCCAGGGCGATGCTGGCTCAGCGCCTGCGGGTGATCGCGACCAACGGCCTGACCGCCGCCGACAGCACCGGCCCCGACTACCGCGCGGCGCTGGCCGCCCTCGACGCGGTGGTCGCCAAGGCGCCGCCCGGCCTGCTACCCGTCGGACAACGCGACCGGTGGGCCGGCACCATCCTGCCGCGTTCCGAGGCCCTCTCCGAGCGGGCCCACGAGCTGGCCACCGACAACCAGCTCGAACAACACCGGATGGATCGCCTCGCCGAGCGGAACCTGCTGCGCGGCAGGGTGGTCGAGCTGGCCATGCTGATCTCCGCTCTGATCCTCGCGGCGATTCTGCTGTGGTGGGTGTCGGCCAACGTTGTGCGCCAATACCGAAGCGCCCGAAGGGCTTTCGAAGACGAACGCGAAGCGTTGCGCCAGACCGAGTTTCGCCTCGACCGGGTTTCCGCGCTGGAACGCGGCCAGGCGCAGATCCTGGAACGGATCGCCACCGCGGGCCCGGTGTCATCGGTTCTGCGCCAGATCGTGCAGCTGGCCGCCGACGTCTCCGGGGCACCGGCGGTCCGACTGTCGATCGGCAGGCGCACGGTCATCTACCCGCCGGGCGCCGACGTGTCGGGCACGCCGGCGTGGACCGGTGTCGTCACCGACAACGTCGACGGATCGGGAACGCTCCAGGTGTTCGGCGATGCCGATGCGCTCGACGAACTCGCCCACACCGCCCTGGTGCGGTGCCGTGACCTGGCGGTGCTGTCACTCGAACGCGATGCGTCCGCGCGGCGGCTGTCCTACCAAGCCAGCCACGACGCTCTCACCGGCCTGGCCAACCGCAGCCTGCTCCTCACCCGGCTGTCGAACAGCCTGCTGCTGTCCCGCCGCCGCGGAACTCCGCTGGCACTGCTGTTCTGCGATCTGGACCGCTTCAAGATGGTCAACGACTCGATCGGGCATGCCGGCGGAGACCAGCTGCTGATCGCGGCGGCGCGGCGGCTGTCGGCCACCGTGCGCGAAAGTGACACCGTGGCACGCCTCGGCGGCGACGAGTTCGTGGTGCTCTGCCCGGAGCTGCCGGACCGCACGCAGGCCCTCGCACTGGCCGAACGGATCCGCAGCGCACTCAGCGTCCCGTACACCATCGACGGCAAGGAGGCGTTCGTCGACGTCTCCATCGGCATCACGTTCGCCGACGAATCCACCGTCTCCGGCCACGAACTGATGCGCGAGGCCGACGTGGCGATGTACCGGGCCAAGCTCACCGACGGCCACCACATCAACGTGTTCGACTCGACGCTCGAAGCCGAGGTCGCGCAGCGTCTGGATCTGGACGCCGCCCTGCGGCACGCGGTGGAGCGTGGCGAGCTGCGGTGCTCCGCCCAACCGATCGTCGTGCTCGACACCGGAGTGATCACCGGCTTCGAGATGCTGCTGCAGTGGCACCGCCCGGGGCTGCCCGTGCTGTATCCCGGCGCGTTCATCCCGCTGGCCGAGGACAACGGGATGATCGTCGACATCGGCCGGTGGGTGCTGCGCGAGACCATCCGGACCCTCGCGCAGTGGCGCGCCGACGGGCTGGCGCACGACCTGACGATGTCGGTCAATGTGTCGCCCCGCCAGGTGCGGGAAGCCGGCTTCGCCGAAGAGGTGCTGCAGATGCTGGCCGCGGCCGGGTTGCCGCCCGAGGCCCTGATGATCGAACTCACCGAACACGCACTGGTCGACCTGCGGGTGGCCCACCCGACACTGGCGCGGCTGCGCGAGGCCGGTGTCAGCGTCTCCCTCGACGATTTCGGCACGGGCTATTCGTCGCTGACGCAGCTGCGCACCCTGCCCGTCGACCAGATCAAGCTCGACCGCTCGTTCGCCGCCGCCCTCGACGAGGGCGACGACAAGCAGCGCGCCGTCGTGCAGTCGGTGGTCGCCCTGGCCAGCGCGCTGTCGCTGGACCTGGTGGTGGAAGGCATCGAGACCATCGCCGAACGCGACACCCTGCTGGATCTCGGCGCCGACAAGGGGCAGGGCTTCCTCTATCACCACCCCGTGCCGTGGGACGCGGCCCGCGCGCTGCTCGAATCGGGCGGGGTGTGCCCGGTGCCGTCGGACGGCGGCTACACCGGGCTGGCGTCGTCGGAGAATCCGTCACCGTCGGAGTCGACGACCGTGACGTCCCAGCGGCCGTCCCCGTCGGTGTCGACGTAACCGGTGTCGAACCCGCCGTCGGGCCCGCTGCGCAGCACCCGATCGGCCAGCCCGTCGCGGTCGACGTCCAGCACCCGGTCCGGCCGTCCGTCACCGTCGAAATCGATCGGCCCGTCCGCCGTGTGCTCGACGCCGTCGAGACCGAACCAGCGCAGCGGGCCGACCGGGCCGGCCGGCGTCATCGCCCACGTCCCCGACCCGTCGTCGGTGAAGACGCGCTCCGCGGATCCGTCATCGAGGTCGAAGGCGGCGTGGTCGGCCAGCCCGTCGTCGTCGAAGTCGGCCAGCGCATCGTCGAAGGCGCCGTCGCCGTCTAGGTCCAGGCGCACCCCGTCGAGCTCGCCGTCACCGTCGATGTCCACCCCGGGGTGACCGCTGAACATCGCTGCCGTGCCGTCCCCGTGTCCCAGGCAGTAGTCCATACCTACCTCAGACGCCGGGCTGGTCCTTCGCGTTCCGTTCGGTCCACCACGCCAGCAGTTCGGCGACGGCCTCGTCGTGCTCGAGCGGGCCGCGGTCCAGGCGCAACTCCTTGAGGAACGACCAGGCCTGCCCCACCAGTGGGCCGGGCGGAATGCCGAGCAACCGCATGATCTCGTTGCCGTCCAGGTCCGGACGCACCCGCTGCAGATCCTCCTTGGCGGCCAGCTCCGCGATCCGCGCCTCGAGCTCGTCGTAGTTGGCCTGCAGCCGCGCCGCACGCCGCTTGTTGCGGGTGGTGCAGTCGGCCCGGACCAGCTTGTGCAGCCGGGGCAGCAGCGGGCCGGCATCGGCGACATAGCGGCGTACCGCCGAATCCGTCCACTTGCCGTCGCCGTAGCCGTGGAACCGCAGATGCAGATACACCAGCTGCGACACGTCGTCGACCATCTGCTTGGAGTACTTGAGCGCCCGCATCCGCTTGCGGACCATCTTGGCCCCCACCACCTCGTGGTGGTGGAAGCTCACTCCCCCATCGGATTCGTGACGCCGGGTGGCCGGCTTGCCGATGTCGTGCAGCAACGCCGCCCAGCGCAACACGAGGTCGCGCTCGCCCGGTTCCTCGAGTTCCATCGCCTGGCGCAGCACGGTCAGCGAATGCTGATAGACGTCCTTGTGCTGATGGTGCTCGTCGATGGCCATCTGCATGCCGCCGATCTCGGGCAGCACCACCTCGCCCATCCCGGTGTGGACCATCAGATCGATGCCGGCCACAGGGTCGATGCCCAGCAGCATCTTGTCCAGCTCGACGGCCACCCGCTCGACCGTGATCCGCCCGAGCTGCGGCGCCATCTCCACGATCGCGCGACGCACCCGATCGGAGACGCCGAACCGCAGCTGGGAGACGAAGCGCGCCGCCCGCAGCATGCGCAGCGGGTCATCGCCGAACGACACCTCGGGTGCCGCCGGGGTGTCCAGGGTCCGCTGCCGCAACGCGCTCAGGCCGCCCAGCGGATCGATGAAGTCGCCCGGACCGTCCGCGGTGATGCGCACCGCCATCGCGTTGACCGTGAAGTCGCGGCGTACCAGATCGTCCTCGAGCCGGTCGCCGTAGCGGACCTGGGGATTGCGGGACACCTGGTCGTAGCTGTCGGCGCGGAAGGTGGTGATCTCCAGCCGCTCGCCGTACTTGCCGACACCGACTGTGCCGAACTCGATGCCGGTATCCCACAGCGCATCGGCCCACGGCCGCACGATCCGCTGGACCACCTCGGGCCGCGCGTCGGTGGTGAAGTCGAGGTCCGGGTTCAGCCGGCCGAGGACGGCGTCGCGCACACTGCCCCCGACGAGGTAGAGCTCGTGGCCGGCCGCGTCGAACAGGGCACCGACTTCACGCAACAACGCACCCTGTCGATTGAGTGCGACGAGGGCCCGGGCGAGCAGTTCGACGTCGTGGATGGCTTCGGACACGTGGCAGAAGCGTAGTCGTGTACCGGCGAGTGCGGTCGGGACACCATCCCGTGCCAGCTACTATCGCTTGGGTGTCGGACGGCGAACAGGCCAAACCACGACGACGCCGAGGGCGTCGCCGCGGCCGTCGCGCGGCCGGTCCGGCAACTCCCACCCCGGCGGACGCCGGCGCCGCCGAAAGCTCGGACACCGCCACCGGATCCCCCGCCGTCAACGGCAGTAACGGTCAGCCCCGGCCGGGCAAACCCGGCCGCCCCCGCCGGGCGCCGGCGCGACTGCGCACCGTCCACGAAACGTCCGCGGGCGGACTGGTCATCGACGGCATCGACGGGCCTCCCGAAGCTCAGGTGGCCGCCCTCATCGGTCGGGTCGACCGGCGCGGGCGGATGCTGTGGTCACTGCCGAAGGGCCACATCGAACAGGGTGAAACCGCCGAGGAGACCGCCATCCGCGAGGTCGCCGAGGAGACCGGTATCCGCGGGCAGGTCCTGGCCGCGCTCGGCAGCATCGACTACTGGTTCGTCACCGAAGGCCGGCGCGTGCACAAGACGGTGCACCACTACCTCCTGCAGTTCTCCGGCGGTGAACTGTGCGACGAGGACGTCGAGGTCACCGAGGTGGCCTGGGTCCCGGTCGGTGAACTCCCCAAACGGCTGGCCTACGCCGACGAACGTCGCCTGGCCGAGGTCGCCGGCGAACTGATCCAACTCCTGCAGTCCGACGGCGTCGCCGCGCTGCCGCCGCTGCCGCGCACCACCCCTCGCCGGCGGCCCCAGACGCATTCCCACACCCGCAACCGTCGCTCGGACGATTCAGGACCGCGTCAATCCGGCCCGCGGACGAACGGCTGCGGACCGGGAACGTGACCATGCCGAGGCGGGTCGGCAGGCTGCCCCGGATCGTGCTGGTCCTCGGTTTCCTTGCCTTGCTCGCGATGCCAACGACCGCGCCGGCCGCCGCCGGCGAGCCCGGGTCGGCGCCCTTCCTGCAAGTGCGGGTGGACAGCGTCACCCCGGATCTGATCACCACCACCAGCGAACCGACCGTCACCGTCACCGGCACCGTCACCAACGTCGGCGACCGTCCGGTACGTGACGTAGTCGCCCGCCTCGAACACGCTGCCGCGGTGACCTCGTCGGCCGGGCTGCGCACCAATCTCGACGGCGCCAACGACCAGTTCCAGCCGGTCGGCGAATTCACCGCGATCTCGCCCGAAATGCAGCGTGGGCAGGCGGTCGGGTTCAGCTTCAGCTATCCGCTCCGCTCGCGCACCGCACCGTCGCTGGGCGTCGAACAGCCCGGGGTCTACCCGCTGCTGGTCAACATCAACGGCACCCCGGACTACGGCGACGCCGCCCGCCTCGACGACGCCCGCTTCCTGCTGCCGGTCCTGGGTGTACCGCCCGACCCGGCCAGCACCTCGGCGGATGCCCTGACCGACGTCGTCCCCCCGGACACCACCAAACCTGTTGCGGTGACCATGCTCTGGCCGCTCGCCGACAGACCGAGGCTGGCCCCCGGGGTGCCGGGCGGCACCACACCGGTGCGGCTGATGAACGACGACCTGGCCGTGTCGCTGGCCGCGGGCGGCCGGCTGGACTCGCTGCTGTCGGCGGTCGATTTCGCCACCAGCCCCCCGGTGGATCCCGGCGGTGACACCGCGCGGGCGCTGTGCCTGGCGATCGACCCGGATCTGCTGGTCACCGTCAACGCGATGACAGCCGGCTACGTCGTCTCCGATTCCCCCGACGGGCTCGGCGCCGCCTCCCACCCCGGCACCGGACAGGCCGCCGCGGTGGCCTGGCTGGACAAGTTGCGCGGCCTGGCCAAACGGATGTGCGTCACAGCCACGCCCTACGCGCAGGCCGATCTCGGCGCACTGCAACGGGTCGGGGACGCCGGGCTCGACGCCGCGGCAACCATCAGCGGGAGCGACATCATCGATCAGATCCTGGGCATCGCCTCGTTGCGCGGCGCGACGGTCCTGGGTGACGGGCCGCTGACGCCCGCCGCGGTCGACCTGCTGGGCAGCCAGGGTTCGACGGTCGCGATCGCGGCCGCCAACTGCTCCGCCCAGGACTCCGCGACCGGGGAGCCGATGACCGCCGACGTGACCCCGCGCCGGGTGTCGCCGCACGTGGTGATGGCACCGTTCGACCCCGCCGTCGGCGCCGCCTTGGCCGGAGTCGGTACCGACCCCGATCTGCCCACCTATGTTGATTCGTCGCTGGACGTTCCACTCGACCACGACTCGATGGTCGCGCGGCGGCAGGACGCCATCGCGTCCATGCTGTGGCGGGCGCTGCAGCCGAGCGCCGCGCCGCGCCAGCAGATCCTTCTCCCCCCGCTGAAGTGGAGCCCGCAACCCGGTGACGCGCAGTCGATGCTGACCGCGCTGGCCACCACGATCCGCTCGGGACTGGCGTTCGCCCGGCCGCTGGGCGACGTCATCACGGAGGCGGCGCAGGCCGGCCCCGATGCCAGTGCCGATCTGCCTCGGGACACCCGAGGCGGCTTCGACGACGATGTCATCTCCACGATCGCCGGACAGAACGGCCGGTTGTGGGGGTTGACCGCCGCGCTCACCACCGATCCACGCACCGGGCTGACCGGGCCGCAATACACCGCTCCGCTCCGCGAGGACATGCTGCGCGCCCTGAGCCAGACCGAGCCGCCCGATGAGCGCAACGATCTCGCCCGGCGCCGGCTGGGTGCCGTCGGTGCCACGATCAACGACCTGTTCGGCGCGGTCACCATCGTCAACCCGGGTGGTTCGTACACGCTGGCAACCGAGCACAGCCCGCTGCCGCTGGCGGTGCGCAATGACCTGGCCGTCCCGATCCGGGTCCGCCTGCAGGTCGACGCCCCGCCCGGGATGACCGTCACCGACCTCGGCGAGCAGGAGATCCCGCCGGGCTACCTGCCGCTGCGGGTTCCCATCGAGGTGCACTTCACTCAGCGAGTCGCCGTCGACGTCGCACTGCGCACCCCGGACGGGCTGCAGCTCGGTGAACCGGTGCGCCTGTCGGTGCACTCCAACGCCTACGGCAAGGTGCTGTTCGCGATCACGCTGATCGGCGGCACCGTGCTCGCGGTGCTCGTCGGACGCCGGCTCTACCACCGCTTCCGCGGCCAGCCCGACCCCGCCGACCTGGACCGCCCGCGCCGGGCCTGGCCCGAAGGCCGCGAATGACGCCGCCCAACCGCAGGCCGGTCGCCTACGTCCGGCCCGGTCCCCGCACCCGCGCGGTGCGCGCCGAACTGTCCGACGCCGCGGTGGTATCACGCTCCTGGGGCATGGCGCTGGCCACCCTGATCAGCCGCATCACCGGGTTCATCCGCATCGTGCTGCTGGCCGCGATCCTCGGTGCGGCACTGTCCAGTGCGTTCACCGTCGCCAACCAGTTGCCGAACCTGATCGCGGCGCTGGTGCTGGAGGCCACCTTCACCGCGATCTTCGTCCCGGTGCTGGCGCGCGCCGAGCGCGACGACGCCGACGGCGGCGAGGCGTTCGTACGCCGGCTGGTCACGCTGGCCACCACCCTGCTGCTGGTCGCCACCATCCTGTCGGTCGCGGCGGGGCCGCTGCTCGTGCGGCTCATGCTCGGCCAGGACCCGCAGGTCAACCAGCCGCTGACCACCGCGTTCGCGTATCTGCTGCTGCCGCAGGTCATCTTCTACGGGCTGTCGTCGGTGTTCATGGCAATCCTGAACAACCGCAACGTGTTCGGCCCGCCGGCCTGGGCCCCGGTGGTCAACAATGTGGTCGCGATCGCCACTCTGGGGCTGTATCTCATTGTCCCGGGCCAGCTCTCGGTCGATCCGGTGCAGATGGGCAACGCCAAGCTGCTGGTGCTGGGCATCGGAACGACGCTGGGCGTGGTCGCTCAGACCGTGGTGCTGCTGGTCGCGATCCGCGCCGAGCGGATCAGCCTGCGCCCGCTGTGGGGCGTCGACGATCGGCTCAAACGGTTCGGCGCGATGGCCGGCGCCATGGTGCTCTATGTACTGATCAGCCAGATCGGGCTGGTGGTCGTCAACCAGATCGCCAGTACCGCGGCCGCCTCCGGCCCGGCGATCTACAACTACACCTGGCTGGTGCTGATGCTGCCGTTCGGCATCATCGGCGTCACCGTCCTGACGGTGGTGATGCCGCGGCTGAGCCGCAACGCCGCCGCCGACGACACCCCCGCCGTGCTGGCCGACCTGTCGCTGGCCACCCGGCTGACGATGGTGACGCTGATCCCCATCGTGGCGTTCATGACCGTCGGCGGTCCGGCGATGGGCAGCGCGCTGTTCGCCTACGGCAAGTTCGGCGAGGTCGACGCCAACTACCTCGGTGTGGCGATCAGCCTGTCGGCGTTCACCCTGATTCCGTACGCGCTGGTGTTGCTGCAGCTGCGGGTGTTCTACGCCCGCGAACAACCGTGGACACCGATCCTGATCATCGTCACGATCACGGTCGTCAAGATCGCGGCATCGCTGGTGGCCCCACACCTGACCGGCGACAAGGAACTCGTCGCGGGCTACCTGGGCCTGGCCAACGGTCTGGGCTTCCTGGCCGGCGCCATCCTTGGTTACGTGCTGCTGGAGCGGGCGCTGAAGCCGCCGCGCGGCACCCTGCTCGACCTCGACGTGGTCCGCACGATTCTGGTCACCACCGCAGCATCGCTGCTGGCCGGGCTGATCGCCTACGTCATCGACCGGCTGCTCGGGCTCAAGGTGCTCACCGAGCACGGCGGCGGCGCGGGGTCGCTGCTGCGGCTGCTGGTGCTCGGCGTGATCATGCTGCCGATCCTGGCGGCGGTGATGCTCGCCGCGCGGGTTCCCGATGCGGTCGCCGCGTGGGGTGCGGTCAAGCGCCGCATCAGCCGCACCCCGCCGCAAACCGTCACTTCACTCGCTGCGCTCGACCGGCCGCAGGTCCCGAGGCAGTTCCCGTACCCTGAGCACAGCAATTCGTACGGAGCCACCGGCTCGACGGGGAAAGGACCGGAGGTGAACGACCAACCCTCGGGTAATCCTCCCGCTGAGCCGATCGGGGACGCCACGACGAAGATCCCGCGCCAGGCCGCGGACGACTTCCAGCCCGATGTGGCACCCGACATGCACGTCGGCACGGTTCCCCCGACCGTGCCTCCCAAGCAGCCGAACGCCGACTTCGCCGGCGATCCGACCCGCGAGCCGCTCGGCTTCGAGTCCCCCCGGGAACCGGCGATGGAATCCAGCGCCGCGGCCGACGAGGACACCAACCTGATTCCGGGAGCCAGCATCGCCGGCGGGCGTTACCGGTTACTGGTCTCGCACGGCGGCCCGCCCGGATTGCAGTTCTGGCAGGCGCTCGACACCGCGCTGGACCGGCAGGTGGCGCTCACCTTCGTCGACCCCGAGCGCACCATGTCAGACGAACAGGTGCAGGAAATCCTTTCCCGCACACTCAAACTCAGCCAGATCGAACGGCCGGGCATCGCTCGGGTTCTCGACGTCGCCAACACCGGTGCCGGTGGTCTGGTGGTTTCGGAATGGATTCGCGGCGGCTCACTGAAGGAAGTCGCCGACACCTCGCCCTCACCGATCGGCGGAGCGCGCGCCGTTCAGTCGCTGGCCGCGGCGGCCGACGCAGCGCACGGCGCCGGCGTCGCGCTGTCGATCGACCATCCGAGCCGGGTGCGGGTCAGCATCGAAGGTGATGTCGCGCTGGCATTCCCGGCCACGATGCCTGGAGCCACCCCCGAGGACGACATCCGCGGTATCGGCGCCGCCCTGTACGCCCTGCTGGTCGACCGGTGGCCGTTGCCGGAGAAGGGCGTGCCCAGTGGGTTGGAGCCCGCCGAGACCGACCCGGCCGGTGAGCCCCTCGAACCTCGTGCGATCGATGGCGCCATCCCGTTCCAGATTTCTGCGGCAGCCGCGCGCTCGGTGCAAGTTGGCGGTGGAATTCGTTCGGCGCCAACCCTTTTGAACCTGTTGCAGCAGGCCACCGCGACAGCCGACCGTACCGATCTGATCGAACCCGTCGATCCTGTCGGCGGCCCGGCCGCAGCTCTGCCCGCCGAGCCGGCGGATGCCGAAGCCCAGGCGCGCCGCAGGCGCAACCTGCTGATCGGCGTCGGCGTGGGAGCCGGAATCCTGGTGATCGCGCTGATCGTGCTGGCCTCGGTGCTCAGCAGTATCTTCGGCGACGTCGGTGGGGGGCTCAAGGGTGACCAACTCGGGCTGAACCCCTCGACGTCGCAGACCGCCGACAACAATGCCGCCGCCAGCGGGAGCACCGTCAAACCCGTCAAGGTGACCGTGTTTTCACCGGGCGGTGGCGCCGACAATCCGGACAAGGCCGACCTGGCCGTCACCGGCGGACCCGGCACCGGCTGGCCCACCGACACCTACACCGATCCGAATCCGTTCCCCAACTTCAAGAACGGTGTCGGCCTGCTGCTGCAGCTGCCCCAGCCCACCACGGTCGGCAGTGTGTCGCTGACGGTGCCCAGTACCGGTACCCAGGTGCAGATCCGCTCCGCGTCGTCGGCCAATCCCACCACCTTGGACGACACCACCGTGCTCACCCAGCCCACCGCATTGCAGCCGGGCGCCAACACAATTCAGGTGAATGCGACGACGCCGACCACCTACCTGGTGGTGTGGATCTCCACGATGGGCACCACCGACGGCAAGAACAAGACCGAGATCTCCGGGCTGACGGTCAAGGCCGCCGGCTAAGCCTCCTCGGTCCTCCACAGCCCGTCCCCCGGGTGAAGTGCCCGCGGACGGCGGGAAACCTACTGTCCGGCCATGCTCAGCTTCCTCGGCCCGGCCGTCGTTCGCAGCGATGCCCAGCTGCTCGCCGCCCATGTCGCCGGCGACCGCTACGCCTTCGAGGAGCTGCTGGCCCGACACCACCGCCAGCTGTACCAGCTGGCGCGCCGGAGGACCCGCAGTCCCGAGGACGCCGCCGACGTCATCCAGGACGCGATGCTGGCCGCCCACCGCGGTGCCCCCGCGTTTCGCCACGACGCGGCGGTCGGCAGCTGGTTGCACCGCATTGTGCTCAACGCCTGCCTGGATCGGGTGCGCCGCGGTGCCGCACAGCCGACCACCGCGCCTCTGGTCGACGAGCACGGAGTCGGTGACCGCACCGCCGAAGTCGACACCGTGCTGCTGGTGCGGCGCGCGTTGATGCGCCTGCCGGCCGACCAGCGGGCCGCCCTACTCGCCGTCGACATGCATGGTTACTCGGTGGCCGACGCGGCCGCGCTTCTGGGCGTTGCCGAGGGCACCGTGAAGAGCCGCTGCGCGCGGGGACGAGCACGCCTGACTGGCCTGCTGCGGTCCGACGGCGCGGCCACGCGCAGCTGACACACTGGTCGGGTGGAGCCCACGCACACCGTCACCCCGGCGTCCGACGGCCCCGCAGCCCATGCGCGGCGCCCGGCCGCGCGGACCGGCCGGCTGATAGCCGCCGGCATCGGTGCGGCGGCCGTTCTCGCCGCGATCGGTCTCGGCACCGCGGCTCTGCTGAAGTCCGGCGGACCCGCCGCCAGCACCCTGACCAGCGCGAGCATGATCACGGTCACCCCGAAAATGCCGATCAGCAGCCGTGAGCTCAATGCCCTGATCGCCCGCGGCCCGGACTTTGGCCCGCTGGCCGATCCCAATCGGCGGGCCGCGTGCCTGAGCGCGCTCGGCTATCCCGGATCGGTGCAGGTCCTGGGTGCCGAGCAGGTGCAGGTCGACGGCAAGCCCGCCATCGTGCTGGTGCTACCCGGCGACCAGCCCGATGTGATCGTGGGCGTCGCCGTCGCCGCCTCGTGCAGCTCGATGGACACCGGGCTGATCGCCGACACCACCGTGCGACGCCCATAGTGCACGGCGGGGAACAGCGCGGCCTACCCTGTTGTTTGACCAGGTGCCCCAGAAGGGCACCCGACGCAGAAAGGCTGGTATGAGCGCCAACCCAGTTCATGACGTCATCGTCATCGGATCAGGCCCCGCCGGCTACACCGCGGCCATCTACACCGCCCGCGCGCAGCTGCAGCCTCTGGTCTTCGAGGGCACGTCGTTCGGCGGCGCCTTGATGACCACCACCGAGGTGGAGAACTTTCCCGGCTTCCGTTCGGGCATCACCGGCCCGGAGCTGATGGACGAGATGCGCGAGCAGGCCCTGCGCTTCGGCGCCGACCTGCGGATGGAAGACGTCGAATCAGTCGACCTGGACGGACCCGTCAAGAAGGTGGTGACCGGCGACGGTGAAACCCACCTGGCCCGGTCGGTCATCCTGGCGATGGGCGCCGCGGCCCGCTACCTCGGCGTCCCCGGCGAGCAAGAGTTGCTCGGCCGCGGCGTCAGCGCCTGCGCCACCTGCGACGGCTTCTTCTTCAAGGAGCAGGACATCGCGGTCATCGGCGGCGGCGACTCCGCGATGGAAGAGGCGACGTTCCTGACCCGCTTCGCGCGCAGCGTCACCCTGGTGCACCGCCGTGACGA
This sequence comes from Mycobacterium sp. SA01, assembly GCF_041287105.1. Taxonomy (NCBI): domain Bacteria; kingdom Bacillati; phylum Actinomycetota; class Actinomycetes; order Mycobacteriales; family Mycobacteriaceae; genus Mycobacterium; species Mycobacterium sp. SA01. Next base: position 117,342 of record NZ_JBGGNO010000016.1, on the reverse strand, counting down.
GTTCCGCGCGTCGCGGATCATGCTCGAGCGCGCCCGCGAGAACGACAAGATCACGTTCCTGACCAACACCGCGGTCGACGCGGTCGAGGGTGACACCACCGTCTCCGGGTTGCGCGTGCACAACGTGCTTACCGGGGAGGAATCCACCTTGCCGGTGACCGGTGTGTTCGTCGCGATCGGCCACGATCCCCGCTCCGAGTTGGTCCGCGACGCGGTCGAGCTCGACCCGGAGGGCTACGTGCTGGTTCGTGGCCGCACCACCGCCACTTCGATCGACGGCGTGTTTGCCGCCGGCGACCTGGTCGACCACACCTACCGGCAGGCCATCACCGCGGCCGGGATGGGCTGTTCGGCCGCGATCGACGCCGAACGCTGGCTGGCCGATGCCGACGACACCGCAACCACCGAGATGATTGGAGCACACCAATGAGCGAAGGCGGCGCGACCGTAACGGTCTCCGACGACTCCTTCTCCCAGGATGTCTTGTCCAGCAACACCCCTGTGCTGGTTGACTTTTGGGCCACCTGGTGCGGTCCGTGCCGGATGGTCGCCCCCGTCCTCGAGGAGATCGCCACCGAGAAGGCCGGCGCCCTGACGGTGGCCAAGCTCGACGTCGACGCCAACCCGGCGACGGCCCGCGACTTCCAGGTGGTCTCGATCCCGACGCTGATCCTGTTCAAGGACGGTCAGCCGGTGAAGCGGATCGTGGGCGCCAAGGGCAAGGCGGCGCTGCTGCGGGAGATCGCCGACGTCGTCTGACCCTGGCGGACCAACTTCTTGCTCCTCCCCCGTCCGGGCATGCGGTGACGCTGTCGCCGCATGCCTGAGACGATTCCGTTATCAGCGGCCTCGCCTGCCGTTTTCCGGAATGCGGTGAGGTTCTGAGAGAATGCTTCCTAGCCTGTGTGCAATCGTCAGCCCTGGCGATACTGAGCTGACAACGGCGATCGAAGGGCCCTGTATGTCGAGTCTTCGCCACGGTGCCGGGGGCGATGCCTCCTCGCACCGGAGCGGTCGTGATGACGTGTTGCGCCGCGGTGACCGCAGCAACGCCGTCGTCGAGATTCGCGAAGCGCTCTCCGCGCTCGGCCTGGTCGACAATCCTGACGCGAACCTCACCACCGGTAAGCGGGTGGCGGTCGACGTGTTCGACGCCGACCTCGACCACGCGGTGCGCGCGTTCCAGCAGCGCCGCGGCCTGCTGGTCGACGGGATCGTCGGCGAGGCCACCTACCGCGCCTTGAAGGAAGCCTCCTACCGGCTCGGCGCCCGCACCCTGCTGCACCAGTTCGGCGCCCCGATGTACGGCGACGACGTCGCGACGCTGCAGGCCAAACTGCAGGAGCTCGGTTTCTACACCGCCTTGGTGGACGGCTACTTCGGCTTGCAGACCCACAACGGGCTGATGTCCTATCAGCGCGAGTACGGCTTGTCCGCCGACGGCATCTGTGGCCCGGAAACGTTGCGCTCCTTGGACTTTCTGGGTTCACGCGTCACCGGCGGCTCGCTGCACGCCATCCGCGAGGAGGAGCAGGTCCGCCGCTCGGGTCCGCGGCTGTCCGGCAAGCGGATCATCATCGATCCGGGCCGCGGCGGTTCCGACCACGGCCTGATCACCCAGGGACCGGACGGCCCGATCAGCGAAGCAGACATCTTGTGGGACTTGGCAAGTCGGCTCGAAGGCCGGATGACCGCGATCGGCATGGAGACCTTCCTGTCCCGGCCGGCCAGCCGCAGCCCGCTGGACGCCGAGCGGGCCGCAACCGCGAACACCGTGGGCGCCGATCTGATGATCAGCCTGCGCTGTGAGACCCAGCCCAGCCCGTCGGCCAACGGCGTGGCGTCGTTCTACTTCGGCAGCTCGCACGGTTCGGTATCGACGATCGGTCGCAATCTGGCCGACTTCATCCAGCGAGAAGTTGTGGCGCGCACAGGATTACGGGACTGCCGGACCCACGGCCGAACCTGGGATCTGCTGCGGCTCACCCGCATGCCGACGGTTCAGGTCGACGTCGGCTACATCACCAACCCGCGGGACCGGTCGATGCTGGTGACCAGTCACGCGCGCGACGCGATCGCCGAGGGCATCCTGGCCGCCGTCAAGCGGCTCTACCTGCTGGGCAAGAACGACCGGCCCACCGGTACTTTCACATTCGCCGAGCTGCTCGCCCACGAGATGTCGGTCGAACAGGCCCGGCCCGCTTTCTGACTAGCCGCGAACCTCGGCGCCTGCGCCGACCGGCTGCTGCAGCTGTGCACTTTCCAGCAGCCGTTCCAGTGCGGCCTCGACTTCGGCTTTCCAGCCCAACCCCTTGTCCAGCTCGAGCCGCAGCCGCGGGAAGTACCGATGCGGCGCCACGATCGTGAAGCCGGCGTCGAGCAGGAAGTCGGCGCTGATCATGCACTGGTCGAAGGAGCAGTCCCCCAACACTTCGACGGCCGGTCGCAACTCGGGGTCGACGGCGTCGGGATCGAGTAGTTCTTCGGCGTCGGCGGTGCGGCCGAACGCCTCGAGGGCTCGCACGCCACGTCGAACCAGTTCGTTGACCACCTGGCTGATCAACGCGTGCGGAACTCCGTCGGCCTGCCCCGACTCGATCCCGATCGACGTCAGCAGAACGGCGTCCGCGCTGACCGGTCCGGTCGGGAAGAGTTGCGCCCGCGGTACCGCCCGCGGTGGGGCGTACAACACATAGCCGACGCACGGCTGCTCGTCATCCGACGCCGATCCGTCGGCGGGCGTCGTGCTGGCCACCTGACCACACGACCCCCACTCCAGCATGACCATCGACAGCCATGCTTCCTTCTCGAACTCAGGATCCGGAAGGTAGTCACCGCCGAGCGTCGCGGGGTCGACTTCCCAGAACACACATCGGCGCGCGTGCTTGGGTAGTTGCTCGAATCCTTCGAGCCGAAGCGGCGTGATACGGACGGACACTAACCTTCCCGGCTTTCTTGCGGTGCGGATGCGCGCAACAGCCCCTCCAGAATAGGAGAGGCGACCGGGGGCGTGCCAGTGATGGAGTAGCTACCGAAGCCGGCGCTCGGCGTGAGCGGAACTTGTTGGCGCACTGTGCGATTCCTCGCTGGATACATTCGGCAGCGAACGCGGACCGGAGTTGGCGTCACTGTGACGGAACTGGCTGGTGTCGTCGTACCTGGAAATTCAGCCCGCAGGCCGGTTCATCATGTCGACAATGCGCTGCAAATCGTCGACCGAGCCGAACTCGACGACGATCTTCCCCTTGCGCTTGCCGAGGCTGACCGTCACCCGGGTGTCGTAGGTACTCGACAGCCGTTCGGCGACGTCTTGGAGGCCGGGCATCTGGATCGGCTTGCGCCGCGGCGCGGGTGGCGTCTTGGTGTCGGATCGGTTCGCCAGAGTGACGGCTTCCTCGGTCGCCCGCACCGACAATCCCTCGGCCACGATCCGCGCGGCCAGTTCCTCCTGAGCCTCGGCGCCGGCCTCCAGCGCGAGCAATGCACGTGCGTGACCCGCCGACAGCACGCCTGCCGCCACCCGGCGCTGGACGGCGATCGGCAGGCGGAGCAACCGGATCATGTTCGTGATCACCGGACGCGACCGGCCGATCCGTGCGGCGAGTTCGTCGTGGGTGACCTCGAACTCGTCGAGCAGTTGCTGGTAGGCCGCCGCCTCTTCCAGAGGATTGAGTTGAGCGCGGTGGATGTTCTCCAGTAGTGCGTCGCGCAGCAGGTTGTCGTCGGTCGTTTCTCGGACAATTGCCGGGATGGTGGCCAGGCCGGCTTCCTGCGCCGCGCGCCAACGCCGCTCCCCCATCACCAACTGATAGCGCGCCGGTGCTCCCGATCCGGGCGCGGAGTCCGGCTGCGCCCGCACCACGATCGGCTGCATGAGCCCGAACTCGCGGATCGAGTGCACGAGTTCGGCAAGGGCCTCTTCGTCGAAGACCTGGCGCGGCTGGCGGGGGTTCGGCTCGATGGCCGACGGGTCGATCTCGCGGTAGACCGCCCCGACGCTCTCCACGTCCAGCGGCGCTCCCCCACCGATCACCACGTCGGCGGCGGCAGAACCGAGGCGCGGACCACCGTCGGCCGGTCCGGTCGGGATAAGCGATGCGAGACCGCGGCCGAGGCCGCCCTTGCTCTTCGATGACATGTGCGCCTCCACTTATGCCCGGGTAGCCCGCTGCGCGAGTTCTTTGCTTGCGTCGAGATAGCTCATGGCACCTCGCGAGCCGGGGTCGTAGTCGATGATCGTCATGCTGTATCCGGGTGCTTCCGACACCTTGACGCTACGGGGAATCACGGTGGTGAGTACCTTGTCGCCGAAGTAGTTGCGCACCTCGGAGGCGACCTGGTCGGCCAACTTGGTACGGCCGTCATGCATCGTGAGGATGACAGTCGAGACGGTCAGTTGCGGGTTGAGGTGCGCCCTGACCATTTCGATGTTTCTCATCAACTGCGAGACACCCTCCAGGGCGTAGTACTCGCACTGGATCGGGATCAGCACCTCGGGCGCCGCGACGAGCGCGTTGATGGTGAGCAGCCCGAGCGAGGGCGGGCAGTCGATGAAGACGTAGTCAAAGTCCGAATCATCGAGCGCGGCCAGCGCGTTGCGAAGCCGGTTCTCCCTCGCCACCATGCTGACGAGTTCGATCTCGGCGCCCGCGAGATCGATCGTGGCCGGCACACAGAACAAGCGTGGGCTATGCGGGCTCTGCCGGATGGCGGCCTGTAGCGGGATCTCCCCGAGGAGCACTTCGTAGGACGACGGCGTGCCGGATTGCCGATCGGCGATCCCGAGCGCGGTGCTGGCATTGCCTTGGGGATCGAGATCGACGACCAAGGTCTTCAGTCCTTGGACCGCGAGGGCGGCCGCCAAGTTCACCGCGGTCGTCGTCTTCCCGACCCCGCCCTTCTGATTGGCGACGGTGAACACCCGGCGCCGGCCGGGCCGCGGCAGCTGGCCGGCGGTGGTGTGGAGGACCTGCATCGCGCGTTGTGCTGCGGCGCCGATCGGGGTCTCGAAGTCGTCCGGCGGGTTCCATGTTTCACGTGAAACATCGGTGCCCGCGGTTCCGGAGGAATCCGGGTTCGATGGGATGGTCATGATCCCCTTTTCTCCGACGTTCGCGCGGACTTCTTCTTCCCGCCTGGCGCTCGCTCCCCCCGCACCGCGATCACCACGGTCGCGGGAGGATCCGAATAGCTCTCGCCACATCTCACCACCCTCACATCGGTTGCGCCCAACGACGCCATCCCGCGCCGTCCCTCGACGACTTCCTCTTCGGCACGTTCGCCTTTCATCGCCAGCATGCGCCCGCCGGGCCGCAGCAGCGGAAGGCACCATCGGGTCAGCTTGTCGAGCGACGCCACCGCCCGGGACACCACCACGTCCGCGCCGCCGGCCGAAGTGCGGACATCCGGCTCCTCCGCGCGGCCGCGGACGATCTCGATAGGAAGTCCCAGTGCCGAGACTGACTCCTCGAGGAATTCCGTCCGGCGCAACATCGGCTCGATCAGCGTCACCCGCACGTCGGGTCGCGCGATCGCGATCGGCAGTCCGGGCAGACCGCCACCGCTCCCGATATCGAGAACCTGGGCGTCGGGCTCGATGAGTTCCGCCACCGCGGCGCTGTTGAGGATGTGTCGCTCCCACAGGCGGTCGACTTCCCTTGGGCCGATCAAGCCCCGCTCGACGCCGGGGCCCGCGAGCAGATCCGCGTAGCGCTGAGCCAGATGCACCCGGTCGCCGAAGACGACCTCGGCCGCCGGCGGAGGAGGGGGCGCAGTGCCATGTTTCACGTGAAACATCCTCCGGTCATAGTGGCGTCCGGGTCACGAACTACACCGATGTAACTTCAGCCCTTCAGGACGACAACGCGGCGCGACGGTTCCACGCCTTCGCTCTCGCTGTGCACGCCGTCCACCGCGGCAACCGCGTCGTGCACGATCTTCCGCTCGAACGGAGTCATGGGGGCCAGTTCCTCGCGATCACCCGACTCCAGCACGCGGCGAGCCACCTTGTCGCCCAGTGCGCTGAGCTCTTCGCGGCGACGGCGGCGCCAGTTCGCGATGTCGAGCATCAATCGGCTGCGCTCGCCCGTCTTCTGGTGGACTGCCAGTCGGGTCAGCTCCTGCAGTGCATCGAGGATCTCGCCCTTGCGGCCGACCAGTTTCGAGAGGTCTTCGCCGCCGTCGATGCTGACGATCGCGCGGTTGCCCTCGACGTCGAGGTCGATGTCGCCGTCGAAGTCCAGGAGGTCCAGCAATTCCTCCAAGTAGTCGCCGGCGATCTCGCCTTCGGCGACGAGGCGCTCCTCGAGGTCCTCGCCCTTCACTTCGGCCTTGTCCGAGGTCTGGTCAAGGTCGTTGTCGACCGCGATGTCAGATTCGGTCACTTCAGTGGTGTCGGCATCCGCCATGTGTCTCTCCCTCTTTCGCCGGAGTGATCTCCGGTCAACGCTTACGTTTCTTGGGCCGCGCTCCCGGGCGCGGTGTGCGGCTGGCCGGTGCGTCGTCGGCCGCCTTCGCCGGTTCGGCGTCGGTGTCGATCTCCCCGTCGCCGGCTGCCGCGTCGGTTGCCTCGACCGCGGCACCGTTCGTCGCGGCGGGCGCACCCTTCTTCGGCTTGGTCGGCTTCACGCCGGGCGCCGGTGCGTTGGCCGCCCGACGGGCCAGCGCCTCTTCTTTCTTGGCTTCTTCTTCCTTCTCGATCCGGCCGAACACATAGTGCTGCTGGCCGAAGGTCCAGATGTTGTTGGACACCCAGTAGATGATGATCGCGATCGGCAGGAATGGACCGCCGACGACGACACCGAGCGGGAAGACGTACAGCGCGAGCTTGTTCATCATCGCGGTCTGCGGGTTGGCTGCCGCCTCCGGACTCTGGCGCGCGACCGACGCCCGGCTGTTGAAGTAGGTGGCGATACCGGCAAGAACCATGAGCGGAATGCCGACGGCGATGACGGCGGGTCGGCTGAAGTCGAAGTTCTTGAACGCCTCCAGGCCGGAGCTCTGGGTCATGCTCGCACTCAGCGGGGCACCGAACAGATTCGCGTCGAGGAAGTGTCCGACGTCGGTTGCACTGAAAACGTAGTTTCCGGTGGCCCGGTTCTCTTCCACCGAGAGGCCGAGCTGACCGAATCCGTGCTGGGTCCGGTTGAAGGAACGCAGCACGTGATAGAGACCGAGGAACACCGGGATCTGCGCAAGCATCGGCAGACAGCCCAGAATCGGATTGAACCCGTGTTCGCGCTGAAGCTTCTGCATCTCCAGCGCCATCCGCTGACGGTCCTTGCCGTACTTCTTCTGTAGCGCCTTGATCTGGGGCTGCAACTCCTGCATCTGCCGGGTGGTACGGATCTGGCGGACGAACGGCTTGTAGAGCAGAGCACGCAGGCTGAAGACCAGGAACATCACCGACAGCGCCCAGGCGAAGAAGTTCGTGGGTCCGAGGATGGCGGCAAACAGCTTGTACCAGAGCCACATGATCCCGGACACCGGGTAATAGATGAAGTCCAGGCTGAACCAATTAAACATGCGTGCTCCTGCGTTCGTTGCACTCGGACCCGGGCACCTGCGGGCGCCGCTCGGGTATTGGGTCCCATCCTCCCCGATGCCACGGACCACACTTCCCGAGGCGGATAACGGTCAGCCAACCACCGCGAATCAATCCGTACTCGGTCAGTGCGTCCACGGCGTACTGACTGCAGGTCGGGGTGAACCGACAGGTCGGCAGTCGTAGTGGCGAGATGGTGTGTCGGTAGAGCTCGACGAGAAAGATCACGACGCGAGCCGGGAGACGACTCACTGCGTTTTCTCCATCAACGAGTGGGTCCGCCGGATGCTCGTTCGCAGCTGCTGTTCGAGGCGGGCCGAGATCGCGTCGCGGCTACTGGGCAGCGCGCGGATCACGATGCGTTCATCTGCCGTCAGATCCGGGAGAACAGATCGGGCCACGTGGCGCAGACGACGAGACACCTGGTGTCGTTGCACCGCGTTACCGACCGACTTCGACACGACCAAGCCGATCCGGGGTCCGTCGGCGCAGTCGATCATCCGTCGTGCGTGCACGACAAGATCCGGCTGCGCCGCTCGCACCCCGTGCTTGATGGTGGCGCCGAACTCCGCAGACCGTGTCATCCGGAACTGAGCCGGGAGCACGCCGCGTGATCCCGTGGATCAGGCAGTCAGCGACTGACGACCCTTGCGGCGCCGGCCCGACACGATGGCGCGCCCGGCGCGCGTCCGCATGCGCAGACGGAAGCCGTGAACTCGCGCCCGGCGCCGGTTGTTCGGCTGGAAGGTCCGCTTGCCCTTGGCCACGGCTATATCTCCTCGTCGTTTGGCGGTCGCTGTCCGAAGCACACGCTTGCGCGTGTACACCGGCTTTCGCGACTGCCGTTGGTAAGCTCTGGTCTCGCTCTAACCGGCGCGGTCCCGAATCGGTCGCAGCCGTATCGCCGACGTATGGGCGACTGTTCGAGGGTACTGACCTCACTTCCCCTGGTCAAACCGCCTTGTCGTGCCGTCGATCACCGCACCGTCCACTGCTGCCACAGCCGTCACCGTTCCCGCACGGCGCCGTTATCTCGTCGTGATCCGAATGTTGCAGAACGGTTGGCACTCGCCCCGAAAACTGTTAGCTTCTGCCAAAGCCGTTTCAGATCGAGGCGGCGCGCAATCACCAAGCGGGGGAACAGGTCGGCGAGCGGTCCACACGAGATCAATGCGGGGATTACTGCCGACCCGTGACCCTTCGCCGATATGCTCCGAGGCGAGCCGACTGTCCTGTCCACACCTGTGGATAACTTTGTGGACAGATCGTTCGTCGGCTCAGCTATTGGTTTCTTGCCCGACCTTGCGACCAGGGGGATCTGTCGTTGACCGATGATCCCGGTTCAGCGTTCGCCACGGTGTGGAGTTCGGTTGTCGCCGAGCTCAACGGCGACGGAACTGCGGACCAGCGCCCCAGTAACGGAACTGGTGGCGATGCACCGCTGACTCCGCAGCAACGCGCGTGGCTCAAGTTGGTTCAACCACTCACCATCGCCGAAGGCTTCGCTCTGCTGTCAGTGCCGAGCAGCTTCGTGCAGAACGAGATCGAACGTCATCTGCGCACCCAGATCGTCGACGCCCTCAGCCGGCGCCTGGGTCAGCGGGTCGAGCTCGGTGTTCGGATCGCCCCGCCAGCCCTGGAAGAAGAGAGCGAACCCGCCGCCGCGGAGCCGGCCGTCGTCGACTCCGACCTCGACGAGGTGGACGAAGACCGCGAGGCACTAGCCAGCGCTCACGAGACCTGGCCGAGTTACTTCATCGAGCGGCCGCGCAGTAACCCGTCGGCCGAAGCGCCCGGCATCAGCCTCAATCGCCGCTATACCTTTGACACCTTCGTCATCGGTGCCTCGAATCGGTTCGCACACGCGGCGGCCCTGGCGATCGCCGAGGCACCGGCCCGCGCATACAACCCGTTGTTCATCTGGGGTGAGTCCGGACTGGGCAAGACCCACCTGCTGCACGCCGCCGGAAATTATGCGCAACGGCTGTTTCCCGGCATGCGGGTGAAGTACGTCTCCACCGAAGAGTTCACCAACGACTTCATCAACTCGCTGCGGGACGACCGCAAGGTCGCGTTCAAACGCAGCTATCGCGACATCGATGTGCTCCTGGTGGACGACATCCAGTTCATCGAAGGCAAAGAAGGTATCCAGGAAGAGTTCTTCCATACCTTCAATACGCTGCACAACGCCAACAAGCAGATCGTGATCTCCTCGGACCGGCCGCCCAAACAGCTGGCCACCCTCGAAGATCGGCTGCGGACCAGGTTCGAGTGGGGACTGATCACCGACGTCCAACCGCCCGAACTCGAAACCCGCATCGCGATTTTGCGGAAGAAGGCGCAGATGGAGCGTCTCGACGTCCCCGATGACGTCCTGGAGCTCATCGCCAGCAGCATCGAGCGCAACATTCGCGAGCTCGAGGGCGCGTTGATTCGTGTCACCGCGTTCGCCTCGCTGAACAAGACACCGATCGACAAGGCACTCGCCGAGATCGTGTTGCGCGACCTGATCGCCGATGCCGGCACGATGCAGATCAGCACCGCGGCCATCATGGCGGCCACCGCCGAGTACTTCGACACCACCGTCGAGGAATTGCGGGGGCCCGGCAAGACCCGGGCACTGGCTCAGTCGCGGCAGATCGCCATGTATCTGTGCCGGGAGCTCACTGACTTGTCACTGCCCAAGATCGGGCAGGCGTTCGGCCGTGATCACACCACGGTCATGTACGCGGAGAAGAAGATTCGCGGTGAAATGGCCCATCGGCGTGAGGTGTTCGATCACGTCAAGGAGCTCACCACCCGGATCCGCCAGCGTTCCAAGCGCTGAAATCTCCACTTTTTCTGTCATCGCCGCGAAAAACTTCGGCCACTGTCGTACCACCCGTCACACTCTGGGCTTGTGCACACAGTTGTGGACAACACCTCACATCGCGAGGGAAGTATCGGAATGACAATGAACAACCGCCGGCTGTGCACACCAGTCGTGTGATTCGCCCGCAGTCATGCACAACTGGTCCACATGCCGTCACACCGCCGGAGCAGGCAATCGATCGGCTAGTCCACAGGTTGCACAGGCCCTATTACTATTACCGTTCTTTCTCTTCCATTTACCTCTTTGAAGACAGGGTTGGGGAGCAGCCGGTTCACAGGGCATCCGGCACGGTGTCGCGGTGCTCTTGTCACCGCGATCGATTAGCTTTCAAGATGGCGTCCGACGCTCTACGGTTGTTGTTCTGACTGCCGTTCAGCGGCTGTCGCTCACAGATCACGCTCATCCGTGCTCCGGCACGCGGTGGACGCTGGTCGGGGTTATTGGGTGATGAAGGGACTGTGTAGACGTGGCAACGACGACGGTTGGCTCCGACCTGAAGTTCCGCTTGGTGCGGGAGGACTTCGCCGACGCGGTGGCCTGGGTTGCCCGTAACCTTCCGACCCGGCCGACGGTGCCGGTGCTGGCCGGCGTGCTGCTGACCGGCACCGATGAGGGTTTGACCATCTCCGGCTTCGATTACGAGGTGTCGGCCGAGGTCCGGGTCCCCGCCGAAATCGCTTCTCCTGGAAGCGTTTTGGTATCCGGTCGGTTGTTGTCCGACATCACCAGGGCGCTGCCGGCCAAGCCGGTCGACGTCAGCGTCGAAGGCACCCGCGTGGCGCTGAGCTGTGGAAGCGCGCGGTTCTCGCTGCCGACCATGGCGGTCGAGGACTACCCGGCCCTGCCGGAATTGCCGGAGGAGACCGGTGTCATCTCCGCCGATCTGTTCGGCGAGGCGATCGGCCAGGTGGCGGTTGCCGCAGGCCGCGACGACACGCTGCCGATGCTGACCGGCATCCGGGTGGAGATTTCCGGTGAGACAGTGGTTTTGGCGGCGACCGACCGGTTCCGGTTGGCCGTGCGTGAACTGACCTGGTCGACCTCCTCCCCCAGCCTGGAAGCCGCAGTGCTGGTGCCGGCCAAGACGTTGGCCGAAGCGGCCAAGGCGGGGACGTCCGGCTCTGAGGTTCACCTGGCTCTGGGTGCCGGTTCGGCCGTGGGCAAGGAAGGCCTGTTGGGAATCCGTAGCGGCGGCAAGCGCAGCACCACTCGCCTGCTGGACGCCGAGTTCCCGAAGTTCCGTCAGCTGCTGCCCGCCGAGCACACCGCGGTGGCGACCATCGGAGTCGGTGAGCTCACCGAAGCCATCAAGCGGGTGGCGTTGGTTGCCGATCGCGGCGCGCAGGTTCGGATGGAATTCGGCGACGGCGTGTTGCACCTGTCGGCTGGTGCCGACGACGTCGGCCGCGCCGAGGAGGACTTGGATGTCGAGTTCGCCGGCGAGCCGTTGACGATCGCCTTCAACCCCACCTACCTGACCGACGGTCTGGGGTCGCTGCATTCCGACCGAGTGACGTTCGGGTTCACCACTCCCAGCCGCCCAGCGGTGTTGCGGCCCGCGAATGCGGAAACACAGGTGGATGGCACCGGACCGTTCCCGGCCGTTCAGACCGACTACGTATACCTGTTGATGCCGGTCCGCCTGCCAGGCTGACCGGGTCCCCGACGTAGAGAGGTAGTCATGCAGCTGGGTTTGGTCGGTCTTGGAAAAATGGGCTTCAACATGCGCCAGCGGTTGCGCGAGGGCGGACACGAAGTCATCGGGTACGACCCGAGACCCGAGGTCACCGATGTACCGACCCTGGCCGCACTCGCCGAGGCGCTCAGCGCACCGCGGGTGATCTGGGTGATGGTGCCGTCCGGGCCGATCACCGATGACACGATCAGCTCACTGGCGGAGGTGCTCAGCCCGGGTGACCTGGTGGTCGACGGCGGCAACTCCAAGTACACCGAAGACGGTCGGCACGCGGAATTGCTTGGCAAGAACGGCATTTCGTTTGTCGACGCGGGTGTCTCCGGCGGTATCTGGGGTTTGGCTGAAGGCTACGGCCTGATGGTCGGCGGTAGCGACGAGGACGTCGCCCGGGTGATGCCGATCTTCGACACGCTGCGGCCGCCCGGGGATCTGGCCGACGGTTTCGTGCATGCCGGCCCGGTCGGTGCGGGTCACTACGCGAAAATGGTGCACAACGGTATCGAGTACGGGCTGATGATGGCCTATGCCGAGGGATATGAGCTGCTGGCCGCCGAACCGCTGATCACAGACACCCAAGCGGTGATCCAGGCGTGGACCAACGGCACAGTCGTGCGCTCGTGGCTGCAGCAGCTCCTGGCCAAGGCGCTCAAGGAAGACCCCGCGTTCGACGCGATCTCCGGATACACCGAGGATTCCGGTGAGGGCCGCTGGACGGTGGAAGAGGCCATCCGCCACCGGGTGCCGATGCCGGTGATCGCGGCATCGTTGTTCGCACGTTTCGCGTCGCGGCAAGAAGATTCACCGACCATGAAAGCCGTTTCGGCACTGCGTAATCAGTTCGGTGGGCACGCGGTCAAGCGGGTCTCGGTGTCGGGATAACCAGCCGCAATGTATGTCCGGCACCTGACGCTCCGCGACTTCCGGTCGTGGGAAAGCGTCGATCTCGAATTGGCGCCGGGCCGAACGGTGTTCGTCGGACCGAACGGATTCGGCAAAACCAATCTCGTTGAGGCGCTGTGGTATTGCGCAACGCTGGGATCGCACCGGGTCGCCACCGACGCGCCTCTGATCCGGGCCGGCGCCGAGCGTGCGGTGGTCTCGACGATCGTCGTCAACGAAGGTCGGGAATTGGCGATCGATCTCGAGATCGCGGCCGGGCGCACCAACAAGGCGCGCCTGAACCGCTCCCCGGTACGCAGTACCCGCGAAATCCTCGGTGCTGTTCGCGCCGTGCTGTTCGCGCCCGAGGATCTGGCCCTGGTCCGCGGCGACCCCGGCGAACGCCGGCGCTACCTCGACGAGCTTGCCTCAGTGCGGCGACCGCGGGTCGCGGCGATCCGCGCCGACTACGACAAGGTGCTCAAGCAGCGCACCGCCTTGTTGAAATCCGCTGCGGGAGCGCGCTTTCGGGGCGATTCTGGAGTTCTGGAAACCCTCGACGTGTGGGACGGCCACCTGGCCGCACACGGAGCCCAGCTGATGGCGGCCCGTATCGAGCTGACGAATCTCCTGGCGCCTGAGGTCGAGAAGGCTTATCAGCTACTGGCCCCGGCGTCGCGCCCGGCGGCGATCAGCTACCGCAGCAGTGTCCTTGACGGGACGGATGACGGTCACGACGTCGAGTATCTGGAGGCGGCGTTGCTGGCCGGCCTGGCGGCCCGGCGCGGCGCGGAACTGGAACGCGGGATGTGCCTGGTCGGACCACACCGCGACGATGTAGAACTGCGGCTCGGTGATCAGCCGGCCAAGGGGTTCGCCAGTCACGGCGAATCCTGGTCGATGGCCTTGGCGTTGCGGCTGGCGTCCTATGAACTGTTGCGCACCGAGGGCAGCGAACCGGTGCTGATCCTCGACGACGTGTTCGCCGAACTCGACAACGCGCGGCGGTGGGCCTTGGCCGGTGTGGCCGCCGACGCCGAGCAGGTACTCATCACCGCGGCTGTCGGGGAAGACATCCCGAGCGATTGGGACGCCACCCGGATCGGCATCAGCTTGCGCGACGACGACGGCGGCCGGATGTCGGAGGTGGTGACATGACCGAACCAGAGGACGAGCCGGCCGGTCCGCCCGAGCACCTCGCGAATCTGGCCGGGATGGATCTGGTGCGCCGCGCATTGGAGGAAGCCCGCGGTGCGGCCCGCAGCCAGGGCAAGGAAGTCGGTCGTGGCGGCCGCTCTCCCCGGGCCAGGCGAGGCGCCGAGCGGGGCAGTCGCCGGACCTGGTCGGGGCCCGGGCCGGATCGCCGTGATCCACAGACGTTCGGGACAGCCGCCAACGACCTGGCGAAATCGCGTGGTTGGACCGGCCGGGTCGCCGAGGGCGCGGTGTTCGCCCAGTGGGCGACGGTGGTCGGCGAACAGATCGCCGAGCACGCCCAGCCGACCACGCTGCGCGACGGTGTGTTGAGCGTGGCCGCCGAATCGACTGCGTGGGCGACCCAGTTGCGGATGGTGCAGTCGCAGCTGTTGGCCAAAATCGCCGCCGCTGTCGGCGACGGGGTGGTGAAGTCGATGAAGATCACCGGCCCGGTGGCTCCGTCGTGGCGAAAAGGCCCGCTGCACATCTCTGGGCGCGGGCCGCGCGACACCTACGGGTGAGCCGCACCGCCACTGTCGGCTGACAGCCACGAGACGCGCGCCGACCACCGTGTCAAGCGTCACCACGTATGGCAATCCGAGAAATTCCGTGCACGGGTCAACTAGGTGTGTAGAAACGCGGCCGCAGAATCAGTCCGGAACGCACTTACCGGTAGACTGGTCAAGACCCGCGCGCGGCCGGTGACACCGTGCGCTTGCGAACCCCAAGGAGAGCGTTCCGCTAGTGGCTGCCAATGAACAGTACGGTGCCGACTCGATCAAAGTCCTCGAAGGCTTGGAGGCGGTCCGCAAACGTCCCGGTATGTACATCGGTTCGACCGGTGAGCGAGGACTCCACCATCTCGTGTGGGAAGTCGTCGACAACTCGGTCGACGAGGCGATGGCCGGTTTCGCCACGAAGGTGACGGTGCGGATCCTCGAGGACGGCGGCGTCGAGGTCACCGACGACGGCCGCGGAATCCCGGTTGCCATGCACTCCACCGGAATCCCCACCATCGACGTGGTCATGACCGTGCTGCACGCCGGCGGCAAGTTCGAAGAGGGCGCCTATCAGGTGTCCGGCGGCCTGCACGGCGTGGGCGTTTCGGTGGTCAACGCGCTGTCGAGCCGGCTCGAGGCCGACGTCCGTACCGACGGTTACGAGTGGTTCCAGACCTATGACCATTCGGTACCGGGCACGCTTCGTCAGGGCGAGAAGACCAAGAAGACCGGCACCACCATCCGATTCTGGGCCGACCCCAACATCTTCGAGACCACCACCTACGACTTCGAAACCATTGCCCGCCGGCTGCAGGAGATGGCCTTCCTCAACAAGGGCCTCACCATTGAGTTGACCGATGAGCGGGTCACCCCGGAGCAGGTGGTGGACGAGGTCGTCAGTGATACGGCCGCGGCACCGAAGTCGGCCGAGGAGAAGGCCGCCGAGGCAGTGGCGCCGCACAAGGTCAAGCACCGGGTGTTCCACTACCCGGGCGGTCTCGTCGACTTCGTCAAGCACATCAACCGCACCAAGAATTCGATCCAGCCCAGCGTGATCGACTTCGACGGCAAGGGTGAGGGCCACGAGGTCGAGATCGCGATGCAGTGGAACGCCGGCTATTCGGAGTCGGTACACACTTTCGCCAACACCATCAACACCCACGAGGGCGGTACCCACGAAGAGGGGTTCCGTGCGGCGCTGACCACGGTGGTCAACAAATACGCCAAGGACAAGAAGCTCCTCAAGGAAAAGGACGCCAACCTCACCGGAGACGACATCCGCGAGGGCCTGGCCGCGGTCATCTCGGTGAAGGTTTCCCAGCCGCAGTTCGAGGGGCAGACGAAGACGAAACTCGGTAATACCGAAGTGAAGTCGTTTGTCCAGAAGATCTGCAACGAGCAGCTCACCCACTGGTTCGAGTCCAACCCGACCGAGGCCAAGACCGTCGTGAACAAGGCGGTGTCATCGGCGCAGGCACGGATCGCGGCGCGCAAGGCGCGAGAGCTGGTGCGACGCAAGAGCGCCACCGATATCGGTGGCCTGCCCGGCAAGCTCGCCGATTGCCGCTCCACCGATCCCAGCAAGTCCGAACTGTATGTGGTGGAGGGTGATTCGGCCGGCGGCTCGGCAAAGAGCGGCCGCGACTCGATGTTCCAGGCGATCCTGCCGTTGCGCGGCAAGATCATCAACGTCGAGAAGGCCCGCATCGACCGGGTGCTGAAGAACACCGAAGTCCAGGCCATCATCACCGCGCTGGGTACCGGCATCCACGACGAGTTCGATCTGGCCAAGCTGCGCTATCACAAGATTGTGCTGATGGCCGACGCCGACGTTGACGGACAACACATTTCGACGCTGCTGTTGACGCTGTTGTTCCGGTTCATGAAGCCGCTGGTGGAGAACGGCCACATCTTCCTGGCGCAGCCGCCGCTGTACAAGCTGAAGTGGCAGCGCAGCGAGCCCGAGTTCGCCTATTCCGACCGCGAACGCGACGGTCTGCTGGAGGCGGGTAAGGCGGCCGGCAAGAAGATCAACGTCGACGACGGTATCCAGCGCTACAAGGGTCTCGGCGAGATGGATGCCAAGGAGCTGTGGGAGACCACCATGGACCCGACGGTCCGGGTGCTGCGGCAGGTCACCCTCGACGACGCGGCCGCGGCCGACGAGCTGTTCTCCATCCTGATGGGCGAAGACGTTGAGGCACGTCGCAGCTTCATCACCCGTAACGCCAAAGACGTTCGCTTCCTTGATGTTTAGTGACGTTTCGCCCTTCGTAGGGACAACAGAGGAATCACATGACTGACACCACCCTGCCCCCCGGCGACGAGGCCGGCGACCGCATCGAACCGGTCGACATCCAGCAGGAGATGCAGCGCAGCTACATCGACTACGCGATGAGCGTCATCGTCGGCCGTGCGCTTCCCGAGGTTCGTGACGGCCTCAAGCCGGTACACCGCCGGGTGCTCTACGCCATGTTCGACTCCGGATTCCGGCCGGACCGCGGCCACGCCAAGTCGGCGCGGTCGGTCGCCGAGACGATGGGTAACTATCACCCGCACGGTGATTCGTCGATCTACGACACCTTGGTGCGGATGGCGCAGCCGTGGTCGCTGCGTTACCCGCTGGTCGACGGCCAAGGCAACTTCGGTTCACCGGGCAACGATCCGGCGGCCGCCATGCGGTACACCGAGGCGCGGCTGACGCCACTGGCCATGGAAATGTTGCGTGAAATCGACGAGGAGACAGTCGATTTCATCCCGAACTACGACGGCCGCGTCCAGGAACCCACCGTCCTGCCGAGCCGGTTCCCGAACCTGCTGGCCAACGGATCCGGCGGTATCGCCGTCGGTATGGCCACCAACATCCCGCCGCACAACCTGCGCGAGCTGGCCGAAGCCGTCTACTGGTGCCTGGAGAACCACGAAGCCGACGAAGAGGCGACGCTGGCCGCCTGCTGCGAGCGCGTCAAGGGTCCCGACTTCCCCACCCACGGTTTGATCGTCGGATCCCAGGGCATCCACGACGCGTACACCACCGGTCGCGGCTCGATCCGGATGCGCGGTGTCGTTGAGGTCGAAGAGGATTCGCGCGGTCGGACCTCGATCGTGATCACCGAGTTGCCGTATCAGGTCAACCACGACAACTTCATCACCTCGATCGCCGAGCAGGTCCGCGACGGAAAGCTCGGCGGCATCTCCAATATCGAAGACCAGTCCAGTGACCGGGTCGGCCTGCGCATCGTCGTCGAGATCAAGCGCGACGCCGTGGCCAAGGTGGTGCTGAACAACCTCTACAAGCACACCCAGCTGCAGACCAGCTTCGGTGCCAACATGCTGTCGATCGTCGACGGGGTGCCCCGGACGCTGCGCCTGGACCAGATGATCCGCTACTACGTCGAACACCAACTCGACGTGATCATCCGACGCACCCGGTACCGGTTGCGCAAGGCCAACGAGCGGGCCCACATCCTGCGCGGTCTGGTCAAGGCCCTCGATGCCCTCGACGAGGTCATCGCGTTGATCCGCGCGTCGGAAAGTGCCGACGTGGCCCGGGTGGGCTTGATGGAGCTGCTCGACGTCGACGAGATCCAGGCGCAGGCCATCCTCGACATGCAGCTCCGCCGTCTGGCCGCATTGGAGCGCCAGCGCATCGTCGACGATCTGGCCAAGATCGAGGCCGAGATCGCGGACCTGGAGGACATCCTCGCCAAGCCGGAGCGGCAGCGCGCGATCGTCCGCGACGAACTCAAGGAACTCGCCGACAAGCACGGCGACGACCGTCGCACCCGGATCGTGGCCAACGACGGCGACGTGTCCGACGAGGACCTGATCGCCCGCGAGGACGTCGTCGTCACCATCACCGAGACCGGCTACGCCAAGCGGACCAAGACCGACCTGTACCGCAGCCAGAAGCGCGGCGGTAAGGGTGTGCAGGGCGCCGGCCTCAAGCAGGACGACATCGTGCGGCACTTCTTCGTGTCGTCGACGCACGACTGGATCCTGTTCTTCACCACCCAGGGCCGGGTGTATCGAGCCAAGGCCTATGAGCTGCCGGAGGCCTCGCGCACCGCGCGCGGCCAGCATGTGGCCAATCTCCTGGCGTTCCAGCCCGAGGAGCGCATCGCTCAGGTCATCCAGATCAAGAGCTACGAGGACGCGCCGTATCTGGTGCTGGCTACCCGCAACGGCCTGGTGAAGAAGACCAAGCTCACCGACTTCGACTCCAACCGCTCGGGCGGAATCGTCGCGATCAACCTGCGCGACGGCGACGAACTGGTCGGTGCGGTGCTGTGCTCGGCGGAGGAAGACCTGTTGCTGGTCAGCGCCAACGGCCAGTCGATCCGGTTCTCGGCCACCGATGAGGCGCTGCGGCCGATGGGCCGGGCCACCTCGGGTGTGCAGGGCATGCGGTTCAACGAGGACGATCGACTGCTGTCGCTCAACGTCGTGCGGGAGGGAACGTATCTGCTGGTCGCGACCGCCGGCGGTTACGCCAAGCGCACCGCCATCGAGGAGTACACCGCCCAGGGCCGCGGCGGTAAAGGCATCCTGACCATTCAATACGACCGGCGACGTGGCAGTCTGGTGGGCGCATTGGTGGTCGATGAAGACAGCGAGTTGTACGCCATCACCTCAGGTGGGGGTGTCATTCGCACCGCTGCACGTCAGGTCCGCAAGGCCGGACGCCAGACCAAGGGCGTTCGCTTGATGAACCTGGGTGAGGGCGACACACTGTTGGCTATCGCCCGCAATGCCGAGGAGCAGGACAGCACGGACGAAGTGGGCGGGCTGGACTCCGAATCCGACGACACGTCCGACGAGACGTAGCGCGGCGGGGCGACAGGTTAGGAGTGGTGGTGAGCGCACCGAACGAGCCGGGTCAACCCGGACCGAGTGAGGGCCCGGCCAACGGGACCGGCTCGGCCGAGCGGACCGGTCCCCGACTCACCAACGGTGAGTCCGGCGAGGCCCCACCGTGGCAGCGCGGTGCTGCGCGAGCGCGGCAGGGCGGCGCACCCCAGCGACCGGCCGGTGAGGGGCAACCTCGCCAGGCGCAGCCGGGAGGCCCGGGCCTCGAGCAACGGGTGAACCGCTTCATCAGCGGCACCGCCGCACCCGATCAAGGGTCGGGCGGTCCGCAACAGCCGGAGCGCAAGCCGGAGCCGCGGGCCGAACTTCGTCCCGACGCCAGGCCCGAACCTCGTCCGGAAGCCAGGCCGGAGCCGCGCGCCGAGGGCAACCGTCCCGAGGGCTACGTCAGCGAGCTACCGGATCTGTCGGGCGTTACCCCGCCCAAGCCGGTTGCGCAGCAACGCAAACCGGCGCCCGAGCAGCCGACGCGATCGGCCGGGCCGTCCACCCGCGTTCAGGTCGGTGCCAACCGCGCTCGCGGACCGGTGCGGGCCAGCATGCAGATTCGGCGTATCGATCCGTGGAGCGCACTGAAGGTGTCGCTGCTGCTGTCGGTGGCGTTGTTCTTCGTGTGGATGGTCGCGGTGGCGTTCCTGTATCTGGTGCTCGGCGGTATGGGCGTGTGGAGCAAGCTGAACAGCAACGTCGGCGACTTGCTGACGGCCACCAGCGGTGGTGGCGGCGAGCTGGTGTCCAGCGGCGCGATCTTCGGCGGAGCGGCGCTCATCGGGCTGGTGAACATCGTGCTGCTGACGGCGATGGCCACCGTCGGAGCGTTCATCTACAACCTCAGCACCGACATCGTCGGCGGTATCGAGGTCACGCTGGCCGACCGGGACTAGCGCCGGTGCACCGGTTTGGGTGCAGCACCTCCGGTGCGGTAATCTCGGCGCTCGGTCGTATGCAAATACGGGCCTATAGCTCAGGCGGTTAGAGCGCTTCGCTGATAACGAAGAGGTCGGAGGTTCGAGTCCTCCTAGGCCCACGATGTCTCGGTCATCGGGAAGGGCGCCCGTGCGGATTGCATTGCTGTTGGCAATGTTGGTCGCGGGCGCCGCGGTCATTCGGGCCCGCCGCGGCGAGGTCTGGCACACCCTCGACGAGTGAGACGTACGGGGCCTTAGCTCAGTTGGTAGAGCGCTGCCTTTGCAAGGCAGATGTCAGGAGTTCGAATCTCCTAGGCTCCACAAGAATGGCGCGAGGCGCAATCAGCCCCTGGCCGGTACCGCCAGGCGACGCGGAAGCGTCTTCTTGCACCGGCGACAGGTGAACGTGTCCTTGTCGATGAACAGCGTCTGCTCGTGGCTGCAGATCGCGCACTTGACCTTCTGATGCGAAAGGCTCCCCCAACCCATGCCGAACATAATGCACGTTAGGGCGGACCCGGCAAAGCAAAATCGCTGACAGACCGCAATATGTAATTGAGTAGTTCAGCAAACTAAGATTCGGCGCTGTCGCGGGCAGGGCGATCGCGACCGCAAATGTTGTTGCGCAGCAACCGGACTCAATACCCAGCGGCATACCGACGGCTGGCAACAGCCGCCCGGCTGCCGGGTCAAATCTTCGGCGACACCTCGACGCTCGGCGGCCGGGGCGACGGCTCGGGCGTCGACGACCGTCGTGCGATTACGAACGCCACAGCCCCGCCGACGGTTGCCAGCCCCAGGAAGCCGAACACGAACAGCCGCCGACGCCGCCGATGCCGCGCGGTGCGGACGTCCTGAAGTATTTGGGGAAGCTCGGCCACCACCTGCTTGACCGCTTCGACCTCGGCGCCGACCTCCTGCTGCACGGCACGGGCCTCCCGAGCCCGGCGCCGGAGCGCGACCGCGGCCGATTCCGCTGAACGCGCGGTGATGCCCGCGACGCCGCGGGTGATGTCCACCGGGCCGACGGCGGTGTAGTGCAGTCCGCGGTTCAGCCGCTCCCGCGATGTGAGCGTGGGTTCACTCTTGCGGCCCATTTCGTCCTCCCGACACCGGCGCAGCGTTGATGCCGTCAACACTGCCACAGCGCCACGGGGGTGGCCGCGGGATCGGGCACCGGCTGCTAGTGGCACACTGAGTTCCCGTGACGAGCGACATCGCAACCGCAACAGCGACCCTGCACACGAACCGCGGCGACATCAAGATCGCCCTGTTCGGTAACCACGCCCCCAAGACCGTCGCCAACTTCGTTGGTCTGGCTCAGGGCACCAAGGAGTACTCGACGGAGAACGCGTCGGGCAGCACCTCGGGCCCCTTCTACGACGGCGCCGTCTTCCACCGCGTCATCGACGGATTCATGATCCAGGGCGGTGACCCGACGGGTACCGGCCGCGGCGGCCCGGGCTACAAGTTCGCCGACGAGTTCCACCCGGAGCTGCAGTTCGACAAGCCCTACCTGCTGGCGATGGCCAACGCAGGACCGGGCACCAACGGCTCACAGTTCTTCATCACTGTGGGCAAGACCCCGCACCTGAACCGTCGGCACACCATTTTCGGTGAGATCGTCGACCCCGAATCGCAGAAGGTCGTCGACGCGATCGCCACCACGGCGACCGATCGCAACGACCGGCCCACCGACGATGTGGTGATCGAGTCGATCACCATCTCCTGACCGCGCATTGAGGCAGTACTGAGGGCGAGGATTCCGCGGAATCCTCGCCCTCAGTGCGTTCTCAACGGGCTAGTGGCGGCCGGCGAATCCCGCGTCGGTCAATGCGTCCAGAACATCGACCGGGTTGGTTCCCAGGTCCCACCGACTGAGCACGATCAGCCGGTCGGCGGTCGTGTCGATCTCCAGTAGACGCGTCTTGCGGCCGAGCCGGCGGAACTCGGTGATCCGGATCAGTGTGATGTCGGATCGCCGCAATGTCTGGGCGCTGAACCATCCGCGATACACCAGCGCGTCACCGGTGATTGCCAGCCGGGGTCGCGCTCGCCATGATCCGACCGCGAAGGCGACCAGTCCGAGCGCAGCAATGCCGGTGAGAATCCGGCCAGGCACATCTGTGATGACGGTCACACAGACGATTGCCATCAAGAGACCGCCGATCCCCAGAGCTGCGATGGCAGCAGTTTTCGGGGCCCACTCAGTTTGCTGCATGGCTGCCCCCGGCACCTCTACCGCGTGGTATGCAGTTATCCACAGGTGCTATCAACAATGGGGATGAATCACACGCGTGTGATTGGGTGACCAGGAGGTTGCCAGCCTGGGAACGGCGTTCGCACAGCATGGGGCCGCCGAGGTGTCGCAGCCGCTCAGCGCCACCGCATCGTCAGCAACAACCCGGAGATCATGAAGCCGAAGGCGATCGCATAGTTCCAGGGGCCCAACTTGGCCATCCACTGCAGCGCGCTCGGGGTGTCATACCCGGACGCGGCCAACTGGAACACCAGCAGCCAGGCCAGCCCGATCAGCATCAGGCTGATGAACAGCACCACGAACCACACGCTCGACGGTCCGGCCTTCACCTTGACCGGAGTGCGGCTCACCGGATTGACCGTGAAGTCGTTTTTCTTGCGAACCTTGGACTTGGGCATGGGTACCTTCGGGACGGGATCTTCTGCGACGATGGTGCGCAGATCGCTTATGAGATTAACGCAGCGGCGCCGTGACCCGACAATTCCGGCGGCAGCGACGACGGGTGCCACGCGCTCGCCGTGGCGGTTCGGCGTCCCGGTGGTGTGCCTGTTGGCGGGCGTACTGCTGGCTACCACCCACGGTGTGTCCGGCGGCAGCGAGATCCGCCGCAGCGACTCCCCCCGGCTCGTCGACCTGGTGCACGACGCGCAGCAGTCGGTCGACCGGCTCAGCGCTCAGCGCGACGCCCTGGCGTCCCAGATCGACTCCACCCACGGCGGCGCATCCGGCACCGCGCTGGCGGCCATGCAGGCCCGCGCCGACGAGCTGGCTGCCACTGCCGGGCTGAATCCGGTACACGGGGCCGGCCTGGTGGTCACCCTCTCCGACGCACAGCGCGACGCCAATGGGCGCTTCCCCCGCGACGCCTCCCCCGACGACCTGGTGGTCCACCAGCAGGACATCCAGGCCGTCCTCAACGCGCTGTGGAGCGCCGGCGCCGAGGCGATCCAGATGCAGGATCAGCGCATCATCGGGACGTCCGCTCCGCGATGCGTCGGCAACACCCTGTTGCTCAACGGGCGTACGTACAGCCCGCCGTACAAAATCATGGCGATCGGCGACGCGTCCGCCATGCAGGCCGCACTGGCGTCGGCTCCCCTGGTCACGCTGTACAAGCAATACGTCGTGCGGTTCGGCCTGGGCTACAGCGAGCAGGTCCGCGACGACGTCCAGGTCGCCGGCTACACCGAACCGGTGCGGATGCGCTACGCCCAGCCGGCGGGTCCGGTGGGCTACTGACCTGCACCACCCCAGGTAACCTGGCCTGATGCAGGTTTTGGTCGTCGACAATTACGACAGCTTCGTGTTCAACCTCGTCCAGTATCTGGGGCAGCTCGGGGTCGACGCACAGGTCTGGCGCAACGACGACGAGCGCCTGGCCGACGAAGCCGGCGTCGCCGCCGAATTCGACGGGATCCTGCTCAGCCCGGGACCCGGCACGCCGGAACGGGCCGGAGCGTCGATCCCGCTGGTCCGTGCGTGCGCCACGGCGGGCACCCCGCTACTGGGCGTGTGCCTCGGGCACCAGGCGATCGGGGTGGCTTTCGGCGGCACGGTCGACCGCGCACCCGAGCTGCTGCACGGCAAGACCAGCACCGTCTACCACACGAATATCGGTGTGCTGCACGGACTTCCGGACCCTTTCACGGCGACGCGCTATCACTCACTGACGATTTTGCCGGAGACCATGCCGGCCGAACTCGAGGTGACCGCGCGCACCGAGGGCGGTGTTGTCATGGCTGTCCGCCACGTCGAACTACCGATCCACGGTGTGCAGTTCCACCCGGAGTCGATCCTGACCGAGGGCGGTCACCGGATGCTGGCCAACTGGCTGGGCTACTGCGGGCAGGCCCCCGAAGAGTCGCTGGTGTGCCGACTCGAGCAAGAGGTCGCCGACACCGTGCGGCATGCCCTCGGCGGGCAGGAGCGCAGCGACCGGGGAATTAACATCGGCGGGCAGCAACCCTTAGAAGCTACGACGCAAAGCTGAGGGTAAGAGAGTCACTGAACTTGACCGGCGTGCCCGGCGCCGGACTCTGGGTCACCACAGCATGGGACGGCTGACCGCTGTTCTGCACGTCACCGCCCTTGTCGAGTATCCCCGTCCACCCCAACGCCGCTAGCCGCTGTGAGGCGTCAGTCCAGAACATGCCCCGCAGGTCGGGCATCACGAACTGATTGCCCTTCGACACCTTGATCTGGATCACGGTGTCCTGAGGCACGGTCTGGCCGTTGGGGGGATCGGTACCGACCACCTG
Organism: Mycobacterium sp. SA01; assembly: GCF_041287105.1. Taxonomy (NCBI): domain Bacteria; kingdom Bacillati; phylum Actinomycetota; class Actinomycetes; order Mycobacteriales; family Mycobacteriaceae; genus Mycobacterium; species Mycobacterium sp. SA01. Next base: position 92,360 of record NZ_JBGGNO010000016.1, on the reverse strand, counting down.
CCCGGACGGCTCCGTGCTGTCGGTCGGAACCGGCAGCGTCTTGAGGAATCCCGACGCCGTGAGGATCTGTTGAGCGACGTCGACCGTCTGCCCCGCGACCACCGGTACCTCGGCGGTCTGCGGGCCGTTGCCGACGACCACGGTGATCTCGTTGGTGATCGCCGACGTCTGGTTGGCCGGCGGAATCGTGGACAGCACCTTGTCCTTCAGCTCCGGCGCGGAAGCTGAGGCCGTCTCCTTGAACTTGGAGAAGCCGGCGTCCTTGAGCTTCTGGACGCATTCGCCGTAGGACAGGTTGTTGGAGCAGTCCGGAACCTCGCGCTGCTCAGGGCCGGTCGACACGTTGATCACGACTTCGTCGCCGGCGCTGGCCTGTGAGTTGGCCGCCGGATCGGTGTCGATGACATTCTGCGGGGGCACGGTGTTGTCCGGCTTCTGCTGAGTGCGGATCTTGAAGCCCTTGTTCTGCAGGGCGGCGATCGCGTCGGCCTGGCTCTGCCCGCGCACATCGGGTACCTGCAGATTGCGGGGATTACCGCTGACCATGTTGATCCCGATGGTCACCACCACGGTCAGGATGGCCAGCACCGCGACGACGATCAGCCAGCGGCCGATGGACCCGCCTGCCCGGTCACTCTCGACAAGAGCGCCGTGCCGCGGGATCTCGTCGGTGTCGTCCCTGCGGGAGGGCGCCGCCGGCGCCGCGTTGAGCAGCGAGGTCCGTTCGGCGGCGCTGAGCACTTTCGGCGCCTCGGGAGCCTCGCCGTTGTGCACCCGCACCAGGTCGGTGCGCATCTCGGCGGCCGTCTGGTAGCGGTTGTCCGGATTCTTGGCCAGCGCCTTGAGCACCACCGCGTCCAGCTCCGGCGAGATGCCCGAATGCTTCTGCGACGGCGGCACCGGATCCTCGCGGACGTGCTGATAGGCAACTGCCACCGGCGAATCACCGACGAAAGGCGGCTCGCCGGTCAGGATCTCGTAGAGCACGCAGCCCAGCGAGTAGACGTCGGAGCGGGCGTCGACCGGTTCCCCGCGGGCCTGCTCGGGCGAGAGGTATTGCGCCGTCCCGATGACCGCCGCGGTCTGGGTGACGCTGTTGCCCGCGTCGGCCAGTGCCCGCGCGATGCCGAAGTCCATCACCTTCACCGCGCCGGTCTTGGAGATCATGATGTTCGCCGGCTTGACGTCGCGGTGGATGATGCCGTGCTGATGGCTGAAGTTCAGCGCCTGGCAGGCGTCGGCGATGATCTCGATGGCCCGGCGGTACGGGATGGGGCCGTCGGTGTGGACGATGTCGCGCAGGGTCACGCCTTCGACGTACTCCATCACGATGTACGGCAGCGGACCGTTGGCGGTCTCGGCCTCGCCGGTGTCGTAGACGGCCACGATCGCGGGATGGTTCAGCGCGGCGGCGTTCTGCGCCTCGCGGCGAAACCGCAGGTAGAAACTCGGGTCGCGGGCCAGGTCGGCGCGCAGCACCTTGACCGCGACGTCGCGGTGCAGGCGTGTGTCGCGGGCCATGTGCACCTCGGACATGCCGCCGAAGCCGATGATCTCGCCCAGCTCGTAGCGGTCGGACAGGTGCTGTGGGGTGGTCATCGTGGTTTCTCGTCGGTGTGAACAGCCTCGGACAGCGAGCCAACATCCACGCTGGCAGCGCTGAATCGGGGTACCCCGATCTGTCCTCCAGGATTACCGGCGATGTGGTGATCCGTCCAACCTGACGGCGCCGCCTGGCTGGTGGGGGTGACGGTGTCGGTGACCGTCTGCTCGACGGGCTTGTTGTCTTTGCGGTCCCGGTCGGCCAGCACGATCAGGATGGCGCTGATGATCGCCAGGGCGCCCAGCACGCCGGCGGCCCACAGCAGCGCCCGCTGGCCGGAGGAGAAGGTGCGACGCGGCGGCGGCGGGCGGTGACTGCCGGTGTTGGCCCGCGGCCGCATCCCGGTCGCCGGCGCAGCAGGCAGCCGCGGCGAACTGCCCGGGATCGCGGCGGGGGTGGCCCGAATGGTCGGCGCAGAGTTGGGCCGCGGGGGACGCCGGCCCGCCCTGACGGCGGCGGTCGCGTCGGCGAACTGTCCACCGTTGCGATAACGCATGCCCGGGTTCTTCACCAGGGTGATCTCGATCAGCTCGCGCACGTTGGGCGGCAGGTCAGCAGGCAGCGGCGCAGGCGTTTCCTTGATGTGCTTCATCGCCACGGTCAGCGCACCGTCACCGGTGAAGGGCCGCTTACCCGAAACCGCCTCGTAGCCAACAACTCCCAGCGAGTACACGTCACTGGCGGCGGTGGCGTCGTGACCCAGCGCCTGCTCGGGGGCGATGTACTGGGCGGTGCCCATCACCATGCCCGTCTGGGTGACCGGCGCCGCGTCGACGGCTTTGGCGATACCGAAGTCGGTGAGCTTCACCTGGCCGGTCGGCGTGATCAGGATGTTGCCCGGCTTGACGTCGCGGTGAACCAGCCCGGCGGCGTGGGCGACCTGCAACGCGCGGCCGGTCTGCTCGAGCATGTCCAGCGCGTGGCGCAGCGACAACCTGCCGGTGCGCTTGATGACGGAGTTCAGCGGCTCACCGTTGATCAGTTCCATCACCAGGTAGGCGGTGCGGCCCTCGCCGTCCATGTCGGTCTCGCCGTAGTCGTGCACGGCCGCGATGCCGGGGTGGTTGAGCATGGCGACGGTGCGCGCCTCGGCGCGGAACCGCTCGACGAACTCGGGGTCCGACGAGAACTCCTGCTTGAGCACCTTCACCGCGACCCGGCGTCCCAGCCGGCTGTCGACGGCCTCCCACACCTGGCCCATACCGCCGGTCGCGATCAGCCGCTGCAGCCGATACCGGCCGGACAGCGTGACTCCAACGCGGGGACTCATGGTGCCCCCTGCAATGCCGCGGCGATCGTCGCCCGGCCGACCGGGGCGGCCAACGCGCCGCCGGTGGCGTTCAACCGGTCACCACCGTTTTCGATCAGCACCGCGACCGCCACTTTGGGGCTCTGTGCTGGGGCGAAGGCGATGTACCAGGCATGGGGCGGAGTGTTGCGGGGGTCGGTTCCGTGTTCCGCGGTCCCGGTTTTGGATGCGATCTGCACGCCGGGGATCGCCCCTTTCTGCTGGGTCATCTGTTCGGCGCCGATCATCAAATCCGTAAGTTTAGCGGCGACCTGCGTCGATACGGCACGCCGCTGTTGCTGAGGTGCTGCCGTGCTGATATTCGACAGGTCCGGCCCCTTGAGGCTGTCCACCAGGTAGGGCTGCATCATCACACCGGAGTTGGCGATCGTCGCCGCCACCAACGCATTCTGCAAAGGTGTCACCGCCACGTCTTTCTGACCCATGCTCGACATCCCCAGCGCGGCGGCGTCGGCGATCGGGCCGATGGTCGACTCCGCTACCTCCAGCGGGATCGGCGCTGGTGGGCTGTCGAACCCGAACGCCTGCGCGGTGTTGCGCAGAGCGTCAGCACCCACCCGGATACCCAATTCCACGAACGCGGTATTACACGAGCGGGCAAACGCCTCCCGCAGAGACGCGGTGGGGGCGTTGCCGCACGGGGTGCCGCCGTAGTTCTCCAGGGTCGCGGTGCTGTTCGGGAGCTGGATCTGGGGGGCGCTGGTGAGCTGATCGTTGTCGGTCACACCGTTCTGCAACGCCGCCGCGGTGGTGATCACCTTGAACGTCGACCCGGGTGGGAAGGTCTCGGCGATGGCCCGGTTGGTCAGCGGCGAGGCGGGGTCGTCGCGTAGCTGCTGCCAAGCGGCGCCCTGTTCTTCGGTGTCGTGGGTGGCCAGCAGGTTCGGGTCGTACGACGGCGAGGACACCATCGCCAAAATCTTTCCGGTGGACGGCTCCAGGGCCACCACCGAGCCGCGGCATCCACCGGTGCAGCCCCGCTGCATCGCTTCCCACGCGGCTTGCTGAATACGCGGCACGATCGTGGTGTCGACGTTGCCGCCGCGCGGGTCGCGGCCGGTGAAGAAGTCGGCCAGCCGGCGGCCGAACAAGCGCTGATCGGAGCCGTTGAGGATGCCGTCTTCGGCGCGCTCGAGCCCGGTGCTGGAGTAGCGCAACGAGTAGAACCCCGTAATCGGTGCGTAGACCAGGGGATTCGGATAGACGCGCAGGAAGCGGTAGTGGCCGTTGGTAGACACCGAGTAGGCCAGCAGCTGACCGCCCGCGGTGATCTGGCCGCGCTGGCGGGAGTACTCGTCGAGCAGCACACGCTGGTTGCGGGGGTCGGCGCGCAGACCATCGGCGCGGAAGACCTGGGTGATCGTCGCGTTGAGCAACAGCAGCACGATCAACGCCATGATCATCACCGAAACGCGGCGCAGGGAAGTGTTCATACGCGCTCGATCACCTCGGTGCTCGACGACGCGATCGGCGCATGCGGATTGGTGATGATCGGGCGGCGGGCGGCGTGCGAGATCTTCACCAGGATGGCCAACAGCAGATAGTTGGCCACCAGCGACGAGCCACCGTAGGACATCCACGGTGTGGTCAGGCCGGTCAGCGGGATCAGCCCGGTGACACCGCCGACGACGATGAACAGCTGGATCGCCAGCGTCGAGGCCAACCCGGCGGCCAGCAGCTTGCCGAAGCTGTCGCGTACGGCGATCGCAGTGCGCAGCCCACGCACGATCACGATCGCGTAGAGCATCAGCACACCGGCCAAGCCGACCAGGCCCAGCTCTTCACCGACCGCGGCGATGATGAAGTCCGTCGACGCGGCGGGCACGGTGCCCGGCTGGCCGTTGCCCAGCCCGGTGCCGAAGATGCCGCCGGTGGCAAAACTGAACTGCGACTGCACCATTTGATACCCGGTGCCCTCGGGGTCGCCGAACGGATCCAACCAGGTCTGAACCCGCACGCGCACATGGCCGAACAAGTAGTAGGCCACCACGCTGCCTGCGCCGAACAGCGTCAGTCCGATGACCACCCAGCTGAACCGCTCGGTGGCGATGTAGACCATCACCAGGAATGAGGCGTACAGCAGAAGCGAAGTGCCCAAGTCCTTTTCGAACACCATGACACCGACCGAGACGATCCAGGCCACCAGCAGTGGCGCCAGGTCGCGCGGGCGAGGCACGTCGGTGCCGAGGAAATGCTTGCCGGCGCTGGTGAACAGGTCGCGCTTGGCCACCAGCACCGCGGCGAAGAAGATCAACAGCAGGATCTTGGAGAACTCAGCAGGCTGAATGCTGAAGCCGGGGAACCGAATCCAGATCTTCGCACCGTTGGTCTCGGAGAAATGACTGGGCAGCAGCGCGGGGATCGCCAGCAGCACAAGCCCGACCAGACCGCAGGTGTAGCCGTAACGGGCCAGAATGCGGTGGTCTTTGAGGAACACGACCACCAGCGAGAAGCCGAGCACGCCGACCAGCGTCCACAGCATCTGCTGTTCTTCGCTGGGTCCGCGTTGCGGGGCGATCGCGCCGCCGATGAGGTCGAGGCGGTGGATCATCACCAGGCCGAGCCCGTTGAGCAGCGCGACAACGGGTAGCAGGACCGGGTCGGCGTAGGGCGCGAACCGCCGGATGGCCAGGTGCGCGCACACGAACAAGGTGAGGAACGCCAGCGTGGAACTGGCCAGATCCCAGCTGATGCCCTGCTCCTGGTTGGCCTCCACGATCAGCAGTGCCACGACGGTGATGAAGGTTGCGAAGCACAGCAACGCCAGTTCGGCATTGCGGCGGGTCGGTGTCGCCGGCGCCAGCGCGACGGGTGCCTGCGGCTGGGTACTCATGCCGCCGCCCGGCAGTCGGTGCCCGGCTTCTGCGGCGCTGCGGGTAGTTGGGTCACCGTCGGAGCGGGGCTCGGCGCAGGCGTCGGAGCAGCCGAAGGCGTTGGGGCGACGCCACTTTCAGTGGGAGATGGGGCGAGGCTCGACGAGGCCACCGGCGGCGATGGCGTGCTCGGCGACGGTGCGGGGGCCAGCGAGGAGGTCGACGAGGAGGTCGGTGCGGGCGCCGACGGCGAGGTCGACGCGGCCGTGGGAACGGGCGCCGGCCCCGGCGCGGGAGATGCGCTCGGAGCCGGAGTCGGGGTGGGGGTCGGTGTGCTGGTCGGGGGCGGCGCGCACGGGGGCAGCACCGAGCTGTGCGCCAATTCCCGCAGCTGCCCGATTGCATCATCGAGGGTTCCGGCCGGGAGCCCGGCCGAGACCTGCGCGCGCTCCGAGGGCCGAAGATCCTGCAATCGCATCAGTTGGCAGCCCAGCGAGTCGGTCGGCTGGCCATAGCTGATCTGCGACAGCTCGTTGCGGTCGTTGAGGCAGCCCAGCAGGTACGGCTCCTGCAGCTGATAACCCAGGATCGAGCCCTGGATACCGCGCATGATCGCGACGGTGCCGTTTTCAGCGCTGACGTAGTAATTGCTGCGGATGATCTGCCGGCCGACCGCGACCCCGGCGAGGACCACCAACAGGACCAGGGCGGCGACGATGATCATCCGCCGCCGCGAGCGGGGCTTGGGCGGCGGCTCAGGCTCGGCCACAACGCGCTTGGCGGGCGCAGGCCGGGGGTTGAAGGCCGACGCGCGCCCGGCTGCGGTGTTGGGCGGGGCGACGTGGTCGTCGTCCCCCGAAACCGCACCGGCCAGGATCGGCTGGGTCTGGCCGCCGTAGTCATGGTCGACGACATCGGCCACCACCACGGTGACGTTGTCCGGTCCGCCGCCGCGCAGCGCCAGTTCGATCAGCCGGTCAGCGCTCTCGGCGACGTCGTCGATCTGCAGTGCTTCCAGGATGGTCTCCTGGCTGACCGGGTCGGACAAGCCGTCGGAGCACAGCAGATAGCGGTCGCCTTCTTTGGCTTCCCGCATGATCAGCGTCGGCTCGACCTCGTGACCGGTGAGCGCGCGCATGATCAGCGAGCGCTGCGGATGGCTGTGGGCCTCCTCCGCGGTGATGCGCCCCTCGTCGACGAGGGTCTGCACGAAGGTGTCGTCCTTGGTGATCTGGGTCAGCTCGCCGTCGCGCAGCAGATACCCGCGGGAGTCACCAATGTGGACAAGGCCAAGTCTGTTGCCCGCGAACAGGATTGCGGTCAGCGTGGTACCCATGCCCTCGAGCTCGGGCTCCAGTTCGACGTGCGCTGCTATCGCGGTGTTGCCGTCGCGCACCGCGGAGTCGAGTTTGCTCAGCAGATCGCCGCCGGGCTCGTCGTCGTCGAGGTGCGCCAGCGCGGCGATCACCAGCTGGGAGGCCACCTCGCCGGCCGCGTGGCCGCCCATCCCGTCGGCCAGGGCAAGCAGGCGCGCGCCCGCGTAGACGGAGTCCTCATTGTTGGCGCGCACCAGGCCGCGGTCACTGCGGGCGGCGTAGCGAAGGACAAGGGTCACGGGCGCAACTCGATCACCGTCTTGCCGATGTGCACCGGTGTGCCAATCGGAACGCGTACTGCCGTCGTCACCTTCGCCCTGTCGAGGTATGTGCCGTTGGTCGATCCTAGGTCTTCCACGTACCAGTCGGCACCGCGTGGCGACAGCCGGGCGTGCCGGGTCGAAGAGTAATCATCGGTCAGTACCAGCGTGGAGTCATCAGCGCGGCCGATCAGCACCGGCTGGGTGCCCAAGGTGATCCGGGTGCCTGCCAGCGCTCCATCGGTGACCACCAGGTAGCGGGCGGCGTGCCGTTGCTGGCGGGACGGCAACAGCGTGCCCCGCAGCGCCAGGCCCCGGCGGACCATCACCGCGCCGGTCGGCGCGTAGATGTCATTTCGCAGGACGCGGAGCACCGACCAGATGAACAGCCACAGCAACAGCAGGAAGCCGGCGCGCGTCAGCTGCAGAACTAACCCCTGCATCTGGCGTCCTCTCCGTCCTCGTGCCCCGCTCGCCGTCCCCGCGATACCAGCAGGCACCGGGCCGACTTCGGCACCGTCACGATACTTGGACGCCGGTGGGTACGCGGGTGAAGCCACTCCGCGTCAACCAAGCTGAGACCTTCGCCGACCTCAGTGAACGCGGACGATGATCTCGGAGTGCCCCAGCCGGATGACGTCGCCGTCGGCCAGCTGCCACTCCTGCACCGGGGCGTTGTTCACCGTGGTCCCGTTGGTGGAATTCAGGTCGGACAGCAGCGCAACCTGGCCGTCCCACCGGATTTCCAGATGCCGGCGCGAGACGCCGGTGTCGGGCAGCCGGAACTGGGCATCCTGGCCGCGGCCGATCACGTTGGCACCCTCGCGCAGCTGATAGGTGCGTCCGCTGCCGTCGTCGAGCTGCAGGGTGACCGCGTGTCCGGCGGACGGGTATTCGCCCTGGGCGGGCGGCTGGGCGTACCCGCCGTAACCGCCACCGGCGGGCTGGCCGTAGTCGTAGTCCCGCCCGGCGGGTTCGGCGTAGCCGCCCTGCTCGTAGCCGCGGCCTGCCGGCTGACCGTAGTCCGGCTGGCCGTACTCCTGGCGGCCGTAGCCGCCGGCGGGCTGGCCGTAGCCCTGCTGCTCATAGCCACCCTGGTCGGGGTAGGCGGGGCGAGGCTCGGGACGGCCGTAGCCGGCGTCCTCGTGACGGCCCGGACCGCGGCCGTAGTCATAGTCGCCGGCCGGCGGACCCTGAGGTGCGTAACCGCCACCCTGCGGCGGGCCGTAGGACGGGGCGCCGTATCCCGGCGGCGGGCCCTGCCGGTAGCCCTGGTCATAGCCCTGGCCCTGGTCGTAGCCCTGGCCGCCGTAGCCGCCGGCCGGGGGACGCTGCTCGGGAGCCTGGCCGTACCCCTGGCCGCCGCCGTATCCGCCCTGCTCGGGGTAGCCGGGCCGCTGGCCGTAGCCCTCGTTGGGCGGGGGCGCGTAGCCGCCTTGCTCGGGCGGGTACGGGCCGCGCTGCTCGGGGACGCCGCGCTGCTCGTCCTGCGGGCGCGGGTAGCGCTCGTCGTAGTAGTCGTCGCCGGGCCGCCCCTGACCCTGGTCGCCTCGGTAGGTGGGGTCGTTGCTCATCGCTGGTACTCCTGGTTCTGCGGTGTACGCCTGGTTCGATTCTGGCGGGGCGGTTGTGGCGAGGGACGGGTGGGGGTCGACGTCAGGGTTGACGACGCCGCGCGCACGGTACTGGCCGGTGTGCAGATTCGGCGACTGCTCGAACCTGACGACCAGCTCACCATACGTTTGCCATCCCTGATCACGGATGTAGCCGCCCAAGTGTTTGGCAAAAGTGTCCGTGGTGAGATCGCGATCGGCGCTGACCTTCTCGAAGTCAGCTGCACTGAGGGTAATGACGTACTCGTTCGGGGCCAAAAATCGTTCATGGGGCAGGGTTTGCACACCCGCAGAGGCTTCCCGCCGGAGGGCGGCTTCCACCTCTGCCGGGACAATCGATCCGCCGAAGACCCGGGCGAACGCGTCGCCCACGGTGTTCTCGAGTCTGCGCTCGATGCGTTGAACCAGACCTCTCTGGTTACTCATCTCACCGCCTAGCTCGAGTACATGTGCGTGTTGCGTCGACGCTCGTTCACCTTGATGCTATCGGCCCAGGTCGACGCGCCGTCACCATGAGAATTCTGAGAATCGTGTTAGACCAGGTCAGGGCATCGGGGATGGCACTGTGACGGGGGCCGCTAGGCTGGTCTGAGCCGCGGGCGCGAGTTGAGGTGCACCCCCTCGACCGTGATACGCTCCCCCGGTTGTTTTGGGCGAGTGGCGGAATGGCAGACGCGCTGGCTTCAGGTGCCAGTGTCCTTCGGGACGTGGGGGTTCAAGTCCCCCTTCGCCCACACACACAGTGGAGAAAAACCCCGGCTTCCGGCCGGGGTTTTTCCATTGACGGCGCGCTCGTCGACCCGGTGTTATCGCCGAACAGCGCGATCTTGCTCAGGCGTGCCCGGCGTGATTCGTGCCGGACGGCGGGTCGTCGTCGGGATCGATGACGTTGCCGTACTCGTCGACCCACGGGGCAGAGGAGTTCGGGCGTAGCCGTAGTAGTGGCCGGTCGGCGACCACAGGAACGCGACCAGCGCCGCTTTGGCGATGACGATCAGCACCGTCACCGGCGGAGCGGCCGGAGGGTAGTCACCCGACCACGGTAGCCCCGGCCAGCGACGACCGAAGATCACCGGGCGGCGTGACTTACCTGATTTCCGCCGGCGCGCTTGGCCGCGTACATCGCGGCATCGGCCGCCTCGACGAGTTCGTCGAGGAGCCTCAAGTTGACTTGTGAGCCGTTTCTCAACGGCGCGCAGGCGGTGCCGATGCTCGCCGTCACCGGTACCGGCAACTCGGCGATGGCTCGGCGAAGCCGCTCTGCAATCACCTCCGGTGGCTCGGGGTGGTCGACGTCGGCGATGACGAATTCTTCGCCGCCGGACCTGCCGATGATGGCGGAGTGTCCGCAGTTGTCGGCCAGCGCTGCGCTGATCCTGATCAGCGCGGCGTCGCCGGCCGCGTGGCCCGCGGTGTCGTTGAGGTTCTTGAAGCTGTCCAAATCGATGACGATGACCATCAGCCGGCCGGCCTCGGTGTCGTTGCGCATGATCAGCTCGTAGGCCGATTGGTGGAACGACCGTCGGTTGTGCAGCCCGGTCAGGGGATCGCGGCCGGAGCTGCGCAGGTCGGACCGCAGCGTCTGGGCCAGCGACAAGACTCCGAACGGCAGGCCCACGTTGAGTGTCGCCACGATCGCGAACGCCGCTGCCATCAGATAGATGTCGCCGGTCGATAAAACGAGTCGGGTGGCCAGAATCAGCGCGCAGACGACGGCGACCGCGCCGTTGGCGATCACCTCGTGGACGGTGTGGAAATAGGCGACGAAGCCGCCGATCACGGCGAACGTCGCGCACCCCATCAGGCCCACGTAGTCGTTGGAATAGGACAGCGCGGCGGCGGCGATGGTCGCGGTGGAGGTGAACGAGAACACCAGTGATTGGCGGCGGGTGGGCCAGTGCAGCAGAAACGGCACGGCTGCCGCGAACGCCAGCGCGGCCGCGACGACGCAGATCGTCACCGCTACCGGGCCCTCGGGACCCTGCGGGCTCTTGATCATCAACGCGGTCGACGATGCGAGAGCCAGGGTCGCGGTGAAGATCAGCGTCCGCCAGATCCCCTGCTCGTCGCGGTCATGCAGGTAGACGCTGATCCAGTCGTATTGGTCGGCGTGCCGGGGTGGCAGCGCTCCCCACCGAAGCATGTGTCATCCCCATTCCTACGGGAAGTCGTGCCGTGATTGCGGAATCAATTTTGCCAGCTATGAGCCGAAGTGCTCAGTCCTTGGTTTCTCGTCAGATCCGGCAACGGCGTTTCGGCAGTTCTAGCGCGGAATCAGCGACTCCGCGAGCGCCCGGTGGTCTCTGTCAGCGGTCGACGCGGGCGGGTCGGCTGATCCGCGTCTGGTTGCCGCCGGCCCGCTTGGCCGCGTACATGGCGGCGTCGGCGGTCCGGATCAGATGGTCCATCGTGGCGGCACTGTCCCAGCGCACGATGGCCGCGCCGACGCTGGCGGTCACCGGTTGGGGTAGGGCGGCGACCGCCAGGCACAGCTGGGCGGGCAATTCCTCGGCCAGCTCGGCCGGCACGGCGTCGACCACGATGAACTCCTCGCCGCCGAACCGTCCGATGATCGCCGAGCTGTTGCTGTTTTCGCGAAGCGCCCAGCCCACAGCGGTCAGCGCCTGGTCGCCGGCGATATGGCCGTAGGCGTCGTTGAGCTTCTTGAACTTGTCGAGATCGATCATCACGACGATCAGGTGAAGATCGTTCCCGGGCGATGTCAGCAGCAGCGTCGCCCGCTCGTAGAAGGCGCGCCGGTTCAGGACACCGGTGAGCGGGTCTTGATCAGAGCGCACCACATCGGCGCCCATGGTGCGCATCACCGCTTGGATCGCCAACGGAAAGGCGAGGTTCAGTTCGACCACCAACCACCAGCCGGCCGCGGCGACAGCCCAGCCGTAATCCGGGACCACCCGGATCGCGCACAGCGCGCTGACCGCCATGCCGAGGACGACGATGAATGTGATCGCTTTCGAGTTGTGGAAGAACGCGGCGTATCCACCGATGATGGCCAAGCCGCCGCAGCCCATCAGAGCGACCATCGGATAGGACTGCATGACGCAGCCGACGGCGACGAGTGAACTGCCGAAACAGGCCATCCGCAGCGATTGCCGCCGGGTCAGCCAGCCGCGCAGCCACAGCGTGCAGTAGGTGATCCCGGTGAGCACCGCGGCGGCGCCGAACGTCCACGCCCAGATCGGCGGCACGTTGCGCATGGTCGGGGTGGCTGCGCCCATCAACATCAGGCCAATCGAGATGAGGGCCATCAATACCCTGGTGGGCCATGCCAGGCCGCGCGCCCTCAAATACCCGGACAGCCATTCGAATTGATCGGGTAACCGCCACCATCGCGCGAGCGGCCCCCCGGCCTGGTTGCCCGGTCCGACGGCCCGCTGTTCGGTCACCGCGCCGTCGCTCCCCGCATGGCGTTCACGGTAATACGAGCAAATCGATAGCGAGGCGAAATATCAACGCCGGCAGAAAATAGATCCTGCGTGAGCCGACTCGGGCGGCCGGGTGCCGTCTCGGGCGGCGTTCGACTGGCTAACCTGTTTGGATGGGCACGCACACGATCCCCGGCGGAGTTGTGCACAAGCTTCCGGCAGATTTGCGGACTGCGCTGCTGGGCAACGAGACCGCGCTGGCGGCCTGGAACGACATCACGCCCCTGGCGCGCAACGAGTTCATCTGTTGGGTCGAGGACGCCAAGCAGCAGAAGACTCGCGAGCGGCGGATCCGCCGCACCCAGGAGGAACTCGAAGAAGGTATGCGCCGGCCATGCTGCTGGCCGGGCTGCAAGCACCGGGAGCGAACCGGCAAGCCTTAGCGGCGGGGTGTGAGCCCGCGCAGCAGTACCGCCAACCCGTACTCGAATGCGTCGTCGGCCCGCGCGGGCTTGGGCGCTCCGGTCGCCAGCGCGGCGGCCAGTTCGGGGCCGACCTCCGCACCTGATTCCCACGGCTCCTCGGGCGCGGCCAGATCCAGGGCCGACCCCAGCACGAAGCAGTCCATCAAAGTGATGGCCCGCAGCGTGTCGGCGGCGTCGAACCCGGCGCGGTGCAGGGTCACCGCCAACATGTTGTACATCCGGATGGCGTGGCTGCTGTTCACGGCGTAGGCGGTCAGTAGGGGAATCAGCCGGGGATATCGGGCGTAGCTGCGGCGGTAGGACCGCAGGATGTCGGCCACCGCCTCGGCCCACGGTCGGTCCGGTTGGTCGTCGGGAAGCTGCACCTCGGACATCGCGCGCTCCCGCAGCAGCTCGACGATCTGACCGCGGCCGGACACGTGGTTGTACAGCGATGACGGACTGACCTGCAGTTTCCGCGCAAGGTCGGGCATGGTGAATTCGCCGGTGGCACGCACCAGGTCCATGGCGGCCGATGCGATCCGGTCGGTCGACAACAGCGGTGTCGGCGGACGGCCCATCAAAGTCTCTCTTCCTCTTGCGAAGAAGTATGAGCCAGTTCACACTAAAACGAAATAGATTCGTTTTAGGAGTTCGATGATCACCTTGACTGCCCGAGCGCCCGAACCGCTGTCCCGGTCGGCGCCCTCACAGCGCCCGCCGCTGCGGGTCGGCCTGGTCCAGCACCGGTGGCGACCGGACCGTGTGGAACTCCTCGCCACCGTGCGTGCCGGCATCGACACCGCCGCGGGTGAGGGTGCGTCGGTGGTCTTCCTGCCGGAGATCACCTTGCTGCGCTATCCGGCAGATCGCCCGGCCGGTGCCAACCCCTCGGCACTTGCCGAGGATCTGGAAAACGGCCCCACCTTCGACCTGGCGGCAAGCGCGGCGCGGGCCAACGGGATCTTCGTGCACGCCTCGCTCTACGAACGCACTCCCGATATGCACGACGGCCTGGGCTACAACACCGCGATCCTGGTCTCCCCCGGCGGCGAACTCGTCGGCCGGACCCGCAAGCTGCACATCCCGATCTCGGCCGGCTACTACGAGGACACCTATTTCCGGCCCGGCCCCGACGCCGACCCGTATCCCGTCTATGCGCCGGACGGGCTGGACGCTCGCATCGGTATGCCGACCTGCTGGGACGAATGGTTCCCCGAGGTCGCGCGGAACTACTCGCTCGCCGGCGCCGAGGTGGTCGTCTACCCCACCGCCATCGGATCCGAGCCGGTCTTCCCCGACTTCGACACCCGGCCGCTGTGGCAGCAGGTCATCGTGGCCAATGGCATCAACAGCGGTCTGTTCATGGTGGTGCCCAATCGGGTCGGCGACGAAGGAACCGTGACGTTCTACGGGTCCTCCTTCATCTCCGATCCGTACGGCCGGGTACTGGTGCAGGCACCGCGCGACGAGGAGGCCGTCCTGATCGCGGACCTCGATCTCGATCAGCGCCGAGATTGGTTGGAGCTCTTCCCTTTCCTGTTGACTCGACGGCCTGACACCTACGCCGCGCTGACCCGGCCCGTGGTCGCCGACGAGCCCTACGGTGCCGGTCACGCCGCGACGGCGGTGGTCAAGTGAGCTCGACGCTGTTCACCGGCGGTGTGGTGTGGACCGGAACCGGCGTCGAGACCGAGGCGCTTTTGGTCACCGATGGAGTGGTGCGCGCGTTGGGCGACGACGCCCGAGAGATGGCCGCCGGAACGGACTGCGAGCACGTCGACCTCGCCGGCGGGTTCCTGATGGCGTCCTTCGGCGACGGCCACGCACATCCGCTGTACGGCGGGCTGGAAGCAGTCGGGCCGCCGGTCCGTGGCTGCGGCAGCATCGACGAAATCGTCACCGCGGTCAAGGTTTACGCCGAGGACCACCCGGACGAGGAATGGATCGTCGGCGCATCGTATGACGGCAGCCTGGCCGAGGGCGGACTGTTCGATGCCCGATGGCTCGACGCCGCGGTGCCGGATCGCCCGGTGGTGCTGCGGGCCTGGGACTACCACACAGTGTGGTGCAACACCGCGGCCATCGAGCGTGCCGGCATCACCGCCGACACACCTGACCCGGTGCTCGGCGAAATCCCCCGCCGGCCGGACGGCTCCGTGCTGGGCACGTTGCGGGAATGGGGCGCAACAGATTTGGTGATGAACGTGATGCCGCCTCGTGACGAGCGGCAGCGCATCGGCGCGCTGGGCACAGCAGCCGACTACTACCTCGCTCGTGGCGTCACCTGGGTGCAGGACGCCTGGGTCGAACCGGGTGATGTGGCCACCTACGTCGAGGCGGCCCGCCAGGGAGTACTGCGCATGCGGTTCAACCTGGCGTTGTACGCCGACCCGCGGCACTTCGATTCGCAGATCGAGCAATTCGCGGCCTCGCGGCGAGCCGTCGAGGATGCGGGCTCGCCGCTGCTGACCGCGAACACGGTCAAGTTCTTCGCCGACGGCGTCGTCGAGAACGAGACGGGTGCCTTGCTGGCACCGTATTGCTCGGGGCTGCACAGCCACGGTATGCAGAACTGGGAGGGCGACTCACTCGCCGAGGCGGCCCGCCGGGTCGATGAGCTCGGACTGCAGATCCACATCCACGCCATCGGCGACGCCGCCGTCCGCCAGGCCCTCGACGCGATCGAGTACACCGTGTCGCACAACGGGATTCGGGACCGCAGGCCGGTGATCGCCCACGTCCAGCTGGTGGACGACACCGATATCGGCCGGTTCGCGGAGCTTGGCGTCATCCCCAACATGCAGCCGTTGTGGGCGCAGATGGACGCGCTGATGACGGTGCTGACCATCCCGCGGCTCGGGGTCGAACGCAGCGACCGGCAGTACCAGATGCAAACGCTGAACCGATCCGGCGCAGCGCTGGCGTTCGGCTCGGACTGGCCGGTGTCCTCGGGTGCCCCACTGGACGGCATCGCCGTGGCGACGTCCCGGCTCACCGCCGAGGGCCAGCCCGACGGCGGTTGGACACCGCACGAGATCGTGCCGATCGAACGCGCGCTGTCGTCGTACACCGGCGCCGTCGCCTACCAGGCCTACGCCGAAAACACCTGGGGAGTGATCACTCCCGGCGCCAGCGCCGATCTGGTGTGGCTTGACCAGGACCCGCGGAACACACCGCCGCTGGATCTGCCGCGCGTGGGCATCCACGCCACATACTTGCGCGGTGCGCAGGCCTACCGGGCTGACGAAGGAAAGGTACGACCATGACCGCGGAATTCATCGCCGACCCCCATGAGGGGCACCTGAAACGAGCGCTCGGCCTGCCGTCGCTGGTGCTGTTCGGCTTGGTGTACATGGTCCCGCTGACGGTGTTCACCACCTACGGCATCGTCACCGAAACCTCGGGCGGCCGGCTGCCGCTGGCCTACATCGTCACGCTCATCACGATGGTGTTCACCGCGCTGTCCTACGCGCGGATGGCCGCGGCGATACCGGTCGCGGGTTCGGCATACACCTACACCCAGCGGACTTTCGGCGCACCCGTCGGCTTCCTGGCCGGGTGGTCGCTGCTGCTGGACTACCTGTTCCTGCCGATGCTGAACTATCTGGTCATCGGGCTCTACCTGAACGCGGCGCTCCCGGCACTCCCGGCGTGGGTCATCGTCCTTGTGTCGATAGCGATCGTCACGGTGCTCAACATCATCGGCATCGTGTCCGTCGCGCGGGCCAACTTCCTCATTATCGCCATCCAGGCGATCTTCATCGTGGTGTTCGTTGCCCTCGCAGTCGCCAAGACCACCGGCTACGGAAGCGTCGACCTGCTGGCACCCTTCACCGGTGACGGCACCGCGGGTGGCATGAGCCCGATCCTGGCCGGGGCGGCGATCCTGTGTCTGTCGTTCCTCGGTTTCGACGCCGTCTCCACGTTGTCCGAGGAGGCACGTGACGCCAAACGCACGGTGCCGCAGGCGATCATGATCGCGACGATCGTGTCGGGGATCATCTTCATCCTGCTGTCCTATGTGTCGCAGCTGGTGTTCCCGTCCAACAAGTTCGCCGATGTGGACACCGGTTCGACCGACGTGATGATGGCCGCGGGAGGGGCGTTCGTCAACACCTTCTTCACCGCGGCATACGTGGCCGGTGCGCTCGGTTCGGCGTTGACCTCGCAGGCGTCGGTCGCCCGGATCCTGTACGCGATGGGCCGTGACGGCATCCTGCCGCGCAAGGTCTTCGGGCATGTGTCCGCCAAGTACAGCACCCCGGTGTACGCCATTCTCACCGTCAGCGTCATCTCGCTGCTCGCGATCTGGATCGACCTGACGATCCTGGCGTCGGTCGTCAGCTTCGGTGCGCTGGTGGCGTTCTCGGTGGTGAACCTGTCGGTGATCAAGCACTACTTCGTCGACATGCGGGAGCGCAACATCCTGCTCAACGTGATCGCTCCCCTGATCGGCTTCTTGCTCACCGCCTGGCTGTGGACCAGCCTGTCGGGCTCCGCGCTGACGATCGGGTTGATCTGGCTGGCAATCGGATTCGTCTGGCTGCTGGTCGTCACTCATGGCTTCCGCCGGCCCACCCCGGTGTTGGATCTGGAATACGAGTGAGCCCGCAGGGCTCGGACCCGCTGGCGGGCTACCCCGTCGCCGCCCCGCCCCTGCGGGGGCGGGTGTGGTTCGACCAGAGCTGGCTGGACCTGACGTTCGTGCACTGGCCGGTGCGTCCGGCCGACGTCGCGCACCTCTACCCGGCCGGCGCGCGTCCGGATGTGTTCGAGGGTGTGACGTACGTCGGGCTGGTGCCGTTCCGGATGGGTTACACCGCAATCGGTCCGACCCCGCCGGTGCCGTACTTCGGTTCCTTCGCCGAAACGAATGTGCGGCTCTATTCGGTGGATGACGCGGGACGGCACGGCGTGCTGTTCCGGTCGCTGGAAGCCGCCCGGCTGGCGGTGGTTCCGGCGATCCGCATCGCCATGGGAATTCCGTACACCTGGGCCCGGATGCGGATCACCCGGACACCCGAGCAGATCAGCTACGACAGTGTCCGGCGCTGGCCGCGGCGCGGGCTGCGCAGCCGGGTAACGGTGTGCCCGGGCGAGCCGGTCGAGCCGACCGCGTTGGAAACCTGGCTGACCGCGCGCTGGGGCGCCCACACCCGCAAGGCCGGCCGGACCTGGTGGGTGCCGAACTATCACGGCCCGTGGGCTCTGCAGTCGGCGCGGGTGGTGGACCTCGACGACGAGCTGGTCGCCGCCGCCGGGGTGCGCACCGCCGGGGAACCGCTGCGTGCGCTCTACTCCCCCGACATGCGAACGCAGTTCGGCCGTCCGATCGCGGTCGGCTGAGACCGCATTCGCAGTAAGCTCACAGCCATGGCTGTGCGGGTGCGGATGTCGAGGGCGCTGATGGCCGCCGCGTGCGGCGCGCTGTTCGTGGCCGCGCCCGTCGTGATCGCCGCCCCGGCCAATGCCTGCCCGACCGGGCATCTGGCCGACCCGATCACCGGACAGTGCTATGTGGCCAACGGTGTTCCGAGTGTCGGTGGCATCCCGTGCATTCCGGGCAAGTCGATGGGGACCTGCCTGGGAATTCTGCAGAACCAGTCGCCGCGCGGCGGCGGGCCGCCGGTCGGCGGGCCCTGGCCCTAGGGCTGATCGTCTGCCGCGTCAACCCTGGCGACGTCGACGGCTTGCGCCAGAATGTTCGCCACCACCGACTCGACCCTCGACTCGATCGAGAACGCCAGCGTCGAGCTCACCGCGGACACCGCCTGGGTGCGGAACCGAACCAGCATCGTGATCATCTCGGTGACTTCGGGATCCGGTGGCAACGGTGATCCGGGATGGAGCCGTTCGCCGACGTGATCCACACCGGCCCGCACCAAGATCCCGCTGATCTGGTCGATCAGGGGCGCAATCTGCTCGTGGAGGTCGATGAGCGTTCCGAGTGCCACGCCGTACTGGCGGATCTCGTTGAACGCCTCGACCAACTTGGGCCGCACCACCGTGGCGTCGTGCCCGCCGTCCTCCAGCCTGATCATCTCGAGCCCGACCATTCGGTCGAATCCGTTGTCGTCGTCGACGAGCCTGCGCGCTTCGGCGATCGACATCCGTTCGGGTTTCTCGGTGGCCCAGCTTCCCGCGATCGCCGATTCCAGCCCCAGCATGTCCCCGACGTTCTTGCCCTGTTCCCACGCCGAGAGCATCTCGTTGACGTGGGCAATGTTGTACCCCCGGTCCAGCAGCGAGGTGATCATCCGCAGCCGGGTCAGGTGGGTGTCGTTGAACAGCGCGATCCGCCCGACACGCAGCGGTGGGTGCAGCAGACCGCGGTCGCGGTACACGCGGATGTTGCGGGTCGTGGTCCCGGCCAGTCGGGCCAACTCGTCGATACGGTACTCGCCCGCGGCCGCCACTCCGTGCGGCTGCACCGCGGCGTCGAAGAGTTGCGACACCGCCGCTTCGACGACGTCGCGGGATCCGCGGCGCAGCCGTCGCAGAATGCTCGGGATCGGACCCGTCATCTCACGCCGTCGACACGGCCACACGCGGCTGGGCATCCAGTGCCACGGCCTCGTAGTCCTCGAACCGGAACTGTCGCATCTGTCGAAGATACTGCGTCGCGAAACCCGGATACATCGAGGCGTTGAACCCATCGGCCGTGAGGTACCAGCTGTTGCAGCCCGACATCCACGTGGTCTTGGTCAGTCGCTTCTGCATGCGGGCGTTGTAGCGGCGTTGCACGTCTGCGCGCACGTCGAGGTAGCGCAGGTTTCGGCGCAGGATGGCGGTGACTCCGGTGACGGCATAGTCGATCTGGCCTTCGACGTAGACCAGTAGCGAATTGTGGCCGGGCCCGGAGTTCGGGCCGGTCATGAAGAACAGATTGGGGTAGCCGTGCGCGCTCGCGCTCTTGTATGCCTCGGCGTGTTCGCGCCATTCCTGTTGCAGGCAACGGCCATCGAGCCCGGTGACCGAGAACGGCGGACCCGACAGGTGCACGTCGTATCCGGTGGCGAACACGATGGCGTCGACGTGATGCTCGATGCCATCACTGGTCCGGATGCCGACCGGGCTCAGGGTGGCGATGGGCCAGTCGATCAGCTTGCAGTTGTCGCGCTGCAGCGCCGGATAGTAGTCACTGGACACCAGCATGCGTTTGCAGCCGGGGGTGAACTCCGGGGTGAGCTGGCGGCGCAGCCACGGGTCGGCCACCGAGCGTCGCAGGTGCGCCTTTCCGAGCCGTGCGACCAGCCGGCTGGCGGGGGTGTCCCAGACCAGCGCCGCCGCGCTGGCCTCATGGCCCCAGTACAGCGCCTGGCGCGCCAATGCCTGGGTGGCCGGCACCTTTTCGAACAGTTCCTGCACTGCGGTCGGCATCGAGATGTCCAGTCGCGGCAACACCCAGCCTGGCGTGCGTTGGAACACCTTGACGGCCGCGGCGGTCTTCACCAGTTCGGGGACGATCTGCACCGCGCTGGCGCCGGTACCGATCACCGCGACCCGCTTGCCGGCGAAGTCGTAGTCGTGATCCCAGGCCGCGCTGTGGATCTTGCGCCCGCGGTAGCTGTCGATGCCCCGGATAGCGGGAAACGTGTGATCAGCCAGCGGACCGGACGCGAGAATCACCGTGCGCGCCTGAATCTGCCTACGGCCCTTGGTGGTAACGGTCCAGACGCCAGGCTGCTCGTCGAAACTCAACCCGGTGACCTCGGTGTCGAATCTGATCAGCGGCCGCAATCCGTGCCGGTCGGTGAGATCCTCGATGTGGTCGCAGATTTCGGCGCCCGACGGGTAGGCCCGTGACCAGCTGGGGTTCTTGACGAACGAGAACGAGTACAGCAGCGACGGGATGTCGCAGGCCACGCCGGGGTACGTGTTGTCCCGCCAGGTGCCGCCCACGCGGCCGTTGCGTTCGACGATGACGATGTCGTCGACGCCGGCTTGTTTGAGTTTGATGGCGGTGCCCAGCCCGGTGAAGCCCGCGCCGACGATGAGAGTGTCGTGGATGCGCTTGACGCCAGCCATATCTCAGGCCGCCGGCTCGTGGGTGAGTTCCTTGAACCAGCTCGGAATCGGGTGGAGTAGTCTGCGCGGTATCCGGTCGGAAGCCCACACCATCGGGTTGGCGACCCAGTGATAGGGGTTGTTGGGTTTGATCACCATGCGGGCG
This sequence comes from Mycobacterium sp. SA01, assembly GCF_041287105.1. Lineage (NCBI taxonomy): Bacteria > Bacillati > Actinomycetota > Actinomycetes > Mycobacteriales > Mycobacteriaceae > Mycobacterium > Mycobacterium sp. SA01. Next base: position 71,360 of record NZ_JBGGNO010000016.1, on the reverse strand, counting down.
TGCAGTTTGAGGATCTGATAGGTCGGGACCCGGTGCGTGTACTCGCCGCGCTCGCCGAGGGTGCGGAACCGCTTGACGGCGTTGTAGAGCCGCTCGGGCTCCAGTCCCATCCCGACGATCTCGTTGCGGATCCGGTTGAGCAGCGGGATGTACATGATCGCGCCGATGATCAGCCCGGGGGTGGCGACGCTGCCGACGAACTCGATCGCCAACCGCCTCAGATCAGCCTGCCCGATCATGTTCAGGACCTCGAAATCGACGGCGAGGTGCCGGGATTCGTCGTTGTTGATTTTTTCGAAGACCTGGTGGCAGACGGGATCGTCGACCTCTTCGAGCAGGAACTTGAGCAGGGCGCCGTCGAGCGCCACCTCGAGCATCGGGATGACCGTGCCCAGGATCGACAGCGACATGGAGTCGGCATAGGTGTCCAGCCAGTCCATCGACAGGCGGATGTTGACGTTGGGTTCGGGCATCTCGCCGTCATCGAGCATGCCCCAGCGCTTCATCAGCGCGAGTTCGGCATTGGCGTGGCGCTGTTCCTCGGCGTGGAAGTAGCGGTAGATCTCGGCGATGGTCGGGTTGGGCGCCTTCTTGGCCAGTGCGGCGAACCCGCGTGCGCCGATGTTCTCGATCCAGCACAGATCGGCCATGAACGCCTTGAGTTTCGGGCGTTGCTCGTCGGTGATGCGTTCGGCACCAGGGGCATTCCAGTCGATGTCGGCCAGCGCCCACTGCCGGTCCTTGATCTTGGCCAGCATGACGTCCATGTCGATCGCCATCGATCCTCCTAGGTGGTGACGCGGGTGATGAGACCGGCGGCGCGGGTGTACACCGTCGGGGTGAAACGCTTGATCCCCCAGCCGATTCGGGCCTCGGGCTGTGGCATGCAGTAGAGGCCGCCGCGGTCGAGGGTGTCCAGGCACATCCGGGCGACGCGGTCGGCGGAGAAGCCGGTCCACCGCATCAGCTGGTCGGCCCGGTGCGTCGTCTCGGCTGGGATGCGGCCGGATTCGAGGATGTTGGTCTTGACGAAGGTGGGGCAGAGAACTGTGACCTGCACAGCGGTCCCGGACATTTCGGCGGCCAGGGTTTCCGAGAGCGAGAGGGTGCCCGCCTTGCTGACGTTGTAGGCGGCCATCCCGGGTGCGGCGCCGAACGCCGCGGCCGACGCCACGTTGATGATCCCGGCGGGACGGCCGGCGTCGCGCAGGATCGGGGCGAAGACGTGGCAGCCGTGGATCGGTCCCCACAGGTTGACGTTCAGGACCCACGTCCAGTCGGCGAGATCGATGTCGCCGATCGTCTTTCCGCCGGCCCCCACACCGGCGTTGTTGACGACCAGTGTCGGTGGCCCGCCAAACCACGACTGGGCCTGTTCGGCTAGGCGGAACACGTCCTCGACCTGGGTGACATCACAGGCGACCGCCAGTGCGCGGTCGCCGATTGCCTCGGCGGTCTTGTGTGCGGCGCCCTCATCGATGTCGCTGCACACCACGCGGCCGCCCCGGGCAGCCAGCTCGGCGGCGAAGGCGGCGCCGATGCCGCTTCCTGCACCGGTGATGACGGCGTCGGCGTTGCGGCTGCGTTTCGTTCCGAAGATCCCCATGCTCAACCCACCTGTCCGACGTTGTTGTCGCGCAATGCATTCGAGATGAATCCTGTGATCTCACGCATCGCGGGCGCGGCTGCGGGGGTGAGACGCGGCAGGGCCTGGAAGACGTGCACCTGGTCAGGCCAGATGCGTAGGTCGCATTCGCCACCGGCACGGCGCAGGCTGTCGGCGAGTGCGATGGCGTCGGCCGCGAGCATCTCCGCGCCACCGGCGTGGATCAACGTGGAGGGCAGTAGCCGGCCGCCCGCGACGTCGAGCGCCAGCCTTGGGTGCGCGGGTTCGACACCGGCACAGTACAACTCGATCAATCGTGCGGCGTCACGGGATCGGATGGCCGGGTCACGCCCGGTGCGCTCCCATGTCCGGGCGAGTCCGAATGTGAGGTCCAGCAACGGCGACAGCAGCACGAGGGCGGCGGGATGCGGGACTTCGGGCTGTAGCAGCAGATCAACCGCGAGGTGGCCGCCGGCGGAGTCGCCGGCGATCGCCAGGCTTTCGGGCGACATCCCGCAGTCGCCGACCAGCCAATCCCAGCCGGAGCGAACATCGTCTGCGGCTGCGGGAAACCGGTGCCGCGGCGCCAGTCGATAGTCGACGCTGAACACGGGCAGACCCGTCAACTGCGAGAGCCATGATGTGAGGCGGCGGTGGGTGCGCGGCGAGCAGAGCGCATAGCCGCTGCCGTGCACGAAATAGATCGCCCCAGCCGTGACGTCTGGGCTGACACCTCGGCCGTAAACCCATTCGCCGACGAGGCGACGACCGTCGGACGTTCGAGTGTCCACGGGAACGGTTGTCGTCCCGGACAGGGATGGTCCGAAGGTGTCCATGATGCGAGCCACGATCTGGCGCGAAGCCCAGAGCCCCCACGCTTGATCGGGCGGGAGCACGGCGCTGAGCTGTCGCAGGGTCAGGCTGCTCGCGACGTTCGCGCTTCGACTTCGCCACACGGATATCGACTCGCCGAACACACGGTGGATACAACGCCCAATAGTGCCATTTGTCAATGGCACTATTGGTCAATGTCAATGATCAGTCGTCGAAGATCGCCACCGCGCGGGTCCAGCCAGCCGACGCCGCGTGAACCTTCACCGGGAAGCATGCGACCTCAAAGCCATTGGGCGGCAACGATTCCAGGTTGTGCAGCTTCTCGATATGCGAGTAGCCGACCGTGCGACCGGCGCGGTGGCCTTCCCAGATGATCGACGCGTCGTGGTCCCTGGCGTACCGCTGCGCGGTGTAGGAGAACGGCGCATCCCAGCTCCAGGCATCGGTTCCGGTGAGCCGTACGCCGCGCTCGAGCAGGTACAGGGTGGCGTCGCGGCCCATGCCGCAGCCGGTCCCGACATAGTCGGCATGGCCGTAGCGGGTGCCTGCGCTGGTGTTGACCAGCACGATCTCCAGCGGCGACAGGCTGTGTCCGATGCGGTCCAGCTCCGCTTCCACGTCGGCGGCGGTCACCACGTAACCATCCGGGAAGTGGCGGAAGTCGAGCTTGATCGCCGGCTGCAGACACCACTCCAGCGGAACCTCGTCGATGGTGATCGCGCGCTTGCCGCCGTCCATCGTCGACGCGTAGTGGTACGGCGCGTCGAGATGGGTGCCGTTGTGGGTGGTGATCCGAACCCGTTCGATCGCCCACCCTTCGCCGTCGGGCAGATCGTCGACGGTTGCGCCGGGGAAGAAAGACACCACCTCCGCGGCGGTCTGCTTGTGGTCGTAGTAGTCGATCTCCGGCAGATGCCCCGGTGGGTCCGAGGCGATGCCGGCTTGCAGCGGAACCGAAATGTCGACGAACCTTCGCATCGGAACCCCTTACGTTCTGAGATGGAACGTTACGCCCGGGGGTGGAACGATTCGGCCGGGTTCACCAAGCCGACGGTGATCGCATTGCCGATCTGCCCGTGTGCGTCGAACACCGCGACCGCACCGCAGGCGATCCCGTCGTTGCTGTTGTGCGACGTGGCGGCCAAGCCGATGTAATCCCCGATCGGCTCACGCGCCAAGGTCAGGGTGTAGTCGGCGTTGATGTAGCGCAAACCGCCTGTGCCCCAATGGGATGTCGCACTGGCTGCGTCGGCGGCCATCGCGACGGTGACGAACGGGGAGGTCGCCTCGCCGTCGACCAGCGCGCGGACCTGCCGGATCCAGGCGTACTTGGGGCCGGTGGCGTCGTGCCATTCGGTGAAGGCCATCGCTCCGCCGGACTCGCCCTGTCCCCCGTAACCCCAGACGAACATCATCAGGTCGTCGGGCAGCGGTCCGGGATCCGGTGGCAGTGGCGGCATCGTCACCGGCGAGGACCAGATGTCGCCGGCCGGGTGCTCGCCGCGGCGCAGGAACATCGCACTGGCCCGGGACACCACGGTGTCGTTCTGGATCAGTTCGGCGTCGACCAGCCGGATCCGACGGCCGTCGCGGCGCATCGTGGTGCGCACTTCCAGGGGCGTGATCGCGGTGGGCCGCAGCAGGTCCACGGTCAGCCGGGCCGGTACGAATCCGGGGGCACCGCCCACCTGTTCCAGGGCCCGCGCCAGGATGCCGCCCACGACGTGTCCGCTGATCGTGGGACCCCAGGGCCCCTGCGATGCCGGGCCGGGCAGCAGCACGTCGCCGTCCGACACCAGATACGCCCGCGATGCGCCCAGATCCGTCACGAGGTCACACGATAGCGGCGCCCGAGTCAGCTGCTCAGCACCCGCTGTACGTAGCGTTCGGTATCCGCGGTCGCGGGGTCCGTCATGTCGTCGAACTCCGGGTGCTTCTCGATGTACTTCGCCACCATCGGGCACGCCGGCACGATGCGCAGCCCGGCGTCGCGGGTGGCGGCCAGCGCTTCGCCGACCATGATGCTGGCCAGTCCGCGTCCTTCGAACGCGTTCTCGACCTCGGTGTGGTGGAAGATCCGTTGACCGTCGTGGTCGACGTAGTCGGCGACGCCGACCTGCTCGCCCTCGACGGTGATGGTGAATTGGTCCCTGCCGGCGGTGACGGTGGTGTCGGCGCCGGTTTTGTCTTGTGTCATGGAACTCCTCAGGTTCGGCGGCGCGGGCGCAATCGGATGGCGGGCAGCGCGGGTGCCGGTAATCGCTGGACGGAACCCGGGTACCCACTCACGGCGCCGAAGCGATCGTCGCCGCTTTCCCACTGCCGGCGGTACTCGGCGATCTCCTCGTGGCTGCGGCCGACGAAGTTCCACCACATCAACAGTTCTTCGGTGAACGGCGCCCCGCCCAGCAGCAGCATCCGGGAGGCCAGGCCGGCCGCATTGTGCAGCCGCAGCGTCGTGGACCCGGTTCCCAGGTAGGCCAGCTGCCCTGACTCGAGTGCCCGCCCGGCCACCTCCACCTGGCCGAGGTCGAGCAGGACGCCGTGCTCGAAGGACGGATCGACGTCGAGGTCGAGGGTGCAGCCGGCGGCCAGATCGACCTGGGCGCCGAGCAGCGGTGTGAAGGTGTGCACCGGAGAGCGCTGGCCGGCCAGCTCACCGAGGAACACCCGAATGGATGCCTCTCCATGGGAAAACGGCTCGGGGACATAGTGATCGAAATCCCTGGCGGCGTTGCGATCCGCATCCGGCAGCGCCACCCACAGCTGCGCGCCGTGCAGGATCGTGGTCGACGGCGTCGACACCTCCGAGTGGCAGATCCCCGCCCCGGCGGTCATCAAGTTCAGCTCCCCCGGGCGGACGGTCTGGTGTACACCGGCGCTGTCGCGATGCTCGATCTCGCCGCGGAACAACCAGCTGACGGTCTGCAGCCCGGTGTGCGGATGCGGGGGCACATCCATGCCGGCGGCTTCGCGTACGTCGTGCGGGCCGTAATGATCGGCGAAACACCAGGCACCGATCAGCGAGCGCCCACGTTGGGGCAAGGTCCGGCGGACCGGAAGCGCGCGCGGACCGCCGAGCGGGACCTCGCGGGGCTCCAAAATCTCGATGCCATCGAAACTTGTTGCACCGCAGGGAACTTCACGCGGAGCGGTCTCGAGGTTGCTCACCACCTCGAGCTTACCCGCGGTGCGTCGCTCAGGCCGCGAGCTGCCGGGTCATCGCTGAACGGATGAGCAGGAAGTCCGGCTCCTCGATGCGGAACACCCCGAACCGGAACTTGTAGCCCCAGCGCTGCGGATCGACAACGAATTCCAGCTGGTCCAGCAGCGGTCGGATGGGTGTCGCCGTGCAGGGCAGGAACTCCATGGCGCGCCGCCAGGGGTGCGACGGGTGCTCCTGGTACGGCTCGTCATCGGTGACCCGACCGATGGCGGTGAACGCCTGCAGCGGCTCCCCGTGCTCGAGTGCGGTTTTCGGCGAATAGAAGATGATCCAATCGCCACGGGCCATTGTGCGCAGCATGTGCGGCTTGCCATGGTTGGCCTGAGTGAAGCCGCCGGCGACGCCGCGTTGTACGTGGTCGGCGCTGACGGTATTGATCCAGTACGTCATGGGCTCACGCTAGGTCGGGGGTCCGACAGGTCTGGGCAGCAGCGATGCCCGTCTCCGCGGGCGGCTCCCCCGCTAGTCAGCGCGGGCGTCGGACGACGGGCCGCGACCATCGGCCGAGATGTCCGGCGCGAACAGCTCCGGGCTCATCGACGGGTCGACGGGCTCGACGTGCGGCGTCTCCGTCGACTCCCCTGCGGCGGCTCGCTTGTGATCGGCACGCCAGTCGCGCAACAACAGCACGATGCCCACCACCGCGAGCACGACCACTGCGACAGCCGCGTAAGTGCTGTCGGTCAGCACCGCTACCACCAGTGCGATCAACCCGGCCAGGGCTACCGCGACCACGATCCGCACCCGCGCGCCTCCCAACGTCTGCTGTGTCGACACAGTTCTATCCGCATACCGACTCCCCTGCCCGGGAATTGCCGCAGTCAGCGAGTCGCCGGCGCCGGCGCCGGCGCGGCGGTCAGCATCGCGGCGAGCATCGTCACGATCTCCTCGAGACTGTCGGCATCAGTGTCGCCGGATTCCACCCGCCGCTCGTGGTCGGCGAGCAGGGCGAACATTGCGGTGGCGACGGCACCGACCCGGTTCTCCCGGGCGCTGCGGTCCTTGAGCGGAACTAGTCGGGCCAGCGCGTCGAGGATCCGTGGCCAGGCCGATTCCGCCGGGCTCTGCGGTTCCCGATTCAGCCGGATCCGCACCACCTCGAGGAACCGCGCGTAGTGGGTGCCTTCACTGTGGAAGAACGGCCCGACCAGGATTCGCAGCACGGCGTGCGCGTCGGCCATCTGCTCACCCGACATGCGGTCCAGCAGGGCTTGCCGCTCGACCTCCATCGGGGTCAGGCGTCGGGCCACCACCGCATCGATCAAGTCCTGCCTGCTGCGGAAGTAGTAGTTGACGGCGGAGTTGTTGCGCTGGCCCGCGGCCACCGCGATCTCCCGCAGCGGCACCTCGAAGCCGTGCTCGGCGATCAGCCGTTCAGCGGCGTCGAGCAGTACTTCCCGTGATCGGGCACCGCGGTCCACGTCGAGCAGTCTAAATCAGTGCTAGGCAGATTTAAGCACATGTGCTTAAATGAGCGCATGAACCAGATCCGGGAGATCGACCCCGGCACGCCCATGACGCGCTACGCGCGCGGTTGGCACTGCCTGGGCCTGGCAGAGGATTTCCGCGATGGCAAGCCGCACGGCATCAATGCGTTCGGCGGCAAGTTGGTGGTGTACGCCGACTCACAGGGCGACATCCATGTGCTCGACGGCTACTGCCGGCACCTGGGTGCCGACCTCGCCATGGGCACGGTCAAGGGCGACAACCTCGCCTGTGCGTTCCATGACTGGCGCTGGAACGGCGCGACCGGGCGCTGCGTCGAAATTCCCTATGCCCGAAGGGTTCCCAAGCTCGCCCGCACCCGCAAGTACCAGACCATCGAGGTCAACGGGCAGCTGCTGATGTGGCATGACCCGGAGGGCTCCACGCCACCGGCCGAACTCACCCCGCCGACCATCGACGGCTATGACGAGGGCCAGTGGTCGAAGTGGGCGTGGAACTCGATGGTCATCGAAGGCGCGCACTGCCGCGAGATCGTCGACAACAACGTCGACATGGCGCACTTCTTCTACATCCACTACGCCTACCCCACGTTCTTCAAGAACGTCTTCGAAGGCCACACTGCCAGCCAGTACATGGAATCCAAGGGACGCCAAGACTTCACCGAGCACCCGGAGCGGCTGTGGGAGGGCACCAAGCTGCGCTCGGAGGCCACCTACTTCGGGCCGTCGTACATGATCAACTGGCTGCACAACGACCTCGGACCGGACTTCACCGTGGAGTCGGTGCTGATCAACTGCCATTACCCGATCGACCAGAACTCATTCATGCTGCAGTTCGGGGTCTCGGTGCAGAACATGCCCGGGCTGTCGGACGAGAAGGCGGCCAAACTCGCCCAGTCGTATTCGAAGATCTACGAGGTCGGCTTCCTGCAAGACGTCGAGATCTGGAAGCACAAGACGCGGATCGAGAATCCGCTGCTGTGCGAGGAGGACGGCGCGCTCTACCAGTACCGGCGGTGGTACGAGCAGTTCTACGTCGACGCCGCCGATGTCACCGCGGACATGACCGACCGCTTCGAACTCGAGGTCGACACCACTCACGCCTATGACGTGTGGCAGCGCGAGGTCGACGAGAACATGCAAAAGCGTTCTGCGGCAACGGCAGTCGGCTCGGCCGGATAGCCGCCGAAGCCAGCTGGAAGTTCAGGCCGCGGTACGGGGCCGGCCCAGCGGTAGATGCACGACGGTTGCCACCTGGGCGGGCAGCGCTTCGCTGCGGTCCAGCAGCTCGGCGCTTTCGGGCAGTTCGCGCGGATTGAGCTTGCCGTCGGCGATGCGCCGCAGAACCTCGTGCGCGTGCGCCAGCTGATGGCGCTTGCGGTATTGGCCGCCCGGCAGTTTGATGCCGGCCCACACCCCGTATTCCTCGCCGCTCTCGACGGCGCTTCTGGCGCACGCGCGCTGCTGGGCGAGGGGGCACCGGCGTAGACAGATGGTCCGGGCGCGGGTGGCCGACTGCTCGTAGACGCGGGCCTTGGCCGCGCCGTCGCTGGCGTCGTCGTCGGCGTAGCCGAACCACAGATCGGGCTCGACCGAGCATGGGCGGTAGTTCATCGGAGCCTCCTTGGCCGGATTCAATGACGGAAGCGTATATGCGGCATTCACAAGGCGCAAGAGGAACGTAGAAGAAAACGTATAAACCGATAGGCCTGTGTACGATCCGTATATGGCTGGAGCCCCACCGTGAGCCGAGAGGCGGCGGGTGCGGCCATCCGGACTCTGCGCGAAGCGAGGGACTGGTCGCTGGCCGAGCTGGCCGCCGCCACGGGGGTCAGCATCATGGGCCTGAGCTTCTTGGAGCGCGGTGTCCGCAAGCCGCACAAAGGCACAGTTCAGAAGGTCGAAAATGGACTGGGGCTGCCGCCGGGCACCTACGCGCGGCTCGTCGTTGCCGATGATCCAGCCGCTGAGATCGCCCAATTCCTGACCGGCGGACCGGCCGAATCCACGCCGCCGCGGACCGCCACCGGCATCGTCGTCAGCCGGCACAGCGACGCTGATGTGCTCGAAGCGCATGCCGAAGCGCACCTGGAATCGCTGAACTCGTTGATAGCCCGCCTGCCAGCGGAGACGTCAAACGAATATGAAACGTATATTCAGTCCGTGATCGAGCAATGCGTGAAGGCCGAGCTGCTGGCCGCCAACTCGTGGCGCGTCGCGGTCAACGCGGGGGCCGAATCGGTGGACCGCCTGATGACCCACCTCAAGTCCCTGGAAGCGATCCGGAGCGGGCTGCTGGCCCGTATGCCGGGCAGTATCAGCGCGCGCTTCGACCAGGCGTGTGCCCGCTCCGAGCTTCCCGAGCCGGTGATCGCGACACTGATCGGAGTCGACGTCGAGCAGCTGTGGGACATCCGCAACCGCGGGGCCATCCCACCCGGAGTGCTGCCGCGGGTGCGGGCGTTTGTGGAGGAGCGGGCATGACCGCCCCCGAGGTGGAGATCCTCAGCCGGGCCCATGCGCTGTTCTCCGGCCGGCAGGCGGTGGGGGTGCTCGATGCGGCACCCGCGGTGGCGTCGTCCCCGGGCGAAGGGTTGCCCACCGCCTATCACCGTGCGGCCGAACGGGGACGGACCGACCTCGACGGCGCCCGCCGTGTCGACGCCGAGGTGTCGGCAATCCTGGCCCGTGTCCAGCGCGATCATCAGGAGGCTCAGCGACAAACCCGGGCCGTGCTCGACGCCGCCCACGCCGATGCCGCCACCACCCCGGACAACCCGGTCGCTCAACGAGAGTTGCTGCGGCGCAGGGCCGCCCGGCTGCGCGCCCAGCACGCGCACGTCCTGGCCGCCCGTCGTCGAGCCCGGCGTCGCCTCGCGCTGTTGCGCGCGCTGCGATATCGGCGTGGGCACCGCCGGGTGTCGGCACCGAATTCACGGGCTGCGCTGGCCGTGCGCGCCGCGCTCTCGCGGCTGGGCTGCCCCTACGTGTGGGGAGCTACCGGCCCGGATCGCTTCGACTGTTCGGGCCTGGTGAAGTGGGCCTACGCCCAGGCGGGGGTGCCACTGCACCGCACCACCTACGACCAGATCAATGACGGGGTTCCGGTACCGCGTTCCCACATCCGCCCCGGTGATCTGGTGTTCCCGCATGCCGGCCATGTCCAGATGGCGATCGGCAACGGACTGGTGGTCGAGGCGCCCTACTCCGGTGCCAACGTCCGGATCAGCCGACTGGGTCCCGACATCGCGATCCGCCGGCCGGCTTAGCCGAGTGGTGAGTTGTTCGGCGAAATCTCGCTGAGTACCGTCGACGCATGGCAGAGCACGTCGGAGCCTCGGCCGAGGCCCTCGAGTCGGCTCGATCGCTGCTCGCCGCCCGGGACCGCGACCTCGCCGGGGCGGACGCCGAACTGGCCGAGGTGGTGTCGGCCGCGCATGCTGTCGCAACCGAGGCGATCCGCAAGCTCGACGCGATCAACGCCGAGATCGAGGCGGCGGTCGCTGCGAACACTGTCACCGCGCCCGTCGAGGGACGCGAGTTCGCGCGGTTTCTGCTCGCCAAGCAACGCGAAATTAGCGATGTGCTGATCGCCGCGCGCGCCGAAGCCGACGCCAAAACCGCGGCGCTCCAGCGACTTCTGGATCGCTACCGGGTGTCGTCCACACCTTCCTGACGGGTGAATTGTCACCCGAACACCGCCTGGATACAGTCGCCGGCATGAGAGGGCACCGGTGGCGAGTTACCAAGACCTGCTCGACGTGATCGCGCGCGTCGGTGCGGTCACCGGTGACAGCCGGGCCTGGCTGACGGGGCTCTCGGACACTGACCTCGCCACGATCACCAGCCCGGTCAGTGTGGTGTCGCCGAGCGCAATCGACAACGTAGTGGCCAAGATTCGCGCGCAGCATCGCGCCGCCCTCGACCCGGTGGCACCCATCGACCAGTCGCCCGGCGTGGGGGAGGGGCGGGCCGCGGACGCCATTCGGACGGCTGAAACATCACTGGCACATCAGAATTCGGTGAGCGCACAGCTCGACCTGCAGGTGATCACCGCGGTTCTCAATGCCCATGCCGTCCATACCGCGGGCCGGGAAGCCCTCGATGGTCTGCAGAGGGACATCGAGGCCGCCGTCGCGGCCCGCACCGACCTCGACACCCCGGCCGGTGCGCGCGCGTTCCAGCGGTATCTGATCGACAAGTTGCGCGATATCAAGACCGTCGTGGAGACCGCGGGACTGGACGCCACCTCGAAGGCGTCCTTGGCCGCCGCGCTGGCATCGCTGTACGTCGGTGCCACCCCGGACTCCGCTGCCGAGGCCGCACCCGATGCCGCCCCGGCGGCCGCGACACCGGCTGAGCCGGCCGTCGACCTCCCGCCGGATCTCGGCCCGGACCCGTTCATCGATGGCCTGTTGCCCGACGACCTCGCGCCGCCGCCTGACCCTGCCGCCGCCGGCGGCCAGCCGGTCGCCGCGCCGATGATCCCGCCCATGGCCGCGATTCCCGCGACGGGCGGCGGAACCGGTGCGGGTGCGCCGGCCGGTCCGAGCCCCGTGCCGCCGACATTCGACAATCTCACCCCGCCGCGGCTGCCGTCCGCAGACACCTCTGACCTGCTCGACGAGCCGGTGCCGGACGAGCCGATCGACGACGCTCCGGCCGATCCGGCGGCCGACGACGACAGCAGCGTGGGGGAGGAGTCCGATACGCCGCCTCCCGACGACTCGACCGTCGTCACCCTGCCCACCGGTGAAACGGTGACGGCGCCGACGCCTCAACTGGCGGCAGCCATCACCGCCGCGGTGGCCGGAACGCCCATCCCGGAGGCGTTCCGGCAGCAGGGCATCACGATCCCGGCCCCGGGCACCGCGGTCTCGCATCCCGTCGACGCCGCCCGGGTGTCGCCCGGTGACATCGGGATGCTGACCGACCGGCATGCGCTGGCGGTGGGCAACGGCAAGGCGGTGCTCAACAACCAGATCCAGCCCATTGCCAGCGTCGCGGGCCCGAGCTTCCTAGGGTGGGAGCATCCGCCTGAGCCGGGCGCCGGAACCACGACCCCGAGACCCGACCGACCCGCGCCGACCCGGCCCGCGGTGACAGCCGGTCCGCCGGCGATAGGAGAGTGACATGGCAGAGCGCATCCACGTGGTACCCGACGAGCTGCGCCGCGCGGCCCGCGACCACCAGGACACCGCCGAGCAGCTGAGCACGGTGCCCGCCCGGCACGCCGACATCCTCGCCAGTCTCGACTCGCTGGGCCCGATCTTCGGTGAGTTGCGCGACGCCGGCCGCGAACTGCTCGATCAGCGGCGGGCCTGCTACGAGCAGCAGGCCGCGGCCCACGCCGAACTCGCGACCAATCTGAGCCACGCCGCCGACGTCTGGGAACACCAGGACAGCGCCGCCGCCGCCGAGCTCGGCCGCATCACCCGGGACGGTTCATGACCGAACCCGATCCCGAATTCGACGCGGTCCATCCCAGCGGGCACATCCTGTTCCGGTCCTGCCGGGGTGGTTACCTGCACAGCGTGGCCCTGGCCGAACCCGCGATGGACGCCGACGCGCAGACCCTGGCGCAGGGCATCCTGCTGACCGCGGACGTGTCGAATCTGAAAGCGCTGATGCAGGTGCGCGCCGAGATCGTGGCGGCGGGCCACACCCCGTCAGACGATGTGGCGAGCAGCCGCGACCTCGAGCTGGCCACCGAGGCGCTGCGGCAGCATCGGCTGCGGCCCGACGAATCCTGAGCGGTTACCGGTCGCCGTCGGCGGAGGCAACCTCCGGCGGCGCAACGGGATTCGGGCCGAACAGCTCGCGTGCCCGCTGCAGCAGCGCACGCACCTCGTCGAGTTGTTGCTGCAGCAGCGAGTCACCCATGGTCGGTACGTTATCGACCGTGCCGGGCCGGCACAATTCACCCGCGGACGCGGGGGATCTCAGCGTTGATGCGATCCAGCACGTCGGTGTAGCGGCCGGCTTCGCGGTGCTGTCCGGGTTTACCGCTGCTGACCAGTCCGACCGACAGTCGGCGTTCCGGATCCGCCCAGACCGCGATGTTGGTCAGCCCGGTGTGGCCGACGGCGCCGGCTGCGTCGCGTCCGAACGGCCCGAACCGGGTGGATCCGAGCATGTAGCCGGTGCCCCAGCGCATCGGTGCGAACCCGGTCGCGATATCGGGCCGCAGCCGGCGTGCGGGTGCCACCGCCGCGCGCAGCGTCTCCGGACGCATGACCCGGACGCCGTCGAGTTCACCTCCGCGCCGCAGGATTTCGGCGAAGCGCGACAGTTCGTCGGCGTTGGACACCGTGCTGGACGATGGGACGACACCGGTCAGGAACAGCGGGGTGTTGGAGAACGGGATGATCTGCTGCGGGGTTCCGCCGACGGCGGCCCGGAACGCTTTGGCGATCGGCGCAGGCAGTGGTTTACCCGTGACGTGGCTCGGCGCCACCAGCGGGACATCCTGTTCTGCCACGCCGTAGTTCGTCCACCGGAACCCCAGCGGGTCCAGGATGTCCTCGGCGAGGATGTCGCGGATGTTGCGCCCGGTTGCGGCCGAGACGATCTCGCGGACCAGCGGACCCCAGGTCAGCCCGTGGTAGATGTGCATCAAGCCCGGCCGGTGGATGGGCTTGAGCTCACCGAGTTTCTCGCGCGCGTAAGCACTCTCGTTCATCCGTTTGAGGTCCGGTCGTGGCCCGGTGGCGAACGGCACGCCGGCGCTGTGGGTGATCACGTGCCGGATGGTGGTGCGGTCCTTGCCGTGGCTGGTGTAGTTCGGCAGATAGTCGCAGACCCGGTCCTCCAGGGAGAACTCGCCGCGCTCGACGAGCATGTGCACCACCGTCGTGCTGATGGCCTTGGCCGCGGAGTACACACAGAACGGGGTGTCGACGGTGACAGGCACCTTCTCGGCGTCCGGCGGGTCGGCCGGACCGTTGCCCCAACCGTGGCCGATCGCGCGGTTGAGCACGACTCTTCCGTTGTGCCGCAGGCACAGTTGGATTGCGGGGTGCATGCCCGCGGCGTACCAGTGCCGCACCGATTCCCAGATCCGGTCGGCGGTGGCCGCCGAGATGTCGGCGTGGTCCTCGGCGCCGACGTCGGTGACGGCGTCGAGGTCGGTCGGGACGCGAATCCGGCCGTCCCCGGCGGGGGAGTGGCTCACCCCTGCTTCCTGTGCAGGGTCGCGGCCAGATGGTGGGTGAGCGGCACGCCGACGGCGGCCATCCGCACGCTGTAGGTGAGTTCGTCACCGGCGAGTTGGAACGAACGGCTCAGGGCGGTAACGCTTTTCGCCGAACCGGTGAGCCCGATGGCGGTGGAGTCGAGATCGATCGCCAGGCCGTCGCCGGTCTCCGACAGCGTGCCTTCGTCGATCTCGGTGACCCCGGTGGGATGGGCGACGACAAGTTCGATCCGGCCGGGCGACGGCACCCGCAGGTAGCCGGTCTCGGCGTGCAGGGGCCGACCGTCGTCGGTGGCCCTGGTCCGCTGCGAGTAGGTCAGGAAGGGCTTGCCGACGTGTCCGATCGCGACCTCTTCGACGTAACCGAACGTCTCGATGGTCGGGTACTCGCCGGTGCCGGCGCCGGTCCAGGTCCCCAGCAGGGGCGCCAGGACCGCGACGTCGGGATGAAGCTCGGGCACGATGCCCAGGGTACGGGCCGCGATCTACATCGGGCCGACGAGCTCGACCCAGTTCCCGTCCGGATCGGCGACGAACATCCAGCCCATACCGGGTACCGGGGCGAACTCCGCGAGCTCCTGGGCGATCTCGTAGCCCGCGGCCTTGACCTGCTCGGCGGCCGTGGTTGTGTTGGCCACCACCACGGTGTAGTAGCGGATGCCGGCCGCGGCCGGTCCGCCCCCCGGCGTCGCCGGTGCGGCCGGCGGCTGGTCGAGGGTGATCAGCTTGAGCACGTTGTCACCGAGTGCGTAGCGCTTCATGGTGCCGCCGGGGAAGTCGAGGTCGCCGGTGAAGGGCAGGCCCAGGAAGTTCTCGTAGAACTCGACCATCGGACCCAGGTTGGTGGTGACCAAACCGACTTCGATGTTCTTGGCGAGTAGCTCGATGGCCATAGGTGTTCCTCTGCGTTGAGTGGGTGACGTCGGACGGATGAGCGGTGTTCAGATCGGACCGGCGAGCTCGACCCAGTTGCCGTCGGGATCGGCCACGAAGAACCACCCGATGCCGGGCAATGCGGTGAATTCGGTGAGCGGTTCGACGATGTCGTACCCGGCGGCGGCGACCTGGGCGGCCACCTCGGTGACGTTAGTGACCACCAGCGAGATGTAGCGGACACCGGTCTGCGCGCGTCCGCCGCCGGGGGTGAGGTCCGCGGGAGGCGGTTGGTCGTAGGTCACGAGTTTGAGGGTGTTGTCACCGATCAGGTAGCGCTTCATGGTGCCGCCGGGAAAGTCGAGGTCGAGCTGGAACGGCAGCCCGAGGAAGTGCTCGTAGAACTCCACCATCGGACCCAGATTGGTGGTCACCAGACCGATCTCGACACTGGGGGCGAGCAGCTCGACGGCCATGGTGTCGAAGGATACGGCCCGGATCGGTCAGGACGCGGGCTTCGTCCCGATCGTGATGAGGTCGAACACGCCTTTGGTCCACAGCGGCCGGTGCACCCGGTGCTGGTCGCTGATCGTGAAACCGGCGTCGGTGAACAGCGTGCGCATCTCCTGCGCCGACGGGTTGTGCGCGGCACTGGCGGGCGAGTTGGTCAGCTGGCCGAGCAGCGGCAGTTGCGGCGGGCTGATCGTCGCGACCGCCGCCAGCCCGCCGGGCCGCAGCACCCGGTGGAATTCGCGCATCGCCGCCGGCTGGTCGAAGAAGTGAAAGGCCGATGTCGAGACGACGGCGTCGAGCGACTCGTCGTCGAACGGCAGTTGTTCGGCCGGCCCCTTGCGCCACTGCACCTCCGGGTCGCGCGCCTTGGCCTGCTTGAGCATGCCGTCGGACATGTCCACCCCGTACACCTCGTCGGGCTGCAGCTCGGCTTTGATGCGAGCCGCGAGAATACCTGTGCCGCAGGCGATGTCAGCGATCCGGCAGGCGCCGTGGGCGCGCAGCTCATCGATGACCTCGTCTTGGGCAGGCTGGTAAACCCAGTGCTGCAGACGGGGATGGTCGTAGAGCGGTGCGGCGACGCTCCAGAACCGTGTCACCAGGTCGTTGAGATTGCGACCGTGTGTCGCCATGGCTGCTCGCCTTCGCTAGAACCGATCGAACCAGTCTAGGAAGGGCCGGCCGGCTACTTCGCCAGCGGGGCCAACTGCAGATGGGTGTGCGGGCCACGGGCGAGAGCGGCCACCGCCGAGACGATGTTGCCCGCCGTGGTGACCAGCCCCTCCGGATCGCAGACCCGCAGCACGCGAGCAACCGCGGGGCCGGGGACCAGCACCCAGTCGATCCCGCGCCGCGAGCACCGGACGGTGAGCGTGTGCAGCGCCGAGAACCCGTCCATCGCGAAGAAGTCGAGCTTCGACAGGTCGATCACGAGCTGCTGATACCCCGAGATGTGGTCCTCGACGTAACCGAGCATGTCGCCGGCATTCGACGCGTCCACCTCGCCGACTGCGGCGATGAGCAGGGTGGTCGCGCTGAGCTCTCTGGACCGGAAGGCTCCACGGTCCGTGCGGTCGCGGCCCAAGCGGGTGACAGCCAAGGGTCCTGCGGCGGTGGCTGAAGTCATGGCGCCTCCATCAGTGGTACTCCGCGATGCCGGATGTGCCTGCCGAAGCTCTTCGAATCGAAGCTGCGCTGCGAAAGTTCTCGAGCCCTCGCGCGCCGGCGTCTCCGGGCGGCTGTGAACTCAACCTTCGGGAAATGTACTACGGAATCAGTCGTGTGGCTACACATTGTTGTGGGTAGCTATATGGGCACTTCAGCACCGATTCGGCTGTCCCGGAAATGGGACGCGGCAGTGCGGATATGGCAAATATTGACGCCTATCGAAATTGAATCCGAAGGTTAGCTGCCGAACACCCCCGTCACCGCAGCCCAACCAGTGTCCGGGCACTGGTTGGCCGGGTGTGCTGGTGCGGCTCCGGCTCGCGACGACGGAATCCGTACCGTCTCCGCGGCGTCGGCGACGCCGTCTCAGGTGCGTCGCCACCGGCCTGGCACAGTATCTTCGGTGGCAGGACTATGAGCATCCCTTACACACCGCAAACTCCGGCGGGCACACCGACCTGTTACCGCCACCCCGACCGCCCGACCTATGTGCAATGCACTCGCTGTGGGCGGCCGGTCTGCCCCGAGTGCATGCGCAGCGCCGCGGTCGGACATCAATGCGTCGACTGCGTGGCAGCCGCCGGTCAGAGTGTCCGCCCGGCGCGTACCGGAGCCGGCGGCATCCGGCGCTCCGGCCTGCCGTATGTGACGTATGCGCTGATCGCGGTCAACGTGGTGATGTTCGTGCTGCAGATGACGTCGAGAGATCTTCAGCGTGCGCTCGTGCTGTGGGCCCCCGGCGTGGCCGGAGGCGAGTACTTCCGCCTCATCACATCGGCGTTCATGCACTACGGCGCCATGCATCTGCTGTTCAACATGTGGGCGCTGTATGTGATCGGCCCCCCGCTCGAGGCCTGGCTGGGCCGGCTGCGGTTTGGTGCGCTGTACGGTCTCAGCGCGCTGGGCGGTTCGGTGCTGGTGTACCTGCTCGCACCGATCGGGGCGGCGACCGCGGGCGCCTCGGGCGCGGTCTTCGGATTGTTCGGGGCGACGTTCGTGGTGGCCAAGCGGCTCAATCTCGACGTGCGCTGGGTGGTCGTGCTCATCGGCATCAACCTGGTGCTGACGTTCACCGTCCCGTCCATCAGCTGGCAGGGCCACGTGGGCGGCCTCATCACCGGGTCGCTGATCGCGGCGGTCTACACCTACGCACCGCGGGAACGCCGCAACCTCGTGCAGGGCGGAGTCTCCGCGGCTGTGCTGGTGGTGTTCGCGGCGCTGATCTATTGGCGCACCGCCGAGTTGATCGGTCAGTACGGCGCGCTGATCACCGGCTGACTCAGAGCCGGGTCAGCCAGAACGGGTAGGTGAAGGTGCCGCCCGGTGCGCCGTCGCAGCCGACGTCGAACGACGATTCCATGGTTCCCGACAATGTCTTGGCATCCCAGGTGAAGACATCGCGGGTGGGGATGACCGGACCGTAATAGATGTCGCCGCAGCGCAATCCGTCCGGATTGTCGACGGTCATCGTGTATTGCCCGTTGTTCAGCGTCGCGATGCCGTACCAGGGGTAGGCCTTGGCGATCGGCATGGGGTTGGCCGAGACGCGGACGCAGGTCGGCGAAAACACGATCTCGCCAGGGCAGGGGGCGGCCCCCCACGCCCAGGTATGGAAATCCCGGCGGTCCGGGATGATGAAGTTGTAGTTGCCGGGCCACAGTTCCGCGGACGCCGGCGGGGCCAACGTCACCGCAGCCGCCGTGAGCGCAATGCCTATCGCCAAAGTCCGCAACGCCCGGCTCCCTTCGTAGCTCCGCTGTAGAAATCTATGCCGTGCGGCCGTGAGAAATAAGCGGATTCCGCAATGTCACCTGCTGATCAGCAACACGTCAAGTCTGCGCGGGCCGTGCACACCTTCGACCCGGTTGAGTTCGATGTCGCTGGTGGCGCTCGGTCCGGAGATGAAGGTCAGCGGTCGCCCCGGGTCCAAGGCGGCGAACGCCTGTGGGACGGTGTCGACGATCTGGTCGGTGAAGACGACGCAGATGTGATGATCGGGGACCAGGGTCAGCGCTCGGCGGCCTTGGGTGGGCCCGGCGTCCAGGACGATCGTTCCGGTGGCCGCGATGCCCAGGGCGCATCCGGTGACGACGGCGTCGGCGGTGTCGAGTTCGGTTACCGCCATGGGGTTTTCCGGCCGGTCGACGACCGTGTCGATGCCGTCGACCCACTCGGCGGGCAGGCCGGACGGTATCGCCACCCGGGCGCCGGCACCCGTCAGCTCGGCGACGGTGGCCGCTATCTCGGCTGCCTCGACGGCCAGCACCCGGGCCTGGTATTCGGCGACCGTTCGCGCGTAGCGCTCGGCGTCACCGGGTCCGTGCGCCGGCTCCCGGTCGTAGTCGCGCGGCACCTGAACGGGTTCGGGCGGGGCTGCCGCGAGCGCCCCGCGGATCCGGTCGAGGACGATCCGACGTGTCTCGTTCATCGGGACGCCTCGTCGTGGGTGCGGGCCCACCACTGCCGGAAGGTTTCCGCGGGTGGCGCGGGCACGTCACGGCTTGCGGTCCAGCGCGACGCCGGCCAGGGCAGGTGTGTGATGCGCTGATCGGCACCCGCCACCAGCCGCCCAGCGGCGAGAAGCTTCTCGGCCGCGGCGAATCGTCTGGGCGAGGCCATCGCCCACGCGGCGGCGCCCATCGCGAGGTCCTGACCGAGCGCCCGATGGTCGTCGACCTGTGCGGCCCGCAGGTGCACCAGGATCGAGGGGATGTCGATCCGCACCGGGCAGGCGTCGAAACACGCGCCGCACAACGACGACGCGTAGGGAAGCGAGGCGTTGGGGTCGTCGTGCCCGTGCGTCCCGGTCAACTGCGGGCTCAGGATCGCGCCGATCGGGCCGGGATAGATCGAGCCGTAGGCGTGGCCGCCGGTGCGTTCGTACACCGGGCAGACATTCAGGCAGGCGCTGCAGCGGATGCAGTGCAGGGCGGCACGGCCCACCGCATCACCGAGCACCGCGGTGCGGCCGTTGTCCAGCAACACCAGATGGAAAGCCTGCGGTCCGTCACCGGGATGCACACCGGTCCACATCGAGGTGTACGGGTTCATCCGTTCAGCCGTCGAGGAACGCGGCAGCAGCTGCATGAACACCTCGAGGTCGGTGAACCGGGGCACCACCTTCTCGATGCCCATCACCGTGATCAGCGTCTGCGGCAGCGTCACGCACATCCGGCCGTTACCCTCGGATTCGACGACGGCCAGTGTCCCGGTTTCGGCGACCGCGAAGTTCGCACCGCTGACGGCGACCTTGGCGGACAGGAACTTTCGACGCAGATGCGCGCGGGCCGCCATCGCGAGTACACGCGGCTCGTCGGTCAGTTCACCGGCATCGGGCATCTCCCTGGCGAAGATCTCCCGGATCTCGGCACGGTTGCGGTGGATCGCCGGAACGAGAATGTGGCTGGGTGTGTCGTGCCCGAGCTGCACGATCAGTTCGGCGAGGTCGGTCTCGATCGCCGCGATGCCTTCGGCTGCCAGATGCTCGTTGAGCCCGATCTCCTGGGTGGCCATCGACTTGACCTTGACCACTTCGTCGGCGCCCGTCTCGCGGATCAACCCCGTCACGATCCGGTTGGCTTCGGCGGCGTCACGCGCCCAGTGCACAACGCCGCCGCGGGCCACCACGTTGGCCTCCAGCTGGTCGAGCAGCTCCGGAAGCCGGGCCATCACGTCCTGCTTGAGCGCGCTGCCCGCGGCCCGCAACTGTTCCCAGTCCGGGCATTCGGCAACCGCTCCAAGCCGTTTGGTGCGGATGGTCCGGGTCGCGTGGCCGACATTGCGGCGCATCTGCGTGTTGGCCAGCTCGCGACGCGCGGCCTCCGGGAACGGTTGGCTGCCACGCAGATTGCCAATGCCGGGAACGCCGAGGAACGTCATCGCTCCGGCTCCGTCGACGCGAGGATCTCCGCGAGATGCACGGTGCGCACCGCCGAACGTATCCGGCTCAGCCCGCCGCCGATGTGCATCAGGCACGAACTGTCCCCGGCGGCACACACTTCGGCGCGCGTGGCGATGACCGCCGACATCTTGTCGGCCAGCATCGCGGTGGAGGTGTCGGCGTTCTTGATCGCGAAAGTGCCACCGAATCCGCAGCAGGTGTCCGCGTCGGCGAGTTCCACCAAGGTCAGGCCGCGCACGTGGCGAAGCAACTCCAGCGGCTTGTCACCGACACGCAGCAGCCGCAGCGAATGACAGGTCGGGTGGTAGGTGACCCGGTGCGGATAGTAGGCACCGACATCGCGCACACCGAGCACGTCGACCAACAATTCGGACAGTTCGTAGGTACGTGCCGCCATCGCCTCCGCGCGCTGCGCCAGCGCGGTGTCGCCGGCCCGGCGGGCGACCATCGCATGCTGGTGGCGCACCGAGCCGACGCACGATCCGGACGGCGCGACCACCACATCGCAGCCGCTGCTCTCGAAGACCTCCACGTGGTGGCGCACCAAGCCGGTCGCCTGCCCGAGATAGCCGGTGTTGATGTGCATCTGACCGCAGCACGTCTGGTCGGCCGGGAAGGCCACCTGATGCCCGAGCCGCTCCAGCAATTCGACAGTCGCGATCGCGGCCCGCGGAAACATCGCGTCGGCCAGACAGGTCGCGAACAGTGCAATACGCATCTGTTCCACCGTACGTCGGGAGGGCGTTGCGACAGCTACCATGAGCCTCCACGTCGCCGGGACCCGACGCCGGGCGCACCGAGAAACGGGGTGGGGAGTGAGCACGGCGACCAAGGCCCGCACCGGGTTAGTCATCGGCGCCCTGGGCGTCGTGTTCGGCGACATCGGCACCAGCCCCATCTACACCGTGCAGACGCTGTTCAACCCGGGCGACCCACACCCTGTTCCGATCACCTCCGCCAACGTCTACGGTGTGGTGTCACTGATCTTCTGGTCGGTGATGATCATCGTCACGCTCACCTACGTCACCTTGGTCATGCACGCCGACAACGACGGTGAAGGCGGCGTGATGGCCCTCATCACGCTGGTCCGCAGGCTCGGGCGCAGGTCGAGCCCGCGGGTCATCTCCGCGTTGTCGGCGCTCGGAATCCTGGGTGCCGCACTGTTTTTCGGTGACAGCATGATCACCCCCGCCATCTCGGTGCTGTCCGCGGTGGAGGGTCTGAAGGTCGTCGACCCGTCACTGTCGGAGCTGGTGGTGCCGATCACCGCGGTCATCATCGTCGGGCTGTTCGCGGTACAGCGGCGCGGCACCGCCGCGGTGGGACGGTTCTTCGGCCCGGTGATGATCGTCTGGTTCCTGGTGATCGGCGCGTGCGGGGTGCGCGGCATCTCCGGGCATCCGCAGATCCTCAAGGCGCTGTCGCCGACGTACGCGTTGGAGTTCATCGTCGGCCACTTCCACATCGCGTTCTTCGCGCTCGCCGCCGTCGTGCTGTCGGTCACCGGCGCCGAGGCGCTCTATGCCGACATGGGCCACTTCGGCCGCAAGGCGATCACCTGGGGCTGGCTCGGTCTCGTGCTCCCGGCTCTCGTACTCAACTACCTCGGCCAGGGTGCCCTGCTGCTGGGCAACCAGAGTGTGGTCAATGCGCCGTTCTTCCTGCTGGTACCGCACGGCTGGGAGCTCCCGATGGCGATATTGGCCACCGCGGCGACGGTGATCGCGTCGCAGGCGGTGATCACCGGCGCGTATTCGGTGGCCTCGCAGGCCGCGCAACTCGGCTATCTGCCGCGGCTGCGGATCGCCCACACCTCGGCGTCGTCGATCGGGCAGATCTACGTCCCGTGGATCAACGGGATGCTGATGGTGGCGGTGCTGATCCTGGTGTTCGCGTTCCGGAGTTCGGCGGCACTGGGCTACGCCTACGGGATGGCGGTCACCGGCACGATCACCATCACCACCCTGTTGTTCCTGTACATCGCGCACACCCGGTGGCGGTGGCCGCTATGGATGGTGGTCATCGGCGGCGGTGCACTGCTGACCGTGGACCTGATGTTCCTGGCCGCCAACCTGACCAAGCTCGTGCACGGCGCGTGGTTGCCGCTGCTGATCGGTCTGGTCACCTTCACGGTGCTGATCACCTGGCAGCGGGGCAGCGCGATCGTGGTGAGCGCCCGCGACAAAGCGGAGGGCCCACTGGAGCCCTTCATCGACGAGATCAACAACCACACCCCGCCCTACCCGCGGATCCCTGGCACCGCGGTGTTCCTGAACCGGGAGAGCGAGACGGCGCCGTTGTCGATGCGGGCCAACGTCGACCACAACCACGTCGTGCCCGAGCGGGTGATCATTCTGTCGATCGTCGTTCCGCCGTTACCCCGGGTGCCCGACAGCGAGCGGATCACCGTCGACGACCTCGGGGATCCGGATGACGGCATCTATTACGTGGCAGCCCAATTCGGTTACATGGAGCGACCCGACGTGCCGGCGGCGTTGCGGTTGGTGAACCCGGCCGACGTCGGCGGCGACATCGACCTCGACAGCACCTCCTACTTCCTGTCCAAGATCGAACTGATTCCCGGTGATCAGCCGACCATGGCGCCCTGGCGCAAGAGGATCTTCATCGCCACATCGTTGATGGCCGCGGATTCCGCGGGATACTTCGGGCTGCCGACCAGTCAGACAGTGCTGATCGGCTCACGTATTCAGGTTTAGCTCCACGCGTTCACCCGTCTGACTACGGTGTGTCCATGACCGACTCCACGACGGTGGCGATCGTCGGCGGCGGCCCCGCCGGCATGGTGCTCGGACTACTGTTGGCCAGGGCGGGCATCGAGGTCACTGTCCTGGAGAAGCATGCCGACTTCCTTCGCGACTTCCGCGGCGACACAGTGCATCCCACGACCCTGCGCCTTCTCGACGAGCTCGGCTTGGGCGAGCGTTTCGCGGCGTTGCCGCAGAGCAAGGTCGATCACGCCGAATTCACTGTGGGCGACAACTCGCTGACGATGGTGGACTTCCGCCGGCTGCGCCAGCCCCACCCGTACATCGCGATGGTGCCGCAGTGGGATCTGCTCAACCTGCTGGCCGAAGCCGGTCAGGCGGAGCCGACGTACACGCTTCGGCTGTGCCACGAGGTGACCGGGCTGTTGCGCGACGGCGCCCGGGTCACCGGGGTGACCTACACCTCGCCGGACGGCGACGGTGAATTGCGGGCCGATCTGACCGTGGCGTGCGACGGCCGGACGTCGGTCGTGCGGCAGAGCGCCGGGCTGGTGGCGCGGGACTTCCCGGTGCCGTTCGACGTGTGGTGGTTTCGGCTGCCGCGGGACAGCAGTGCCGAGTACACCCTGATTCCCCGGATCACCGCCGGGCGCGTGCTGATCATGATTCCGCGGGAGGGGTACTTCCAGCTGGCCTACCTGATTCCGAAGGGCAGCGACGCGCAGCTGCGGGCGCGCGGGCTGGCAGCGCTGAAAGCCGAACTGGCCGAACTGATTCCGGAGGCCAATACCGACAGCCTGACCTCGTTGGACCAAGTGAAGGTTCTCGACGTCCGGCTCAACCGGCTCAGTCGCTGGCACACCGACGGACTGCTGTGTCTCGGCGATGCGGCTCACGCGATGTCCCCGGTCGGCGGCGTCGGCATCAACATGGCCATCCAGGACGCGGTAGGTGCGGCGACACTGCTGGCCGGCCCGCTGCGCCGCGGCGCTGTCACCGACCGCGACCTGGCCGCTGTCCGTAAGCGCCGGTTGCCCCCGGCCGCGGTCACCCAGGCCGTGCAGCGCCTGCTGCACAAGCGGCTGGTGGCGCCGATTCTGAACGGGCACAGCGCCGATCCGCCGGCGGCGATCACCGCGCTGATCCGGCGGTTGCCATGGCTCTCGGTGATACCGGCTTACCTGGTCGGTGTCGGGGTGCGACCCGAGCACGCCCCGGCGTTCGCTCGCCGCTAGGCACATCCCTGGCGAGATGCCCTGCCCCTCAGGCGATTTCGGTCACGCGAAGTTCGGCACCAGGGCACGCAGGAGGTACTGCTCGACGAAGAGTCTCTTGGCGTCGACGGGACGATGCCGCCACACCGGAGCGAGCAGGAACAACGACGCGGTGTGCAGCCAGCGCGCGGTCTCCCGCGGGTCGAGCTCGGGATGCAGACTGCCGTCCGCCTGCCACCGTTCGAACAGCGGGCCGTAATGCCGCAGGACGACGTCGACGATCTGCTCGGAACCGATCTCGAGTGCGGTCGCCACCGCCGTACTCTCGCCGGACATCAAAGCCTCGTTCAACGCGTTACCGACCACGGACTGGACGGGCACCAACATCAGTTCCTGGATCGAGGCCGGCGCGTCGTCGGGCTGCGGTAGCGATGCGACGTGTGCGGCCAGCGCGGCGTCGATTCGGGTCAGCAGCAGCCC
The DNA here is from genome assembly GCF_041287105.1 of Mycobacterium sp. SA01. NCBI lineage: Bacteria > Bacillati > Actinomycetota > Actinomycetes > Mycobacteriales > Mycobacteriaceae > Mycobacterium > Mycobacterium sp. SA01. The sequence goes on along the minus strand of NZ_JBGGNO010000016.1, from coordinate 46,180 downwards.
CAGCAGAAGGTCATCGCGGGATGGGAAGTAGCGGTACACCGTCGAGCGGACCACGCCGGCTTCGGCGGCGACCTCAGCCATCCGGATCTGGGTGTTGCCCCGGCGCACGATGCATCGGCTTGCGGCTTCGAGCAGCCGGTGGCGCGCCTCATCGCCGGCAAGCAGAGCCCGTTCGGCGCGCAGGGGACGACCCGTTGTTCCCATCCGCCAGATCGTACGACGCAGCGCAAGGACGGTTCCGTGAGATTTGGGTCAGCCGCCGACCATGATCAGACCGCCGTCCACCGGCAGCAGTTGACCGGTGATGAAGTGCGAACCCTCGCCGGCCAGGAACACCAGCACCGGCCCGAGGTCGCGGTCGGGATCGCCCAGCGCCCCGCCAAGCGGGATGGTGGCTTTGATCTGCTGATCGATGAACGGCGCCGCGTCCGGGCCGAGGAACTCCCGCAACCGGTCCGCCCCTCGCGTCTGCATCGCCGGCGCCAACGCATTGACCGTCACGTTGTCGGACGCCCAGGCTTTGGCCGCCGAGCGGGTCCAGGCCTGCACCGCGCCCTTGGCTGCGGCGTACACCGCGGAGATCGGACTGCCCATCACCGCTTCGGCCGAGCCGAAATTGATGATGCGCCCGCCGGACTTGCGCATCACCGCGTGTGCGGCCTGGTTGGTCAGGATCGTGGTCTTGACGTTGGTGTCCAGGACGAAGTCGATGTCGGCGGTGGTGATCTGGCCGGGCACACCCTGGTGCCACAGTCCCGCCGCGTTGACCAGTACGTCGAGGCCGCCCATCGCCGCCACCGCGGCGTCGATCATCGCGTTCACCGACTCGGCGTCCCGGGCGTCACACGGCACCCAGATGGCCTGCGAGTCGTCGGCGGGTTCATTCTGGTGATAGGTCGCGACGACCTCGGCGCCGGCATTCGTGAGAGCCCGGACTGCCGCGGCGCCCAGCCCGCCGGCCGCACCGGTGACCACCGCGCGGCGCCCGCTGAGTGGCTTGCTCATCGGGAGAACAGGGACAGCCCTGCGGCCGTGTGCCTTACCATGACGGTCACGGTAGGGTGCGGCACCGCCGGTGTCAACCGTCGATTAGCCGAAAAGCATTGTGCGAGTTGGTCTGTGAGGAACAGATGAAAGCAACGATGATCACCGGGCCGGGGCAGACCGACGTCGTCGATGTCGCCGACCCGGTCGTGGGACCAGCCGACGTGTTGGTGAAGATCAGAGCCTGCGGCATCTGCGGCTCGGACGCGCTGTACATCTCGATGGGCGGGCTGCCGCCGCGGCAGGGCCGCATGCCGCTCGGGCATGAACCGGCGGGGGAGGTTGTCGAGGTCGGCCGCGAGGTCACCGGCATCAACGTCGGCGACCACGTGGTGATCAACCCCATCGGCGCACCGAGCGGCATCATCGGCAACGGCGGGGCCACCGGAGCGCTGGCGGAGTACCTCCTCGTCGAAAACGCGGTGCGCGGGCAGAGCATCGAGGTGATCCCGGCCGACATCCCGTTCGACGTCGCCGCCCTCAACGAACCGATGGCCGTCGCCCGGCACGGCGTGAATCAGACCAAACCCACACCGGCGGACAAGGTGGCGGTGTTCGGTGCCGGCCCGATCGGGCTGGGCGCCACCATCGCCTACAAGGCCCTGGGCGTCAGTCACGTGACCGTGGTGGACCTGATCGGATCGCGGCTGGACAAGGCGCTGGCCGTCGGCGCCGACTCGGTGATCAATGCCGGCGATGAGGATGTGGCGCGGCGCCTCATCGCGTTGCACGGCAAGGGTGAGGCGATGTGGCCGGGCAAGTCGGGCACCGACATCTACCTGGACGCGGCCGGCGCGCCGTCGGTGATCAACACTGCGCTGGCGGCAGCACAGGTCGGTGCGCGGCTGGGGGTGGTGGCCGTGCACAAGGAGCCGGTGCCGGTGGACTTCATCAACATCATGGCCAACGAGATCACCGTCGTCGGATCGATGGGCTATCCCACCGAGATCTTCGAAGTGACCCGAGATCTCGTGGCGAACTGGGAGAAGTACGCGGTGATCGTCAGCCACACCTTCGATTTCGGCGATGTGCAGGACGCGCTGCAGACCGCGCTGACGCCGGGTGCCGCCGACAAGGTCGTCGTCACCTTCGCCTAGAGCTGTGGCAGCACCTCGGTGGCCAGCAGCTCGAGGGTCGCATCCGACGCCCGGTCGTGGGTGAAGAACACCACCTGCGTGAAGCCCATGTCCCGGAGTTCGCCCAGTCGGTCGACGATCGCGGCCGGCGTGCCGATGAGCCCGCCTTCGTGCAGACCGAAACCCGGCCCGCCGAACCGTTTCTCGGCGATCTGGCGCACGCTCTCCAACGCGGCGGAGTCCGGCGCCAGAGCCAACACGGCCTCGACCGACATCACAATGGAGCCGGGATCTCGGCCGATGTCCTCACAGATCGCCCGCAGGACGGTCAGCTTGTGTTCCATCTCCCCGAGCGCATAGGTGGGCACGTTCCAGACGTCGGCGTAGCGGGCCACCAGCGGCAGGGTGTACCTCTCACCGGACCCGCCCACCACGATCGGCGGCCGTGGCTGTTGAACGGAGCCGGGTTTGATGGGCATGTCGCGAACCGTGAAATGCGTTCCGCTGAAATCGATCCGCTGATCGGCGAACGCCTGGGTGAGGATCTCCAGCGTCTCCTGTAGACGCGCGGACCGCTGCGCGAACGTGCCCCAGTCCAGTCCGAGCCGGTGGTGTTCGTCTTCGATGGATCCGCTGCCGATACCCAGTTCCAGCCGACCGTCCGATATCTGGTCCAACGTGGTTGCCATCTTGGCCAGCACAGCGGGGTGACGAAATTGGTTGCACAGCACCATGTGTCCCACGCGGAGGTGCTCGGTGCGGCTCAGCAGAGCGGTGGCAAGCGTCCAGGCCTCCAGCGAATCGATGCCGGGAACGCCGGGGCCGTACATGTGGTCGTAGAGCCACAACGAGCCGATGCCGAGTTCCTCGCAGCGTTGCGCGCGGTGCAGGACATCGGCGTAGCTGAACCCCATCTGCGGGACGTAGACCCCGACGTCGAGGGGTGTGGTCACTGTTTGATGCCGACGGCGTGGCGCAGCTGGGCCAGGAACTGGTGGGCGTCGTCGCTACGGACCACGTAGTGCGATATCGCGACACGAATTGCGGTGGCGGCCTTGATCTCTGCGTTGGGTCCGCTCAACAGCCTCTGCAGCCGGGTCCGCATCAGCGGCAGGATGCGGTCCAGCTGGGCGATCACCACCTCGGGCTCGATGTCGATGAGCCGTACCCCGGAATAGGTCTGCTGGTAGGAGACGATGAACTGCAGTGCCGCGTCGAGCTTGTCGGTGCCACGCAGTCCCGCGGTGGCCCGGCTGATGCCGGTGTCGAACATCTCGCGCTCGTAGGCGCCGAATGCGTCGAGCAACTCGGTCTTGGACGCGAACCAGCGGTACAGGGTCGGGCGGGAGACGCCGGCCTGAAGAGCGACCTCGGAGAGACTGAGCTTGGTCTGCCCGCTTCGGGCGAGCACCTCGGCGGTGGCATTGAGGATGCGCCGCCGCGACGAGGTTTCGTCGTCGTCGGGGATCACAGCGGTGGTTCCTGCCGGGCTCACGTGTACAGGATTACAGGTCGAGGCCCGGGTGTCACGCGGAGTTCGCACATCCGGGACCGAAAACACTGTCTTTACAAATACTGGTCAAAGTGTCACGCTGTGCACGTGTCGGCGGACCAGCGTGGGTACAGCCCCCACGACATCACGTCGCGGCGATTCTGGGGCCAGACCTTCGACGCCCGCGAGCAGACCTTCGCCGCTCTGCGGGCCACCGACGGACTCACCTGGCACGAGCCGTTTCCCTCGCTGTTCCCGATGGAAGAGCCCGGCTTCTGGGCGTTGACCCGGCGCGCCGACATCGTCCATGCCAGCCTGCATCCGGAGCTGTTCAGTTCCGCACAGGGCATCGCGTTGGACCCGATGCCCGCCGACATCCAGCGGATCGCCACCTTCTTCCTGATGATGGATCCGCCGCAGCACACGGTGTATCGCCGGCTCATCAGCTCCGCATTCACCCCGCGCAACGTCGCCCAGATCGACGAGCAGGTTCGCAAGAACGCGGCCACCGTGGTCGACGAACTGGTCGGCGCCGGTGAGGTGGACTTCGTCGCGGCGTGCTCGGCGCGACTGCCGATGATGACGATCTCGGAGATGCTGGGCGTGCCGAACTCCGATCGCGAGGCGGTGGCCAAGGCCGCGGAGAAACTGTTCTCCATGAGCGACGACGAGTACGCCACGATCGAGGAGCGCGCCGAGGCGACCGTCAACGAGATGTTCCTGTTGGCGGGCACCGGCATTGAGTTGGCGAAGTTCCGCCGTCGGCATCCGGGCGACGACTTGATGACCAGCATCGTCAACGCCGAAGTCGACGGGCACCGGCTCACCGACGAGGAGGTCGGCGCGTTCCTGGTGCTGCTGGCGTCGGCGGGCAACGACACCACCAAGCAGACGACCTCGCACGCCATGCTGGCGCTGGCGGCGAACCCGGACCAGCGCGCCTGGCTGATGGACGATTTCGACGGCCGGATCGGACCGGCGGTCGAGGAGTTCATCCGCTGGTCGACGCCGGTGCTGCAGTTCGCCCGATTCGTCGCGCACGACACCGAGCTCGCCGGCCAGCAGCTGAACGCCGGCGACAAGGTCGGATTGTTCTACTGTTCGGCGAACCGCGACGCCGCCGCCTTCGACCGGCCGGACGCGTTCGACCTGCAGCGTTCGCCGAACCCGCACCTGGGTTTCGGCGGCGGCGGCCCACACTTCTGCCTCGGTAACCAGTTGGCCCGGACCGAGCTGCGGAATCTGTTCCGGGAGTGGCTGTTCCGGGTCGACGTAGAGCTCGGCGAGCCCGATTATCTGCTGAGTAGTTTCGTGCACGGGATCAAGCGGCTCCCGGCGTTCGTGCGGTGAGCGTGAGGCAGGGTATGCGTATCGAAGTGGACCTGACCAAGTGCACCGGGCACGGAATCTGCGAGACGATCGCCGAGGATGTTTTCGAGGTCGACGACGACGGCAGTGTCCGCATCCACGGTGACGCGCGGCCGCAGGAGGACCGGGCGCGGATGCAGCAGGCCGTCACCCAGTGTCCCGCCGCGGCGCTGGCCCTGATCGAGGACTGACCGGTGAAGAAATACTTCAGCCACACCTTGTTGTACCTGCACGAGACCATCGCGCTGGGCTCCGAGCGCAGCGACCGGTTCACCGAGAAGTTCACCGGTGTGTACCAGCCGATGATGGAACAGCTTGGGGCGCGGCTGTTCTCGATCTGGGAGACCACGCCGTACAACGGACACTGGCCGCAGGTGACGATCATCTGGGAGATCGACGCGTTCGCCGACTATGCCCGGATCGGCAGGGCGCAAGCACCCGGCGGCAGCCATCGCGAGACCGCCGCCGAGTGGGCGGATTATCTCGGCGGTGCCGGCGCGTCGGGGGAGGGCCGGATCATGTACGCCGGGCGCGGTAACCGTCCGCTGGCGGAGCTCAAGGACTCGAAATTCACTGCCGGACTGGTGATCCAGGAGATCATGCAGACCAAACCGGGCAAGCAGGACGACTACATCCGCGAGCTGGAACGGCTATACGTCCCGTGGTCGGAGCGTACCGGCAAGCGGTGGCTCGGCTCCTTCATCACGACCTTCCGGTTCAACGAGGTGATCCACTACTGGGCGCTCGACGGGGACTGGGACTGCTTCGAAAACCACTACCCGTCGTGGAAGGACAGCCCGCCGGCCGAGATCGTCACGTGGATGAGCGTCGCGCCCGCGCTGCGTGACGGGTGGGAGGACTCGATCCTGCAGGCCCTGCCGCCGTCGCCGCTCCGATGATGGGTGTGATGCAGGGCTTCTCGTACAGTCCCTTCGATCCGGCGGTGATGGCCGACCCGCGGCCGTACTACCGGACCCTGCGGGACCACCACCCGGTGTACTACGTCGACGAACTCGACACCTACGCGTTGTCCAGGTTCGACGACGTCTGGAACGTGCTGGCGATCAATGACGGCACGTTCGTCGCATCCGAGGGAACCCTGCCCGCGGCGGCGGTACTGGCACACCGCAATCACGGTCCGGTCGCCGATCCGCCACTGCATCCGCTGCCGTTCCACGCCAACTTCGACGCGCCACTCTATGACGACGTCCGGCGCTGCACGGCGGCGCAATTCCGGCCGAAGTCGGTCACCGCATGGCAGGACCGGATCCGGGAACTGGCGAACGAGCGTCTCGACGAACTGCTGCCACGGGGCAGCTTCGACCTCACCCAGGAGTACGGCGGAATCGTCGCCGCCTCCGTGGTGTGCGAATTGGTCGGACTGCCAACCGAATTGGCCGCCGACGTGCTGGCCACAGTCAACGCCGGCAGCCTGGCGGAGCCCGGCAGCGGCGTCGAGGTGGCCAACGCCAGGCCGGGGTACCTCGAGTACCTGATCCCGGTGGTGCAGCGGGTCCGCGCCGGAGAGTTCCCCGGCCCGCTGCCGATCGTCGAGAACCTGCTGGCCTACCGGCTGCCTGACGGATCGGCGCTCACCGACAGCGAAGTGGCGGTCCAGATGTTGGGCGTATTCATCGGCGGTACGGAGACGGTGCCCAAGATCGTCGCGCACGGCTTGTGGGAACTGCTGCGCCACCCCGATCAGCTCGCGGCGGTGCGGGCAGATCCGGCGGCCAACGTGCCGGTGGCCCGCGAGGAGATCATCCGCTACTGCGCCCCCGCGCAGTGGTTCGCCCGGACGGTGCGCAAGCCCTTCACCATCCACGACACCACCATCCAGCCGGGCCAGCGCATCATCACTTTGTTGGCTTCGGCGAACCGCGACGAGCGCGAGTTCGGCGACCCGGAGGTGTTCCGCTGGGACCGTCCGATCGAGCGGTCGCTGGCGTTCGGCCGGGGCCAGCATTTCTGTTTGGGCTATCACATGGCGCGACTGGAGATCGCGGTGCTGCTGCAGGAGTGGCTGCGTCGCGTCCCGGACTACCAGATCGACGCCGACCGCGCCCACCGGCCGCCGTCGAGCTTCCAGTGGGGCTGGAACCACATACCCGTCCACGTCTGAGCTTGTCCGACAACCCCTCACATTCCGCTGAGCGCACGCTTAGCATGGTGGCGGGCGGGCGCTGAGAGGGTGGGACTGTGCGGCGACTCAACGGCATGGACGCGATGCTGCTCTATAGCGAGACTCCCAACCTGCACACCCACACACTGAAGGTCGCTATCGTCGATGCCGCCCGCTTCGACGGTGACTTCGATTTCGCGGTGTTCCGCCGCACGGTTGCCGAGCGACTGCATCTGCTGGAACCGCTGCGATACCGGCTGGTGGAGATCCCCGGGCGCCTGCATCACCCCATGTGGTTGGAAAACTGCCAGGTCGATCTGGACTACCACTTGCGGCGTGTCACCGTCGCGGCCCCGGGTGGGCGCCGCGAGCTCGACACCGTGATCGGCCAGATCGCCAGCACACCCCTGGACCGGCAGCGCCCGCTGTGGGAGTTTCATTTCGCCGAAGGGATGGCTGACAACCGGTTCGCGCTGATCGGCAAGGTGCACCACACGCTGGCTGACGGTGTCGCGTCGGCGAATCTTCTTGCCCGGCTGATGGATCTGGCCGGCCAGGAGAATACGCCCGCCGAGCCCTACCCGGTCTGCGCGTTGCCGCCGGCCCCCGAGCTGCTGCGCTATGCGCTGGCCGATCATCTGCAACAAGCCGCCGCCCTCCCGACGTTGATCAAGGATGCGGCCACCGGTTTGATCAGGCTGCGCCGTCGGCAGCGGCAACGTGACGAACAGGCGGAGTTGGCCAAGCCGTTCTCGGCACCTGCCACCTTTGTCAACCACGTGGTGTCGCCGGTTCGCACCTTCGCCACTGCCACAGTGGCTTTGGCGCAGATCAAGGAGACCGCCAAGCGACTTGACATCACGTTCAACGACCTGGTTCTCGCGATCGCCGCGGGGGGCCTGCGCGAGCTGTTGTTGCGCTACGACGGAAGTGCGGACGAGCCGCTGACCGCAGCGGTCCCGGTGGCCACCGACATGTCCGCCGACCGGGTGACCGGCAACGAGATCGGCGGCTTGTCGATCTCCTTGCCGGTCGACATCGATGACCCCTTGGAACGGGTCCGGCTGACGGCGCTGGCCGGCCGGCGGGCCAAGGAGAATTACGAGTTGCTCGGACCCACCGTGCAGGGCCGCATGATGCAATACCTGCCGACTGCCCTGGCTCCCAAAGCATTTCGCTGGCAAGGCCGCCGCGCCGACCGCAACCGCATCATGAACGTCGCTGTGTCCAACGTGCCGGGCCCGCGCGAACACGGCCACATCGGCGGGGCACCGGTCAGCGAAATCTATTCGGTGGGGGTGCTTTCAGCCGGGAGCGCGTTCAACATGACGGTGTGGAGTTATGTCGACCAGGTCGACATCGCCGTTCTCTCCGACGACCGCACCTTCACCGATGTGCACGAGGCAACCGAGGCGATGGTGCGGGCGTTCGACGAAATCCGCACGGCGGCAGGTTTTTCCGATGGGCTGCACCACGTCGAAACCGCGATGCCGCCGGTCACCGCAAGCGGGTAGCGGCTCAGCCGAGGATGGGCAGCCGGCGCTGGCGGCTCAGCCGCTTCATCGCTGCGCTCATCACCGACCGCACGTGCGCGTCCACCTCAGCGATGTCGGGGTCGGGTCCGAACCGTGCCGCGATGTCGATCGGCTCGAGCACCTCGGTGACGATCTTCGACGGCAGCGGCAGGTTGGGCGGCATCAGCACGCTGAGCCCGAACGGCACGCCGAAACTGACGGGCAAGATGTCCAACCGGGCCTTGGTCAGACCCAGCCGCTTGGCCAGCCAATTGCCCCTGGTCAGGAACAGCTGGGTTTCCTGACCCCCGATCGACACCGTGGGAACCAGCGGAACGCCGGCCGCCAGCGCAGTGCGGACGTAGCCGGTGCGGCCGTTGAAGTCGATGGCGGTCTGAGAGAACGTCGGGCGGTACGAGTCGTAGTCCCCGCCGGGGAACACCAGCACCACCGCTGCGGAGTTCAAGGCGATGGCGGCGTTGTCGCGGCTGGCTTCGATGACGCCCACCCGGCGCAGCCACCCGTCGAGCGGTCCGATGAACACCCCGTAGTGAGCCAGCGTGTAGAGCGGCCGGTCATAGCCGAACCGGCGATAGAACTCCGGGGCGAAGATCAGCACGTCCGGGGTCAGCATGCCGCCGGAGTGGTTGGACACCACCAACGCCCCGCCCGTAGCCGGGATGTTGTCCAGCCCGCGCACTTCGGGGCGGAACCATCGTTTCATCAGGGGTGAGACGGCGCCGACCACACTCGCGGTGAATGCCGGATCCCACTTCGTGGTCTCGGGTCGGTCGGCCGGGTCGCCGCTCATTGCTCCCCCAGGAACGTCTGGTCACTGTGAAGGTTGGCGATTGCCGCCCCCGACGACGCGCCCACCAGCGAATATATGCCTCTCAAAAAAAGAGAATAGCATAATCACCGCGCGACGATCGCCGGCATGGATTCCCAGCCGCGCACCGTCGAGGTGGGGCTGAGCTCGGCGTCGGTCAGGTCGACCTCCCATTCGGGGAACCGGTCGAGTATCTCGTCCAGGGCGATCCGCCCCTCGAGCCTGGCGAGCGCATTGCCCAGGCAGAAGTGAGTGCCCACCCCGAAGCCGAGGTGCTGATGCGCCGCCCTGTGCACGTTGAAGGCTTCGCTGTCGGCCCCGAACTGCCGCGGATCGCGGTTGGCGGCGCCCACGAGCAGCATCATCGGGCTGCCTGCCGGCACCTGTTGTCCGTAGTACTCGAGGTCGCGGGTCACGTAGCGGCTGATGTGCGGCGCCGGCGGCTCGAAGCGCACCAGTTCTTCGACAGCGGCAGGCAGCAGTGTCCGATCGCCGACCATGTCCCGGCGCTGATCGGGGTGTTCGGCCAGCACCTTGCCTGCCCAGCCGATCAACCGAGTGGTGGTCTCCGCCCCCGCCGTTGCGATCACCTGCAGGTACAGCAGCAACTCGTCGCGGCGCAGGCGTCGCGTGGTGCCGGTCTCGTCGGCGAACTCGGCGGTGAGCAGTTCGGTCATGATGTCGTCGGACGGGTGGTCGGCACGCCAATCGATGTACTCGGCGAACACCTCGCCGGTGGCGATCGTTCCGTTCGGGTTCTCGGTCATCGGCCGGCCCCGCTCGGTTCGCAACGTCGAATCACCATGGTCCACAACGTGTTGTTGCTCGGCCTCCGGAATGCCGAGCAGCATGCCGATGACGCGCATCGGCATCTGCGCACCGAGGTCTTTGACGAAGTCGAAGCGCCCAGCGCCCACCAAAGGATCCAGGCAGCGCGCGGTGAACTCCCGGATCCGCGGTTCCAGCGCCGAAACCTTGCGGGGAGTGAAGATGCGCGACAACAATTTCCGGTGGATGTTGTGGATGGGAGGGTCCTCGAAGATCAGGGTCCCGGACGGAATCTCCATGCCGGACTTGATTATTTCCAGGATTGCGCCCCGCGCGGAACTGAACGTCTCGTGGTCGTGGAGCGCGGCGTCGACGTCGGCATACCGGCTCAGCGCGAAGAACTCGTGCACGGGGTTGTAATAGAGCGGAGCGTCCTCGCGAATCCGGGCGAACGTGGGATAGGGGTCCCGGTTCACCGCGACGTCGTACGGGTCGTAGGCAACCTCAACGGTCATGTGCACTGCCCTCCATGTCTTCCTCGTCAGCGGTCGAGGAACTGCAAGATCTTCGGTGCGGCCTGCACCCAGGTGTCAAACAGGTTGAATCCCTCGGCCTTTCCTTGCGCCATCGCCTCCGAGGCGCGCTCCCAGGCATCCTCCGGCCACGGCGGATCGATCAGCTCAGAGCCCTTGATCAGGCAGTGCACTTCCAGGGATGTCCGTTTGGGGTGATTGAGATCATTCTCGCCACCTCGGATGATCAGGGTCGGCACCGCGAGATCGGTGAACAGGGTGTCGTCGACACCCGAAATGGTCTGACCCGGTTTGGTGACGAATGCGTTCAGCCACCGCAGCATGATGGTGAGGAAGTCGTCGGCGGTGAAGCGCAGAAGACGTTCGCGGTTGGCCGGATTGGCCTCTATACAACTGCGCCAGTCGTTCACCGCGAGCACACCGGGCATCCCCCGTCCGCGTACGGCAAGGATGCTGGGCATGGCGTAGACGTGGCCAAGAACGTAGGTGCCGAAGATGCCGCCGACGATGTTCCACAGCACCAGCTTGGTGACCTGCTGCGGATACCGGATCGCGGTCAGGATGGAATCGCGGGCGCCGCCGGAACCGCCGGCCAGGATGCACGGGCCGATACCGAGTGCGGTGATCAGATCGGACAGGATGATGGCCCGCATATGGGACTCGGACTCGCCGAACAGCTGCACATCGGATTTGCCGCAGTTCGGCCGATCCCACAGGAGCACGCGGTAGCCGCCGTCGGCGAGCGCCTCGGCCAACGGGCGCAAACCGGGAATGTCTTTGCTGAACCGGCCGCCGGGTGTGAGGACGATGAAATCACCTTCTGCGCCGATGATTTCGTAGACGACGTTGCCGCCACGAATTTCGATCACGCGCTCGCCGGGGTGGCTCAGCTCAGGTGAATTGGTCATCGAAAGCGATGGTGACACACCCTGGCGGGCCTGGCGCCCGGTATCTAAATAAATTCCTTGATTTAGTTTGACCTGTGGTGTTCACTGTGAATGGTGAGCCCAGCCAAGGACCAGCGTACTGACCGGTCGTCTGTCACCCGGGACGCATTGCTGGTGGCTGCCGAGCGGCTTTTCGCCGAACACGGGATGCATGCGGTGTCCAACCGGCAGATCAGCGAAGCCGCGGGCCAGGGCAACAATGCCGCCGCGTGCTATCACTTCGGCTCCCGCGCGGACCTGCTGCGCGCCATCGAGACCAGGCACCGCACCGCGATCGACGCGATCAGGTTGCGCAAGCTCGAGGAGATCAGCTCGAACCAGGAGCTCCGCGACTGGATCGGCGTTCTGGTCTATCCGTTCACCGAGCATCTCGAAGCCCTGGGCACGCCGACGTCCTACGCCCGGTTCGCCGCCCAGGCGATGGCCGACCCCTCCTACCGCGAGCTGGTGGTCGCCGGTGCGCTCACGTCGGATCTCATGCTGAAAACGGTGCGTGGCATCAACCGCTGTCTTCCGGATCGTCCGAAGCGAGTGCGCCTCGGCCGCTGGATGATGGCCTCGAACCTGTTGATGCACACCTGCGCCGAGATCGAGGGTGAGCTCGCGATCGGTAAGCCGTCGGTGAGCTCCAACTGGTCGGTGGTCGCCGAAGAATTGATCACCGCGCTCGTCGGGTTGTGGGAGGCGCCGCCGACCCGGCAGGCCGTGGCAAGGCCCGACCGCGACGTGGACACCTCGATCACGGTCTGACCGCGACCCGCCGGATCCAGTGAAAGTGTGACGCAATGGCTTTCGTCGGTCGCAGCGATGTCAAAGATCCGGGTGCGCAACAGGAGCAGTGGGATCGGATAGCCCGTCGGCGCGAGCGCCTGTACGCGCAGGACGCGCACTTCAGCGCTACCAAGCCGGACGACACGGTCGCCGCGGCCGCGCGCAGGCCGGGGCTTCGGATCGCGCAGGTGATGGCGACTGTCATGGAGGGTTACGCCGACCGGCCCGCCCTGGGCTCGCGCGCCCGCCAACTGACAACCGACCCGGTGACCGGGCAGACCACACTGCGACTCAGGCCGGAATTCGCGACCGTCAGTTATGGGCTGCTGTGGGAACGGGTCCAGGGACTGGCCGCGGATTGGCACCACCACGCCGAAAATCCGGTGACCACTGGCGATTTCGTGTGTGTGCTGGGGTTCGCCAGCGTCGACTATGCGGTCATCGAACTCGCCTGCATCCATCTGGGCGCGGTGGTGGTGCCACTGCAGACCAGCGCGCCGGCCACCCAGCACGCGCCGATCCTGGCCGAAACCCAGCCGCGGATCCTATTGGCCAGCATCGAATCCCTGGACACCGCGGTGGAGTCCCTGTTGCTCGGCAGCACCCCGCAACGGCTGATCGTTTTCGACTACGAATCGCGTGATGACAGCCAGCGGGTCCGGTTCGAGGCGGCGGCCCTGCGCCTGGCCGAGGCCGGCATTCCACTGGCGATCGAGGTGCTCGACGAGATCGTGGCGACGGCGGTGGAGCTGCCGCGAGCGCCGCTGCATGTGGCGGCCGACGGGGAGGATCCGCTGGCGTGGGTGTTCTACACCTCCGGTACGACCGGCACTCCCAAGGGTGCGATGCTAACCGAAAGCCTCTGTATCGGTTCGTGGTTGGCGCAGTCCGATCAGCCGGTCATCACCTTGAGCTACATGCCGATGAGCCATCTCATCGGATACGGGTACGTGCTGATGACGTTGGCCAACGGCGGCACCAGCTATTTCGCCGCGAGCAGCGATCTTTCGACGCTGTTCGACGACCTGGCCGCGGCCCGGCCTACCACGCTGAGCCTGGTGCCGCGGGTGTGCGAGATGTTCTACCACCACTTCCTCGGTGAGTTCGACAAGGCCACGATTGCCGGCGAGCCTCCCGCCGCCGCAGAGCAGCGGCTGCTCGAAGATCTGCGGGAGCGGGTTCTCGGCGGACGGGTGCTCGCATGTGGTTGTGGCTCGGCCGCGTTGTCACCGGAGATCAAAGACTTCATGGAGCAGGTACTCGACCAGCACCTGATGATCGGATACTCCTCCACCGAGATCGCCGGCGGCATGCTGCTCGCCGATGAGCATGTCCTGCGGCCGCCGGTGATCGACTACAAGCTCGACGATGTTCCCGAACTCGGCTACTTCAACACCGACACGCCTCATCCACGTGGGGAATTGCTGGTCAAGTCGGAACGATTCATGGCCGGCTACTACAAACGGCCGGACCTGACCGCCACGATGTACGACGCCGACGGCTACTACCGGACCGGTGACATCATGGCCGAAGTGGCGCCGGACCGGCTGCGCTTTGTGGATCGGCGCAACAACGTCATCAAGCTCTCCCAGGGTGAGTTCGTTGCCGTGGCCCGGCTCGAAGCGCTGTACACGAAGAGTCCGCTCGTCCGCCAGATCTACCTCTACGGCACCAGCGAGCGGGCCTTCCTGTTAGGTGTCGTCGTCCCCACCGACCCGGAGTCATCGGCGGCGGAGATCGCGGCCTCGCTGCTCGAGGTCGCGCACGAAAACCAGTTGAACAGCTACGAGATCCCGCGCGATTTCCTGATCGAGACCGAGCCGTTCAGCCTGGAGAACGGATTGCTGTCCGGGGTCGGAAAGTTTTTGCGGCCCAAGTTCAAAGAGCGTTACGGCCCCCGTCTGGAACAGCGTTACGCGGAACTGGCAGACAACCAGGCCCGCCAATTGCGGGCGCTGCGCGCCGAAGGGTCCGCCCTTCCGGTTGACGAGCTGGTCGCCCGTGCGGTGCAGGCGACCCTGGGGCTCTCACCCGAGGACGTCGATCCGAGCGCCCGATTCATCGACCTCGGCGGTGACTCACTGTCGGCCCTGACGATCTCGCGACTGCTGGCCGACGTCGTCGGCGCCGAGGTGCCGGTCGGCGTGGTGACCGACCCGACCGGCAGCCTGGCGTCGCTGGCGTTGTTCATCGAGCGTCAACGCAACTCCGAATCGAAGGTGACGTACGGCTCGGTGCACGGCGCCGGGATCGGCGAGATCCGTGCCGCCGATCTGACGCTGGACAAGTTCATCGACGGTGACATCCTCACCACTGCAGCCTCTCTGCCCCGGCCCACCGAGCAGATCCGGTCGGTTTTGGTCACCGGTGTCACGGGATTCCTCGGCCGGTTCCTCGGCTTGGAATGGCTGCAGCGGATGGCGGACGCCGGCGGCACCGTCACCTATCTGGCCCGGGGCGCCGATCCAACGGCCGCTCGCGCCCGCATCGAAGCCGTGCTGGAATCGGATCCGGCCTTGCTGCAACGGTTCCGCGACCTGGCCGACGACCACCTGGAGGTCGTCGCCGGCGATATCGGCGAGGCGGGTTGGGGTCTGGACGAGGGCACCTGGAACCGGCTCGCGGAATCGGTCGACCTGATCGTCCATCCGGCCGCACACGTCAATCACCTGCTGCCGTACGACCAATTGTTCGCCGCCAACGTGGCCGGTACCGCCGAGCTGATCCAGCTGGCGCTGACCTCGAGACTCAAGACG
Organism: Mycobacterium sp. SA01; assembly: GCF_041287105.1. Classification (NCBI taxonomy): domain Bacteria; kingdom Bacillati; phylum Actinomycetota; class Actinomycetes; order Mycobacteriales; family Mycobacteriaceae; genus Mycobacterium; species Mycobacterium sp. SA01. The sequence goes on along the minus strand of NZ_JBGGNO010000016.1, from coordinate 30,960 downwards.
GTGCACTACATCTCAACCATGGGCGTCACCGCGGTCACCGACCACATCGTCGGCGAGGACGCCGACATCCGCTCTGACGTACCGGCGGTGTCGCTGTCGGAGGGCTATGCCAACGGGTACGGCGTCAGCAAGTGGGCCAGTGAGGTGCTGCTACGGGAGGCCCACGACCTGTGCGGCCTGCCGATCGCGGTGTTCCGGCCGGGAATGATCCTGGCGGACAGCCGTTACCACGGACAGTTGAACGTGCCCGATATTCTCACCCGGCTGCTGTTCAGCGTCATCGCCACCGGTGTCGCGCCGCGCTCGTTCTATCTCGGCGGCGGCGATGGGGCCCGGCCGCACTACGAGGGACTGCCGGTGGACTTCCTGGCCCGTGCCATCGCTGACGTCGGGATGCGCGGCGGGACCGCGTTCGCCACCTACAACACCACCAATCCGCACGACGACGGGGTGTCGCTGGACACCTTCATCGACTGGTTGACCGACACCGGGTTTCCGGTGCAGCGCATCGACGACTACACCGACTGGCTGACTCGGTTCGAAACCGCGATGCACGCCTTGCCCGAACGAGCCAAGCAGCAATCGGTGCTGACGGTGCTCGACGTCTACCGCCACCCCGCACCGGCGGTGCCGGGATCGCCGGTGCCCGCAGCTGGATTCCGAGCCGCGGTGCGGTCAGCGGGGTACGAGATCCCGGGCATATCTGACGACCTCATCACCAAGTACGTCGACGACATGCGACTGCTCGGGATGCTGTAGCCGAAGGGACAATGATGTCACTACCCACGAAACTGGATTACCCCGCAGCAGGATTCGGGGCGCCGAAGAATCGCCGCGGCCATGCGCGCGACGCCCGCGCCGGCATCGGCCTGCCGCCTGGAACCGAGGTGTTCTCGGCCGACAACCACCTCTCGGTCGCGACGGACATCTTCTACGAGCAGTTCCCGGACGACCTCAAGGACGAGGCGCCACGCATCTGGTACGAGGACGGCGCCTACATGGTGGGCGTCAAGGGCAAGTCCTTCGTCGTCGGTGATTTCAGCGCGGTGCTGATGCAGTACGACGATTTGGCCGGTGCCGCGACCGGGGCCGCTGAGATCGACACCCGGATCGCCGAACTCGCCGAGGACGGGGTCGACAAGGAGCTCGCGTTCCCGAACGCGGTGCTGGCGTTGTTCCACTATCCGGACAAAGCGCTGCGAGAGCGCATCTTCCGGATCTATAACGAATACATCGCCGACATCCAGGAACGGTCGAACGGCCACTTCTACGGCGTCGGGCTGATCAACTGGTGGGAGCCCGCCGGCACCAGGCGCACCCTCGACGAGCTGAAGGCTCTGGGGATCAAGACGTTTCTGATGCCGTTGTACCCGGGATTCGACGACGATGGCGTGGTCATCGACTACGGTTCGACCGCGATGATCCCGGTGTGGGACGCCATCGAAGAGGCCGGCCTGCCGGTCACCCACCACATTGGTGAGACTCCGCCGAAAAGCCCGTGTGAAGTTGGCAGTGTGGCGGTCGCGATGATGATCAATATCGATTCGTTCCGGGACATGTTCGCGCGCTACATCTTTTCCGGCATCCTGGATCGGCACCCGAGTTTGAGAGTCGGCTGGTTCGAGGGCGGGATAGCCTGGGTGCCGTCCGCGCTGCAGGACGGCGAGCATGTGCTGGCCTCCTACCGGCACATGTTGGATCACCCACCCCGGCATGACATCCGGTACTACTGGGACACCCACATGTCGGCATCGTTCATGGTCGACCCGCTGGGCCTGAGCCTGATCGATCAGATCGGTGTCGACAAAGTCATGTGGTCCAGCGACTATCCGCACAACGAAAGCACATTCGGCTATTCCGAACAGTCGCTGGCGGCGGTGGTGGCCGCACTGGGACCGCAGGACGCCGCCCGGGTCGTCAGCGGCAACATCAAGCGATTCCTGGGGGTGTCATGACAGCGTTCTCGATCCCCGCCGAGCCCGACCGCGCCCGGATGTACAACGACGTCGGCGCGAAGATTCGCGCAGCGATGGTCCACAACGGAGTGGACGCGCTCATCCTGCTGATGAACGGTCACGTCAGCTACGCCACCGGGGCCAGTTGGCCGCTGCTCGACGCTGGGCTTTCACACCTCGAGCGTCCGGTGGCGATCGTGCTGGCCGACGACGAGCACCCGCACGTGTTCCTGCCGTTCCGGGAAGGTGCTGCCGCCGAGTTCGGCGTCCCGGTCGATCACCGGCACCGCGCCGTGTATCTCGAATTCGAGGACGGGGTCGACAGTTTCGTTCAGTTCGCCGAATCGTTGATTCGCCCCGGAGCCGTCGTCGCCGTCGACGAGCTGACCGGAGCGATGCGTCAATCCGGCAGCCGACTGTTCGCCGACACCTCGATCGACGCGGCCGCCGTGCTGGCGGCCGCCCAGCTGGTGAAGACGCCGGACGAGATGGCGGCGATGCGCCGGGCGTGCCGGATCACCGAGGAGGCGGTCGTCGAGGTGCAGAAGGCACTGGCACCCGGCGTGCGTCAACTCGATCTGTCGGCGCAATTCGCCAGGCGGGCCTTCGAATTGGGTGCCACCTCCAACATGTTGGAGGCGATCTGGCAGGTGATGCCCAAGACCCGGGCCGAGGGACAGTGGACCACCCACGGTGACCTCGCCCTCCCGTTACTGCCCACCGAACGCGCCCTCGCCCAGGGGGATGTGCTGTGGACCGATGTCAGCATCACCTATGGCGGCTACTGTTCGGATTTCGGTCGCACCTGGATCGTCGGTGACGAACCCACCGCCCGTCAGCAAGACCAGTACCGGCAGTGGCGATCCATCCTGGACGCGGTGCTGGCAGTGACGAAAGCCGGTGCGACATCCGGAGATCTGGCCCGCGCGGCAATCGCCGCCAACGGCGGCCGCAAGCCCTGGTTGCCCCACTTCTACCTCGGCCACGGCATCGGCACCTACCCGGCAGAGGCCCCGATGATCGGAACCGACCTCGGGGAAGAATTCGACGACAACTTCGTCTTCCCGGCGGGGATGGCCCTGGTCCTCGAACCCGTCGTCTTCGAAGACGGAACCGGGGGATATCGCAGTGAGGAGATCGTGATCATCACCGAGGACGGCTACCAGTCGTTGACCGACTACCCCTACACCCCTTATGGCGACTGAGACTCTGCCCGACGAGCGGGCACTGCGATTCGGCCGGCGCGAACGGGTGCTGGCCCAGATGGCGGACCACGACCTGGACCTGCTGGTGCTGGGCCGGCAGGCCAACGTGCGCTACGTGAGCGGCACGCCGCAGCTGTGGGTGGCGGGCACGCGTCCGTTCGGCCCGATCTTGGTTCTGGAACGCGCGACCGGCGAGATCCATCTCAACAGCACCTGGGATGAGGGTGTTCCGGACGAGATCGGACGGGACCGGCTCTACGGTTTGTCCTGGAGCCCCGTCACCCTGGTCGAGGTGCTCAAAGGCCTGCCCGCGTCGGCCACTGCCCGCCGCGTCGGAACCGATGCGCTCTCACCGACATTCGCGCAGTTGTTGCCGCAGGCGTTTCCCAATGCCGAGCTCGTCGACGGCGAGCCCGCGATGCGGGCGGCACGCCGGGTCAAGACCGCCGAGGAGATTGGCGCGATCCGCGCGGCCCTGGCTGCCGCGCGGAGCGCACTGTCGGCGGCCGTCGGTGAGCTCGGTCCGGGCAGCCGCGAACAGTCATTGGTCGGGGCGATGATGGAAGCCATGACGCTGGCCGGCGTCAGCACCCCGGCCACTCAGAACGGCGCGTGGGTGACGTCGCGGGAGCACCCGTGGCGCCGCGCCCGTGAGGACGGGCGCATCCAGGCGGGCGACCTTGTCGCCTTTGCCGCCGGGGCGCTCGGCGGAGGTTACGTCGGCGAGATCGGGCGCACCGCCGTCGCGGGCGACCCGCCGGCGGGCGGCCCCGCGCTGTTCGGACGTTCGAAGGCATTGGCCGACAGGCTGTTCGCGGCCTGTCGGGCCGGCGCGCCTGCGGCCGGCCTGCTGGCAGCCTACGACCAGGCCGGGGAAGCGCTGCCGCCGATGCCGGTCGCGCACGGCCTGGGAATGGGATTCGATCCGCCGGTGGTGTCCGCTGAGCTGTCCCGCTCGGTCGCCAACACCACTCTGGAAGCCGGGATGGTTCTGGCAGTCACCGGTTATGTGTGGCAGGAGGGTCTCGGGGCGGTGTTCACTCGCGATGCCGTCCAGATCACCGAGGACGGGCCGGTTCTACTCACCTCGTCGCAAGGCGGCCAGTAGCGCGCCGACGTCGCGGGCCTCCCACAGGTTGAGCACATTGGTGAGCATCTGCAGGGGAGCACGGATGCCCTCGTCGTGTTTGATGGCCGGATCGAACCGGGTCATCTCTTTCGCCGCCTCGCCGAGGCGGGCACGGATCAGCGCGGGCACATCGAGCAGCCACGTGGCGCCCATGATCGCGGCGTACTGCAACACCTGAGCGGCCAGCTCATCGCAGTCGGTCCGCGGACCGCCCGACGCTTCGTACTCCTGCGCGAAGAGCACGACCAGATCGTCGAAGTGCTGATCCCAGAGCGCATTTTCGGCCGCCGATAGCGCACCCCACAACGCCATCGCGACGTTGAGCCGGCTGACGCACCCCCAGTCCATCAATCCGCACTGCAGTCGGCCGGCGCCGTCGCGCCAGAACCAGGCGTTGTCGACGTTGGCGTTCCAATGGCACAGGGCGATGTGGTCGGTGGCGGCAGCCAAGCGCGGCCACAGCAGTGTCTCGGCGGCGACGATCAGCGGAATCTGGTCGGCGAGGTCAGACAGGAACTCTGGTGTGCGGACGTTGGCGGGCAACAGATTCGGGTGGCTTCCGGCGAACTCGGTCAGTCGCCTCAGTTGCCGGGACAGCTTGTCCTGCCGCAGCGGAGGGCGTTCACCGACGGTGGCGGCCTGCAGGTCGACCGGGAATCTGGCGATCGCGTCGTCCGCGCCGCCACGGCGATGCCATCCTGCCAGCTGCGCCAGCGATCTGATCAGGGTGCGGTAATGTTCGACCGCGCAGGGCATTTCGTAATCCAGGCATTTGTGGTGTTGCGGCTCGATACCGTCGGCGCCGAATCGGATGCGCTCGGTGATCAGAATCCCCGTCCCGGTGCCGGCGTGGTAGTCGGCGAACAGGGTGGCGGGCACGGTGATGGGGAAGTCACGTCGTCGCGCGAGCTCGGCGAACCGGACCTCAGGTTGCATCTGGGTGCGTCCGATGTCGCGGAGCGGATCGGCGAGGTCGCGAGAAAACTTGACGAAAAGAGTTGTTGGTAAACCCGGTTCGGTTCCGGCGTACTCGACGGACAGCAGCGCCTTCCGGCCGGTGCTGCCACCACGGACCTCGGTGCACTCAGTGATACGGGTGACAACGTTTCCGGGGGACAGGGTCCCGTAGGCGTGGAACGCCGACGTGAGGAACCGACGGCCCGCATCTTTCAGGGACGCCGGATCGGCCGGCAGTTCGACGCCGGTGTCGTCGCCGATGACCGAGCTGTCCACTACCAGGTCTGCTCGGCGGCGCGCACCAGGATCTGGTTGACCGCCACCCGGCGATCTCGAGTGACCATGTAGAGCACGGCATCCGCGATGTCCTCCGACCGGAGCTTCGTCATGCCCGCTGTGCGTTCGTCCATGGCGGCCTTGGCCTCCTGTGGCAGGTGATCACCGATCTCTGTATCGACGGTGCCGGGCCCGACCACCCCAACCCGGATTCGCTTGTCGAGCACCTCCTGGCGCAGACCTTCGCTGAACGCGTTGACACCGAACTTCGTCAGCGAGTAGACCGCGGTGCCGGGCCGGGCCACCCAGCCCGCCGTCGAACTGACGGTGACGACGTCGGCTACGCCGCGGGGGGCGTCCGCGGCGGCCGCGGCGAGATGGGGCAGCGCGGCGTGCGTGGTGTACAGAACCCCTTGAACATTGACTGAGACCAGGTCATCCCAATCCGCAAGCGGTGCGTCGAGGGCCTGCCCCATCCGCATCAGGCCGGCGTTGTTGACCAGGATGTCGAGCCGGCCCCACGCCGATACGCAAGCCTCCACCGCCCGCTGTACCTGAGCGGCGTCGGTGACGTCGGCGGCCACCACGATGGCCGAATCGCCGGTGGAGTCGATCTCCGACTTCAGGGCTTCAAGCCGCCCGGCACGGCGGGCCAGCAGCGCGACCTTGGCTCCATCAGCGGCCAGCGCGCGTGCCGTCGCCGCACCGATGCCGCTGCTCGCGCCGGTGACCAGCGCCACCGTCCCCGCCAATGCGCCGGTCACGATGTGGCCGCCGGGCGGTGGTCAGCGCCCACGAGTTCGCCCAGCACATAGGCGTTGTCCTCGCCGAGGTCCGGTGCACCACGTTCGACGACGGCCGGAGCCCGCGATAGCCGCCACGATGCGGCCAGCACCGGGCGCAGACCTTCGCGGTGGTCGGAGACGAAGCGGTAGGTTCCCCGCTCCCAAAGGAGGTCGTCGCCGATGATGTCGGCGGCGGTGGCGCTTTTGGTGGCAGGCACACCAGCATTCTGCAACCGGCGCGCCAGGTCCGCGGCATCAAGGGCCGAGGTGTGCTGCTCGATTCCGGCATCGAGCGACCCGACATGGGCCTGGCGGTCGCGGGCGGTGGCGTAACGCGGATCGTCCGCCAGCTCCGCGGCGCCGAGTTCCGCACACGTCCGCCGCCATTCGTCGTCGGTGCCCACCGCGATGCTGATCCACTGATCGTCGCGGCAGGGGTAACAGCCGTGCGGTGCGAGGTCAGGATGGCGATTGCCGTCGGGGCGCAGGGCGCGTCCGGTCATGGAGTGTTCGACCAATCTGTCTCCGATCATCGAGGAGAGCACCTCGACCGCGGAGACGTCGACGAATTGACCTTCACCGGTACGTTCCCGGTGCAGCAGTGCGGCTATTGCTCCGACCGCGGCGGCGGCGCCTACGGTCGAGTCGCCGTAGCGCATGTTGGCTCCCAGCGGGGGCCCGTCCTCGTAGCCCACCAGGGCGGCAAGGCCGGCCAGTGCCGAAAATGATGGCGCATAACCGGTTTGGTAGCCGAGCGGCCCGTCGTTGCCCCACATTTTGATCGATACTGCAATGATGTCGGCTTTGATGGCCGCCAGATCGGCGTAGCCCAGCCCCTGCCGCTCCATCGCGCCGGGACGAAGATTGTTGACCACGATGTCGCTGCCGGCCACCAACTCGCGTACTGCGGCCATCCCGGCCGGCGTCTTGATGTCGAGGTCGACGCTGAGGATTTCTGGGTTGATGCTCAGGAAGTAGGGCGCGTGGTTGATGTCAGTACCGCCGTAGGCGCGCATCTCCTCGGGCAACGTGGTGCACTCGATCTTGATCACCTCGGCACCGAGCAGTGCCAACAGCTTCCCGGTGTAGGGCCCGGCCCACACCTTGGTCAGCTCGACCACCCGCACCCCTTCGAGCGGTCCACCGCGCCGGCGTGCGGGCGCCTTGAGTTGTGGCTGCCGCACCGCGGGGCGCCGGCGGGGGGCGGCGAGCAGGTCCAGTACTGCAGAGGTGTCTGCGCCCAGTCTCGGTGCGGCCGTGTCGATCCGGGCGGGGGTGGCGGTCAGCAGGTAGGGGGCGCCGGGATAGGCGGCGGTGCCGAGCACTGGGTGGGTGACGTCGTGAAAGAAGTGGCGGTGCCGGTACTGCGGTGACCGCAGGAGGTCGTCGGCTCCGTTGACCGGTACCAACGCGAGCCCGAGCCGTTGAGCGGTCTCGGCGGTCTCTTCGCGGGGTCGATCACCGATCCACTCGGCGAAGCGGCGCTTGAAGGTCGCCACCTTCTCGGGCGTGACCGAGAACTCCAGCCAGTCATCGTCGAACGCATCGAGCCAGGGGGCATGCTCGAGAAGCTCTTCGAGTGCCAGCCAGTGACTGCGGCTGGTCATGTAGAGGTAGACGAACCCGTCCGCGCAGGCGAACATCGACGCGGGGCCCTGCTGGTCGTAGTCGTCGCGGGTGTCTGCCGGTGACACCTCTCCGGAGATGAAGCGACCGAGAATGCAGTCCGCCCGGGCAACCTGCACAGCGTGTTGCGAGATATCGATGAATTCGCCTTCACCGGTGTGCATCTGACGAAACAGTGCCGACATCACGCACAGCGCGGCATCCAACCCGGCCTCGTAATCGGCGGCGTAGCGGCCCGGTCCCTTCAGGGGCGGCCTGGCCGGATCGGAATGGCTTGGCGTGTGGTGGCCCCAGCCGCCGGCCTGGAAGACGTTGATGCTGCGACTGTTCTGCAGTTCGGGCGGAGCTCCCGCGCCGAACGGGGTGATGGAGCAGACCACGACGCCGGGATGGTCGGCACTGATCTGCTCGGTCGTGGCCGGGTCGTGGTCATCGATGACGGCGTCGGCCCTCGCCAGCAGCTCGCGAACCGCATGCGCAGCCGGGGTCACCGAACGCTTGTTGGTGTTCAGATACGCGAACAGTCCGCTGCGTTCGGGATCGGAGCCGAGGTCCAGCAGTGGAGCCATGGCCCGGGTGGGACTGCCCCGCCCGGGCCGCTCCACTTTGATCACCTCGGCACCGAGGTCGGCGAGCAGCTTGCCGCAGTACTCGCCGGACACGCCCTCGGCGAGTTCGATGATCCGGAATCCGGTCAGCGCCGACACGTCAGCTTGTCCGGTCAGGGCTTGGCGCGGCCCGACTTGCTCAGTCGCCATTCCGGTGGGAAGTTCATGTCATTGTCCTTCACCACATTGTTGAGGCCCTTCTCGAATGTTCCAGCGGTCAGGTCCACGGTGTTCGCCACGTCGTTGGTGATCATCGGCAGCATGCCTTCGACCATGCCGGTGAGCAGGCTGCCGAAGTACTCGCCCTTGTGCTGCTTGTACAGCTCCAGGAACGTCTTCTGCACCGCGACGGTGTCGGTGGGTCGGGACTTCGAGCAGGCCAGCGCGTACTTGAGTGTTTCTGCTTCCAGGTCGGCACGTGGTACCACGCTGTTGACGAAGCCGCAGTCGTACATCTCCTTGGCGCTGAACGGCCGTCCGGTGAACAGCATTTCGGAGAACTTCCGCAGGCCCATGGTCTCGGCCCACCACCACAGCCGGGGGCCCCAGCCCACATACCGGAAGGCGGGATGCCCGAAGAGCGCATCGTCGGAGGAGATCACCAGATCGGCGTCGCCGGCCTGATAGAAGTGCCAGCCGTAGCAGTAACCCTTGGCTTCGATGATGCTGACCTTGCGCAGTTCCTGCAGCGGCCGGTTGCCTGCGGGCGCCTTGGCGTAGAAGTCGGTGACCGTCGACAGATAGCGGTAGGAGCCGCCGGGCGGGTACTTGACGTCGTCGTCGTTGATGGCCAGTTCGTGCAGCAACGGCATGCCGGGGTTTTCGATCATCCCCCGCTGCTCGGGCAGGTCACCGCCGCTGCCGAAATCGTCGCCCTCGCCGCGGATCACGACGACCTTGACGTCGTCGTCGACATTGCACTTGTGGATGATGTCGGCGTAGAGCTGGCGCATGCCCAATGATGTCGCGTTCTGGGCATCGGGTCGATCGAAGGTGATGTAGGCGATCCGGTTCTCGCGATCCTTCTCGAACTTGATGTACTGCGCTGCTTCCTTTTTCATTTCTTCGTAGTCGAATTCAGGCATTATCACTCCTCATTGGTTGATGTGTTACTTGAGTAAGGCGCCCGCGTCGACGGGGAGTTGCACGCCTGTGACATAACGGGATTCGGCACTGGCGAGGAATAGGACGGCATTGCTGATGTCCTCGGGCTCCACCCAAGGTGTCGGCAGCGTATGCATCATCTGGGAGACCGGGGCAAAGTCCTCCGGTCCGGGATTCTCCTTGTCAGGGGCGAACAGCCGGAAGGTGGCGTCGTTGAGCGCCATCGGAGTGTCCACCTGCGTCGGGTGCACTGAATTCACCCGGATGGAATGCTGGCCGAGTTCGACCGCGAAGGTGCGCATGAGGCCGACGACACCGTGTTTGGCTGCGATGTAATGTCCCGTGTGAGCCATGGCCTTCATGCCTCCCACCGAGCTGGTCAGGATGATCGATCCGCCACGCCCGCCGGAAAGAATGTGGGGTACAGCGGCTTTCACTGTATGCCAGACTCCGGTCAGGTTGATGTCGATCATGTCCTTCCAGATGTGCTCGTCGAGCTTGTGAAGGCGGTTTCCGGCGTTGCCGATGCCCGCGTTGGCCACCACGATGTCCAGCCGACCCAGCTGGTCCACGCCGGTGTCGACGGCGCTCTTGACGGCGTCATAGTCGCGCACGTCCACCTGGGCTGTCACGATCCGCCGGCCAAGGGCGCCGACGAGCTCGGCGGTCTCAGCCAGGTCAGCCGGTGTCGACGGCGGGTACACCACATCGGGGATGGCGGCGCAGATGTCGATTGCGATGATGTCGGCGCCTTCTTGGGCCAGTCGCACCGCGTGGCTTCGACCCTGACCCCGTGCCGCGCCGGTGACGAACGCGACCATGCCTTCCACCCGTCCGTCCATACCTACCTACCCCCCGTTCACCGTTGTGAGTGTGGTCTGGCGCCGCGCTGGTTGACGCATCCGGCCAGTCCGCAACCGGCGGTAGAACTCTGCGGCACCGGATGTGGCATCGCAGTCCACAACTGCTTTGGCATGGTCGACGAAGATGGCGGCAGCGCGGCTCACCGGGATCTTCACCTGTCCGCTGTCCGATCCCGGGCCAGGGATGTCCCACACGAGGACTTCGATGCCGGTCTCGCGCATCGCCGCCTCGACCCAGCGTCGGACGCCGTCGTCGCTGCGATACAGGTCTCCCGACACCACCACCGTGCGCAGCAACGGCTCCTCGGCCGGTCCCAGGGGCATGCTGCCGGCGCGGGTGGCGCCGAGGATTCGCAGGCCCAAGTCCTGTTGCGCGGTGGGGTCATCACGGGTCGCGAAAACCCTGATGTCCCAGCCGGTGAGCGATCTGTCGCAGATCAAGCCACCCGCGTAGGCGATCGCGTCGGCAATGGTGGCGCACACGACGTCCATGCGGTACCGGGTCAACACGCGGGCTCCACAGCGGGATAGGTGACTCCGGTGAGGCTCTCCGACATCTGCCACAACCGGCGGCAGGCGTCGAGGTCGAGCACCGGCTGCGGGAGCTTGGCGAATGTGACTCCGCCGCCGGCGGTTTCGTAGATTCCGCGCGGGCCGTAATAAGTTGCCCCGGTCGCCTCGGCAGATACCGCGGCGTACAGGGTGGGTTTGATCCCCTCGTCGACGTCGAGCCACATGAACGGCAGCAACCGCCAGGTGAGCTGGGTGAGCCGGCTGGTCAGCGTCGGTTTCGTGCGACCGTACGACGCGCCGCTGAGCAAATTGGTCTTGCTCAGCCCAGGGTGCGCGGCGTTGGACGTGACGCCCCACTGGCCGCTCCGGCTGCGCCGTTCCAGCTCGAAGGCGAACATCAGCTGGCTGAGTTTGGCGACACCGTAGGAGTGCATCGGCTTGTACTCGCGTTCGGCGTTCACGTCGTCGAACGTGATGTGTTTCTGGGTGGCCGCGATGCTGCTGACGGTGACCACCCGCCCGCTGCCCAGTAGTGGCAGCAGTCGCCCGGTCAGCGCGAAGTGGCCCAAATGGTTTGCACCGAATTGCAACTCGAAGCCGTCGGTGGTCTGTTGACGGGTTGGCGGGGTCATCACGCCGGCGTTGTTGATCAGGACGTCGACCGGCCTGCCCTCGCGGGAGAGTTCGCCGGCGAACGTTTCGACGCTGGCCAGTGAGGCCAGGTCGATCAGCTTGACGCGCACGTCGGCCGCTGGGGCCGACTGCCGGATGTGCGCGGCGGCGGCCTCGCCTTTGGTGCTGCTGCGTACCGCCATCACGACGTCGGCGCCGGCGCCCGCGAGCCGCTTCGCCAACCCGAAGCCCAGACCGCTGTTGGCCCCCGTCACCACCACGTGCCTGCCGGACAGGTCCGGGACAGCCAGCGTGAGGTCGGGACGGTTCACCAGTTCACCGGTAGCTCGTGCAGGCCGTAGGCCAGTGCATCGTGCTTGAACGGCAGCTCGCTGACGGGCACCGCGGGCGCCAGTGTGGGAATCCTGCGGAACAACGTGGGCAGCACGATTTGTAGTTCCATCCTGGCCAGTTGGCCGCCCACACACGAATGCCGGCCGTAGCCGAACGCGACGTGCGGCCCGTCGTTGCGGTCCAATTGGAGCCGCTCGGGATTGGGGAACTGGCGAGGATCCCAGTTGGCCGGCGCTACATCGAGAATGATTCCCTCACCGGCACGGATGATTCCACCACCGACCTCGATGTCCTCGGTCGCGATGCGCCGCTGGCCGGTCTGGATGATGCTGCAGTAGCGGAGCAACTCCTCGACAGCCGACGCGACCACCTTGGGGTCGTCGGTGTCCCGGAGGATCGCCAGCTGCTCAGGGTTGTCGAACAGCGCCGCGATGCTGACGGAGATCTGACCGGCCGTCGTCTCGTGGCCGGCGATCAGCACACCGGTGGCCAGCTGGGCCGCCTCCTTCAGCGAGATTTCTTCGTCCCTGACCCGCTCCGCGAGATCGGATACCAGATCCTCGGCGGGCTCGTCCATCTTCTTTTCGATCAGCGCCTTGAGGTACTTCGCCAGCGCCCCTGCGCCTTTCGCGGCGTCCTCGGCCGAGGCGTTGCGGGCCATGCCCTTGTTGGACTGTTCCTGGAAGAAATCGGCGTCCTCATAGGGCACCCCCAGCAGATGACTGATCACGAGCGAGGGGACCGGTAGCGCCAGGGCACTGACCAAGTCGGCGGGCTGTGGGCCGGCCAGGATGGCGTCGATGTGGTCGTCGGTGATCTTCTGTACCGCGGCGCGCAGCGCCTCGACTCGCCGGTAGGTGAACGGCTTCGACAGCATGCGCCGGTAGAACGTGTGTTCCTCGGCGTCAGAGGTGAATACTGAACGGGGACGACGGTGCACAGTGGACTGCATGCCCTCGTTCCAGTGCGGATATCCCGGCTTGCGGTCGTCGACACTGGCCCGACTGTCGGCGAACAGCGAGCGGATCGCCTCGTAGCCGGTGATCAGCCACGGCGTGCTGCCATCCCAGATGCGGACCCGCCCCATCTGCGCATTCTCGTTGAAGGCCAACGATTCTCGCGGTGGCGTGAGGGGAAGGCCCGCGGCGCGAGACATCGGAAACTCGGGCACATCCGACGTACCAGCCGCAGTCACAGGTCTCAGTGAACAACACCTGCGGCAGTAAATCAATCAATTTATTTTATTTGGCCGTCGGTGGCGGCGGCTCAGCCCGCGATCGATACCTCCGCAGGAACCGCTTCCAGGCGCGCAGGCACGTGCTTATGCCAGGGTGTCCCGGCGTAGGGATCGCGCCAGTCGGTGGAGGTGAGCGCGTTCGGCGCCACCCCCGGAACGCGGCGTTGCCCGTCGGCGTCGACGTAGTCGAGACCGAAGCCGTTGGGCAGTGCGGCGTGCCCGGTCATCATGGTCGCGCTGATCTCGACGGTGGCCTCGGCGCTGCCGGCGGCGGTGGTGATCCGCACCCGGCCACCGTCGACCAGGCCGAGCGCTGCGGCGTCTTCGACGCTGACGCGCAAAGCACCGTCGGCGTCGCGCTTGCGCCAGGACGGATCCCGCAGGATGTCGTTGGCGGTGAACGCCCGGCGCTCGCCGGCGGACAGCACGATCGGGAACTCCGGGTCGGTCAGTTCCGGCCGGTCGTCGGCCAGCGCACGAATGTCGTCGAGCATCTCCGGGATCACCAGCGCGATCTTGCGGTCGGGGTGACTGATCAGTGCCCAGTCGTCTTCGTACTCGTGCACGGTGAACGTCACCCCGGACTTGCCGGCCAGGATCGCGTCGAACAGCGCGTTGCCGTCGGCGTGCCCGGCCCGGCGCACGGCGTCGGGGTAGGTGACGGCGGCTTTCTGGGCCAGCCCCCAGAGCGCGGCCGCGCCGGCCAGCCCGTCGGGCAGCGTCGGGCCGAGAGTGTCGTACAAGACGAACGGCAACGCCCTACCCAGCGCTGGATTGGCGGCGAGTTCGGTGAAGAAGGCTTGGGTGTAGGCGTCTCGGCCGTGCCTGGCGGCGTCGCGCAGCGGGCGCAGATCGTCGTCGCTGACCACACCGAGCGCCCGCACCAGCCGAGACCAGATCTCGGGTTCGGGCAATGTTCCGGGAGTGGGCTCGAAAAGCCGATGGCGCAGGTGGAATTCGTTGCGCGGGAACTCGAAATTGAAGAAGGTGGCTTCCGGTTTCTCGAACTGGTTGGCCGCCGGCAGCACGTAGTGGGCCAGCCGTGCGGTCTCGGTCATCGCCACGTCGATCACCACCAGCAGTTCCAGCGATTCGAACGCGGCGCGGCAGTTCTCCGAGTCTGCGATGGAGTGAGCAGGATTGGCGCTCTCGACGATCATCGCGCGGAACCGGTCAGGATGGTCGGTCAGGATCTCCTCGGGCACCACGTTGGACGGAACCAGCCCGGCGATGATCGGCGCACCGGTCACCGGGGAGCGTCCGACACCGCTGAGGCTGAACAGCGGCGCGAACGACGAATGCAGATGCTGTCCGCCGGGTTTGGCGAAACTGCCGGTCAGGATCCAGAGCAGCTTGTTGAGGTAGGAGCACAGGGTGCTGTTGGGTGCCTGCTGCACGCCGAGGTCTTCGAACACCGCGACCGAATCGGCGGCGGCGATGCGACGGGCCGTGGCGCGCACCAACTCCACATCCACACCGCTGCGTTCGGCGTACTCGGCGATCGGCACCGTTGCCAGCACGGCGCGTACCTCGTCGGCGCCGTGCACATGCTCGGCGAGAAACACGTCATCGCAGAGGTTTTCCTGCACGAGGACCGCGGCCAGCGCCGCGAGGCACCAGGCGTCGGTGCCGGGCCGCACCCGCAGGTGGAAGTCGGCCATCTTGGCGGTATCGGTGAGAACCGGGTCGATCACGACCATCGAGCGGGCCGGGTCCTTGGCGATGTCGTTGAGCACGGTGCGAGCCCGCGGGAAGCTCTGCGACATCCACGGATTCTTGCCGACGAAGACCGACACCTCGGCGTGCTCGAACTCGCCGCGGGTGTGCCCGCCGTACAGCTGGAAATCAACCCAGGCCTCGCCGGTCTTCTCCTGCGCCAGGGCATTCGACCGGTATCGCGAACCGAGCAGCTTGAGGAAGGCCCCGCTGTAGGCGCCGCCCAGGTGATTGCCCTGACCACCGCCGCCGTAGTAGAAGATCTTCTCCCCGCCGTAGGCGTCGGCGATTCCGCGGAAACCTTCGGCGATCTCGGTGATCGCGGTGTCCCAATCGATTTGCTCGTAGCTGCCGTCGGGTCTGCGGCGCATGGGGGAGGTCAGCCGCGCCCGGTTGTTCTGATAGTGGTCGAGGCGCAGCGCCTTGTTGCAGGTGTAGCCCTGCGAGGCTGGGTTGTCCTTGTCGCCGCGGATGCGGGCCAGGGTGCGGACCCCGTCCTGAACGCTGGTCTGCACCACGATGCCGCAGTTGCATTCGCAGAGGATGCAGGCGGTGGGTTGCCAGTCAGCGGACATCGGATCTCCTAAGTGGGCAGTTCGGCTTCGAGCAGGTCGCGCAGTTGCCGATGGACGATGTCGAGCGGTTTGGTGTCGCGCGCCGCTCGGGCGAGCACGATGGCGCCTTCCAACGCGGCGGTCGTGGTCACCGCCATCTCGTCGGCGCGGTCCTTCGCGATTCCGTCGGCCATTAGGCGCGCAGCGATCAGGTCGTTCCAGCGGGTGAACGCCTCGGCGGCCCGGTCGATCACCGGGTTGGCGTTACCCGGTTCACCGGATTCGACGGCGACGGCCACCACCGGGCAGCCGGCTCGGTAGTCGGTCTCGAGCAGGTTCTTGCGATAGAAGCGGGTCAGCCCGTCGAGCATCTCGAGGCTGTTGGAGGCTTTGGCCAACTTGTCCGCCACAAAGTCAGCGACGTAATCGACTGCCTCGCTGAGTAATTGAGCGCGCCCGCCGGGAAAGTAGTGGTATGCCGAGCCGCGCGGAGCCCCGCTGTGCGCCAAGACGTCGGCGATCGCGGTGGACTGCGCTCCGCGTTCGCGGATCAACAGTGCGGCGGAGGCGACCATCCGTTCCCGGGGGCTCGTCATGATTATGTATGTAACCATACATAATCGCGTGGCACCAGAGTGCGGCCGTCGGCTCTGCGCTCAGCGTGCGTCGGAAGCCCGAGAGCGCACGCTCACCGCAGGGTCGATGCGCTGAGCGCAGAGTCGCGGCGTGTTGAATAGCGGAGTGTCAGAGCTGGATCAAGTGGTGCGTGCTCGCCGATCTACCCGGCTATTTCACTCCGGCAGGCCTGTGCAGCGTGCGGATGTGCTCGAGGCTCTCGACTTGGCGAGGCGCGCGCCCTCGAACTCCAACTCACAGCCGTGGCACCTGGTGTTCGCCTCCGGCCCGGCCCTGGATCGCCTCGTGGCCGCGCTGGTAAACGCGTCCCGCGACCGTGAACCGGCGATCCCGCCGCTACCCGCCGAATTTGAGAATGCGAAATTTGCACTGGGCGAGCAGCTGTACGGCAGCATGGGCATCGCGCGCGATGACGTCGACAGCCGGCGCAGGGCTGTGGCGTTCAACTGGCGGTTCTATAACGCGCCGCTGGCGGGCATCGTCTGCATGAATCGCGAACTGCACCACGTCGATAGCCTGGGAGTCGGCATGTTCCTGCAGACGCTGCTGCTGGGGCTGACCGCTCGCGGCCTCGGCACCTGCGTGCAGATGCTGATCGCGGGTTATCCGGATGTGGTGCGCGAGGAGCTGGCCATACCCGATCGTTACGAGATCCTCTGCGGACTCGCCATCGGCTATCCGGTCGAGGAGTTCCCGTCGAACAACCTCGACGTCCCGCGCAAGCCGCTCGACGAGTGCGTGGTATTCATCGACCACTAGGGCAGTAACGTCGCCCGAATGTCGTACTTCAGCCGGGTGTCCGATCATTCCTACCGCGCCAACGAGCATGCCGGCGGCGCGTGGAATCTCGCCGAACAGCACATCGCCCCGTCGTTCGGTCTGCTCGCGCACGCCATCGAAACCGACCGGGACGCCCGCGGGAACGGACATCTGGCGGTGGCGCGGCTGAGCTACGACATCCTGGGGACGGTGCCCGTCGGTGTCGTCGAGGAGGTCGAGGTGCGGGTGCTCCGGCCGGGCCGAACCATCGAACTCGTCGAAGCCACTCTGATGTACCAGGACCGCGCGGTGGTGCTCGCGCGAGCCTGGCTGATGAAGAGTTACGACACGTCCGCACTGCGCGGCAGCGGTCTGCGGCCGATTCCGTCGCCGGCGGAGATGCCGGAATGGGATCCGAGTGCGGTGTGGCCGGGTGGTTTCATCGCGTCGGCCGAGGTACGACGCGCCGAGGAGCGACCAGGCCGGGCGATTTATTGGGTGCGCACTGCGGTGCCGCTGCTCGACGGCGAGCAGGTGAGCCCGCTGGCCCGCGCGGCGGGATTGCTCGACATCGCCAACGGGATGGCGGTGCTGGTGGATCCGCGCGAGGTGGCGTTTCCGAATCTGGATCTCACCGCGCACTTTTTCGCCGAGCCGGCCGGCGAGTGGGTGGGCTTCGACACCGCGGTGTCGATCGGCCCGACTGGAATCGGGTTGACGCACAGCATCATTCACGACATAACCGGCCCGATCGGCGCTGTGTCGCAGAGTTTGACCGTCCGGCCTGGCATCGGACTCGGGTAATGCGCCGACGACCTAAACGCAGGTACTCCAGTGCTGTTGCAGCAGAGGGATGAACTGCGTCGCGTGTTCGTCGGGGAAGTGCATGCGCGCACCCTTGATCGTGCGGACCGCGACGGTCGACGGGATCAAATCGGCGAGCCGGCGCGCCCATTTGATTTTGAAGAGTGGGTCGTCGGTGCCCCAGACGATGAGTGTAGGCGCCGTGAGTGTCGCCAATCGCGATCTGACGTCCGCTAGGTCATCCGACGACAGAGATGTGATGATGCGTGAAAGGGCGCGCGCCGAATGTGCTGTCCCAAGTGTGGGATTGCAATAGGCGTCGACGATCTCGTCGGGTAGCCGACGGGGATGTTGGTAGCCAATCCCTAGAGCCCGATGCGCGAGCGGCCTGCGGCGCGCTGCATACGGACCGATCTTCGCCAGTAATCCGACGTGTGCCATGACCGTTATGGGTTTGAAAAGTGCCGGTGGAGTGTTGCCCTCGGTGTCGCAATTCGTCAGGACCAAGGTGGTCAGTCTGGCACCAAGGCGTGCCGCCACGATTTGTGCGACTGCTCCTCCGGTGTCGTTGGCAACCAGGTCGAAACGGTCAAATCCCAGGAGGTCGATCAGCTCGATGACGCGATTCGCCAGTCCGGTTAGGGAGACGTCGTCGGATGGCCTCGCGGGCGGTGTGTGCCCGTGTCCGGGCAAGTCGATCGCGATGCAACGACGTTCTCGGGAACTGACCGCGAGGATGACATTGCGCCAGAGCAGGCTATTGGCGATGAGGCCATGGATGAAGACGGCCGGGCGGCCGCGCCCGACGTCCAGATAACTGATCGGACCTGACGCGGTTGTGGCGTCGCGTCGGTGGGCTTCGAGTGTGGTGATGTCCATCCCGGCGGATCCTCTCCTTGGAACACCGCAGACAGTTCACATACTCTGGGTATGTCACAGCGTACGGGCGACTATCGTCGGAGCCGTGGAAGTTGTCAAGACTCGCCGGGTTGAAGGTGCACAGCAGACACGGGCCGCTCTGCTCGTAGCCGCAACGCACGCGTTCGCCGAGCGTGGATTCGCAGCTGTATCGATGGTCGAAATTGCCGCCACCGCGAATCTCACCAAAGGTGCTGTCTACCATCACTTTACGGATAAGACCGACCTCTTCGCGTCAGTCCTGAACGAATGCAACGAAAGGGCGCAAGCCCGGGTCTACGAGGCGATCGCCAAACACCGGGACGACTGGTGGGCGGCGACCAGTGCAGCACTGGAGGCCACACTCGACGTGTCCGGGGATCCGGTCGCCGGCCGGCTGATCTATCTGGAAGGCCCGATCGGTCTGGGCTGGAGACGGTGGCGAGAATCTGAACGTCATTTCACGCACCGCAACGTGCGCCTTGTGCTGGAGAGCGGAGTCGCGGCCGGTGCCTTTCCTGACGATCTCCCTCTGGAGGCGATGACGCACGTGATGTCGGGCATGGTCACGCATTCGTGCATCGCGATGGCGGAAGCGTCGGCCCGTCAACGCAAACGTGTTCGCCGCGACCTGCGACTCGCCATGCTCCGGACTCTACGAGGGCTCACCGTCGGCGAGCCCCCGGCATGAGTCTGGGCAGCACGCCTGTGGCCTCAGACCGCGGCGAAGTTGATCGTGCTGGTCGCGGCCAACTCGTTGTCCTCGCCGCGGTGGATGTCCACCTGCACCACCACCGAACGCTTGCCGGTGCGCAGGATCTTGGCCACCGCGCGGGCCGGGCCGACCTTGATCGGCCGCAGGTATCGGACGAACAAGTCGGTGGTGGCGATGCCGAACCCGAACGGGGTGGCGCGGGAGGCCAGCTGCCCGGCGGCCACATCGGCCATCGTGGCGATCAGTCCGCCCTGCAGCCCACCCGCGGTGTTCGTGGTGCGCTCGTCCACCGGCATCTCCAGCACAACGGTGTCGTCCGTCGCTTCGACGACCTGCAGGCCGAGCTGGTCGAACAACTCCCGAAGCGAGCGCGGTGCGGTCATGGAGAACGACGTTACCGCGCGACGCTAGACCTGGACCTTCGCCGCCGCGGTTTCCGGCATCGGCTCGTAGCGGGCGAACGACCGGGTGAACGACGCGGCGCCGTGGGTGAGGCTGCGCATGTCGATCGCGTAGCGGGTCAGCTCCGCCTGTGGCACCTCCGCCCGGATCACAGTGTGGTTCTCGCGGGCCTGCTCGGTGCCCAGCACCCGACCCCGCCTACCGGACAGGTCGCCCATCACCGCACCGACGAGATCGTCGGGCACATCGATGGTGACCTCGTCGACGGGTTCGAGCAGATCGATGCGGGTTGCCGCGGCGGCCTCCCGCAGCGCCAGGCCACCGGCCATCTGGAACGCCATGTCGGAGGAGTCGACGCTGTGCGCCTTGCCGTCGACCAGCGTCACCCGGATGTCGACGACGGGATAGCCGCCGTGCACGCCGTGTTCCATCTGGGCGCGCACCCCCTTCTCGACGCTCGGGATGAATTGGCGGGGAACCGCGCCGCCGACGACCTTGTCGACGAACTCGAAGCCGCCGCCCTGGGCCAGCGGCTCCACTTCGATGTCGCACACCGCGAACTGGCCGTGTCCGCCGGACTGCTTCACGTGGCGGCCGTGACCCTTGGCCGGGCCGCCGAAGGTCTCCCGCAACGGGATCCGGACCTCGACGGTGTCGACGTTGACGCCGTACCGGTTCGCCAGCGCGTCGAGCACCACGCTGGAGTGCGCTTCGCCCATGCACCACAGCACGATCTGGTGGGTCTCCGGGTTCTGCTCGATGCGCAGCGTCGGGTCCTCGGCGGCCAGCCGCTGCAAGCCGACCGAGAGCTTGTCTTCGTCGGTCTTGGCGCGGGCGGCGATCGCCACCGGAAGCAGCGGCTCCGGCATGGTCCACGGTCTGAGCAAAAGCTGATCTGTCTTGTCCGACAACGTGTCTCCGGTCTCGGCGCGGGTGAGCCTGCCGATCGCGCAGATGTCCCCCGCCACCACCTGCGCGGCGGGGCGCTGCTGCTTGCCCAGCGGGAACGACAGCGTGCCGATACGTTCGTCTTCGTCGTGGTCGGCGTGTGTGTTCGCCTCGAAGAAGGCCGAAAAATGGCCCGACACATGCACTGTCGTGTCGGGCCTGATGGTGCCGGAGAACACCCGGACCAGGCTGACCCTGCCGACATAGGGGTCGGATGTCGTCTTGACCACCTCGGCCAGCAGCGGTCCGTCCGGATCGCAGGACAGTCCGTCGCGGGCCACGCCGTGCGGGGTGTAGACCTCGGGCAGAACATGCTCGGGCGGCGACGGAAAGCCGCGGGCGGCGACGTCCAGCAGCTCGACGGTGCCGACGCCGGTGCCGCTGCAGACGGGGATGACGGGGAAGAACGCGCCGCGCCCGACGGCTTTCTCCAAATCCTCGATCAGCACGGCCTCGTCGATAGCCTCACCGCCGAGGTAGCGCTCCATCAGCGACTCGTCCTCGGACTCCTCGATGATGCCTTCGATCAGGGTGCCGCGATGCTCGTCGATCCGAGCGGTGTACGTGTCGTCGGGCGGATGGACGGTCCTGGTGCCGTCCCGGTAGTCGTACTGGCTGCCCGACAGCAATCCGACCAAACCCGTCTGGGTGGGCAGGTAGAGCGGTAGGACCTTGTCGCCGAAGGCATCCTGCGCGGCGCGCAGCGCGGTGTCGTAGTTGGCGCGGGCGTGATCGAGTTTGGTGATCGCCACTGCGCGTGGCATTCCGACGTCGGCGCATTCATGCCACAGCCTCTTGGTGGCCTCGTCGACGCCCTCGTTGGCGGCGATCACGAACAACGCGCACTCGGCGGCGCGTAGGCCGGCCCGAAGTTCACCGACGAAGTCGGCGTAGCCCGGGGTGTCGATCAGGTTGACCTTGATGCCGTCGTGCGGGACGGGTGCCAGCGCAAGCCCGACCGAGCGTTGTTGGCGGATCGCGGCATCGTCGAAGTCGCACACCGTGGTGCCCTCGACCACCGACCCGGCCCGTGCCAGCACGCCGGAGGCGACCAGAAGGCTTTCGACGAGTGTGGTCTTGCCGGCACCGGACGGGCCGACGAGCACGACGTTGCGGATGGCGGCCGGACTGTCCGCGGCGGGAGCCGATCGGGCGGCCTGGGAAGTGTTCGTCTTGTCGGCCATGCCAAACCTCCTGCCCCTTCACCATTCACCCGGTGCCGCGGTCGGCACAAGGGGATCGATGGAATTCAGGCGGTGGGCGCCGACATTCGGGTCGGCTCGAGGCGGCCGCGGAGCACCTCCGAGGCGTACTCCACCCAGTGCGCACGCTCGGCGGCGTCGGCGTTGGCCAGGGCGACGTCCGAGCACAACGCGCGCTGGCCGGTGGCCTTGGCCCGATCGGCAAGGCGCGCAGCCTCGTTGACCGGATCACCGATCACCGTGTATTCGTAGCGGTGTTCGGCGCCGATGTTCCCGGCGAACACCCGTCCGGCCGACACCCCGATACCGAAGTCCACGACGGGAAGCCGGCGCAAGGCGACCGTCAGCGCGCGGGCGGTCGCCAGTGCATCGGACGACGCGCGGGCACTGGGCAGCGGCGCACCGAACACCGCCAGCACCGCGTCGCCCTGGAACTTGTTGATCAGGCCGTGCCGTTCGTCGACCGAATCGACGACGATCTGGAAGAAGTCGTTGAGCACCCCAGCCACCTCGGCCGGCGAACTGCTTTGCGCCAGCTGCGTCGAGCCGACCAGGTCGACGAACAGCACCGCCGCCTCCCGAACCTCGCCGGTGAGGCTGTCGGCGTCGCTGACCGCGCGTAGCGCGACGTCCGTCCCCACGTGGCGGCCGAACAGATCGCGCAGCCGGTCGCGTTCGGCAAGCCCGGCCACCATGCGGTTGAAACCGCTTTGCAGCCGCCCGATTTCGGAGCGTTCGTAGACGTCCACCCGGGTCCCGATCTGGCCGCGTTCGACCTTGGCCATGGCGGCGACGACGTCATGCACCGGGTCTGAGATGGACAGCGCGACGATCGCCATGCCGCGCAACCCGACCAGAACCGAGATCACCGACAGCACGATGACCGGAATCTCGATCGACGCGTTCTTCTGGATGATCCAGCCGCTGGCGCGCATCAGCACCACCACCGCGATGCCGATGCTGGGAAGCGCGCTGCTCATCAGCCACATCAGCAGCAGCCGCGGCAGCACGCCCGGTGCGGTGTCGCGACCGGGCGCCGGCCCCATGACAGCCGCGGTGATCGGGCGCATGGGCCGCTGGATCAGCAGCAGCGCGGCGCCCGCCGAGGTGGTGACACCGAACAACACCAACATGCCGATCAACCAGGCGGCCGCCGCGCCGCCGTCGCGATTGACGATGACCATGATGACGCCGCTGATCAGCCAGATCGCCGTCAGCAGCGCCGACTGGTGACGCAGAAACCTCTCGACGAACACCTGGTCGCGGTGGGTCGGTGATTCGCCCGCGGTGAACCAGCGCAGTCTGCGATCGACCACCCAGATCGCGTAGCCGATAGATCCGGCGAAGCCGAACACCGACAGCGTCACCGCGGCGATCAGGGTGTCGGTTCCGAAGACGGTCTCGGCTTGCGGCACCAACTCGTGGCGCAGCGGCATCACCAGCGCGGTCAGCTCGACGCCCGCGAGGATCTGCGCGAGCACGAGGGCGAGGGCGTAGCGGACCTTCAGCCTGCTCGCCGTCATGGGTTCAGACGCTACTGCGACAACCGGGCAGAATCATGCTCTCTGAAAATGAGAGTAGTGCTTCCGATGGCGCTACCCGCTGCGTAACATCCGCGCTGTGAAGTTCGGGATTCCACTGGGTGGCGTTCACCCCGGCCTGTGGCGGGACCTGACGGTGCGGGCCGAGGAGTTGGGCTACGAGTCGGTGTGGCTTCCCGAGCATCTGGTGCTGCCCGCCGAGATGTCCGGCAGCCCCCATCACGGCGACAGTCATCCGCCGATCCCGCCGCAGACGCCGATGTTCGACGCGATCGCCTACCTGTCGTATCTGGCCGGCCAGACCAGCACGATTCGACTGGGCACCTACGTCTACAACATCGGCTTGCGCCACCCGTTCGTCAGCGCCCGCGCGGCCACGACGCTGGACGTCGTGTCGGACGGCCGGTTCGACTTCGGGATCGGCGCCAGCTGGCTGCGCGAGGAATGGGACGCCGCGGGTCTGGACTTCGGCAGCCGCGGCGCCCGCGTCGACGAGGCGCTCGAGGTGTGCCGCGCGCTCTGGACCGAGCCGACCGTCGAACACCACGGCCGGTTCTTCGACTTCGACGCCGTTGCCTTCGAACCCAAGCCGGTGCAGCCAGGCGGACCGCCGATCCACGTCGGCGGCGACGGCCTGCCCGCGTTGCGCCGGGTTGCCCGGTTCGGGTCCGGCTGGATCCCGATGAACCACACCCTGGACCAGATCCCCGGATCGGTGCAGAAGCTCTCGGCGCTCTGGGCCGAGCACGGACGTGCCGGCAAGCCCGAAGTGACCGCGTCGGCTCCGGCCGATTCACCCGCGGATGTGCGCCGCGCGGCTGATGCAGGCATCGACCGGATGATCGTCATGCCGTGGCGGCGCACCCGCGAGGCGCTTGACGGCATCGCCCGCTTCGCCGATGCCGTGCTGAACCCGTCGCGGAGTTGAGGCCGTGACGATCACGCCGTCGGACATCCTGCTGACCGACCGGGTGGCGGTGGTGACCGGCGGCGGGACCGGCATCGGCCGTGGGATCGCCGCCGGGCTCACGCAATTCGGGGCGACGGTCGCCATCTGGGAACGTGACGCCGACAGCTGCGCGGCGACCGCGGCCGAGCTGGGGGTGCTCGGCATCGTGGCCGACGTTCGTGACAGCGGACAGGTCGACGCCGCACTGGCGCGTACCCGCGACGAGCTCGGACCGGTCAGCATCCTGGTCAACAACGCCGGCGGGGTATTCGCCTCCTCCCTGCTGGACACCAGCGAAAACGGTTGGGACGCTTTGTACAAGGCGAACCTTCGACACGTCCTGCTGTGCACGCAACGGGTGGCCAGGCAGCTGGTCGAGGACGCCCGCGGCGGCAGCGTCATCTCCGTGACCTCCATCGAGGGGGTCCGAGCGGCACCTGGATACGCGGCCTACTCCGCGGCGAAGGCCGGGGTCATCAACTACACCAGGACGGCGGCCTTCGAGCTGGCGCCGCACGGTATCCGGGTCAATGCCATCGCACCCGACATCACCGTCACCGAGGGCTTGCTGGCGTTGTCGCCGAACGGGATACGGCCCGAACTGAGCCAGGCCGTTCCGCTGGGACGGCTCGGTGATGTCGACGAGATAGCCTCGGCGGCAGTCTTTCTCGCCTCGGACATGGCGCGCTACATCACCGGTCAGACGCTGCACGTCGACGGCGGCACCCAGGCTGCGGGCGGGTGGTACCACGCCGAGGGCGGCGCACGGTTCGGGCCGGCCTGATCAGCTGTCGGCGCGGCGGTCCACGCCGAACAGGACCGCGGACACCAGCACGCACCCGGCGGCGACCGCGATGGTCAACGGCACCGACACCTGTACCAGCAACGCCCCGGCGACCGCGCCGGCCAGCATGGTGGCGATCGAGGCCAACCGGCGGACGGGCTTGGCGCCCGGGCCTCCCGCAACACGACTGTCGGCAGCCAGGCCCGTCACCGTCAGCGTCAGCACCGTGGTGGTCAGGTCGGCGACCGCCATCCGCCGGGCCGTGCTGTTCTGCAGGCCGTACGCGAACGCCAGCGTCGCGACGATGACCGGGCGGCCCACCGTCGAGATGCCGAAGACGGCAGCAGCCGCCGCGACGACACCGAGCAGCGCCGCCTGCACCAGCAGCACCGACATCGGCCACGTCGGCGACGCGGCCACGCGGTGACCGACGGCGCCGCCCACCAGTGCGCCGAACATGAACGCGCCCAACGCGATCAGCGCCATCCACGCCGACAGCCCGGAGCTGGGGTTTGCCGCGAAACCGAGGAAGACGATGTTGCCCGTCATGTTGGCGACGAAGACGTGACCGAGCCCGAGGTAGGACACGGCGTCGATAACCCCGGTGCCCGCGGTGAGGCTCAACAGTGCCGCGATGGTGCGCCGCGACGTGGTGGGTGCGGCGAGCTTGCTCTGCATACGGTGCACAGCAGTCTGAGCGGTTCCCGAATTCCCGACCATCCAGGAACCTTGCAACCGTATGGTGAGCCGGTGACAAGTGATCGCCCCTTGGAGGGCAAAGTCGCGTACGTGACCGGCGGGGCCAGGGGACAGGGCCGCGCGCATTGTGTGCGGCTGGCCCAGGCCGGCGCCGACATCGTCACCATCGACGCCTGCGGGCCGGTGGGCAACCACATCGGGTACGAACCGTCGACCCCGGAGGATCTCGCCGACACCGTGCGCCTGGTGGAGGACGAAGGCGTCAAGATCAGCGCCGAGCGGGTCGATGTGCGCGACCACGACGGGCAGAAGCGGGTGATCGCCTCTGCCATCGAGCAATTCGGCCGCCTCGACGTCGTCGTCGCCAATGCCGGAGTGATGAGCTGGGGCCGCGCCTGGGAGATCCCGCAGGAGCAGTGGCAGGAGATCATCGACGTCAACCTCACCGGGTTCTTCAACACCGTGCAGGCCTGCGTGCCGGCGATGATCGAGGCCGGCAACGGTGGTTCGATCATCGCGATCAGCTCGTCGGCGGGGATCAAGGCCGTGCCGGGCGCCGGGCACTACTGCGCCAGCAAGTTCGGCGTTGTGGGACTGGCGAATTCGCTCGCACTCGAGGTGGGCGAGTACGGGATACGGGTGAACTCGGTGCACACCTATGGTGTCGACACGGCCCTGGGCAACGACCTGTCGATGTACTCGACGTTCGAGAAGCACCCGCACTACGTGTACAGCTTCTCGCCGGGCGCGCTGCCCACCGAGTCGCTGATCGCGCCGAATCAGGTCAGCGAAGTCGTGCTGTTCCTGGCCAGTGATGCGTCGGCACTGCTGACGGCCGCCCAGATTCCGGCCGACAAGGGCTACATGAAGGTGTAGCCCGCCGAGCGTAACGCTGGTGTGACGCTCGGCGCTCAGCGTGACGCTGGTGTGACGCTCGCCGATCTAGGCTTGGGCGCCAAGGCTTTCCACGGCGAGCTCCTTGGCCCAGCGGTAGTCGGCCTTGCCTGCGGGGGAGCGCAGCACCTTCTCGGTGCGGATGAACGCCTTCGGCAGCTTGTAGTGCGCGATGTGTTCGCGGCAGGCATCGGCGAGTTCGGCATCGGTGGCGCTCTGCCCCTCGGCGAACTGCACGATGGCCACCACCTCGCTGCCCCACCGTTCCGAGGGCCGCCCGGCGACCACCACGTCGTACACCGCGGGATGGCTGGCGACCGCGCGCTCGACCTCCTCGGCGAAGATCTTCTCCCCACCGGAATTGATGGTGACCGAGTCGCGGCCGAGCAGTTCGATCTGACCGTCTTCCAGGAACCGCGCGCGGTCACCGGGCACCGACCAGCGCACGCCGTCGATGGTGGGGAAGGTACGCGCCGACTTCTCGGCGTCACCGAGGTAACCCAGCGGGACGTAAGCCCGTCGCGCCAGCCAGCCCTCACCGTCGCCGGGCGCGAGCACATGGGCGAAATCCGTTGAGATGATGGCGGTGTCGTGCTGCGGGGTGAAGGTGGCGGCCTTCTGCTCGACGCCCTTGGCCGCCATGGTCGTCATCTGCATGCCGGTCTCCGACGCCCCGACGGCGTCGAGCACCATCAGGTTGGGCAGGGCGGCCAGCAATCGTTCGCGGACGGTCGGCGACAGCGGTGCGCCGCCGTTGGTGATGGTCACCAGCCCGGACAGGTCGTAGTTGCCGGTCTCGATCTCGTCGAGCAGCGGCCGGGCGATCGCGTCGCCGACGACCGGAATGCTCAGCACGCGTTCACGTTCGGCCAGCCGCATCACGGCGGGAGCGTTGAGCCGGTCGACGTCGTCGGGCAGCACCATCCAGCCGCCGGTGCTGAACATGTTGAACGCCGCCCACTGCGCCGCGCCATGCATCAGCGGCGGGATCATCAGCACCGACCGGAAACCGGCATTGGTGCGGGCCTGCTCGGCGAGTTCGGCGTAGGTCGACAGCGAGGTGTCCGAACCGAACGGCCGGCCGCCCATCGCCGACATGAAGATGTCGTGCTGGCGCCACAGCACACCCTTGGGCATCCCGGTGGTTCCGCCGGTGTAGAGGATGTAGAGGTCGTCGCCACTAGGGGTGGGCATGCCACCGGCCGGCTCGGGCGTGCTGACGATGGACTCGTAATCGACTGCGCCGGGCAACAATTCGTTGCCGGAAGCGTCGGCGACCTGGATCAGCACCCGCAGCTCCGGGAGCCGGTCGCGGATGGCGGCCACGCACGGCGCGAACTCGGCGCCGTAGACCAGTGCCTTGGCGCCCGAGTCGGTGAGCAGGTAGAGGAGCTCTTCCTCCACATAGCGGTAGTTGACATTGAAAGGCGCGACCCGGGCCCGGTAGCCGGCGACCATCGCCTCGAGGTACTGGTTTCCGTTGCGCAGGTACAACCCGATGTGGTCCTGGCCGGATTCGTGCGGCGCCAATTGGTCACGTTCGGTGTGGCAGCCCAGTCCCTGCGCGGTGAGATAGTGCGCGACGCCGTCGATGCGGGCGTCGAGTTGCGCGTAGGTCAGGCGCTGACCCCGCCAGATGAGAGCCTCGTGATCCGGCAGCGTCTCGGCGACGGTGTGGAACACCGACGAAAGGTCGAAGCTGACGGCGCTGCTCATGGGCGGTCCTCCGGATGGCCGAGACTAGAACGCGTTCTAGTCTGCCACGGGCGCGGGCGTCGGTAGGTGGCGGAACATCACCCAGCGGGACCGCCCCACCTCGACGGCGCCAGGCATAACTGGTGGTGCGCCTCCACTTCGGCGAGTAGTCTGGCCTGGTGATTCCGGGCGCACATCGGGGTGCGGAGCGATCCAGGCCACTGCGGGCCGACGCCGAACGCAATCGGGAGCGGATCGTCTCCGCTGCCGCCCGGCTGTTTGCCGAGCAGGGCCTGTCAGTTCCGCTGGAAGACGTGGCCCGAGCCGCTGAGGTAGGGGTGGCGACCCTCTACCGGCGATTCCCGACTCGCACCGATCTGGCGATCGCAGCGTTCGAGCGGAACATGACCTCCTACGAGGACGCGGTCGACAAAGCCCTGGCCAACCCGTGCGCCTGGGACGGCTTCCAAGACCTCGTCTACGACGTCTGCGCGCTACAGGCCTCCGACCCGGGATTGCGGGCGCTGCTCACCACCGCGTTCCCGGCCAGCTCCGTCATCGAGCAGCGCGCCGCCGAAGCCGTCGCGAAACTCGGGCAGGTGATCACCCGGGCGCAACAGGACGGGACGCTGCGTCCGGACATCGGCGTCGGGGACATCGTGGTGATGCTGCTGGCCAACACCGGTGTCCTGGAAGCGACCCGCGAACACGCACCGGACGCATGGCGCCGCTTTGCCGCACTGATGGTCGACTCGTTCCGGGTCGGGCCGCAGCAGGCGCTGCCGCCGCCGACCCCGGCTGAAGAGCTCCGCAGCTCGATCGCCATGCTGACAGGCGACACCTTGCGCATCGAATCACTCCCCCCGACCGAACCACTGAGGAGCGACCTTGACTGACCGCCCGACCATCGACTTTCCGGCCCGAATCGGCGTGTGGTGGGCGAGCGAGAGTTGGTCGATGCCCGCAGCCGTCGAAGTAGCGCAGGAGATCGAAGCGCTCGGTTTCGGATCGCTGTTCATCCCGGAGGTCGGTCTGAAGGACTGCATGGTGCAGTCCGCGGTGTTCCTGGCCGGAACGCAGCGCCTGGTGCTGGGTACCGGTATTGCGAATATCCACGCCCGGTTGGCGACGATCGCCGAGGGTGGCGGCCGCAGCCTGACCGCCGCCTACCCCGGCCGCTTCGTCCTCGGTCTCGGGGTCAGCCACGGGCCGTTGGTCGAGAACATGCTCGGCGGAACCTACGACAAGCCGCTGGCCACCATGCGCGGCTACCTGGACCGGATGGCCGGTCTGCCGGAATTCGTCGAGCCGGGCTCCGGGCGTCCGACCCGTCTGCTCGCGGCCCTCGGCCCGAAGATGATCGAGCTGTCCGGCACGCACGCCGACGGTGCGCATCCCTACCTGGTGCTTCCGGAGCAGACCGCGACCACCCGCGAGATCCTCGGCCCGGACAAATGGGTGGTGTCCGAGCAGGCCGTCGTCGTCGGGGAGAGCGCCGAGGAGCAGATGCGCCGCGCGCACCTGCATCTCGAGGTCTATTCGGGCCTGCCCAACTACCGCAACTCGTGGCTGCGGCAGGGCTTCGACGAGTCCGATCTGGTGCGCGGCGGCTCCGACCGGCTTGCCGAGCGCATCGTGGGGCAGGGTTCGGTCGAACAGGCCGCCGCGTCGGTGACAGCGCACCTCGACGCCGGCGCCGACCACGTGGTGGTGCAGGTGCTCGGCGACGGCGACCCGAGCTGGGATCCTCGCCCGGCATTGCGCGAGCTGGCGTCGGCGCTCGACCTCAAGGGCTGATCGCTGAAGGGCTGATCGACCTCAGGGGTTGATCGTGTTCTCGCCGACCTGACGTCCCCACACGTACTCGGTGAGGATGGGCTGGCCGAGCTCGAAGTGGTTGTACGGCGCGAGCGAGGCGCCGTAGTCGGCGACCAGGAACGGTGCCGGCCAGAAGTCGTGGGTGATGGGCTGCCAACAGCCGGGACCTCCGCCGGGACCGCCCTTGGCGTTCACCCGCGGCAGGTTGTCGGGATACACATACGGATTCGGTGCGCCGGTCAGGCCGATGTGGAAGTCGATGGAGTAGCCGTTGCCGCCCGCGCTGTCCTTGGCGTTGGACGTCGCGTAGTTGCGGACGGTGCACAGGATCTCGGGGCTGTAGGTGTCGAGCAGCTGGGCGGTCGGGATCAGGTCGGCCTGGCCGCGCACGAAGTACGGGCCGCCGCGTTCGAAGATGTCGGCGCCGGTGTTGCCGAATCCGGTGGACGCCAACAGCGCGGCGTCGAGGTCCTTCTGCTGGGCGTTCAGTGTGCGGGCCGTGGTGACCGCGTGGTCGAGGGAGTCCCAGAACTGCGGGCTGGCCTTGATGTAGACGTCGGCCAGGTTCGACAGCTGCCGGACGTTGCTGCGGATCTGCGGCATCTGCGGGTTGACGTCGTCGAGCACCGCGTTGCCGTTGACGATCGACTGGCCGAACTTGGTGCCCAGGCCGTTGAGCGCCTCGGCGGCCGCGCTGAGCGTCAAGTTCAGCTTGACCGGATC
>NZ_JBGGNO010000022.1:0-500968 GCF_041287105.1 Mycobacterium sp. SA01 | reverse complement strand
CACCGGTTCCGGGAACATCGGGTTGTTCAACTCGGGTAACAACAACGTCGGGTTCTTCAACTCCGGTGATGGCAATGTCGGGTTCTTCAACTCCGGCAACAACAACTGGGGCTTCGGCAACGCCGGCAACCTCAACACCGGCTGGCTCAACGTCGGCAACACCAACACCGGTGCGCTCAATGTGGGCCACACGAACACCGGTTACGGGAACACGGGTAACACCAATTCCGGTGTGCTGAACGTCGGCAGCACCAACACCGGCGGGTTCAACCCCGGTGATCTCAATACCGGGTTTGCGAACACCGGTAACTCCAACACCGGTTTCGCCAACACGGGCAACGTCAACACCGGCGCCTTCATCGGCGGCAATTACAGCAACGGCATCTTCTGGCGCGGCGACAACCAAGGACAGTTCAGCGCCAGCCTCGGCATCACGATCGCCGAGATACCCGCCTTCTTCGACGTCAACATCCCGGTGAACATCCCGATCGCCGTCACCGCGACACCCGTACACATCGACCAGATCACGATCCCCACCGTCACCATCGGGCCCGGCCCGATCACCGGCATCGCCATCGGCATCTGTGACCTCGGCTGCACCGTCAACCAAGTCGGCCTCAGCGGCTCCTTCGGCCCGTCGACCATCGGGCCCGTCGACATCGGCTTCACCGACAACAAAGCCGCCTCGCTCATCATCGGCGGACTCAACACCGCCATCCTCATCGGCGCATCCGGCGGCGTAGGCCCCATCCGAATCTCGTTGTTGGACATTCCCGCCGCGCCCGGGTTCTTCAACGCGACCACCAATCCGACGTCGGGCTTCTTCAACACCGGCACCGGCGGGGGATCGGGAGCCTTCAACTTCGGAGCTGCCACCTCCGGATGGGCCAACTTCGTCACCGGTGCCGGATCCACCCTGTCCGGCTGGCTCAATTACGGTGCGACGTCATCCGGCTTCGCCAACCTCGGCAACACCGTCTCAGGGCTCGTCAACACCAGCACCCTGAACCTGGCGACCCCTGGATTCGTCTCCGGAATCGGCACGCTCGGAACGAATCTGGCGGGTTGGTTCCGCGACGCCACCGGGACCCGGTTCAATCTCGGGTTCGGCAATGTCGGGTCGTTGAACGTTGGGTGGGGCAACGTCGGGAACGGGAACCTCGGTTCGGGCAACGATGGCAGCACCAACGTCGGCAACGGCAACCAGGGCGACGGCAACATCGGGTCGGGTAACCACGGCAGTTCCAATGCCGGGTTCGGGAACCTGGGCAACTCCAATTTTGGTTGGGGGAACTTGGGGGACTTCAACTTTGGGTTCGGCAATATCGGGTCGGGCAATATCGGGTTCGGGAATTCGGGTACCGGCAATATCGGGATCGGGCTGACCGGCAACAACCAATTCGGCTTCGGAGGCTGGAACACCGGCAGCGGGAACATCGGGTTGTTCAACTCGGGTAACAACAACATCGGGTTCTTCAACTCCGGTGATGGCAATGTCGGGTTCTTCAACTCCGGCAACAACAACTGGGGCTTCGGCAATGCGGGCAACCTCAATCGGGGTTGGCTCAACGTCGGCAACACCAACACGGGTTACGGGAACACGGGCAGCAACAACAGCGGCATGCTGAACGTGGGCAACACCAACACCGGCGGCTTCAACCCCGGCGACACCAATACCGGCGTCGCGAACACCGGAAACTCCAACACCGGCTTCGCCAACTCCGGCAACGTCAACACCGGCGCGTTCATCGGCGGCAACTTCAGCAACGGCATGTTCTGGCGAGGCGACCACCAAGGACTCGTCAACGTCAAGTACTCCATCGCTATCGAGCAATTCGGCTACCACTACGCCGTCCACGTCCCGATCGACATCCCGATCACCGGCACCATCAACGCGCTCAACCTCAGCGCTGTCGACATCAACATCCCGTTCTCGGTACGAACCTGGGATCGCCAGGGCCTGTGCGGACTCGGCGACTGCATCTGGACCGACTGGGGTCTGCCCATAACCGTTGCCAGCGGCAACATCCCGGTCACCATCGACCCGACCGCCATCATCGACCCGATCCCACTGAGCTTCGCCTTCCAAAGCCTCATCGATCTCATGGGCAATGGGACGCTGGGCCCCTACGAGTTCGACGTCATCGACTTCCACCAAACCCCCGGTTACTTCAACTCCACCACCAACCCGTCCTCCGGCTTCTTCAACAGCGGGACGGGCGGCAATTCCGGGGCGCTCAACTCCGGCGACCTCACCTCTGGTCTGGCCAACGCCGGCAATCAACTTTCGGGCTTGTTCAATCGGTAGGTTGGGATTCCATGTACCCCAACGCCGAGACAACCGGCACCGCACCGGTCGTGGCCGTCATCGCGGAAGTCCGATTCACCGATGCGCCGCGGCTGCGCAGGCAGGAAACCCTCGACGCCATCGCGATCGCCGTCGACAGACGCTTCCCGGTCACCGAGCCGCTGACCGGTGTCAGCCTTGCGGACGCCGGGCCCGGTCTGCCGCCACGGATGGAACAACGCCAGGGCATCCTGCTGCGTAACGCCGACAGCACCGAGTCGCTGACGGTCACCGCGAGCACCCTCAGTTATGAGACCACCAACTTCACCGGTCTCGACGCGATCCGCACCGCGATCGCCGCCGGATGCCGCGCCCTGGTCGACGCGCAGATCACCTCCGGCCTGCAGCGTGTCGGCCTGCGCTACATCGACGAGATCCGGGTGCCGCAGCCGCCCGCCGACGCCCGCGGATGGGCTACGTGGATCGACGGCGGCCTGCTCGGCCCGCTGGCGGTCGCCCCCGACCACGTGCCGTCCCGCGGCGTCCAAGGAGTCGCCGCCTTCGACCTCGGCGGGCGCGCCGGACTCAACGTGCAGTACGCCGCATTCGCGAACGGGTCCGCGACCCTCCCGCAGCACCTGCGGCGACGGCCCTTCCAGCCCGGGCCGTTCTTCGGCCTGGACTTCGACGGTTTCTACGAGTTCGGCACCGACGAGTTCGTCGGCATGGACGCCGACGTCGTCACCGACATCCTGGCCAAACTGGACGCCCCGATCACCTCGGCCTTCCAGCGCGCCATCACCGACGACGCCAGGGCCCTGTTCGGGCTCGCCGACGGCGCCTCCCGGCATCGCGGTGACCCCCTGGCCGGGCCCGCCTAGACCGGCCCCCACCTGCCGGTTGGTAGGGAGGCCGATACCCTGAGGGGATGAGTGTCGAAGCGCCATCCCTCGATCAGGGCTTGCGCGGCCAGGTTCACGACGCTGCCCGCCGCGCGCGGGTCGCGTCCCGCACCCTCGGCACGCTGACCACCACGGTCAAAGACCGCGCCCTGCACGCCGCCGCGGACGCCGTCCTCGCGCACGCCCACCGGATCCTGGCCGCCAATGCCGCCGACCTCGACGCCGCACGTGCAGCGGGCACCGCGGAGGCCATGCTGGACCGGCTGGCGCTCAACCCTCAGCGCATCGACGGCATCGCCGCCGGCCTGCGTCAGGTCGCCGGGCTGCCGGACCCGATCGGTGAAGTGTTGCGCGGCCGCACCCTGCCCAACGGGCTGCAACTGCGCCAGCAGCGGGTTCCGCTCGGAGTCGTCGGGATCGTCTACGAGGGCCGGCCCAACGTGACCGTCGACGCCTTCGGACTCACCCTCAAGTCCGGCAACGCCGTCCTGCTGCGCGGCAGTTCCTCGGCCGCCAACTCCAACGCCGCGCTCGTCGCCGCGCTGCGCGGCGCCCTGGCCGCCGAAGGCCTGCCCGAAGACGCGGTCCAGCTGCTGCCCAGCGCCGACCGCGCCAGCGTCACCCACCTCATCCAGGCCCGCGGGTTGGTGGACGTGGTGATCCCGCGCGGGGGCGCCGGCCTGATCGACGCCGTCGTGCGCGATGCCACGGTGCCGACCATCGAAACCGGCGTCGGCAACTGCCACGTCTACGTCCATTCCGCCGCGGACATCGACGTCGCTGAACGAATCATCCTCAACGCCAAGACCCGTCGGCCCAGCGTCTGCAATGCGGCCGAGACCCTGTTGGTCGACCAGGCGCTGGTCGACACCGCGCTACCTCGCCTGGTCGACGCCCTGAGTCGGGCCGGCGTCACCGTCCACGACAACCCGACCGAGGACGAGCTGCGGGCGGAGTTCCTGTCGATGGACATCGCGGTGGCCACCGTGGCCGGCCTCGACGCCGCCATCGAGCACATCAACACCTACGGCACCGGGCACACCGAGGCGATCGTCACCACCAATCTCGAAGCGGCGCAACGGTTCACCGAACGAGTGGACGCCGCCGCGGTGATGGTCAACGCCTCCACGGCATTCACCGACGGCGAGCAGTTCGGCTTCGGAGCCGAGATCGGCATCTCCACCCAGAAGCTGCATGCCCGCGGCCCGATGGGTTTGCCCGAATTGACGTCAACCAAGTGGATCGTCTGGGGAGACGGCCACACCCGACCTGCCTAGGACGACAACAGGAGAATCCGTGACTGAAACCCCGGCCCGCCCGGCGCCGCTGTTCGCTGACATCGACGATGTCGCCAAGCGGCTGGCCGAGACCGGCTACCTGCCCGACACCGCCACCGCCACCGCGGTGTTCCTGGCCGACCGGCTGGGCAAGCCCCTGCTGGTCGAGGGCCCGGCCGGCGTCGGCAAGACCGAGCTCGCCCGCGCGGTCGCCCAGACCACCGGGTCGGGCCTGGTACGCCTGCAGTGCTACGAGGGTGTCGACGAGGCCCGCGCGCTTTACGAGTGGAACCACGCCAAGCAGATCCTGCGGATGCAGTCCGGGTCGAACGACTGGGATCAGGCCAAGTCCGACATCTTCAGCGAGGAATTCCTGCTGTCCCGCCCGCTGCTGACCGCGATCCGACGCACCGAACCCACCGTGCTGCTGATCGACGAAACCGACAAGGCCGACATCGAGATCGAAGGCCTGCTGCTGGAGGTGCTCAGCGACTTCGCGGTCACCGTGCCCGAACTCGGCACCATCACCGCCTCGCGCACTCCGTTCGTGGTGCTGACCTCCAACGCCACCCGGGAGCTGTCCGAGGCGCTCAAGCGTCGTTGCCTGTTCCTGCACATCGACTTCCCCGACCCCGACCTCGAGCGACGCATCCTGTTGTCGCGGGTGCCCGAACTACCGGAGTCGCTGGCCGCCGAACTGGTGCGGATCATCGGGGTGCTGCGCGGGATGCAGCTCAAGAAGGTGCCCTCGGTCGCCGAGACCATCGACTGGGGCCGCACGATCCTGGCCCTCGGGATGGACACCATCGACGACGCCACCATCGCCGCGACGCTCGGGGTGGTGCTCAAGCACCAGTCCGATCAGCAGCGCGCCACCGGCGAACTTCGGCTGAACTAGCCCGATGGCCGTCCGCAGGGTGCGTCCCGCACAGCCGCTGGCCCCGCACGGGTTGCCCGGGCATCTGGTGGGGTTCGTCGAAGCGCTACGCGCCCAAGGTATCTCGGTGGGCCCCTCGGAGACCGTCGATGCGGGCCGGGTGCTGACGGTGCTGGGGCTGGGGGAGCGGGAAGCGCTGCGGGAGGGCCTGGCCTGCGCGGTGCTGCGGCGCGCTGACCACCGGCAGACCTACGACGCGTTGTTCGACCTGTGGTGGCCTGCCGCGCTGGGCGGCCGCACCGTGCTGGTCGACGAGGATGCCGACGAGGAGCCCCAGCAGGGCCTGCCGCCCGAGGACATCGAGGCCATGCGGGAAATGCTGCTGGACCTGCTGGCCGACAACCCCGACATCGGCGACATGGACGAGCGGCTGGTCGCGATGATCGCCCAGATCGTCGAGGCGTACGGCCGCTACACCTCGAGTCGCGGCCCGTCGTACTCGTCGTATCAGGCGCTCAAGGCGATGGGACTCGACGAGCTGGAAGGCCGGCTGCTGGCCGGCTTGCTCGCACCGCACGACGACGACCCCACCCCCACGCAGGAGCAGATCGCCAAAGCGCTTGCCGCGCAGAAGATCGCACAACTTCGCCGGATGGTGGAGAGCGAGACCAAGCGGCGCACCGCCGAACAGCTGGGCCGTGACCATGTCCAGATGTACGGCATCCCGCAGCTGTCCGAGAACGTGGAGTTCCTGCGGGCGTCCGGGGATCAGCTGCGCGAGATGCGCAAGGTCGTCGGCCCGCTGGCGCGGATGCTGGCCACCCGCCTGGCGGCCCGCCGCCGTCGGTCCCGGTCCGGTGCCATCGACCTGCGCAAGACGCTGCGCAAGTCGATGTCGACCGGTGGTGTGCCGATCGACGTTGTGCTGCGTAAGCCGCGCCCGGCTCGGCCGGAACTCGTTGTGCTGTGCGATGTCTCGGGTTCAGTGGCGGGCTTCAGTCACTTCACTCTGCTGCTCGTCAATGCCCTGCGTCAGCAGTTCTCCCGGGTTCGGGTGTTCGCCTTCATCGACACCACCGACGAGGTGACGCACCTGTTCGGTCCGGATGCCGACCTCGCGGTCGCGATCCAGCGCATCACCCGCGAGGCGGGGGTGTACACCCGCGACGGGCACTCCGACTACGGCAATGCGTTCGTCTCGTTCACCGAGAACTTCCACAACGTGTTGTCGCCGCGCAGTTCGCTGTTGGTGCTCGGCGACGGTCGCACCAACTACCGCAATCCGGCCGTGGACGTGCTGGCCCACATGGTCACCTCGAGCCGGCATGCGCACTGGCTCAACCCCGAGCCGCGGCACCTGTGGGGCAGCGGCGATTCGGCGGTCCCGCGCTACGAAGACGTCATCACCATGCACGAATGCCGGTCGGCCAAGCAGCTTGCCGCCGTGATCGACCAACTGCTGCCGGTCTAGCGCGCCTACCCCTCGCCGAAACCGACGTTTCGCCGAATTTGTGCGAGTGGAGCCCGACGCAACGTCGATCTCGGTCTAGTCGCTAGGCCCTGGGCGCCGCGTCACCGCCGGTGCGCCGCGACCAGATGTACAGCGCCCACATGACAATCGGCAGCAGAAAATCGGTCCACAACGGGAACCCGATGTTGTACGGCCGGGTGTTGTTTTCGGCCAGCCAGTAGTAGATGTGGCCGGCACCGTCGCCGAGGTACTGGATGGTCAGCACAATGATCGTGCACAGCCAGAAGTGGCCGCGAAACCAGTACGCCAGGATGCCGACGACGCCGATTGCGGTGTCGCCCATCGCGTTCTCCCATTGGAAACCGCCATTGCCGCGGGTGTAGCCGATCAGTTCCGCCGTGTGCGGGCCGTCGAAGATGTGGAAGGCGGCGCCCAGCAGCGACGCGACACCGACCACTGTGACCATCCACCACACCATGTGGACGTCGGCCGGGTTGCGGTCCCTATGACGGCGATTCTGAATCAGGGCACCGATCACCGCGATCAGAGCGGCAACGACTGTGGGCATAGCCGATCATGACATGCGCCAGCCCTGAAAGATCCGGCCTAGCTCGCCTTCTTGGCCGACGGCCGCGCGCTGCCGCCGGTGGACTTCTTCTTCGGTGCAGGGCTGCCCGACGAGTCGCTCGACGCGGCGCTCTTCTTCGCGCCGGTGGCCTTCTTGGCGGGACTGCCGGCTTTCGGCGTCGACGCGGCCGCCAGTGCGCTCACTTCAGGTGTGCTCACCTCCGGCTTGCTCACCTCGGCTGTGCCCGCCTCCGGTTCGGCTGCCGCCGCCGTCACGGCCTTCGGCGCGGCGCTGGGCGCAGCGGGCAGGCTGGGGAAGGCGGGCAGGCTGACGCCCGGCAGCAGTTGGGCCCTGGTCGGCGTGCTGTAATCGGCGCGGTTGTAACCCATTTCGATGAACTTGCGCAGGACCGGATCGATGGCGCCCAGAATCGGGTCCGGCACGATGCCCTTGAGCGGCATCAGCAGCGGGACCAGCGGGGTCCGAATGAGGTAGTACGTGGTGTCGCCGTGCTGTTGGTAGTACGCGCTGCCGCCGGCCTTCGCGGCCTCGATGTCGGCGGCGGTGAGCTCGGTCTGGGTCTGACCATGGACGTAGATCATCCCCATGATCGCGTTGACCGTTGCCAACAGATTCAAGGGGTAGGTGGGGAAGTCGGCCCAGCCGTCGTACTGGCGCGCGACGTCCACCGTCGTATCGCCGTTGTCTGGAGTCGCCCCGCTCACGCTGATATCGAGGACCGGAATATACAGTCCGGCAAACCTTTCCAGAATTCCACCGTTGGGTCGGCTCGGGTTCTCGACGAGGACGAAGGTGTTCCCGGTGCCCTCGGGGTG
This sequence comes from Mycobacterium sp. SA01, assembly GCF_041287105.1. Lineage (NCBI taxonomy): Bacteria > Bacillati > Actinomycetota > Actinomycetes > Mycobacteriales > Mycobacteriaceae > Mycobacterium > Mycobacterium sp. SA01. The sequence goes on along the minus strand of NZ_JBGGNO010000022.1, from coordinate 492,750 downwards.
GGCGGCTTTGTAACGGGACAGCACCACCGCGCCCTGCGACAGTCCGAAGATGACGTCGCCCTGGGGGTCACGCGCTTCGACGTTCTTCACGCCCTGCGCAACGGACTGGTTCCAGGTCTTGTCGAAGATGTAGTTGTTCGACACCGGCCAGAAACCGGCGTTGTAGGCGATGTTGCCTGCCGAGGTGGGTGTGGCCGCCGGGGTGTCGGTGCCGTCGAGCACGCGGGAGATGAAATCGCGGTACTGCTGGTCGGTGGGGGTCCAGCCGATATTCGTGCCGCGCAGATAATCCACGGTGGCGGCGGTCAACACCGGTGCCGACGACACCGTCGGCGTCAGCCCCACCGCGACGGCCGCGGCCACAGCCACCACACTGGTCACAGGCGCAGATATCCGTCGGCTACCGAGCTTCTTCATCACAGGCCCCCTGATCGGCATAACTCGACTCGGGGAAAAGGCTACCTGAACTTTAGTGATATCCCTCACGTGCCTTTGCCAGGGCACAGAGTCCGCGACCGATCGCGAGCGTGCGGAAACGCACCAGCGCCTCCCGTAAGCTGGTCAATCGTGGTTTCCTCGGCGCGGCGCAGGCTCGGCGTGATGGGTGGGACGTTCGATCCCATCCACAACGGCCACCTGGTTGCGGCCAGTGAGGTCGCCGACCTCTTCGAGCTGGACGAGGTGGTGTTCGTCCCCACCGGCCAACCGTGGCAGAAGTCCCGGGAGGTGACCCCGGCCGAGGATCGCTACCTGATGACGGTCATCGCGACCGCCGCCAACCCCCGGTTCTCGGTGAGCCGCGTCGACATCGACCGTGGCGGAGCCACCTACACCAGCGACACCCTGCGCGATCTGCGCGCGCTGAATCCCGACGCCGACTTGTACTTCATCACCGGTGCCGACGCATTGGCCTCGATCCTGTCCTGGCAGAACTGGGAGGAACTGTTCGCGCTGGCGAAGTTCGTCGGTGTCAGCCGGCCCGGTTATGAACTCAACGGCCAACACATCGTCGCCGCGTTCGACCAACTGCCCGAGGAGGCACTGAGCCTCGTCTCGGTGCCCGCCCTGGCCATCTCATCCACCGACTGCCGGCTGCGCGCGGCCAAGAACCGGCCCATCTGGTATCTGGTGCCCGACGGCGTCGTGCAGTACGTGTCCAAGCGCCACCTCTACAGCGACTTGGGCCAGGTGGACCGTCTGTCCGTCACCACAATCGAGGAGACCACCACGTGACCGCGTCCGACGAAGCCGTCCAGATGGCGACGGTGGCCGCGCGGGCCGCCGCCGCCAAGCTCGCCCAGAACGTCGTCGTGATCGACGTGTCCGGCCAGCTGGTGATCACCGACTGCTTCGTGATCGCCTCGGCGTCCAACGAGCGACAGGTCAACGCGATTGTCGACGAGGTCGAGGAGAAGATGCGGCTGGCCGGATACAAGCCGGCCCGCCGGGAAGGCACCCGCGAAGGCCGCTGGGTGCTCCTGGACTATGTCGACATCGTGGTGCACATCCAGCATCAGGAGGAGCGCAACTTCTACGCCCTGGATCGGCTGTGGCGGGACTGCCCCTTCCTGAGCGTGAACCTGGATGACGTTGAGGTCGAGGACGCTCCATGAGGGTGCGCAGGCTGGTGATGCTGCGCCACGGACAGACGGAGTACAACGCCGGAAGCCGTATGCAGGGCCAGCTCGACAGCGAGCTCACCGACCTGGGCCGGGCTCAGGCTGTTGCCGCCGCCGAGGTGCTGGCCAAGCGTCAGCCCGTCCGCATCGTGTCCTCAGATCTGCACCGCGCCTACGACACCGCAGTGGCGCTGGGGGAGCGCACCGGCCTGCGGGTGGAGGTCGACACCCGGCTTCGCGAAACCCACCTCGGTGACTGGCAGGGTATGACCCACCACGAGGTGGATGCCGTGTCGCCAGGAGCGCGGCTGGCGTGGCGCGACGACGCGACCTGGGCTCCGCACGGCGGCGAGAGTCGGGTTGATGTTGCCAACCGCAGTATCCCGCTGGTCGCTGAATTGGTTGCCGCAGAACGTGAATGGGGCGTCGACGAGCCCGACCGCCCGCTGGTGCTGGTGGCCCACGGTGGACTGATCGCTGCGTTGTGTGCCGGGCTGCTCGGGCTTCCGGTCGGGAACTGGCCGGTGCTGGGTGGCATGGGCAACGCGAGTTGGGCGCAGCTGTCCGGACACGGTGCCGACGACGCGGTCTTCGAGGACATCCGCTGGCGGCTCGACGTGTGGAACGCTTCGGCGCAGGTGGCCAACGATGTCCTCTGAGCCGACGTTGCTGATCTTCTGCGACTCCCTGTCCTACTACGGTCCACAAGGCGGCCTGCCCTCCGACGATCCGCGGATCTGGCCCAATATCGTTGCCCGTCAACTGGGTTGGGATGTCGAACTGATCGGCCGCATCGGGTGGACCAGCCGCGACGTCTGGTGGGCAGCCACCCAGGATCCGCGGGCGTGGGCCGCGCTGCCCCGTGCCGGTGCGGTGATCTTCGCGACCAGCGGGATGGATTCGCTGCCTTCGCCGCTGCCCACCGCGCTGCGTGAGTTGATCCGCTACGTCCGGCCGTCTTGGCTGCGCCGCTGGGTGCGCGACGGCTACGGCTGGGTTCAGCCGAAACTCTCACCGATGGCGCGCCCGGCCCTACCGCCTCATCTGACGGTGGAGTACCTCGAAATGACCCGCGGTGCAATCGACTTCAACCGCCCCGGCATTCCGATGGTCGCGTCGGTACCCTCGGTGCACATCGCGCCCACCTATGGCATGTCCCATCGCGGCAGGCCCGGCACAGTCGCCGCGATCAACGAGTGGGCGGCGCAGCACGACATTCCGGTGGTCGATCTGAAAGCCGCGGTGGCCGAAGAGGTGCTGGCCGGCCGCGGCAACCCGGACGGTATCCACTGGAACTTCGAAGCGCATTCCGGCGTCGCCGAGCTGATGCTCAAGGCCCTCGCCGAAGCAGGCGTCCCACTCGACAACCCGCACCGCTGATCCATGGCCGTCGTCGTGGTCACCGATTCGTCGGCTCGGCTTCGGACCGATGATGTCCGCGCCTGCGGTATCCACGTTGTGCCACTGCACATCCTGGTCGACGGCCGCGACCTGCGCGACGGGGTCGACGCGACCCCGGCCGATCTGTATCAACGCGGTCATGTGACGACCGCCGGCGCGACACCGAGTGAATTGTCCGCGGCCTACCGGGAAGCTTTGCGCGCCAGCGACGGTGACGGGGTGGTGGCCGTGCACATCTCCGGTGAGCTATCCAGCACGCTGGGGGCCGCCGAATACGCGGCCCGCGAATTCGACGGTGCCGTTCGGGTGGTGGATTCCAAGTCGACGGCGATGGGCACCGGGTTCGTTGCACTGGCCGCTGCGCGTGCCGCGCTCGGCGGAGCTGACCTGGAAGCCGTTGCTGCCGAAGCGGAATCGGCCGTGTCGCGGGTGCGGGCCTACATCGTGGTCCAGCGGCTGGACAACCTTCGCCGCAGCGGCCGGATCGGTACCGCGGCATCCTGGCTGGGCACGGCACTCGCGCTCAAACCGCTGCTGCGCCTCGACGAACAGGGCCGTCTGGTGCTGGCCCAACGGGTGCGCACCGCATCCAAGGCGCAGGCCGCGATGATCGAGCAAGTCATCGAGGTGGTGGGTGAGCGGCACGCCGCGCTCGCCGTCCACCACATCGACAATCCCGACGCCGCAGGAGAATTGGCCGCCACGCTGGCGTCGGCGCTGCCCGGTTGCGGGGACGTGGTCGTCACCGACCTGGGCCCGGTGCTCGGCGTGCACGTCGGCGCCGGCGCGGTGGGAATCGTCGTCGCACTCGATCCCACCCCGCCGGATCGCCTCACGCCTGCTTGAGGGCTTCGATCTCCAGAGTGATGGTGACCTTGTCGCCGACAACCGCGCCGCCGGTCTCCAACGGCATGTCGATGTCGATGCCGAAGTCCTTGCGGTTCAGCACCACTGATGCCTCGAACCCGGCGACCGCGCCGTGCCCCATGCCGGGGTTCACACCGTTGAACTGCACGGGCAGGCTGATCCGGCGAGTCACACCCTTGAGGGTGAAGTCGCCCTCGAGCCGGTAGGAATCCCCGTCGGGGACCACCGACGTCGAGGCGAATGTGGCGGTGGGGTACTGCTCGACGTCGAAGAAGTCGGCCGCGCGCAGATGCGCGTCACGCTGCTCGTTGCCGGTGTAGACCGAGGTGACGTCGATCTCGGCGGTCACCGTTGGCGTGCCGTCGGCCGCGACGGTGACGGCGCCGCTGAACGCGCCGAACGTCCCGCGGACCTTACTGACGACGAGGTGGCGTACTGAGAAGCTGATCGACGAATGGACGGGGTCGATCGCCCAGGTTCCGGTGAGTTCGGTGGCCTGAACTGCTGCGGTCATCGTGAGGTCTCCTTGATCGGCGGCGCCGTGCCCTGTGCCCGGCGCCTCTCACGAAGTAACCGGACCGTGGTCCGGTTTCATTCCCGCGCCGTCAGCTGGCGGCGAACCGGCCCGTGACCGGCGGCAGATCGGCCAGCGTCGCGATGCCAGGCTTGGCGGCGACAACGGCGGGCACCGCGTTGGTGACCGGCAGCGCGGTGTAGATCATGCCCAGCCCCATGAAACCCGGCTCAGGCCAATTCTTGGGCGGCAGGCAATGCAGCACCGTGCGCATGTTGGGCACGCCGTACACCTGGATGACGTGACCGTGCTCGAGTGGTTTGGGCGGCACCACGTGGCTGCCCATGATCCAGTTGAACCCGACGCTGACCACATTGCGGTCGCCCACCCAGCCGCGGTGGTAGCCGTACACGCCGCCGACCGTGCCCTCCGGGATCGTCATGAAGCCGAGGTCGCTGTCGCCGGTGGCGGTGGTGAACGTGACGTCGAAGGTCATCCGGTCCAGCTTCGCGCCGATCGCGTCGGCCATCATCGCCGCGGATTCGGCGAACACCTCGCTTTCCACCCGCACACTTTCGGCCAGACCCTCGGTATCGGGATCGCAGCCGAACCCCATCGCGGACTGGGTGCCCGCCGACTCATATGTCGAACAGTCCACCGACTCGGTGATGCGGATCTCGTCGACGCGCTCGCAGGCGCCGGAGAGCACCATGCCGACCATGTTCGTCATGCCGGGATGCGCGCCGCTACCGAAGATCGTGGAATTGCCTTCCTCGCAGGCCTTTCGGATCCGGGCCAGGTCTTCGGGCGACTGCTTGCCGCCGGTGATCCACGCGGCCGACGAACACACGTTGACGCCGGCCTCCAACAGCCGTACCAACTCATCCACGCTGGGCCATAACGGGTTGTAGCAGCAGGCGTCCGGCTTGGCCGCCAGCAGCGCATCGATGTCGTTGGTCGCGCTGACGCCGGTGGGTTCGGGCCAGCCGGACAACTCCGCGGCGTCGACGCCGAGCTTGTCTTCGCCGTGGGCGTACACCCCGACCAGTTCCAGGTCCGGCCGGCTGATGATCGCGTGCAGCGACCGGCGGCCGATGTTGCCGGTGGTCCACTGGATCACCCGGATGGGGCGGTCGGTGATGGCGATCATGGGGTGCTCCCTGGGTGGCGAGGTTCGGACGTGTACACAGTTCCGGATTCATCCACAGGTTCGCACCGCGCAGTCCCGCACAGCGGATCTCCAGTCGCCATCGCGCCCTACGGTCGCGGCATGCGAACCGATCAACCGCTGGCCGGCCTGCAACGCCGCCTCCGGGGTGACCCGGCGGGTGAACCGACTGATGCTGACGACGATGACGAGGTCCCGGTCCCCAGCTGGATCCCGGACGGGCGCGCCGACCGCGGCGCGACCTGGCTCGCCGCGATCCGCGCTGATCCCGGCCGTTCGGGTGGCATCGCCCTGGCGGTGATCGCCGTTGTGGCGGTGCTCATCACGGTGTTCGCCCTGATGCGCGACGACCCACCACCGGTGGTGTCGGCCAAGCTGCCGCCGGTGGAGATGGTGTCCTCGGCCGTCGCGCGGCCCGGACCGGATCCCAACCAGCCCGTGGTGGTCAGCGTGGTCGGGCTCGTCACCAAGCCAGGGCTGGTGACCCTGGCCCCGGATGCCCGCATCGCCGACGCGGTGTCGGCCGCGGGCGGCGCACTGGCCGGAGCCGACACGCTGGGGCTCAACCTGGCACGCCACCTCACGGACGGTGAACAGATCGTCGTTGGCATCGGCACCCCGGCCGGCCAGCCGAGCGCACTCGGCAGTTCGGTCAAGGGCACACCGCCCGCCGCGTCCGATCCGCCGGCGGCGCCGGGAAAGGGCGGGCCTGCCGAGCCGGTCAACCTCAACACCGCCACCGTCGAGCAACTTGATGCGCTGCCGGGGGTGGGGCCGGTGACGGCCGCCGCGATCGTCGCCTGGCGGGACGCCAATGGAAAGTTCGCCGGCGTCGACCAGCTCGGCGAGGTCGACGGCATCGGTCCGGCGCGGCTGGAGAAACTACGGGCCCTGGTCCGGGTGTGACGGATCTGGGCGCCGCGCTTGATCTGCGGCTGGTGCCCGCGGCGCTGACGGCCTGGGCGGTCACGGCGGCGGCGATCACGTGGGCGGTGGGACCGCTGCTGGCCGCGGCCTGCGCGGGCATCGGGATCGGTTGGGTGGCGCTGGCCCGATGGCGTGGCGAACAGGTACCAGTTCTCCGCACGGCCGGTGTCGCGGTGGTGGGCGCGGCGGTGGTCGGTGCGGGTTTCGCGGTGGCCGCGGCGATGCGCAGCGACGCCGTTCGCGAACATCCGGTCGCCCAACGGTTCGGCGCGGTCGCGACGGTAACGGTGACGGTGACGGAGGAGCCTCGTCAGCTCGGCGGTGGACGACTGATGTTTCGTGCCGCGCTCTCGCAGTTCGACGGCGCCGAGATGACCGGCAGCGTGGTGGTTTTCGCTCAGACGCAGGGTTTCGGCGAGTTGATGGCCGGCCAGCCGGTCCGCTTTGCAGCCCGCATCAGCCGGCCGACTCGGCGCGACTTGACGGTGGCCGTGCTGAACGCGACCGGCCGGCCCACAGTGGGGCGGGCGTCGCCACCACAGCGGGCGGCCCGTGCAGTGCGTGACCATTTCGCCCGATCCGCCCGCGACGCGCTACCCGCCGATCAGGCTGCCATCCTGCCGGGGCTGGTGCTGGGTGACACCTCCGCTGTATCGGCCACCACCACAACGGAATTCAAAACCGCCGGGCTGACCCACCTCACCGCGGTCTCCGGCGCGAACGTCACGATCGTCTGCGGCGCCGTGCTGCTGTCCGCAGGCCTGGTGGGACCGCGCGCGGCGGTCGGGCTGGCGGCCCTCGCGCTGGTGTCGTTCGTCATCGTCGTGCAGCCCACGGCCAGTGTGCTGCGCGCGGCGGTGATGGGTGCCATCGCATTGGTGGCCATCGTCAGCGCTCGCAGACGGCAGGCGATTCCGGTGTTGGCGGCCACCGTACTCGGATTGCTGATAGCGGCACCGCAACTGGCGGTCGATGCGGGCTTTGCGCTGTCGGTCTCCGCGACCGCCGCACTCATCCTGCTGGCCCCCGGCTGGTCGGCTCGGCTCGTCGCCAGAGGTTGGCCCAAACCCCTGGCCGAGGCGTTGTGTATCGCGCTGGCCGCCCAATTGGTCACCGCACCGTTGGTTGCCGCGATATCGGGCAAGCTGAGCGTGGTCGGTGTGCTCGCCAATTTGGCTGTCGCCGTGGTGATCCCGCCGATCACCGTGTTGGGTACCGCGGCCGCCGCACTGTGCTGGCTGCTGCCGCCGGTCGCCGGGCTGCTGATCCGCTTCACCGGTCCGGAGCTGTGGTGGCTGCTGCGCGTCGCGTCCACCGCAGCGGATGTTCCCGGCGCCGCGGTGAGCGTGCCGTCCGGACTCGGTGGCGTGCTGGCTGTCGCGGGGACCTCGCTCGCCGCGCTGCTGGTGTGGCGATCCGTGAAGGTCGGTGTCCGCCGCTGTCGACCGCACGTGAAACGATCATCGGGTGAGCGCGACGGTAGACGGTCTGCATCTGATCCTGGGTGACGAGGAGTTACTGGTCGACCGCGCCATCTCCGAGGTGATGCGGCTGGCCCGCGACGCGTCTGGCGGTGGCGACGTTCCGGTGGACCGGTTGCGGGCGGGCGATGTGTCGGTCAACGAGCTCGCCGAACTGCTCAGCCCGTCGCTGTTCGCCGACGAGCGGGTGGTGGTGCTCGAGTCGGCCGCCGAGGCGGGTAAGGAGGCCGTCGAGCTGATCGCGACGGCGGCCGCCGACCTGCCGCCCGGCACCGTGCTGGCGGTCGCGCACTCCGGTGGTGGGCGCGCCAAGGCGCTCGCCGATCAACTCAAAAAACTCGGCGCGCAGGTGCATCCGTGCGCCAAGATCACCAAGGCCGCCGAGCGGGCCGACTTCGTGCGCGCCGAGTTCCGCAGGCAGAAGGTCAAGGTCGACGACGACACCGTCACCGCGCTGCTCGACGCCGTCGGATCCGACATCCGGGAACTCGCGTCGGCGTGCTCACAGCTGGTCGCCGACACCGCCGGTCACGTCGACGCGATCGCGGTCCGGCGCTATCACAGCGGCAAGGCGGAGGTCTCCGGCTTCGATATCGCCGACAAGGCCGTGGTGGGTGACGTCGCGGGCTCGGCCGAGGCGTTGCGGTGGGCGATGCTGCGCGGCGTCCCGCACGTCGTGCTCGCCGATGCGCTCGCGGAGGCGGTGCACACGATCGCGCGGGTGGGCCCGGTATCCGGCGACCCCTACCGGTTGGCCTCGGAGCTGGGGATGCCGCCGTGGAAGATCCAGAAGGCGCAAAAGCAGTCACGGCGCTGGTCGCGCGACAAGGTGGCGACGGCAATCCGGCTGGTCGCGGCGTTGAACGCCGACGTCAAGGGTGCCGCAGCCGATGCCGACTACGTGCTGGAGGATGCGGTGCGCAAGGTGGCGCAATTGGCCGCCGGAAGCGGCCGGGACTGAATCAGATCTTGTTGAAGGCCTGCGCCAGCGCGGACTTCTTGTTGGCCGCCTGATTCTTGTGAATGACGCCCTTGCTGGCGGCCTTGTCCAGCTTGCGGCTGGTCGACACGAGCAGCTCGGCGGCCTTGTCCTTGTCGCCCTCAGCAGCGGCCGTCCGGAACCCGCGGATCGCGGTGTGCAGCGCACTCTTCACCGACTTGTTGCGCACCCGGCGCCGCTCGTTGGTGCGGATGCGCTTTTCCTGCGACTTGATGTTGGCCACGCGTAAGTTCCTCGTCTTCAAGCTTGGGTTCGTCAGTCTTGCCGGGGCCGTCAGGCCCTCGGGCAGCGACTGCTCAGAGTACCAGTGGGGGCCCTGAACTCACAAAATGGAGGCCACTGGCCTGCCGAAACGGAGAACGTGCGGCAGCATGGGACACGTGAGCCTGCGAACCCTGCCTTCGGAAACCAACCGGTCGTCGCGCAATGGGTCGCGACAACCCCGGCGCCACGACCATATCTTCGGCGGCTACAACAACCTCGGCTCCTATGCCAAGGCCTTCGACGAGATGTTCGACAACCAGGGCAACGTCCGTGGGCCGTACAAGGGAATTTTCGCCGAACTCGCGCCGTCCGACGCCGAGGAGCTCGAGGCCAGGGCCGAGGCGCTGGGCCGGGCGTTCATCGATCAGGGCATCACGTTCTCGCTGTCCGGGCAGGAGCGGCCCTTCCCGCTCGACCTGGTGCCCCGGGTGATCTCCGCCGCCGAGTGGTCCCGGCTCGAACGGGGCATCACCCAACGGGTCAAGGCCCTGGAGATGTACCTCGACGACATCTATGGCGACCAGGAAATCCTGCGCGATGGGGTCATCCCGCGCCGACTGGTCACCTCCTGCGAGCACTTCCACCGGCAGGCCGCCGGCATCAGCCCGCCCAACGGGGTGCGCATCCACGTCGCCGGCATCGACCTGGTTCGCGACGCCCAGGGCACCTTCCGGGTCCTCGAAGACAACCTGCGGTCCCCGTCGGGCGTGTCCTACGTGATGGAGAACCGGCGCACGATGGCCCGGGTGTTCCCCAACCTGTTCGCCACCCACCGGGTACGCGCGGTCGGTGACTACTCCTCGCACCTGCTGCGGGCGCTGCGCAACGCCGCGGCCACCAACGAAGCCGATCCGACGGTGGTCGTGCTCACCCCGGGGCCGTTCAACTCGGCCTACTTCGAACACTCCCTGCTGGCTCGGCAGATGGGCGTGGAACTGGTCGAGGGGCGCGACCTGTTCTGTCGAGACAACGTCGTCTACATGCGCACCACCGAAGGCGAGCGCCAGGTCGATGTCATCTACCGCCGCATCGACGACGACTACCTCGACCCCATGCAGTTCCGTCCCGACTCGGTGCTCGGCGTTGCGGGCCTGCTGAATGCCGCACGTGCCGGCAACGTCGTGATCTCCAGCGCGGTCGGCAACGGCGTCGGCGACGACAAACTGGTCTACACCTACGTGCCGACGATCATCGAGTATTACCTCGGCGAAAAGCCGTTGCTGGCCAACGTCGACACGTTCCGCTGCTGGCTCGACGAGGAACGCGACGAAGTGCTCGACCGGGTCGACGAACTGGTGATCAAACCCGTCGAGGGATCGGGCGGCTACGGCATCGTGTTCGGCCCGGACGCGTCCGACAAGGAGTTGGCGACCATCCGCAAGAAGGTGATCGCCGATCCTCGCGGCTGGATCGCGCAACCGGTGGTCCAGCTGTCGACGGTGCCGACCAAGGTCGGCGACGCGCTGGCCCCGCGGCACGTCGATCTGCGGCCATTCGCCGTCAACGACGGCGAGGACGTCTGGGTGCTGCCCGGTGGACTCACCCGCACCGCGCTGATCGAGGGGTCGCTGGTGGTCAACTCCAGCCAGGGCGGAGGATCCAAGGACACCTGGGTGCTGGCCTCCAAGACATCGGTAGCCGCCCGCGAACTCGGCGATGCCGAGGTGGTGCGCAAGATTCCGAAACCCGGCAAGGCGGCGGTCGCCGAGAAAGGCCCCGAGTCGTCCGGTCAGCAGCAACAAGGCCAGCAACAGCAACAGCAACAGCAACAGCAGGTGATGCGCTGATGCTGGCCCGTAACGCCGAGGCGCTCTACTGGATCGGACGCTACGTCGAGCGTGCCGACGACATCGCCCGCATCCTCGATGTGACTGTGCACCAGCTGCTCGAGGACTCGAGCGTCGATCCCGACCAGACCTCTCGGATCCTCTTACAGGTGCTGGGCATCGAGTCGCCGAAACATGAGCTCGACCTGTGGTCGCTGACTGATCTGGTGGCATTCAGCCGCGACACCGCGGGCGGCTGCTCGATCGTCGAGGCGATCTCGGCGGCCCGTGAAAACGCCCGTTCGGCAAGGGAAGTCACATCCAGTGACATGTGGGAGTGTCTGAACACCACGTATAACGCGCTGGCCGAACGGGAGCGGGCGGCCCGCCGGCTGGGTCCGCACGAGTTCTTCAGCTTCATCGAGGGCCGGGCTGCGATGTTCGCGGGGTTGGCTGACTCGACGCTGTCCCGCGACGACGGGTACCGCTTCCTGGTGCTCGGACGCGCTATCGAGCGGGTCGACATGACGGTGCGGCTGCTGCTGTCCCGGGTGGGGGACAGCGCCTCGTCACCGGCCTGGGTGACGGTGTTGCGATCGGCGGGTGCCCACGACACATATTTGCGCACCTACCGCGGTGTGCTCGACGCCAGCCGGGTTGTCGAATTCATGTTGCTGGACCGGCTTTTCCCGCGGTCGATCTACTACTCGCTGAAGCTGGCCGAGCACAGCCTCGACGAGCTCATGCACCGCCCGCACAATCGGCTGGGGTCCACCGCAGAGGCGCAGCGTCTACTCGGTCGTGCCCGCAGCGAGTTGGAGTTCATCCGTCCGGGCGTGTTGCTCGAGTCGCTGGAGGAACGGCTGGCCGGGCTGCAGGCAACCTGTCGCGACGTCGGAGAAGCGGTGGCGCTGCAGTACTTTCACTCCGCGCCGTGGGTCGCGTGGTCCGATGCCGGGCAACGCGGTGCGCTGGTCATCGAGGAAGGGGAGATCTGATGTGGCGGATGCGGGTCGTACACGCGACGGGGTACGCCTACAAGTCACCGGTCACCGCGTCGTACAACGAGGCTCGGCTGACGCCGCGCTCGGACTCCCGGCAGAACGTCATCCTCAACCGCGTGGAGACCATACCGGCCACCCGCAATTACCGTTATGTCGACTATTGGGGCACGGCGGTAACGGCTTTCGACCTGCACGCGCCGCACACCGAGTTGGAGGTGACCGCGTCATCGGTGGTCGAGACCGACAAACCGGAAGCTCCGAGCGATGAGGTGACGTGGGACGAATTGGCATCCGCGGCGGTCCGGGACCGTTTCGACGAGGTGCTGACTCCGACGCACTACACGCCGGCCAGCCGGCGACTCGAGCGGGTCGGCAGACGCATCATCAAGGAGAACGATCCGGTGCAGGCCGTGATCGCCGCCGCCCAGTGGGCGCACAGCGAACTCAGTTACGTTCCCGGTACCACCGGGGTGCACTCGTCGGGTCTCGACGCACTCCGTGAAGGCAAGGGCGTATGCCAGGACTTCGCCCATCTGACGCTGATCCTGTTGCGCGGCATGGGAATTCCGGCCCGGTATGTGTCGGGGTATCTGCACCCTAACCGCGATGCCGTGATCGGCGACACCATCGACGGGCAGAGCCACGCGTGGATCCAGGCCTGGACCGGTGGCTGGTGGAACTACGACCCGACCAACGATGCGGAGATCAACGAGCAGTACATCAGCGTCGGCGTCGGCCGGGACTACGCCGACGTCACCCCACTGAAGGGCATCTACTCCGGTGAGGGCTCGACCGATCTCGATGTGATCGTGGAGGTCACCAGACTGGCGTGATCGGGCGGTGGCCGCCGGGCACTGATGATCGCTTCGGCCACCAGCACCACCAACAGCGAAATACCGAAGGCCGGGAACAGGATTCCGAGAACGACCGCGATCACGGCCACGGTGATCATCGCCTTCTTCGGGGTGTTCGCCCGGGTGGATTCGCTGGCCGGTCCGGGCAGCCCGCTGGCGCCGGTGGGGCGGCGTTTCCACCACATCAGCACTCCGGTCGCCGCGCTGAGGAGAACCCCGAGGCAGGCGACGGTGGCCGAAATGCGGGTGAGCCAACCCATCTGGTTGCCCATGTGCATGGCGATCCCGAAGCTCGTCAGCCGGGACAGGGCACCGTCCTGGGCGGCGGTGGCATTGGTGATGGTGGCGCCGGTGAACTGGTTCAGATAGAGCGTCCGCTGTTCGGACACGCGTTGCGGCCACCGGTTGACCACCGTGTAGCTGCCGTAGACCGTCGCGCCATCCTGCGTCGTGTCCGTTGGTGGGAAGATCGAATAGCCGGGCACCATGTGCTCGTCCTTCGCGATCCGGTCAATGTCGTTGTAGGACAGCCGGGCCGCGCCCGAGGTGGGCTGCGATGCGTAGATCGGGTCGTCGGTGGCGGCCCAGGCGATGCGGCGCCCCAGGCGGTCGTAGTCGCCGAGCTTGGCCGGCGTTGAGGGAGCATCGATTTCGGTGGACGGGGTGACCGTCGCGGTCACTGCCCGCCAGTTCTCACCCCAATAGCGCGTCCAGGTCATCCCGGACAGGATGTAGCAGATCAGGATGACCGCGATGACAACACCGGTCAGCGCATGCACATCGCGCCACCGCAGCCGGCCGCCGGCGCGCCATCGCACGCCCAGCAGCGGTTTCGCGGCTTCGATGGCGCGCGGCCACCACAGATAGATCCCGCTGCCGAGCAGAACCAGGATCCAGGTCGCGGTCAGCTCCATCCAGAGGTTGCCGATGCCGACCGGGATGGTGGACTCGGGATATGCGGACGGATTGATGAGGTGTCCCAGTGACGGCAGCTGGATGTGCGGGCCGTCGTTGCCGAACATTCGGTGCAGCTGATTGGCCCAGCCCACCAGGCCGGACAGTTGATCGCGCTGCCCCAGATAGGCGCCCGTGTAGGGATCGACGAACACCTGGATGACGTCGGCTTCGGCCTGCGGGTAGCCCTTGGCGTCGGCGGCGGAGAAGTCCACCCGGGTCGAGGAGTTCGGGCCGTCCGGCGGGGTGACCGCTTCCAGTGTGCTTCCGGCGCCGGCGTGTTGGGTGGCGGTGGCCACCTGCGCATCGAGGGGAACCGTCTGGGGTCCCTGCTCGACCACGAGCAGGTGCCGGTTGAGCAGGGCGTCCAGCGGCTGGCTGTAGAGGATCACCAGGCCGCTGCAGGCCAACACCACCAGCACCGGCGCGGCGAACAGCCCTACCCAGAAGTGCAGCCGCCAGATCCGGCGCAGCACAGCCGCGTCACCGCGGCGCGTCGAAGTCTCGGTCGTCGTCATCGCCCATAAGTCGGACGACGGCGCGGCTTAGTTCCCGACGGCTAGTTCCCGACGGATACCCGAAGCAGGTCGTTGCCGATCTCCACCGGGCCACTGAACTCGGTGGCCGCCTTCGCGCGCCACTGGTCCTCCTGGCCGGGCACCAGGGGCGGTACATAGTGGGTGAGCACCAGTGTGCCGACCCCGGCGCGGGCGGCGGTCGCGGCGGCCTGCTCGACCGACGAGTGATAGTCGAGGATGTCCCGGAGCCGCTGAACCGGCATCTGCTCGACGAGATCCGCGCGGATGACGGTGTGCACCAGTGCGTTCGCCCCCTTGGCGAGTTCGTCGAGGCCGGCGCAGGGCACGGTGTCACCGGCCAGCACCACCGCCGCCCCGTCGTATTCGACGCGGAAACCGAGTGTCGGCTCGACCGGACGGTGGTCGGTGGGCGCCGCGGTGATCCGGACGCCGCCGTCGTCCCACACCTGGCCGGAGGCGTACTCGTGCACCTGAATCGACGGCGGTTCGGTGATGTCGGGGTGGTGGCCGATGCGGTAGGAGATGTCGGGGGCCAACGCCGCCAGCGTCGCGTCGACGACGGCTTTGGTGCCGGGCGGGCCGATGATCGGCAGCGGGGTGGGCACGAACGTGGTGACCCACCGGGTGGTGATCACATCGGACAGGTCGGTGATGTGGTCGCTGTGCAGATGGGTCAGCAGCAGCGCGGTGATGTTGGCGGCGCCGACGCCCGCAGCGGCGGCCCGCATCAGCACCCCCCGCCCGCAATCCACCAGGAACAGCGAGTCGCCGGCTTTGACCAGGGTTGACGGCCCGGCGCGATTCGGGTCGACCATCGGGCTTCCGGTGCCGAGCAGCGTGACGTCGATCATGGGGTTAATTACTACCCTGCCGGGCAGCTGCTCGGGAGCAATTGGCCCTCGGTATGGCGGGTTTCACTGCTGAGGCGCTTTTCAATGACCTATTGACACAACTGTGCTGGCGATGACCGCCAACTGCTCTGTTCACGGCCGTCATCGCTGCCAAGTTTCAATAGGTCATTCATTATTTGGAAACAGCGCAGTTACAGAGCGTGGCTACGGTGGCGTCGACCGGTGCGAGAAAGGGAACAGATGACAAGCACGCTCAACGGGCAGGCGCACACCGACGTCCGCGAGGTCGCCGAGAAGCTGACCGCCGCGGGAGTCCGCTACGCGGCGATCAGTTTCGTCGACATGCACGGCAAGCCAAAGGCGAAGATGGTGCCGCTGGGCCATTTGGAGCAGGCCGCGAACGGGTCGGAGATGTTCACCGGCGCCGCCCTGGACGGTGTGCCGCAGGACGTCAACGACGACGAGGTCGCGCCGCACCCGGACCTCGACGCGGCGATCGTCATGCCGTTCAATCGCGAGATCGCATGGTTTCCCGGCGATCTGTGGATCGGTGACAGCCCGTTCGAGTCGTGTAGCCGTCAGATCCTCAAGCGGGTCACCGCCGAGGCGGCGACGTTGGGCTACACCTTCAACCTCGGGATCGAGACGGAGTTCTTCCTGCTGTCGGACCGAACCGGGGTGCCGGAGCCGGCTAGCCCCGACGACAACCTCGACAAACCCTGCTACGACCTGCGCGGGATGCTGCACAACTTCGGCGTGGTCGACGAGATCGTCGCGGCGATGAACGAACTGGGCTGGGATGTCTACTCTTTCGACCACGAGGACGGGAACGGTCAGTTCGAGACCGACTTCACCTACACCGATGCGGTATCGATGGCCGACCGGTTCGTCTTCTTCCGGATGATGGTCGGCGAGATCGCCCGCAAGCACGGCCTGTTCGCCTCGTGGATGCCCAAACCCTTCGCCGATCGAACGGGCAGCGGAGCGCATTACAACATGTCGCTGGCCGACGCCGGTGGGACCAACCTCTTCGAATCCAGCGACGATCCGCATGGATGCGGGCTTTCCTCGCTCGGCTACCAGTTCATCGCCGGAGTGCTGCGTCACGCCCGGGCGATCTGCGCGGTCATCGCGCCGACGGTCAACAGCTACAAGCGACTGGTCAAGCAGGGCAGCATGTCCGGTCTGACGTGGGCACCGATCTTCGCCTGCTACGGCGACAACAACCGCACCAACATGCTGCGGATCCCCCGGGGCGGCGGACGTGTCGAATGCCGCGCCGCCGACAGTGCCAACAACCCATATCTGGGTGCGGCCCTGATGCTGGCCGCCGGACTGGAAGGGATCCGGGAGGGGCTCGACCCCGGTGCTCCCAACCGCGACAACCTCTACCGGCTCTCGGAACCGGATCTGATCGAGCGCGGCATCACCTGGCTGCCCCGCTCGCTGGGTGAGGCCATCGACGCGATCGAAGCGGACCCGTTGGTGCACAGCGTGTTCGGGACCGCAATGTACGATTCGTTCGTCTCCGAGAAGAAGCTCGAGTGGGATTCCTACAACGCACACGTCTCGTCGTGGGAGTCCGAGCGCTACCTACGGTTCTTCTGATGAGCAGTCGCTGGGATGACCTCAACTCGGTGCAGATCGCCCACCGGCTTTCCGCCGACCCCGACACCGTGGCCCTGATTCCGGTGGGCGCCACCGAACAGCATGGGCCGCATCTGCCGGTGGGCACCGACACCATCATGGCCACCGCCATCGCCGAGGCTGCCGCCGGTGAGCTTGCTCTCGTGTTGCCTGCGATCGCGTTCGGCGCCAGCTTCTTTCACGGGACCGCGCTGCCTGGCACGGTGGCGTTCGACGGGGACCAGACCGCAACGGCGGCGGTACGGGTCGCCGAGGCGTGTGCGGACTCCGGGGTGCGCCGCATCCTGTTCGTCAATGGTCACGTCGGTAACAGCGCGCCATTGTGGTTGGCCTGCGATCGGTTTCGCCGACAGCATCCCGACCGGCGGATCGGCGTCATGCAGTGGTGGGACCTGACACCCGACATCGCCCGGCGAGCCACCGAGGACGCGGTCGACTGGCACGCCAATGCGGCGGAGACGTCGCTGATGCTGGCGATCCGGCCCGAACTGGTGGACGTCGACGCGATGCGCGATGCCGACGACCCCGACCGCACCGCGGGCACGGTGTTCCGTTATCCCGTCCAGCAGGTCTCCACCAACGGAGTGACCGGGTACCCGTCGCGGGCGTCGAAGAGCTACGGCCTCCAGTTGTGGGCGGACGTCGTGGCCGCAGCGCGTGACGTGGTGATGCGCGCGCACGCTGAAGTCCCACCGCTGGGATGACGGCGGATCCCGGCCGTACAATTCGCGACGTGCCGACACCGCAGGGCCGGTCACGGGTTCGCGTGATCGGACGGCCCCGCAACGATGCCGATTCGGCGGCGACGACCTCGCCACGCACCGGGATCGTCAACGCCGCGACCCGGCTGTTCTCCGAAAAGGGTTATGCGCAAACCACAATGAGCGACATCGCGCGGGCCGCCGGCCTGCAGCAGTCGTCGCTGTACTACTGGTTCCGCAACAAGGAGCAGCTGCTGGGGGAGACGCTGCTGGTGAACCGGGCGCCGCTGAAGTTCATCGCCGAGGTCGGTGCCGGTTCGGGATCGCCTGCCGTCAAGCTCTACCGGCTGTTGCGCTTCGACACCATCCAGTTGGCGCTCTCGCCGATCGACTTCAACGAGATCCAGCGCATCGCCCACGACCAGCGGGCCGACTTCCACCAGTTCTGGACCGACTATGAGCGGCTCAAAGACTGGGTGTCCGACCTGATCGGTGCGGCGATCGCGGAGGGCAAGTTCATCGACTGCGACCGGGAGGACACCGCCGGGTTGCTGCTGAACTTCGATGAGGGTGCGCAGAAGCGCACCCGCCTGCACACCGACGGGGGCGACCGGGTGGCCGAGGCGGTCCGGGTCGCCGAACAGGTTGCCATCATCTCGGTTCGCGGATTGCTCAAGCGGCCCAGCGAGATCGGCCGGATCAGCGCTCAGGCCGCCCAATTCGACGACACCGCGGTGGCCTTGTCGGTGAGCCAAACCTCGTCGGGGACGTGACCGCCGGGGTCACTCCCGCGCCGAGGACACCCAATTCGGATCGATGGACCGGTGGCCGGACACACTGGCGCCGGCCGCCTCAAGGGCCACCACTTGATCGGGGTTGAGCTGCACCGCCAGCGACGCGGCGTTCTCGTCGACGCGGGCCGCGCGTCGCGTGCCCGGGATCGGCACCGACGCCACACCGAGGACCTCGGCGCGCTGTCGCAACCACGCCAGCGCAACCTGCGCCGGCGTCGCGGCCACTTCGTCGGCGATCGAGCTGACCACCTGCACCACAGCAAGATTGGCGTCCAGTACGTCTTCGGCGAAGCGCGGTATGCGGCTGCGGAAGTCCCCGGCCGAGGAGAGGTCGGCCGCCGACCGGATCGTCCCGGTGAGGAATCCGCGTCCCAGTGGCGAATACGGCACGAAGCCGACGCCGAGTTCGGCGGCCGCCGGCACCACATGGCGTTCGACGTCGCGGCTCCAGATCGACCATTCGCTCTGCACGGCGGCGATCGGGTGCACGGCGGCCGCGGCGCGCAACTCGTCTGCAGTCACCTCCGACAGGCCGAGGTGGCGCACCTTGCCCGCGGTCACCAGCTCGGCCATGGCGCCCACCGTTTCCTCGATCGGCAGCGACACGTCGCGGCGGTGCATGTAGTAGAGGTCGATCACGTCGGTGCCGAGCCGGCCCAGGCTCTCGTCGACACAGCGCCGGACGTACTCCGCATCACCGCGGGCCTTGAGCTTGCCTGTCGTCGGGTCACCGTCGATCCCGAACTTCGTCGCCAGCGTGACCTCGTCGCGCCGGTGGGCCAGCACCTGGCCGATCAGTCGTTCGTTGGCGCCGCCGCCGTAGACGTTGGCGGTGTCGATGAAGGTCATCCCGACGTCCAGGCAGTGGTTCAGCGTCGCCAGTGACTCGGTGTCGTCGACCGCGCCGTAGACCGGCGTCAGCGCCATGCCGCCGAACCCGATCGCGCTGACCGTCAAGCCGTCGCCCAACTCCGTCTTCGGCAAGGTGCCCATGCAGATCTCCTCGTGTCTCGTGGTCGGCCTGTTCTGTCTTAACGCAACCGATGCGGTTTGCTTCCCCGGCGCTCTCACAAGCCTTAACCTGGTGTGACATCCATCACAAGGGGGTGGCGATGCGTATCGCCGACATCCTTCGCAGTAAGGGAACGACGGTGGCCACGGTCACCGAGACCACCACGGTCACCGGCCTGCTGGCCGAGCTGGTCATCCACAACATCGGCGCGATGGTCGTCGTCGGCCCGGACGGCGGCGTGGTGGGCATCGTCTCGGAGCGCGACGTCGTGCGCACGCTGCACGATCACGGTCCGGACCTGCTCCGCAGCGCGGTCGCCGACATCATGAGCACGGTGCTGGTGACGTGCTCGCCCGACGACCAGATCGACGACCTGAGCGCGCTGATGACCAACAACCGGGTGCGGCATGTACCGGTGATGCAGGGCGGCCGGCTGGTGGGCATCGTCAGCATCGGGGACGTGGTCAAGAACCGGATGGAGCAGCTGCAGGCCGAGCAGGAGCATCTGCAGGCCTACATCACGCAGGGCGGCTAGGGGCTCGCTTCTGCGCCGAGATCGACCTCAGGGTCGTGATCCGTGCGTGGCGACAACCCTCACGTCGATCTCGACCGTGACGTCAGGGGTGCCCGCGCACCGCGGGCACAACCGTCAACTCCAGGAGTATTCGTCACGCAGCCGCGCAGCGACCAGCTCGAAGGTGTGCTGATCCAGAATCGCGCCCTCGCGACGGATGCCCTCTTCGGGTACGTCGAGCACCCGGTCCAGGCGTACCCAGCTGGGGCGGCCGTCGTAGTCCCAGCCGCCCGAGCCGATCGCGATCCAGTTGCGGTCCTCGGCGTGGTGGGCCTGGCTGGACAGCATCAACCCGAGCAGCGTCCGGCGATCCCGGCCGACCACCAGCACCGGCCGGTCCTTGCCCTTGGTCGGGTCGTCCTCGTAGACCACCCAGGTCCAGACCACCTCGCCAGGGTCGGCTCGACCGTCGAGATCGGGTGCGTAGACCAGCCGGCGGGCGCGATGCGCCGTCGGGACACTGTTGTCGGTGACCGGGCGGCCCGCGGTGATCGCGGCGGGCTGATCGATCGGGGTGGTGCTGGCCACCAGAACTTCGATGCCCAGCCGCAGGCCCTGTTGGATGGTCCGAGGTACGGCCTGGGGTATCGGCAACTGTCGGATGAACTTGGGCGCCTCGGTGAAAACGAGGTGCTCCGCGATTCTCTGAAACGTCCTCCACTGCGACGCCATTCTGATGAGCATAGGCGGATCGCGCGAGCCTCGTGGCGCGCGATTGTGCCGGGCCGGGCCCTACTCGATACGCTGGAGACGCCCGAGGGCCCCCTCGAAGTACCACCCGACCAGGAGATTTCCCATCAGCAGTTTCGCCGACCAGACGTTCACCGCGCCGGCGCAGATTCGGAACTTCTGCATCATCGCCCATATCGATCATGGGAAGTCGACGCTGGCCGACCGGATGCTGCAGCTCACCGGCGTCGTCGATGAGCGGTCGATGCGCGCGCAGTACCTGGACCGGATGGATATCGAGCGGGAACGCGGCATCACGATCAAGGCGCAGAATGTGCGCCTGCCCTGGGAAAGCAACGGCGAGAAGTACGTCCTGCACCTGATCGACACCCCGGGCCACGTCGACTTCACCTACGAGGTGTCCCGTGCGCTGGAGGCCTGCGAGGGTGCGGTGCTTCTGGTCGACGCCGCCCAGGGCATCGAAGCTCAAACCCTGGCGAATCTGTATCTCGCGCTGGACCGCGATCTGACGATCATTCCGGTGCTCAACAAGATCGACCTGCCCGCCGCCGACCCCGACCGCTATGCCGGTGAGATCGCCCACATCATCGGCTGCGAACCGAGCGACGTGCTGCGGGTGTCCGGCAAGACCGGCGAGGGTGTGGGAGAGCTGCTCGACGAGGTCGTGCGTCTGGTGCCCGCACCGACCGGCGATGCCGACGCGCCGGCCCGGGCGATGATCTTCGACTCGGTCTACGACATCTACCGCGGCGTGGTCACCTACGTCCGCGTGGTCGACGGCAAGATCACCCCGCGCGAGAAGATCAAGATGATGTCCACCGGGGCCACCCACGAACTGCTCGAGGTGGGCATCGTCTCGCCGGAGCCCAAACCCACCGAGGGGCTGGGCGTCGGCGAGGTGGGCTATCTGATCACCGGCGTGAAGGACGTCCGGCAGTCCAAAGTCGGTGACACGGTGACCAGCGCGCGGCACGGCGCCACCGAAGCGCTCACCGGGTACCGCGAGCCCAAACCCATGGTCTATTCGGGGCTGTATCCGGTCGACGGCTCGGACTACCCGAATCTGCGTGAGGCGCTCGACAAGCTGCAACTCAACGACGCCGCGTTGACCTACGAGCCGGAGACGTCGGTGGCGTTGGGCTTCGGATTCCGCTGCGGCTTCCTCGGCCTGCTGCACATGGAGATCACCCGGGAACGCCTCGAGCGCGAGTTCGACCTGGATCTGATCTCCACCTCGCCGAACGTGGTCTACCGGGTGATCAAGGACGACGGCAGCGAACTGATCGTGACCAATCCGTCGGACTGGCCCGAGGGCAAGGTTCGCGAAGTGTATGAGCCGGTGGTGAAATGCACCCTGATCGCGCCTAGTGAGTTCATCGGAACCATCATGGAGCTGTGCCAGTCGCGGCGCGGCGAACTCGGCGGCATGGATTACCTCTCGCCGGAGCGTGTCGAGCTGCGCTACACGATGCCGTTGGGGGAGATAATCTTCGACTTCTTCGACGCGTTGAAATCGCGCACCCGTGGGTATGCCAGCCTGGACTACGAAGAGTCCGGTGAGCAGGAGGCGGCGCTGGTGAAGGTGGACATCCTGCTGCAGGGTGAGGCTGTCGATGCGTTCAGTGCGATCGTGCACAAGGATTCGGCGCAGGCCTACGGCAACAAGATGACCACCAAGCTCAAGGAGCTGATCCCGCGTCAGCAGTTCGAGGTGCCGGTGCAGGCTGCGATCGGCTCCAAAATCATTGCCCGCGAGAACATTCGGGCGATCCGCAAGGACGTTCTCGCCAAGTGCTACGGCGGTGACATCACCCGTAAGCGCAAACTGCTGGAGAAGCAGAAAGAGGGCAAGAAGCGGATGAAGACGATCGGGCGGGTCGACGTTCCTCAGGAGGCGTTCGTCGCCGCGCTGTCCACCGATTCGGCCGGGGACAAGGCCGGCGACAAGGCCAAGAAGTAGGGGGCGAGGGCTCAATCACACGCGACCAAGCTGTCGTTCGGGGGCGATCGATTGTTGGTGCCGTGGTCGGCATCGCTGTGCTGGCAGGGTGCACGAGCACCCTCGATGGCTCGGCGGCACGCCAAGACGACGGTGTTGTCCTGCGCGATCTGGCCGAGGTGTTGCCCACCGGTGCGGAGGTGAGCCGGGCAGCGGGAAATCCGTTGTCCGACAGCGAATCGCCAACCGTCGGCGGAATCGATGCCCTGCCCAACGGAATTCGCGACAATGCCGCCGCCAACCCCATCGAATGTCTCGGGCCTGCCACACCCTTCATGCGCGTGGTGTACGAGGTGGGTGACGTGCGCCGGGCGGCCTGGCAGGAGTTCTCGAACTTCGGTGGCGGCCAAACCGTTTCCAGCGTGGATGCCGGTGTTGTCCAATTCGCTTCCGATGCCGAGGCGCAACGGATGTTCGGTGCTTTCGTCAACCAATGGAAGGCGTGCGAAGGCAAGACGGTGCGTTCCGCCCTGCCCACCCCGGCCGGCGCCGAGATGCGCCAGAAGGTCACCGACGTGAGAGTCGATGGTCCGGTGTTGTCGGCGACGGTGGTCAACTCCGACAACCAGGGCGACGCGTCGTTCCCCACCGAGCGGGCCATCGGGCTGGCGGCTGATTGCGTGGTGGACGTGGACGCCGCGGTCACCGGCGGTCAGCGGCGGCCTTCGGGCCGCGCCGTGAGCCTGGCCGGAACCATGCTGGACAAGGTCGCCCACGGACGATGATCGGTCGTTGACCCACCGGAGCGGGTCGCCCGGGGGACAATGTCGTGCGTGAGCCGCATGCCCGTGTTCTGCGCCGCCGTCCTGGTCAGCGTGCTGCTGTCCGGTTGCGTGTCCACCGTCGGGGGCACGGCACTGCGCGCCGACAGCGCCCTCCCCACGTCCGTTGACGTCCCCACCCTCACGGAGTCCGACCTCGACCGGGTGCTGCTCAGCGCGGGAGAGGTGAACGGCATCATGGGCGCCACCGGGATCCGGGTGACCGGGTCCTCGCAGAACATGAGCGACAACTCCGACGGAGTGTCCGACGTCGACTGCCTCGGGGCGATCTACGGTGCCGAACAGATGGTGTACCAGGGCAGCGACTGGACGGCGGTCCGCGACCAGGTGCTCCAGGAGCCGACCGCCGACAATGCGCACTGGGTCGAACAGATCGCGGTGCTCTATCCGTCGAGTGAGAAGGCCGCGGCGTTCGTCGACAGCTCGCGCACCACGTGGCAGAAGTGCGGCGGCACATCGATCGACATCGACAACGCCGACGTGCACTCCACCTGGAAGATCGATGCTGCGGATGTGAGCGGCGACGTCCTGACGCAGGTCTCCACTCAGCGCAACGCCGGCGGATGGGGCTGCCAGCACGCGCTGACCTCGGCGTCCAACGTGGTGGTCGAGGCATGGGCGTGTAGCAATTCCATCGCCGACGAGGCCAGTGCCATCGCCTCGGGCATGATCAAGAATGCGGCAAATAAGTAACTACCGTTCTTGAAGGTGTTGTTGTGCAACGGATCTCGTGATCGCGGCTCAGCCGGGCCTGATCAGCTGACCCGGCGGCCGACGAGGAAGGCCGCCAGCGCCAGCACCGCCAGGGTCACCATCACCACTGCCAGCGGCAGGGCGGTGTGCTCTCCGCCCAGGCTGACCAGCGGTGAGACGGCGGCGCCGAGTCCGAATTGCAGCGCGCCCAGGCCGGCCGACCCCGTGCCGGCGGCGCGGGGGACTGCGGCCAGCGCCAGCGCGGTGGCATTGCCGAGGATCAGGCCCTGGGATGCGACGGCCACGAAGATCGGGATGGGGATCAGCCAAGCCGGTGCCCCGGTGAGAACCAGACCGAGTAGCACGAGCGTGGCGGCCATGGTCAGGCCCAGGCCCACACCCAGCAGCGTGGCGGTGGCGATGCGCTGGTTCAGCCGCGCCGACAGCGAGCTCACGCTGACGATGCCCAGTGCGTTGATGCCGAAGGCGACGCCGTACTGCGTCGGGGTGAGCCCCACCATCACCTGGTAGACGAACGGTGAGGCCGAGATGTAGGCCATCATCACCGAGAAACCGAACGCGAAGGCCAGCGTGTTGGCGATGTAGGCCCGGGACCGTAGCGCTGTCCACGGCGAGATACCCTGTGCGGCATCGGCTTTCAATTCTTCCCTACGATGAGCCGGGTGTGATTCGCGCACCACGGCCACGGTCGCGACCAGCATGGCCACCGTGAGGCCGCAGACCACCCAAAGGATGCCGCGCCAGCCGACGGGGCCGACCAGCAGTCCGCCGGCGAACGGTGCGACCACCGGCGCGACGCCGCCGACGATCATCATCAGGCTGAACGCCCGGCCCGCGCTCTTGCCGCCCGCGAGGTCGGAGATCACCGCGCGACCGATCACCATGCCGGCGGCACCGGTGAAGCCCTGGGCGAACCGGGCCGCGATGAGGACGGCGATGTTCGGGGCGGTGGCGGCGACGACGCTGGCCAGCACGCACAGCAGCGCCCCGACGATCAGCGGGGTGCGCCGGCCCAGCCGGTCGGACAGGGGGCCGAACAGCAACTGGCCGAACGTCAATCCGAGCAGGAACGCCGTCAAGGTCAGCTGCACGGCTGTGGCGCTGGCCTGCAATTCGGCGGTCATCTCGGGAAAGGCGGGGAGGTAGAGGTCGGTGGCCACCGGTGCGACCGCATTGAGCAGCGCGAGTACCACCAGCAGCCACGGCGAGATCGCGGTCTCGTGGGTCTGGGCGTCCCGGGTGGCGGTCGTCATGGAAGAACCTCATCTAGATAGTTATGAGAAAATAACTATCAAAGAATAACTAATGCGCTAGGATTTGTCCATGGATGGTGAGTTGGCCGATCTCGCCGAGGCGATCATCGGAGTGGCGCGGGAGCTTCGACTCCACCTCGACACCGCAGCCGCATCGGACGCCGACATCGTCGAGTTGACGGCGTCGGAAGCCCACCTGATGCGGCACATCGACCACCACCCGGGCGTCACGCCCAGCGACCTGGCCCGGGCGACCGGCCTGCAGCGCAGCAATATGTCCACCGCGCTCCGAAGCTTGGAGAACCGCGGCTTCGTCGAACGCCGTGCCGATCCGCACGACGCGCGCGGCGTGAATCTGTACCCGACCGATCGGGCTGCCGAGAACCTCGAGCGCCTGCGGCGGCAGTGGGCCCAGCTGATGGACAACGGCCTCCGGGGGGATCGACAGGATGCCGCGGCCGCGAAAGCTCTCCTCGAACGGGTCGAAGCGGCTCTGAAGGCCGACCGGCTGGGGTAAAGGCCATCCGCCTACATCTGCCTATCTGTAGGCCATCCGCCTACATCTGCCCATTTGTAGGCCATCCGCCTACATCGGGGCGTTGGCCGGCTGGAACACGCCCGTGCTGTCGGCCTCTTCCTCGGCGCGGATCACGTGCACCACGGCATTGATCAACGCCAGGTGGGTGAACGCCTGCGGGAAGTTACCCAGATGCCGGCCGGTGCGCGGTTCGATCTCCTCGGCGTACAGATGCAGCGGGCTGGCGAAGGACAGCAGCCGTTCGCACAGATGCCGGGCCCGGCTGACCTCGCCGATCTCGACCAGTGCCGACACCAGCCAGAACGAGCAGATCGTGAACGATCCCTCCTCGCCGGACAGGCCGTCGTCGGTTTCCTCGACGCGGTAGCGCAGCACCAGACCGTCCTCGGTGAGCTCGTCGGCGATCGCCAGCACCGTGGCCCGCACCCGCGGGTCGTCCGACGGCAGGAACCGCACCAACGGCACCAACAGCAGTGACGCATCCAGGGCGTCGTCGCCGTACCGCTGGGTGAGCACCCCGCGGTCGTCGACGCCGTGCGTCAGGATGTCGGCCTTGATCTCCTCGGCGATTGCTCGCCACTGCTGCGCGTAGCTCTTCTCGCCGACCAGTTCGGCCAGCTTCGAGCCGCGATCCAGCGCCACCCAGCACATCACCTTCGACGAGGTGAAGTGCTGGGGTTCGCCGCGCACCTCCCAGATGCCCCGGTCGGGTTCCCGCCAGTGTTTGATCGCCTCTTCGACCTGCTCCTTGAGCACCGGCCAGAGCTGATCGGAGATCTGTTCGCGCGACTTGGCGTGCAGATACACCGAGTCCAGCATGGTGCCCCAGATGTCGTGCTGCATCTGGTTGTAGGCGCCGTTGCCGATGCGCACCGGCCGGGCGTTGTCGTAGCCGGACAGGTGGTGCAGTTCCTCTTCGACCAGTTCGCGTTCCCCGCCGACTGCGTACATCACCTGCAGCGGATGCCGTTCACCGTTGTTGGCGCCGGAGACGTCGGCGATGAAGGAGAAGAAGTCGTCGGCCTCGCGGTCCAGACCCAGGGTGTACAGACCCCACAGCGCGAACGTCGAGTCTCGCACCCAGGCATAGCGGTAATCCCAATTGCGTTCGCCCTGAGGCGTTTCCGGCAGCGACGTGGTGGAGGCGGCCAGCAGTGCGCCGGTCGGCGAATACGTCAGACCCTTGAGGGTGAGCGCGCTGCGTTGCAGATACGACCGCCACGGGTGGTCGGGGAAGTCGCCGATGTTGATCCACTGCCGCCACGCCTCGCTGGTCTGCCACATCTTGTCGGCGGCTTCCTCGTAGGTCTGCGGCGACGGATGCTTCGACCAGGACAGGGCGACGAACACGTTGTCGCCTTCTTTGAGGCGGGTGCGGGCGCGTGCTTCCCGGCCTTCGAGGCCGATGCGAAGGTTCGTGGTCAGCCGCAGCGTCGGATGCGCGTCAGGATCGGTCCTGGCCCGCGCGATCGCCTCGCCGTAGGCGCTGGCCGAGTACTCCCAGGCGGCGTTGACCCGGCCGTAGTCGAAGGACGGTTCGCAGTTCATCACCACTTCGACCGTGCCGCTCACACAGCGCACCGTGCGCAGCAGGATGTGCTCGGCGTCCCAGTCCATGGGGGTGCGCCGGTGGGTCCGCGACCGGGCCTCGATGTCGTGCCACGGACCCATCACGAGTGCTTCGCGCACGATCAGCCAGCCGGTGTGCGTCTGCCAGGTGGTCTCCAGGATGAGGCTGCCCGGTAGATAACGGCGGGCCGCCGGAACCGACACACCGTAGGGGCCCAGTCGGAAATGCCCGGCGCCGCGGTCCAGAATCGCCCCGAAAACGCTGGGGGAGTCGGGCCGGGGAACGCACAGCCACTCCACGGCGCCCGCCGACGAGATCAGACAGGTGTTCTCGCAGTCGGAGAGGAAGCCGTAGTCCGCGATCGGTGGGAACGGGTTGCGCAGCGCAGCCGGCGAGGCATAGGGCACCGGGGCGGTCACGGACAACGGCGCGGGCGCCTGGACGCGCACGGCGTCGGTGTTCTCACCGGCTGGCTGGGCTTGGAGGACCATCTGGACATCATCGAACGCCGACCCTGTTGCCGTCTACTTATGCCCCGATCCGTGGCTTTGCTGTTACCGCGGCAAAGACCCGCAGGCAGGCACCGCCTACGCTGGAGCAATGCAGGGAGTGCTGAGCTGGTGGGACGGCGTCGAACTGTGGTTGTCCGGGCTGGGTTTCGTCGTTCAGACCATCGTCGTGATGCCGGTCGTTCTGCTGCTCGCCTACGTCATCGCGGTGGTGATCGATGCGCTGCTCGGCAACGGCATGCGGCTGGTGCGCCGGGTGCGTCACGCCGACCGGCGGCAGGAGTGACCGGGATGCCACGATCACGCGTGACGCTCGCCCTGGTGGCCCTGCTGGTCTTGATCATCGTGCTGTGGCTGGTCAACCGCTGATACCTCCGCCGGTCGTCCATCGGAACTCTGTTAAGCTTCGCGCCATGCATTCGGCGACCGGTTACGGCGAGGGCCACATTTTGGCCCTCATTGCCGTTGGCCCGTTGGCTGTTGCTGATGTTGCATGTTGTCGCTGACACCGTTGTGCCCGTCCGCGGTCTGGTGTCGGTGATGGTCGTTGACACTTCGTTGTCCAACATCGCCATTCCGTTGCGACGGGGCTCGATTCGCCCGTAACCCGCAATGAGAAAGGCCAGTAATGCCCAAGATTCACCTTCCCGGTCGCCGGTGGGGTACCGCCGTCGCGTTGGCGACGACCGCAACGGTGCTCGCCGCCTGCGGAGGCGGGTCCAGCGACGTTCCCGGTGGCGGCAACCAGCCGAAAGCGGACACCACCCTCACCCTGGTGGCCTATGCCGTCCCCGAGCCAGGCTGGAGCAAGATCATCCCGGCGTTCGCCGCCACCCCGGAGGGCAAGGGTGTCGCAGTGACGACCTCCTACGGTGCCTCCGGCGACCAGTCGCGGGGTGTGGTCGACGGCAAGCCGGCCGACATCGTGAACTTCTCTGTCGAGCCCGACGTCACCCGCCTGGTCAAGGCGAACAAGGTGGCCGCCGACTGGAACAAGTCCACCACCCAGGGCATCCCGTTCGGTTCGGTCGTGTCGCTGGTCGTCCGCAAAGGCAACCCGAAGAACATCAAGGACTGGGACGACTTGGTGAAGCCCGGCATCGAGGTGGTCACCCCGAGCCCGCTCAGTTCGGGATCGGCCAAGTGGAACCTGTTGGCGCCCTACGCCGCCAAGAGCAACGGCGGCAAGGATGCGCAAGCCGGCCTCGACTTCGTCAACAAGCTGGTGACCGAGCACGTCAAGACCCGTCCGGGGTCGGGCCGCGAGGCCACCGACGTGTTCCTGCAGGGCACCGGAGACGTGCTGATCAGTTATGAGAACGAGGCGATCAACACCGAGCGTCAGGGCAAGCCAGTCGAGCACGTCATCCCGCCGCAGACGTTCAAGATCGAGAACCCGGTGGCGGTGGTGACCACCAGCGCCCATCTGGACAAGGCGACCGCGCTGAACAACTACCTGTTCACGCCGGAAGGCCAGAAGATCTGGGCACAGGCCGGTTTCCGGCCAGTCGATCCGTCGGTGGCCGCTGACTTCGCCACCGACTTCCCGACACCACAGAAGCTCTGGACGATCGCCGATCTCGGTGGCTGGAGCACGGTCGATCCGGCCCTGTTCGACAAGGACAATGGCACCATTACGAAGATCTACAAGCAGGCCACTGGATGACAGCAGCTATCGAGCCAAATCCTCAGGCGGTCCGGCCCGAGCTCACTCCGAGTGAGCCGGGCGGGCCGTCCGGCTTCCTGGCCCGCAGGCACGGCACCACCAGCCTGCGGGTGGGGGCGGCGTCGATCTGGCTGAGCGTCATCGTGCTGCTGCCGCTGGCCGCGATCGTGTGGCAGTCGGCCAAGGGCGGCTGGCACGACTTCTGGGCGACCGTCACGTCCAATGCGGCGCTGGAGTCGTTCAAGGTGACGCTGACGATCTCGATCGGCGTCACTGTGGTCAACGCGGTGTTCGGGCTGCTGGTCGCCTGGGTGCTCACTCGCGACGAGTTCGTAGGCAAGCGGTTGGTCGATGCCGTGATCGACCTGCCGTTCGCGCTGCCCACCATCGTGGCGAGCCTGGTCATGCTGGCGCTCTACGGGCCGAACAGCCCGATCGACTTGCACCTGCAGCACACCAAATGGGGTGTGGGCGTAGCGCTGCTGTTCGTCACGCTGCCCTTCGTGGTGCGATCGGTTCAGCCGGTGCTCCTCGAACTCGACCGCGAGGTCGAGGAGGCCGCCGCGTCGCTTGGTGCGACGAACTTCGTCATCTTCACCAAGGTGGTGCTGCCCGCGTTGCTGCCGTCGCTGCTGTCCGGTGCCGGTCTGGCGTTCTCGCGTGCGATCGGTGAGTTCGGCTCGGTGGTGCTGATCGGTGGCGCGGTACCGGGGGAGACCGAAGTCTCCTCGCAGTGGATCCGCACGCTGATCGAGAACGACGATCCTTCCGGTGCGGCGGCGATTTCGATTGTGCTGCTGGTCGTCTCGTTCATCGTGTTGTTCATCCTGCGCGCCATCGGTTCCCGCGCCGCCAAGCGGGAGGAGCTGTCGGCATGATCCCGTCGCCCCTGGTCCGCTTTCTCACCCGTTACGTCGCGCTCGCCTACATCGCGGTCCTGGTGCTCGTGCCTGTCGGTCTGATCCTGTGGCGGACGTTCGCACCCGGCTTCGGTACGTTCGTCGAATCCATCACCACGCCCGCCGCGATTTCGGCACTGCAGTTGTCGCTGCTGGTGGTGGCGATCGTGGTGCCACTCAACGTGGTCTTCGGGGTGCCGACCGCGCTGGTGCTGGCGCGTAACAAGTTTCGCGGCAAATCCGCGCTGCAGGCCGTCATCGACCTGCCTTTCGCGGTGTCGCCGGTGGTCGTTGGTGTGGCGTTGATACTGCTGTGGGGTAGCTCGGGATTGTTCGGGTTCGTCCAGAACAACATGGGCTTGAAGATCATTTTCGGCTTGCCCGGCATCGTGCTGGCCAGCATCTTCGTCACTGTTCCATTCGTGATCCGCGAGGTCGAACCGGTTCTGCACGAGCTCGGCACCGATCAGGAACAAGCGGCGGCGACACTGGGATCCAGCTGGTGGCAGACATTCTGGCGAATCACGCTGCCGTCGATCCGGTGGGGTCTGACCTACGGCATCGTGCTGACCGTCGCCCGCACGCTCGGCGAGTACGGCGCGGTGATCATGGTGTCCTCCAACCTGCCCGGCACGTCGCAAACCCTGACCCTGCTGGTCTCCGACCGCTACAGCCGTGGTGCCGAGTACGGCGCCTACGCCGTTTCGACTCTGTTGATGGCCGTCGCGGTACTGGTCCTGATCGTCCAGGTGGTTCTGGACGCCCGGCGGGCCAAGGCGAGCGAGTAATCCCACTAGGAGAACGACTCTCATGACCAATGCCATCACCGTCGCGGGCGCGAACAAGCGTTATGGCGACTTCGCTGCCCTCGACAACGTCGATTTCGTGGTGCCGGCGGGGTCGTTGACCGCACTGCTCGGCCCCAGTGGATCGGGAAAATCGACACTGCTGCGCGCGATCGCCGGGCTGGATCAACCCGACACCGGCACCATCACGATCAACGGGCGGGACGTCACCAACGTGCCCCCGCAGCGCCGCGGGATCGGCTTCGTGTTCCAGCACTACGCCGCGTTCAAGCACCTGACCGTGCGGGAGAACGTCGCGTTCGGATTGAAAATTCGCAAGAAGCCGAAAGCTGAGGTCAAGGCGAAGGTCGACGACCTGCTCGAGGTCGTCGGGCTGGCCGGCTTCCAAACGCGTTATCCCAACCAGCTTTCCGGCGGTCAGCGCCAACGGATGGCGCTTGCCCGTGCGCTGGCCGTCGACCCTGAGGTGCTCCTGCTCGACGAACCGTTCGGCGCGCTGGACGCCAAGGTCCGCGACGATCTGCGGACCTGGCTGCGGCGACTGCACGACGAAGTGCACGTCACGACGGTGCTCGTCACCCACGATCAGGCCGAAGCTCTGGACGTGGCCGACCGGATCGCGGTGCTCAACAAGGGCCGGATCGAACAGATCGGCTCGCCGACCGACGTCTACGACAGTCCGGCCAATGCGTTCGTCATGTCCTTTCTCGGCACGGTGTCGTCGCTCAACGGAATCCTGGTGCGCCCGCACGACATTCGGGTTGGCCGCAATCCGGAGATGGCGATCGCGGCGGGGGATGGCACGGCCGAGTCGACCGGAGTAACCCGTGCCACCATCGATCGGGTGGTGTATCTGGGCTTCGAGGTACGAGTCGAACTGACCAGCGCCACCAACGGCGCCCCGTTCACCGCGCAGATCACCCGCGGCGACGCCGAGGCGCTGGCGCTGAAAGAGGGCGACACCGTCTACGTGCGGGCCACCCGGGTCCCGCCGATCGCCGGCGAGGTCCAGGTCGCGGCCAGTTAGGCGGCCATCCGGTTCGCGACGGCGGTATCGAACCGGTCGAGCACCGTCTCGGCCACCAACCGATGCGCGCCGAGCGGGGCGACCATGGACAGGCCTGCGGCATCGGCGATCGCGGCCACCCGGTCGGTGATGCGGCCCGGCGCGATGAACCACGGCGCCACCACGATCCGCCGCGCGCCGCTGTTGCGCAGCAACTCGATCCCGTCCTGCACCGACGGCTGGGGACCGGTGGCGTAGGCGACGTGCACCCCCGACCATCGGGTACCGCGGCCCAACGTGTCGGCGAGCGCCGCGGTGCGGGCGTTGGCGGCGGCACGGGACGAACCGACCGCCACCACCAGCACGCCGAGGCCGCGCTCGAACTGATGAATCTGGTGCTCCGCCAAGCGTTCCCGCATGACGGTCAGCAGACGCGGATCCTCGCCGAGGGTGTCGGCCTGGATCACGTCGGCGCCGGTGTCGGCGATCATCGCCGGGATGTCGACGCGGGCGTGGTAGGCGCTCGCCAACAGCAGCGGGGTGACGACCGCGGGGCCGTCGAGTGACCGCAGGACATCACTGAGGTTCGGGGCGTGCTTCTCGCAGAACGCCACTCGCACGTCGAGCTCGGGCCGCAGCATGCGGATGTGCTCGGCCACCCCGTATGTGGTCACCGCGGAACGCGGATCGGCACTGCCGTGCGCGGTGAGGATGAGCCTCACGAAACGTGAAGCCCGCATTCGGTTTTGGCCAGGCCCTGCCAGCGTCCACTACGCGGGTCGGCGCCCTCGACCGGCTTGGCCGTGCACGGCGCGCAACCGATCGACGGATAGCCTTCGTCGACAAGCGGATTCACCAGCACGCCGTTGGCCTGGATGTAGGCGTCCATGTCCTCATCGGTCCATGCGGCCAGCGGGTTGATCTTCACCAGCTTGAAGCCTTCATCGAAGCTGATCAGTGGCGCGTTGGCGCGAGTGGGTGCCTCGACCCGACGGATACCGGTGACCCAGGCGGTGTATCCCCCCAGCGCCTTGCTCAGCGGCACCACCTTGCGCAGCCGGCAGCATTCGCCCGGATTGCTGGCGAACAGGTCCTTGCCCAGCAGTTGATCCTGCTCGGTCACGCTGTGCTCGGGCGTGACGTTGACGACGTGAATGTCGTACACCGCCTCGACCGCATCGCGGGTGCCGATCGTCTCGGCGAAGTGGTAGCCCGTGTCGAGGAACAGCACATCCACGCCGGGGCGCACCTTCGAGGCCATGTCGACCAGCACCGCGTCCTGCATGTTGGAGGCGACGACGTAGTCACCACCGAAGTGCTTGTCGGTCCAGGCCAGCAGGTCGAGCGCGCTGGCGCCGTCGAGTTCGGCCGCGCCACGTTCGGCAAGCTCCCGCAGCTCGGCCTCGGTCGCCCTGTCCACCCCAATACTCATCTCGTCTCTCCGCTCTTCGCGCAAGCGCTCATCGCAACTCATCCTCTTCAGCCCGGACGGCCCACTGGGCGAAACGCTCGCCGTCGCTTCTTTGTTTCACGAAGTTGCGCACCACTCGCTCGATGTAGTCGCCGAGCTCGGTGCTGGTGACCTTGTGCTGGCGCAGTTTGCGGCCGAAACCGCTGTCCAGCCCCAGGCTTCCGCCCAGGTGCACCTGGAACCCTTCCTCCGGGCCGTTGCCGTCGTCGATCATCTGACCCTTGAAGCCGATGTCGGCGATCTGGATGCGCGCGCACGAGTTGGGGCAGCCGTTGATGTTGACCGTGACCGGGACGTCGAGCTGGGAGTTGATGTCCTCGAGCCGCTTCTCCAGATCGGGCACCAGGCTCTGAGCGCGCACCCGGGTCTCGGCGAAGCTGAGCTTGCAGAACTCGATTCCTGTGCAGGCCATCAGGTTTCGTCGCCAGTGCGACGGTGTTGACGGCAGGCCGAGCGCGTCGAGCCCACTTCGAAGTTCGTAAAGCTTGTCATCGGGAACGTCCAGGACGATGAGTTTCTGGTACGGCGTGAACCGGACCCGATTGGAGCCTGCGGCCTCAGCCAGGTCGGCAACCTTCGTGAGGATCGTGCCCGAGACGCGTCCGGCGATCGGCGCGACCCCGACAGCGTTGAGCCCGTTCTTGAGCCGTTGCACACCCACGTGGTCGATCGGGCGCACGACGGGCTCGGGTGCGGGCCCGTCGATCAGGGGCCGCTTCAAGTACTCCGTCTCGAGAACTTCGCGGAACTTTTCTACGCCCCAGTCCTTGATCAGGAACTTCAGCCGGGCTTTGGCGCGCAGCCGCCGGTAGCCGTAGTCGCGGAACACACTGACCACGGCCTCCCAGACGTCGGGCACCTCGTCCAGTGGCACCCAGGCGCCGACGCGTTGTCCGAGCATCGGATTGGTGGACAGACCGCCGCCGACCCACAGGTCGAAACCGGGACCGTGGTCGGGGTGGTTGACCCCGATGAAGGCGACATCGTTGACCTCGTGCACCACGTCCTGCAGACCACTGATCGCGGTCTTGAACTTGCGGGGGAGGTTCGAATACTCCGGCTTACCGATGTAGCGCTTCACAATCTCGTTGATCGCGGGCGTGCCGTCGATGACCTCGTCGAGCGATTCTCCCGCCAGCGGCGAGCCCAGCACCACGCGTGGGCAGTCACCGCACGCCTCGGTGGTTTGCAGACCCACCTCATCGAGGCGGCGCCAGATCTCCGGCATGTCCTCGACCTGGATCCAGTGGTACTGGACGTTCTCGCGGTCGCTGATATCCGCGGTATCGCGGGCGAACTCGGTCGAAATGCCGCCGAGAGTCCGAAGCGCGGCGGTGGTCAGAGCGCCACCGTCGCTGCGCACCCGCAGCATGAAGAACTCGTCTTCGAGCATGTCGGTGTTCTCATCACCGGTCCAGGTGCCGTCGTAACCGGGCTTGCGCTGGGTGTACAGACCCCACCAGCGCATCCGGCCGCGCAGGTCGGTCTTGTCGATGCTCGCGAAGCCCTGCTTGGCGTAGATGTTCTCGATACGGTCCCGGACGTTGAGTGCGTCGTCGTCCTTCTTGAACTGCTCGTTCGGGTTCAGCGGCTCGCGCTCACCCAGAGCCCACTGGCCTTCACTGCGTGTCTTCGCCGCGGCCTTGGTCGGCTGAGTCATGAAATGTGCTCCTCGATGTCAAGGAGCTGGCGTTCGAATCGCGCGAATCCACCGGTGAGCTGTTCCGGCGGCGCAGATCCGGTCGGCCAGCTGAGGTACAGGTGGGCGGGTCTACGGCGTCAAGCCAGACAACAACAGGTACAGACGCGCTTGAAATCCACATGCCGCCGAGCCACCAGTGCCACACGGCGCAGGTTCTGGGGGGCGAGCATGCGGGCCATTCTGCCACGAACGGCCCCGATAGCTCTAACCGGGCCAAATTTCGACTCGCGGTGAGCGAAAGTCGGCTCTGGGACACTGAACGGATGTCGGTCCGCCCCGTGCCGGCCGCCCTACCGGAATTCGCACTGACTCCCGGAACGGCGTTCGGCATCTACGTCCACGTGCCCTTCTGCGCCACGCGGTGCGGGTACTGCGACTTCAACACCTATACGGCTGCTGAGCTCGGCGGCGCCTCGCCGCAGGGCTGGCTGACCGCGCTGCGCTCCGAACTGGAGTTGACCGCCGCCCTGCTGGGTGAGGTGGCCGTCGACACGGTCTTCGTCGGCGGTGGCACCCCGTCGCTGCTCGGTGGCGCGGGATTGGCCTCGGTGCTCGCGGCCATCCGCGCCAACTTCACGCTGGCTGCTCAAGCCGAGGTCACCACCGAGGCCAACCCGGAGTCGACGTCGCAGGCGTTCTTCGCCGAGATCCGCGCCGCGGGCTACACCCGGGTGTCGTTGGGCATGCAGTCCACGGCGCGACGGGTGCTGGCAGTGCTGGACCGGACCCACTCCCCGGGGCGGCCGCTACAGGCCGCCGCCGAGGCGATGGCGGCGGGCTTCGAGCACGTCAACATCGACCTCATCTACGGCACGCCGGGGGAGTCCGATGACGATTTGGCACGCTCGGTCGACGCCGCGCTGAGCGCCGGCGTCGACCACATCTCGGCCTATGCGTTGGTGGTCGAGGACGGTACGGCGCTGGCTCGCCGGGTGCGCCGCGGCGAAATCGAAGCGCCGGACGACGACGTCCTCGCGCACCGTTACGAATTGCTCGACCAGCGGCTGGCGGCGGCGGGGCTGAGTTGGTACGAGGTGTCCAATTGGAGCCGTCCCGGCGGTGAGTGCCGGCACAACATCGGCTACTGGAACGGCGGGCAGTGGTGGGGTGCGGGGCCCGGGGCCCACGGGTTCGTCGGGGACACCCGGTGGTGGAACGTCAAGCACCCCAAAACGTACGCCGAGCAGCTGGCTGACGGGCGGCTGCCGGTGGCAGATTTCGAGCGTCTCGGTCCCGATGCCCGCCACATCGAGAACGTGCTGTTGGGAATCAGGTTGCGCACCGGGTTGCCGGTCGCCGCGCTGACCGAATCCGAACAGGCGCGTGCGGTCCGGGCCGTGGACGACGGGCTGTTGACGCGGGCCGGAGAGCGGTTGCTGCTCACCGACCGTGGCCGGCTGCTGGCCGATGCCGTGGTGCGCGACCTCCTCGACGACTGAGGGCCGGACACGGCAAGGCCGCGGGGGAGCCTTGGGGGGTAGGCACATCCCGCGGCCTTGCCCGGCATACCTGCCGGTTAGCCCAGCGCCCACATCGGGATGCCGTTGAACCCGAACGCCTGCTGAGGCGAGGTGGCAGGAGGTGTGGCGTGGATTCGTGCGTGGCCCTGCTTCTGGCACATGGTGGCACCGCCCTTGTCCAGGCAGTCCATCGGGTTGGGCGATGCGCCGGCGCTGGGCGCGAGGCTGACGGCCAGCGCCGCGGCACCGGCGGCGACGAGCGGGGCGAGGTGGCGGAGTTTGATCGTCATTGATCGTCCTTTCTTCTTCCGGGAGAGAAACCTTGGGGGGATTAGGTTTTCGTTGACTCTTCCCGATAACTCAACTCTATGTCTTGTGGGTGACCCAGTCACGGAGTTCATATCAGAGTCAAATCTATTGATGGACAAATGAACTCAATCAACGCACAGCAATCCCGTTGGTATGCAATGACAGTGCTGGCGTGGGATCGACGTGAAGAACCTGGGCGCTGCCGATGTCATAGAACAGGCCGATGACCTTCAGCCGGCCCTGCTCGTGCAGGTCGTGGATCAGTGGGTGGCGCACCAGGGTGTCGACCTGGACGGCAACACTGACCATGCTCAGCTGGTCGGCGCTGTTGAACCCCTGCTCGGCGGCCGATTGTGCGATCGGGTGCCGGCCCTCGTCGAAGGCGTCCAGGGCCGGCTGAGCGTATTTCAGCCAGGACCGGAGGTGTTCCTCGCCGGGTGGGCGCGGCGCCGCGACGCTTTGCTCCCGCAACGCGGCATGCATTGCGCTGCAGGCGGAATGGCCGCACACGACGATCGATGACACGTTCAACCTACCGACCGCGAAGGCGATCGCCGCTTCCACGGAATAGTCGTGCTGGTCGGCGGGCACCAGGTTGCCGACGTTGCGCACGGTGAACAGGTCACCCGGCCCACTGCTGGTGATCGCGTTGGGCACGATCCGGGCGTCGGTGCACGTGATGAACAACGTCTCGGCGGTGTTGGTGTGCGCCAATTTCTCCATGTGCGGCCGTATTTGGGGAGCGGTCCTGCGGTGGTACACCTCGAGGCCGTCGAGAACGGACTGGCCTGCGGTGTCGCGCCGTTCGTGGCCGTTGGTGGTCAGCGGGTCCTGCCATGAACTCCACGGCACGATGCCGAGCCGCTTGTCGACCATGCCGAAGGAGCGCTGCGGCGGCCCGTCCAGCGCGCTGTTCAGTTCGACGGAGCCGACTTCCTGCACCAGAACGCTGCCGCCTGAAGCCTCGTGCTGGCGCTGCCAATCCTCGATGACCTGGTGTGCGGCGTGATCGATGAAGTCCACCGAAATCTCCAGTGTGACGCGCACACCGGGCGGCACCGACGCCAGCGTCTTGTGCAGCTGGGGCAGCGACAGGAACGTGGCCGAGCCTTCCACGGCGACGCGCCAATCGTCGTTGTCGTCGTCATCGTCGGCGGGTTGGGCATGGATCCTGGCGCGCGCCACCCGCCAGACAGTCAGCACGACGGCCAGCGCCAGCCCGAGCAGAACGCCTTCGAGCAGGTTGAGAAAGACCACCCCGGTGATCGTCACCAGATAGACGGCGATATCGCCGGTTCGGCGTGCTGTCTTGATGTGGCTGAGTTTGACCAGCTGGATGCCGATGACGATCAGCAATCCGGCCAGCGCCGCAGTCGGAATCTGCTGAGCCAAACCGGCGAACGGCAGCGCGAAGACCAGCACCCACACGCCGTGCAACATCGCCGATGCGCGGGTCTTGGCGCCTGCGGTGACGTTGGCCGAGCTGCGCACGATCACGCCCGTGATCGGAAGTCCGCCGACCGCGCCCGAGACGACGTTGGCAGCGCCCTGTCCCACGAGTTCGCGGTTCAGGTTCGACCGCGGGCCGTCCTGCATCCGGTCCACGGCGACCGCGGTGAGCAAGCTCTCGACGCTGGCGATGAGTGCGACGGTGATTACGCCCGTCGCGAACGCACCCCAGTTCCCCTCCGGCAGGCCCGGCGGCTTCAAGGCGTCGAGCAGTGACCCGTTGAGTTGGATGCGGGGCACATTCATCGCGAAGAGCACCGACACGGCGCTGGCGACGACGATCGCGACCAGTGGCCCGGGCACCTTGCGGATCTTCGCGGGCATCCAGCGCCAGCCCACCAGGATCCCGATCACCAGCAGCCCCACGGCCAACCCCGCGTGATCAGCGGCGAGCAGCTGACCGGGCAGTTCGGTGATGTTGCGCCAGGCCGAGCTCTCGGAGCTGCCGCCCAGCAGGACGTGGACCTGCTGAAGCGCGATCGTGACGCCGATGCCGGCCAGCATGGCGTGCACCACCATCGGTGAGATAGCCAGCGCTGCGCGGCCCACCCGGCTGACTCCCAGCAGTACCTGGAGGATGCCCGCGCAGACGGTGATTGCGCAGGTCACGGCCCAGCCGAATTCGGCCACCAGGCCCGCGACGATCACCGTGAGCCCGGCGGCGGGACCGCTGACCTGCAGCGGCGATCCGCCAAGGGCGCCGGCAACCACACCGCCGACGATCGCCGCGATCAGTCCCGCCAGCACCGGTGCATCGGAGGCGATGGCGATGCCCAGGGACAGCGGCAGGGCCACCAGGAAGACCACCAGCGAGGCCGGTAGGTCGTAGCGCAGGAGGGTGGACATCCTGCCCGGGTCTTCAGAACCCTCGAGTGGCGCAGTTGAACGCTGCAAGGCCAGACTCCTGTCTGCGTATGCGAGATCTATTAATTGACAGTCGATTCACGAATCGTGCCGCCGAAGCGAAACGAATTCACAAGCGCGACAGTAGGTGTGGTGAAAGATCGACTTCAAGGAATCCATATCGGATCCATATCTGCGGGCACTCGGCGCGGTCGAGTTGTGACCAAAATGTGTCGCGTCTAACAGATGAGTGCGGAATGCTCTGGCCGCGAACGCAATACGACAACACCGTCAGTAGGGCTGCGACCGGGCAAGATATGAAACAGATATGGGGTCCATGACAGATTCATGTGTTTTCACCAGAATCGAAGTATGGCTATCCCGGTCGCACCGTCAACGTCTCGTCCTCTTCGCCCCCGTCAGGCCATCCTCGGTCAGCTTCCGCGCATCTCCCGCGCCGATGGTTCGCCCATCCGCGTACTGCTCGTCGATGACGAGCCGGCGCTGACGAATCTGGTCAAGATGGCCCTGCACTACGAGGGTTGGGAAGTGGAAACGGCCGGCGACGGTCGTGACGCCTTGTCGAAGTTCCGGGAGTTCGAGCCGGATCTGCTGGTGCTCGACATCATGCTGCCCGACACGGACGGACTGCAGATCCTCAAGATGACCCGGGAGACCGAGGGCTATACACCGACGCTGTTCCTGACGGCGCGGGATTCGGTGATGGACCGGGTGACGGGGCTGACCGCGGGAGCCGACGACTATCTGACCAAGCCGTTCAGCCTCGAGGAGTTGGTCGCGCGGTTGCGGGGCCTGCTGCGGCGGTCCAAGGCCACCACCGCGCCCGAGGACGAGGTGCTGAAGGTGGGCGATCTGGTGCTGGACGGGCCG
Source organism: Mycobacterium sp. SA01 (assembly GCF_041287105.1). Classification (NCBI taxonomy): domain Bacteria; kingdom Bacillati; phylum Actinomycetota; class Actinomycetes; order Mycobacteriales; family Mycobacteriaceae; genus Mycobacterium; species Mycobacterium sp. SA01. The sequence continues at coordinate 452,196 of NZ_JBGGNO010000022.1, read as the reverse complement.
AGTCGTGAGGTCACCCGGGGCGACGAGCAGATCTCGCTGACCACCACCGAGTTCGAGCTGCTGCGGTATCTGATGCGCAACCCGCGCCGCGCTGTCACGCGCGCCGAGATCCTGGACCGGGTGTGGAACTACGGCTTCGGCGGCCGGTCCAGCATCGTCGACCTCTACATCTCCTATCTGCGCCGCAAGGTCGACGCCGGACGCGAGCCGATGATCCATACGGTGCGCGGTGTCGGCTACATGCTGCGGCCCGAGCGGTGAGGCCGGCCACCCACGGCGAGAGGCGGTGGCGTCCGCGTTCACTGCGCAGGCGGTTGGTCATCTGGGTCTCGGCGATCAGCAGCGTGGCGATGATCGCCATCGGCGCGGTCGCCGTGATGAGTCTGCGCGACGAGGCGATGAGTCTGGCCAACAGTCAGGTGTCGAATTCGCTTGCTGCGTTCAGCTATTCGTATTCCAAGGCCAAGCGGTTCGGGGACATCGAGCAACCTTCCGAAGACGGCAGCGCCGGTCACGGCGACCTCGGTGAGTTCCCGGGTCAGGGGCCGGGCACGGTGATCGCGATGCTGCGCGACGACCGGGTGGTGTACGCCAGCGCGTTCACCGATGGTGAACCCGTCCCCGCTCCGCCGGACGCACTGCGCGCGTTGGAGAAGATCAACTGGGCCGGCGGCGATCCGCAGACCGTCGAACTCGGCGACATGGGGTCGCATCGGGTCGGGCACCGGGATTTCCCGGGCGGCGAGCGGCTGGTGTCGGCGGTGTCGCTGGATCTGGCCAACAAGACCGTCGCCGGCAAAGGCCTGACCGTGGTGATCCTGGTGGTCGTCGCTGTGGCGCTCACCGCGTTGGGAACGATGATCGTGGTGAACTACGCGTTGCGGCCGTTGCGGCGCGTCGCTGACGTCGCCGCCAAGGTTGCCGCCCTTCCCCTGGATCCCACCGACTACCGGATCACCGCCCGGGTGAGCCCGGCCGACACCGACCGGGCCAGTGAGGTCGGGGTCGTCGGCCATACCCTCAACCGGCTGTTGACCAATGTCGATTCCGCGCTCGGCGATATCGCGGCCTCCGACCGCCGAACCCGCCAATTCCTCACCGACGCGAGCCATGAACTGCGCACACCGCTGGCCGCGATCCTCGGCTACGCCGAACTGACCCGCCAGGACAGCGACTTGCTGCCGCCGACCACCGAGTACGCGCTGGCCCGCATCGAGGCGGAGTCACGCCGGATGGCGTCCCTGGTGGCCGACCTGCTGCTGCTGTCGCGGCTCGACGAGGGCGGTGACCTGGAGCTCGAAGACCTCGACCTGTGCGACGTGGTCGCCGACGCGGTCAACGACGCCGCGGTGAGCGCGCCGGATCATCACTTCATGATCGACCTGCCCGACGAGGCGATCTGGGTTCGCGGCGACCGCGCCCGGTTGCATCAGCTGCTGGCGAACCTGCTCGGCAACGCGCGGGTGCACACCCCGGCGGGAGTCACCGTCAACACATCGCTCACCAGGGGCGGCGACGGGCGGGTGCAGCTTGTCGTCAGCGACGACGGTCCCGGTATTCCCGAGGAGATCATGCCCAACCTGTTCGGCCGGTTCGTCCGGGCGGACAAGTCGCGGTCGCGCGAGCTGGGCTGCAGTGGGTTGGGGCTGGCGATCGTCCTGTCGATCGTGGAAGCACACGGCGGCACGGTTAACGCGCAATCCCGCCCGGGCAGAACTCAATTCACGGTGAGCCTGCCGGCCGCCGGTCAGCTGGCCGAGAACTGGTCGGCGACGCCGTCGTCCATGTCGTAGACCCGGGCGTGCAAGACCGTGCGATTACGCAGCGCGGCCCGGACCGCCCGGTGCAGGCCGTCCTCGAGGTAGATCACGCCGCGCCACCGGACCGCGTGCGGGAAGAGGTCGCCGTAGAACGTCGAGTCCTCGGACAGCAGGCGGTCCAGTGCCAGCACCGTCGTCGTGGTGACCAACTCGTCGAGGCGGATCTGTCGCGGCGGAATCTGCGACCAGTCGCGGTAGGAGAGGTTGTGCTCGGGGTATGGCTTGCCGTCCCGAACGCCTTTGAAGATCATCGCGCCGTCGTCCCTGCCGGCCGACCCCGCACCACCATTCGAGCAAGGCTAGTCGCTGGAGGCCCCACCGTCAGCGGTGGGCGAACATCCGTGCGCGCGGCCCGAGTCGGTGGCACTCCGCGTCCGTGGGTGCTAATTGTGCTGTTGGTGTCCGTAAAATGGAGACGACTTGGAGGTGTACCAGATGGGAAGTGCTGACGACCGTCGCTTCGAGGTGCTCCGTGCGATCGTCGCCGACTTCGTGGCGACCAAGGAACCGATCGGTTCCAAAGCCCTCGTCGACCGCCACAACCTGGGGGTATCCAGCGCAACGGTGCGCAATGACATGGCGGTACTGGAAGCCGAGGGCTACATCACCCAGCCCCACACGAGCTCCGGGCGAGTGCCCACCGAGAAGGGCTACCGCGAGTTCGTCGACCGCATCGACGACGTCAAACCGCTGTCGGGCTCCGAGCGCCGAGCGATCCTCCAGTTCCTGGAATCCGGCGTCGACCTCGATGACGTGCTGCGGCGTGCGGTGAAGCTGTTGGCCCAGCTGACTCGGCAGGTCGCGATCGTCCAGTACCCGACGCTGTCAACCTCGACGGTGCGGCACCTGGAAATCGTGGCGTTGACGCCGGCCCGGCTGCTGATGGTGGTGATCACCGACTCGGGCCGGGTCGACCAGCGCATCGTCGAGTTGGGCGACACCATCGACGACCACCAGCTGTCCCAGTTGCGCGAATTGCTCGGGCAGGCGTTGGAGGGCAAGCGGCTGGCGGCGGCGTCGGTTGCGGTCGCCGACCTGGCTGCGCGGCTGGATGGGTCGGGCGGCCTCGGCGATGCCGTCGGCCGGTCGGCCACGGTGCTCCTCGAGTCGTTGGTGGAGCACAATGAGGAACGTCTGCTGATGGGCGGCACCGCCAACCTGACCCGCAACACCGCCGACTTCGGGGGATCGCTGCGCTCCATCCTCGAAGCCCTCGAGGAACAGGTCGTGGTGCTTCGCCTGCTGGCCGCGTCACAGGAAGCGGGTAAGGTCACGGTGCGCATCGGCCAGGAAACCGAGGCCGAGCAGATGGCCGGAACGTCGGTCATCAGCACGACCTACGGCAGCTCGGGCACCGTGTACGGCGGCATGGGTGTTTTGGGACCCACCAGAATGGACTATCCGGGAACTATCGCCAACGTCGCAGCTGTTGCGATGTACATCGGCGATGTCCTAGGACACCGAGCCGGGTAGCCGGCGACATTAGACATGCGAGCCGGCTAGCCGGCGGGGAATTCGAAAGGTCAACAGTGGCACGGGATTACTACGGCTTGCTCGGGGTGAGCAAGGGCGCCAGCGATCAGGAGCTCAAGCGCGCCTATCGAAAGCTGGCCCGCGAATACCATCCCGACGTCAACCCTGACGAAGAGGCCCAGCACAAATTCAAGGAGATCAGCGCCGCCTACGAGGTGCTCTCCGATCCGGAGAAGCGGCGCATCGTCGACCTGGGCGGCGACCCGCTGGAGGGCGCCGCTGCGGGAGCCAACGGGTTCAGCGGCTTCGGCGGTCTGGGTGATGTGTTCGAGGCGTTCTTCGGCGGCGGCGGTGCGTCGCGCGGCCCGATCGGCCGGGTGCGGCCCGGTTCGGACTCGCTGCTGCGAATGCGCCTGGATCTGTCGGAGTGCGCGACCGGGGTCACCAAGCAGGTGACCGTTGACACCGCGGTGCTCTGTGATGTGTGCCAGGGCAAGGGAACTCACGGCGACTCCACGCCCGTCGCCTGTGACACCTGCGGCGGACGCGGCGAGGTGCAGACGGTGCAGCGTTCGCTGCTGGGTCAGGTCATGACCTCCCGGCCCTGCCCGACCTGCCGCGGCGTCGGCGAGGTCATTCCCGATCCCTGCCATCGGTGCGCCGGCGACGGACGAGTGCGCGCCCGCCGCGACATCAGCGTGAAGATTCCGGCCGGTGTCGGTGACGGCATGCGGGTTCGGTTGGCCGCACAAGGTGAGGTCGGCCCGGGTGGCGGCCCGGCGGGCGATCTGTACGTCGAGGTCCACGAGCAGCAGCACGACATCTTCGTCCGCGACGGCGACGACCTGCATTGCACCGTGTCGGTGCCGATGGTCGACGCCGCGCTCGGCACCTCCGTCACCGTCGACGGCATCCTCGACGGGCTGACCGAGATCGCCATCGCGCCGGGCACCCAACCCGGTTCGGTGACCACCCTGCGCGGGCACGGTATGCCGCATCTGCGGTCCGGGGTCCGGGGTGACCTGCACGCGCATATCGAGGTGACGGTGCCCGGCAAGCTCGACGCCCGGGCCAAGGAACTACTCACCGAGTTCAAGACCCGCAGCCATGCCGAACCCGAGGTCAAGTCCACGCACGCGGTGGCCGGCAACACCGGCGGACTGTTCAGCCGGCTCCGCGAAACATTCAGCGGCCGTTAGGCGTTGGCCGACACACTGTTTTTCGCCGACGCCATTCCGGTGGTGGGGCAGCGTGCTGTCGTCGACGGTGACGAGGGTTTCCACGCCGCGACGGTCCGGCGCATCCGGCCCGGCGAAAAGCTCGTCCTGTCCGACGGTGACGGGACGATGGCTCGCTGCGAAGTGGACCAGACCAGCAAGCGCGGGTTCTCGGCCCAGGTGCTGGAGCGCTGGACGCTCCCGCGTCCACATCCGCCGGTGACCGTCGCGCAGGGGATTCCGAAATCGGAGCGTTCGGAACTGGCGATCGAGTTGGCCACCGAGGCCGGCGCCGATGACTTCGTCGCCTGGCAGGCCGACCGGTGTGTGGCGCGCTGGGACGGCGAACGGGCCGAGAAGGGCCTACGCCGGTGGCGGGCGGTGGCGCGGTCGGCGGCGCGGCAATCGCGGCGAGGCTACATCCCACCTATCGACGGCCCGGTCGCGACGGCCGCGCTGGCCGACCTGGTCGCCGAGCGGGTCGGGGCCGGCGGACTGGTTCTGGCGCTGCACGAATCGGCCAACCGTCCCCTGGCGGAACTGCCGGTGGCCCAAGCGGATTCGATCATGTTGATCGTGGGTCCCGAAGGTGGGATCAGCGACGCCGAACTCCACAGGCTGGCCGACGCGGGGGCAACCGCGGTCCGGTTGGGTCCGACGGTGCTGCGCACAACGACAGCCGCGGCGGTGGCCCTCGGCGCGTTGGGTGTGCTGACCGGGCGTTGGTCCGATCAGCGTCAGTAGCGGTCAGGCCGGCTCGGGCCGGGCTGCCAAGCGCGCGTAGATCGACGCCGCCTCGGCGCGGTTACTGGCGTGCAGCTTCCGAAGTACCCGCTTCACATGGGATTTCACCGTGCCGGGGGTGATCACCAGTTCGTCGGCGATCTGCTGGTTGGTGCGCCCGTCGGCCATCAGTCGCAGCACCTCGGCTTCGCGGCGGGTCAGCATCTCGTGCACCCGCGATTCCACTTCCGCCAGCCGGCGGCTGGCCGTGCTGCGCTCGGCGGGCTCGACTTTGCGCAGTTCCAGGTCGGCGTCCTGGAGGGCTTGGGCGGCCTGCTCGGCGGTGGCCAGCGCGTTACGCACGTCGGCGTGCTGGCGGCGCATCCGCTCCATCAGCACGGTTCGTTCGAAGGCGTAGCCGAATCCCTCGGCGAACGCCCACACGGTGTCGCGGTCGATCTCGTCGACGGTGCGCCCGGAGTACAACCGGTCGGCGTGCAGGAAGCCGATCACCCGTCCGGTCGGCATCACGGGTGCCGCGACGTAGGAGTGGGTCAGCGAGAAGTCGATGATCGGCCGGTTGACCCGCGGATCGTTGCGGGCGTCGCGCACGATTTCCGGTGCGTGCCTGCGGATCATCTGCGTCTCGAGGAGCATGTGGTCCAGCGGCGGGGCGACCGACTGGGCGAACGCGACCATCTTCTCGGCGCCCTCGGCGTCGTCACCGAAGTAGGCCGACTCCATCACCATCTTGCCCTCGTGCACCCGGAACAGGACCGCGCGGTCGAAGCCGCACGACTCGACCAGTTCGCGCGGCGCGCGGTCGACGATCTTGGCGACCTCGTCGATGCCGCGCAGTTTTGACAAGCCTTCCTGCACGCGCAGCAACGCCAGCGTCCGGCGCCGGGCGCTGTCCTCGATCAGCTGGCGCTCCAGCAGGGACAGGTCCAGCACGGCTTCGAGCGCGGCGAGCGCTTGTTCGTCGCCGAGCGCTTCGAGCGCTTCGCGGACCAGGGTGGCCTGCGCGTCGACGGTGTCGGCGACGGCTCGGACCGGGTCGTCGGCAGGTTCGACGATCCCGAGCCGGCACGCCTCGTCGTAGCGGCGGGAGACCGCACTGACCGGCGGGGCTTTGGATGCCCAGCCGGGGTGGTTGCCGTCGATCAGCGCGGTCACAGGCAGACAGTCGGTGGGAGTGGTCACAGTGAGGCGATGCTCTCACCGCGATCGAGGCCGTGGTGGCAAAACCGCTCGGTCGGGAGCGCAACTGACCTCCATCGGGAGATCGACCAGGCTCATACGAGCAATGAGGCTGTTCGCATGACCTCGACGACCGCCTCTGCCCTGCATCTGCTCACCACCCCGGAGGGGATCGCGAACCCCTACCCGCTCTACGAGCAACTGCGCGATTCCTCGCCGGTGGCGGGCTATCGGGACTGGCCGCCGGGCACGGTGCCCGGCGCCGACGAACCGGTCACCGCGTGGGCGCTGTTCCGCTACGACCAGGTGCTCGCGGCGGCGCGGGACAGCGAGACGTTCTCGTCGCGTGATCCCATCCAGGAGGCGTCGTCGGCTCCGAGCCTGATGCTGGTCAACACCGACGCGCCCGCGCACACCGCCGAACGCAAACTGGTCAGCCAGGCGTTCTCGCCGCGGCGCATCCGGCGGCTCGAGAACTGGCTGGACCAACTGGTGCCGCTTCTGCTCGCCGAGTTCGACGACCGCACCGGCGACGGGGATCGCGACGTGATGGAGTTCGCCGACGAGGTGCCCACCCGGGCGATGGTTCGGCTGCTGGGTCTTCCCGAAGGCGACCACGTCCGATTCAAGAACTGGGCCAACGCGTTCATGCTGTCGTCGACGATGACTCCCGAGGAGCGGATGGCCAGCAACTTCGAGATGGTCACGGCGTTCACTGAGCGCGTCACTGAAAAGCTTGCGCACGTTGATGATTCGCAGGACATCGAGGATGCCGAGGACCTGATCTCGGCGCTGCTGCGGGCCGAGCTCGACGGTCAGCGGCTCACCCCGGAGCAGGTGGTGCGGTTCTGCGTCACCCTCGTGGTCGCAGGCAGCGAGACGACGACCTATCTCATCGGCAGCGTTCTCGACGCGATGGCGCGGGAACCCGCGGTCACCGCCCGGCTGCGGGCCGACCGTTCGTTGCTGAGCACGTTCATCGAGGAGGTCGCGCGGCTCACCGGGCCGAACCGGCTGTTCCGGATCGCGACCCGCGACGTCGAGATCGACGGCGCCACGATCCGCAAAGGGGAGTGGGTGGCATTGTTCTTCGGCTCGGCCAACCACGACCCGGCCGTGTTCGAAGATCCGGCACGCCTGGATCTGGACCGGCCCAACATCCGTCAGCATCTGGCGTTCGGCCACGGTCTGCACTTCTGCCTCGGTGCGCCGCTGGCCCGGCTGGAGGTGCTGTCGATCGTCAACGCGGTGCTGGACCGCTACTCGGTGATCGGCCTGTCCGAGGAGCCCGCCGAGCGGCAGACCGCCAGCCTGCTCACCCACGGCTTCGTCCGTCTGCCGATGCAGCTGAGCCGATGAGCGAGACCCTCAACATCGCCACCACCCGGGCCATCTACGCCGCGGTTCCGGCCGGTGACCTGGCGACGGCGCTGAGCCATATGGATCCGGACGTCCGGATCACCTACTACGGCAGTGCCGCCATCCCGTACGCCGGGGACTATCACGGCATCGAGGCTGCGGGAGAATTCTTCAGCACCGTCGGCGCCCACATCGAGATCGTGGCAATGGAGCCGTGGCTGTTCATCGGCGACGGCGACAACCTGGCGGTCTGGGGTCACCAGAAGTTCCTGCGCACGGCCACCGGGCACACCTGGGAGTCGGAGTTCGCCCACATCATCACGCTGCGCGACGGCAAATGGCTGCACTTCCGCGACTTCATGAACTCGGCACTGACCCATCAGGCGTTCACCCAGACTGTGGGTTAACCAGTGGGAGGTGCGGCGCTCGGACGGTAAACTGGTGTTTTCGACCTAACCGGAACCCAGGAAGCAGGCTTCGAAGACCACGTGACGCCCCGCGAGACGACCGCTGCCTCGCAAGTGCGCAGCAGCATGACTGTTCCGCCCGACCTCGTCGTGGGCCTGCTGGGTTCCGCTGACGAAAATCTGCGCGCACTCGAACGCAGCCTGTCGGCCGATGTTCATGTCCGAGGCAACACCATCTCCCTGTCCGGTGAGGCGGCCGACGTCGCGATGGCCGAACGGGTGATCTCCGAACTCATCGCTGTTGTGGCCGGTGGTCAGTCGCTGTCCCCGGACGCGGTCCGTCGCAGCGTCGGGATGCTCGCCGCGGCGGACAACGAGTCACCGGCCGAGGTGCTGACGCTGGACATCCTGTCCCGCCGCGGTAAGACGATTCGGCCCAAGACGCTCAACCAGAAGCGCTACGTCGACGCCATCGACGCCCACACGATCGTGTTCGGCATCGGTCCGGCGGGCACCGGCAAGACCTACCTGGCGATGGCCAAGGCGGTCAACGCGCTGCAGACCAAGCAGGTCACGCGGATCATCCTGACCCGGCCCGCGGTGGAAGCCGGTGAGCGCCTTGGGTTTCTGCCCGGCACGCTGACCGAGAAGATCGACCCGTACCTGCGTCCGCTCTATGACGCGCTGCACGACATGATGGACCCCGCCGCCATCCCGAACCTGCTGAGCACCGGGGTGATCGAGGTCGCGCCGCTGGCATTCATGCGTGGCCGCTCACTCAACGACGCGTTCATCATTCTCGATGAGGCGCAGAACACCACCGCCGAGCAGATGAAGATGTTCCTCACCCGGCTGGGGTTCGGCTCCAAGATCGTGGTCACCGGTGACATCACCCAGGTCGACCTGCCCGGCGGCGCCAAGTCCGGTCTGCGGGCGGCGATGGATGTCCTCGACGGCATCGACGACATCCATTTCGCCGAACTCACCAGCGCCGACGTGGTGCGCCACCGCCTGGTGTCGGAGATCGTCGACGCCTACGCCAAGGCCGAGCAGCCTGCGCTGATGAACCGCTCCCAACGCCGCTCGACGCGGCGCTAGGAGCATCTCAGATGACCATCGAGGTATCCAATGAATCCGGCCTCGACGTTTCCGAAGAGGAACTGATCAGCGTCGCGCGCTTCGTGATTCGTCGTATGGACGTCAATCCGGCCGCTGAGCTGTCGATGGTGTTGCTGGACACCAACGCGATGGCCGACCTGCACATGCGCTGGATGGATCTGCCCGGCCCCACCGACGTGATGAGCTTCCCGATGGACGAGCTCGAGCCCGGCGGGCGCCCGGATGCGCCCGAGCCCGGGCCGTCAATGCTCGGTGACATCGTGTTGTGCCCGCAGTTCGCCGCCGATCAGGCCACCGCCGCCGGTCACAGCCTCGGTCAGGAACTGGCGCTGTTGACCGTGCACGGCGTGCTGCATCTGTTGGGCTACGACCATGCCGAGCCGGACGAGGAAAAGGAGATGTTCGACCTGCAACGCACCCTGCTCGAAGAGTGGGTGGCCGAGCAGGTCGAGGCATACCACCAGGATCGGCAGATCGAGAAGGACCGTCGACTGCTCGACAAGTCACAGTTCTTCGACGAACCGTGACGGGCTGGAGTGCGCTGCTCGGTGCGATCGCCCTGATAGCGCTGGGCGGTTTGTTCGCCGCGATCGATGCCGCCATCAGCACCGTGTCGATTGCTCGGGTCGAGGAGCTGGTGCGCGACGAGCGACCCGGCGCCCTGCGGCTGGCCAGAATCATGGCCGAGCGGCCGCGGTACATCAATCTCGTTGTGCTGCTGCGCATTGCCTGCGAGGCCGCCGCGACGGTCTTGCTGGTCGCTTTCCTGTGGGATGACCTCGGGCTGACCTGGGGCCTGGTGGCGGCGGCAGGCATCATGACGGTGGCCAGCTTCGTCGCGATGGGGGTGGGCCCGCGCACCATCGGCAGGCAGAACGCCTACACCATTGCGTTGACGTCGGCCGTTCCGCTGCAGGCGATCTCGGTTCTGCTCACTCCGATCAGCAGGCTGCTGATCGTGCTCGGCAATGCGCTGACCCCGGGCCGCGGCTTCCGCAACGGACCGTTCGCCTCCGAGATCGAGCTGCGTGAGGTTGTCGACCTGGCTCAGCAGCGCGGCGTGGTGGCCGACGACGAACGCCGAATGATCCAGTCGGTGTTCGAACTCGGCGATACCGCCGCACGTGAGGTGATGGTGCCGCGCACCGAGATGGTGTGGATCGAGAACGACAAGTCCGCCAGCCAGGCGACGTCGCTTGCGGTGCGCAGTGGCTATTCGCGCATCCCGGTGATCGGGGAGAACGTCGACGATGTGGTCGGCGTCGTCTATCTCAAAGACCTTGTGCAGCGCACCTATTACTCCTCGGACAGCGGCCGCGGCACCAAGGTGGCCGACATCATGCGCCCGGCGGTCTTCGTCCCGGACTCCAAACCGCTCGACGAGTTGCTGCGCGAGATGCAGCGCGACCGCAACCATATGGCCTTGCTGGTCGACGAGTACGGCGCCATCGCGGGCCTGGTCACCATCGAGGACGTCCTGGAGGAGATCGTCGGCGAGATCGCCGACGAGTACGACACCCGCGAAGTGGCGCCCGTCGAAGAGTTGGGCGACAACAAGTTCCGGGTGTCGGCCCGCCTGCCGATCGAGGACGTCGGCGAGCTCTACGACATCGAGTTCGCCGACGATCTCGACGTCGACACGGTCGGCGGTCTGCTCGCCCTCGAGCTCGGCAGGGTGCCATTGCCCGGCGCCGAGGTGGTCTCGCATGGGCTGCGTCTGCAGGCTGAAGGTGGCCGCGACCACAGAGGGCGGCTTCGTATCGGCACCGTGCTGGTCAGCCGGATCGAGCCGGAAGGAAGCGACGAGGATGACTGACGCTGCGCAGAGTGAATTCCGGTCCGGCTTCGTCTGCTTCATCGGCAGGCCCAACACCGGCAAGTCGACGCTGACCAATGCGCTCGTCGGCACCAAGGTGGCGATCACCTCCAACCGGCCGCAGACCACCCGGCACACCATCCGCGGCATCGTGCACCGCCCGGACTTCCAGATTGTTCTGGTCGACACACCGGGTCTGCACCGCCCGCGCACGCTGCTGGGCAAGCGGCTCAACGACCTGGTCCGCGACACCTACTCCGAGGTGGATGTCATCGGGCTGTGCATTCCCGCCGACGAGAACATCGGGCCGGGTGATCGATGGATCTACGAACAGATCCGCGACGTCGCACCCCGCACAACGCTTGTCGTCATCGTCACCAAGATCGACAAGGTGTCCAAGGAGCGGGTGGCCGAACAGTTGATCGCCGTCCACGAACTGGTCGGCGACACCGCGGCCGAGATCGTGCCGGTGTCGGCGACAAGGGGAGACCAGGTCGACATCCTCATCGATGTGCTGGCCGGCCAGTTGCCGCCCGGCCCGGCGTTCTACCCCGACGGGGAGCTCACCGACGAGCCCGAAGAAGTGTTGATGGCCGAACTCATTCGCGAGGCCGCACTGGAAGGGGTACGCGACGAGTTGCCGCACTCCCTGGCGGTGGTGATCGAGGAGATCGAAGAGCGGCCCGACCGCCCGGCGGATGATCCCTTGATCGACGTGCACGCCGTGCTGTATGTCGAGCGGGACAGCCAGAAAGGCATCGTCATCGGCAAGGGCGGCGCTCGGCTCAAAGAGGTTGGGACGGTGGCCCGTACGCAGATCGAGAAGCTGCTCGGCACCAAGGTCTATCTCGATCTGCGGGTCAAGATCGCCAAGAACTGGCAGCGCGACCCCAAACAGCTTGGCCGGCTGGGGTTTTAGCTCTCGGTGGGCACCGGGGTGTTCCACCAGATCTCGGGTTGCTTGCTGGCCCACCCGTTGATGGCTTCCAGCTCGGCTGCCAGGGAGATCAGCAGCGGCTCACTGTTGGCCGGGCCCATCAGCTGCACGCCGATCGGCAGGCCCTCGGAGGTGAAGCCGGCCGGAACACTGATCGACGGCCAACCGAGCAGATTCCACGGGAACGTCACCGGGCACGCCGCGATCATCGCGCGGTCGGTGCCCATGGGTCCGAGGCGGTCGAACGTGCGGGCCGGGGGAGGCGGCTGCGCAGTCGTCGGTGCCAGCACGACGTCGACGGAGCGGAAGATCTGCCCGACGCGGCGGTGCAGCTTCGGCTCGCTGGCGCGGGCTCGGCGCAGCATCGAGCCAGACAGCAGCCGGCCCATCCGCATGTTGGACTCGGTGCGGGGGTCGAAGGCGACGTCGTCACCAAGGCGGTCAGCCCACTCCAGCAGTCCGGCGGTGGACCGGGGCAGGAACGTCAGCGGCAGCCGCAAGCCGTAGTTGGGGTTGCCCGCCATCACGGTGTGGCCCAGCAGGCCCAGCTGCTCGGCGATCCCGCTGAGCGCGACCCTGATCTCGGGATGCAGCCTGGCGGGAAAGAAGGTGAACGGAAAGCGGGTCGACAGCGCGATCTTCAACGGACCCGGCGCGGCCCCGACGGAGTCGGTCATCCGTACCGGCGGTGGCTTGAACGGGTCGTCGTCGTGGTTCCCGGAGGCGGCGTCGAGCACGAGCGCGGCGTCGGCGACCGTCCGGGCCAAAACCCCGTTGACGGTGATCCCGTTGAACGGGTCATGGACCGGCCAGGTCGAGATGCGGCCGCGCTGCGGCTTGATGCCCACCAGGTGAGTCCAGGCGGCCGGCACCCGGACGCTGCCCGCGCCGTCGGATCCGATGGCCGCGGCGACTAGACCTGCGGCGACGGCGGCGGCGCTGCCGCCCGACGAGCCACCGGGAGTGTGCTTGCGCGACCAGGGGTTACGGGTATGGCCGAAGGCGGGGCCGCTGGTGAACGGCCATTGGCCCAGTTCGCAGCAGTTGGTCTTGCCGACGATCACCGCGCCCGCCTCGCGCAGCCGGCGGACCACTTCGGAGTCGTGTGTCGCGGGGCGCACTGGTCCGGCGGTTCCGAAGGAGGTCGGCACCCCGGCGATGTCGACGTCGTCCTTGACCGCGATGGGAATGCCCAGCAGCGGGGCCTGCTCCCCGGCGGCGCGCCGTCGATCGGCGTTGGCGGCATCGGCGAGTGCCGATTCGGTCAGCACCACCCGGAAGGCGTTGAGCGTGGATTGGCTGGCGGTGATCGCACGCAGCGACCGGCGGGCCAGTTCGGTGGACGTGACCGTGCCGCTGGCCAACTGATAGAGCTGCTCACCGATGGTCGGAAACCGCGGTGGCCTGCCCAGACTCCGGTGAGCTGTCATGGCGACGTCGAGACTAACGGCGCGCGTCCGCGGTTATGTCGCAATGCGGTGGGAAACTAGTCGGATGCGGTTGTATCGGGATCGGGCGGTCGTGCTGCGCCAGCACAAGCTCGGTGAAGCCGACCGCATCGTCACCTTGCTGACCCGCGACCACGGTCTGGTCCGCGCGGTTGCCAAGGGCGTGCGCCGTACCCGCAGCAAATTCGGTTCCCGGCTGGAGCCGTTCGCCCACATCGATGTGCAGCTGCACCCCGGTCGCAACCTGGACATCGTCACCCAGGTGGTGTCGATCGACGCCTTCGCCACCGACATCGTCAGCGACTACGGCCGCTACACCAGCGCCTGCGCGGTCCTGGAGACCGCCGAGCGGCTCGCCGGGGAGGAACGCGCCCCGGCGCCGGCGCTGCACCGGCTCACAGTCGGGGCGTTGCGGGCGGTGGCCGACGGTGCCCGCAGCCGCGAGCTGGTCCTGGACGCCTACCTGCTGCGGGCCATGGGGATCGCCGGCTGGGCGCCGTCACTGACCGAATGTGCCCGCTGCGCGGCGCCGGGACCGCATCGAGCGTTCCACATCGCCGCTGGTGGCAGCGTCTGCATGCATTGCCGTCCGTCCGGCTCGACGACGCCGCCGCAGGCGGTGCTGGATCTGATGTCGGCGCTGCACGACGGCGATTGGGAACTTGCGGAGGCCTCGACGCCGTCGCATCGCAGCCACGCCAGCGGCTTGGTGGCTGCGCATCTGCAGTGGCATCTGGAACGCCAGCTGCGCACTTTGCCGCTGGTGGAGCGTGTCTACCGGCGGGCCGCTGACCACGGGATGGAGATGTTCAGGCAGGATGAGCCATATGGCGATGAACCGGGTGACCAGCTCGTGGCGGGGGGCTGAGCGCAGGCGGAAAGAGACCTTTCCGCAGCTGCCCCCGGCGCCCGACGACTACCCGATGTTCCCGGACACCTCTGTGTGGCCGGTCGTGTTTCCCGAGCTGCCGCCCGCGCCGGACGGCGGCCCGCGCCGGCCGCCCCAGCACACCTCCAAGGCCGTGCCGCCGGCGATCCCGGCCACCCAGATGCCCAAGCACGTGGCTGTCGTGATGGACGGCAACGGGCGATGGGCCACGCAGCGCGGGTTGAGCCGCACCGAGGGCCACAAGATGGGCGAGGCGGTGCTGATCGACATCACCTGCGGAGCCATCGAGATCGGTATCCAGCACCTGTCGGTGTACGCGTTCTCCACGGAGAACTGGCGGCGCAGTACCGAAGAGGTGCGGTTCCTGATGGGCTTCAATCGCGAGGTGGTGCGCCGGCGCCGGGAGAACCTGGATGCCATGGGCGTCAACATGCGCTGGGTGGGGTCGCGGGCGCGGATGTGGCGCAGCGTGATCAAGGAATTCGACATCGCCGAGAACATGACGGTCGGCAATGACGTCATCACGGTGAACTACTGCGTGAACTACGGTGGGCGGGCCGAAATCGCCGAAGCGGCAAAGCAAATCGCCCGTGATGCGGTCGCCGGCCGGGTCGACCCGGAACGGGTGAACGAGGCCACGATCACCGAGCACCTACACCGGCCCGACATTCCTGACGTCGACCTGTTCATCAGGACGTCGGGGGAGCAGCGGGCAAGCAACTTCATGCTGTGGCAGGCCGCGTACGCCGAGTACGTGTTCCAGGACAAGCTGTGGCCCGATTACGACCGCCGCGACCTGTGGGCGGCGTGCGAGGAGTACGCCGAACGCAACCGGCGCTTCGGCCGGGCCTGAGATGGGACTCGACACCCGGTTGGCCGATGCACTGAGCGCGGTCGTACCGGTCGAGGTGGAGCCGGACGGTGCGCTGACGGTGCGCTATGAAGGGACCTTCGCCTCGCTGCGGACGGTCACCATTGCCGAGGACATCGAGATGGTGTCGGTGACGCAGGTGCTCGGGTGGGATCTGCCGGCTAGTGCCGACCTTCGCAAACGTGTTGCCGCGCAAGCACAGTCGACGATGCTGGGGACGGTGACGCTCGTCGAGTCCGGCAAAAAGGGCGACATCATGCTGCGCTACAACTTTCCCGGCGATGGCCTGGCGGACCATGCGCTGCAGACTCTGGTGCTGATGGTGCTCGCCGGCGGGGCCGATGCCCGTCGCGCGCTCGTCGACTAGGTGTCAGGCGCCCCGCCGAGATCGACACCAGCGCGGGAAAGTTCGAGTAGGTCCCACGCTGACGTCGATCTCGAAGCGAAGGCTCAGATCTACGGGCCTGCAGGCTCTGGGTGACACTGTTGTTGTCCGCCTCTGAGCGACAACCGTTATCGCTCAGACGTGTGCTCCGCCAATTCCCGGATTCCGCAGGACGGGGAGTGACCGTGCTCTCGCCTTTGCTGCGGCTCGGGCATCCGACAGCTGCGAGTGGAATGGGTTTCTGTTGTTCTTGTCCAAGTTGAGCGGAAGATCTTGTGTCTCCAGTAAGTGGTCCTCCAACAGCCATGGTTGTGGAGTCGGATACCACGATACGAAAGCGTTTGCGGCCATCCAGCGAGACAGATCCTGCTCGCCGGTTCCGAAGTGGAGACGTTCGCCCGACCCGTAACGTCGCAATTCGATACCTAGGTGCTCGGCCAAAAGGCAGCCGAGCGTGAGGCGAAGCGTTGATCGGGCAGCGTTGCCGCTGTAATGAGTTCGAATCCGTTTGCGAAGCGATTGACGACTAGCAATTTGTCCATTTTTTGGTGGCGCCTTCGGACTGATGCCGGCGTACAGAAGGGTTCGCTGATCGCGAACCTCGCAATGCGCGACGTCGATGTCACCTGGCAATTCGCGAAACCACCAGCCGTATACCCCAGCGACCTGCTCGACGAGTGGTGGCTTGGCCAAGACCTCGGCGCGGCTGTGGATATTCGCGGCCAGATAGCGTGCAACGTCGTCCGGGGTAGGCACACTTCGATATTGCACGAACGCATCAATCAAGCGCGCTGAATCGACAACGGTTGTCGCTCAAAGGCGGACGCCACGCATGCCCGCCGCGCGCTCGTCCACCAGCTCAGCCGCGGCACTGCCCGCAGGTGCCGAACAACTCGATCGTGTGGCTGACGTCTGAAAAGCCATGCTCGGCAGCTACTTCCGCGGCCCAGGCTTCGACTTCGCGACCACTGACCTCCACCGCCGCACCGCAGCTGCGGCACACCAGGTGATGATGATGGTCCGCGCCGGCGCAGCGCCGGTAGACCGACTCCCCGGTATCGGTGCGCACCATATCCACCAGATCGGCCGCCGAGAGTGACTGCAGCGTCCGGTACACCGTGGTCAGCCCGATGTTCTCGCCGCGGCGGCGCAGCTCGTCGTGCAACTCCTGCGCCGAGCGGAACTCGTCGACGGTGTCGAGCAGCGCGATGATGGACGCCCGCTGACGAGTGGCGCGCACCCCGCCCGCGCCGGCGCGCGGACGGATGTCTGCTCCGGTCACGAGTGCTCCTCGCCGGCGTGGCTGATGGCGGCGACGATGATCTCGGCCAGGTGCTCATCGACCAGCCGGTACATCACCTCCCGCCCGGATCGCTCGCCGGCGACCACGCCGGCCGCTTTCAGGATTCGCAGGTGCTGGCTGACGAGGGGCTGCGGGACGTCGAGGGCGTCGACGAGCTCGTGCACGCACCGCCGGGACTCCCGCAGTTGCAGAACGATCGCGATTCGCACCGGGGCGGCCAGCGCGCGTAGCAGCTCACCGGCGCGTTCCAGCAGCGCGGCATGGTCGGTGGCGGTGGTCATTACGCACCTCCCCGTTATTGGAAACGATTTCCAGTTGGCTCACACTTTCCCATGCACGATCACGCATGTCAAAGGGTCCGGTGAGAGGTCGCTAGGCTATGGAGCTGTTGTCCGTTCACAGAACAGGAGTGGCACCCACCGTGGCGTCCGTCATCGATTCCGTCGTCAACCTGGCCAAGCGTCGTGGCTTGGTCTATCCAGCCGGCGAGATCTACGGCGGGACCAAATCGGCCTGGGACTACGGCCCACTGGGTGTGGAGCTCAAGGAGAACATCAAGCGCCAGTGGTGGCGGTCGGTGGTGACCGGCCGCGACGACGTCGTCGGTCTGGACAGCTCGATCATCCTGCCGCGCGAGGTGTGGGTCGCCTCCGGTCACGTCGAGGTGTTCAACGATCCGCTCATCGAGTGCCTCAACTGCCACAAGCGTCATCGCCAGGATCACCTGCAGGAGGCGTACGCGGAGAAGAAGGGCATCGCGGACCCCGAATCGGTCGCCATGACCGAGATCGTCTGCCCGGACTGCGGCACCAAGGGCCAGTGGACCGAGCCCCGCGAATTCAACATGATGCTCAAGACCTACCTCGGGCCGATCGAAGCCGAGGAGGGCATGCACTACCTGCGGCCCGAGACCGCGCAGGGCATCTTCGTGAACTTCGCCAACGTGGTGACCACCTCGCGTAAGAAGCCGCCGTTCGGCATCGGCCAGATCGGCAAGAGCTTCCGCAACGAGATCACCCCCGGCAACTTCATCTTCCGCACCCGCGAGTTCGAGCAGATGGAAATGGAGTTCTTCGTCGAGCCGGCCACCGCACCCGAGTGGCACCAGTACTGGATCGACACCCGGCTGCAGTGGTACATCGACCTCGGCATCAACCGCGACAACCTGAGGCTCTTCGAGCACCCCAAGGAGAAGCTGTCGCACTACTCGGCGGGCACCACCGACATCGAGTACAAGTTCGGCTTCCAGGGCAACCCGTGGGGTGAGCTCGAAGGCATCGCCAACCGCACCGACTTCGACCTCAAGACGCACTCGCAGCATTCCGGCACCGACCTGTCGTTCTACGACCAGGCCGCCGACACTCGCTACGTCCCGTACGTCATCGAACCCGCAGCGGGACTTACCCGTTCGTTCATGGCGTTCCTGGTCGACGCGTACGCCGAGGACGAGGCGCCGAACGCCAAGGGCGGGGTCGACAAGCGCACGGTGCTGCGGCTGGACCCAAGGCTGGCGCCGGTGAAGGCCGCGGTACTACCGCTGTCGCGGCACGCCGACCTCAGCCCGAAGGCCAAGGATCTGGCCGCGGAGTTGCGCAAGAACTGGAACATCGAGTTCGACGACGCCGGTGCGATCGGCCGCCGCTATCGCCGCCAGGACGAGATCGGCACGCCGTACTGCGTGACGGTCGATTTCGATTCTCTGGAGGATCACGCGGTGACCGTCCGCGAGCGCGACCAGATGACGCAGGAGCGCATCGGCATCGACTCGGTGGTCGACTACCTGGCGACCCGGCTGAAGGGCTAGAAGCGGCCTAGAAACGGCCACCGCCGCCCAGCATCCCGCCGCCGTCGGAGCCGCCTGACGATCCGCCGAAGGTCGTCGACGACCATCCGCCGCCACCGCCGAAGCCGCCGCCGAATCCGCCGCGCATACCGCCGGACAGGATGTTGCCGAGGATGATGCCGCCGATGACGGCGCCCATGTTCGACGAACCACCAACGCCGCCATAGTGATTCATATAGGTGCGCTGCGCCGACTGCACATCGTTGTTGGCCAGCTGCTGAGCTTGGGCAGCCAGCATCGACGCACCATTGGCATGCGCGATCGCCTCGGCGACGTTGGTCTTCCGTTTGGCCTGTGCGGCCTCGAGTTGACGCACCGCCTCGTTGAGGCGGGTACGCGCCTCGGGCCCGACGCTGCCGCGGCGGGTGTCGACGTAGTCCGCCACCGAACGCACCCGCGACTGCGCGGTGAACAGCGCCTGGTCGTAGGACCGGCCCAGCCGTTCGGCGTTCTCGCGTTCCTCTGCCACGCTCGCCAGTAGCCGGTCCAGATCGGCGTCGGCCTGGGTCAGCTGGGTGAACGCCCCCAACGGGTCGGCAGATCCGTTGGTCTGTGCGGCGGCCACCGCCGCGACCGCGGCGTCGCGGGCGGCCGTCAGCTCGGCGGTGTTGGACAGTCCGCCCTGGGTCAGCTGAGCCACGGCCTGGTTGATGCCCTGCTGGGTGTCGGCGATCGCCGCAGGCAAGGTCGCGACCGCACGCCTGATGTCGCTGGCCGCGCTGTCGACCGCGTCGAGCATCGAACTGGCCTGCTGCAGAGCGGCTTCCGCGCCGCGCACGCAATCGACCAATTCGATCTGCTCGCCGGCGACCGGTTTGGCCACCAGCTCGCGGGCCCGGCTGATCGAGTGGTCGGCGAAGTCCAGCCGTTCCTTGGCGGCAGCGGCGTTGCGCGCCACCGAAGCCAGCGCCGACTCGGCGAACTCGGTGTGCAGCTGGGTCAATGTGCCCTCGGCAGGATCGATACGGGCGCTGACGTCGACCAGCTTCTGGGTCAGTATGTCCAGCCGGTCGGGCGCGTTGATGACGAGATCACGCAGCTGATGGAACGCCTGGTTCTGGGCGTCCAGCTCGCGGTTGGCCCGCGCGGCGGCGACGACCACCCGGGTGAGCAGATCGCGGCGCTGGGCCGGGGTTTCGGGCACCGCGTCGTCGAGTTGCTGGCGCACGTTGAACGCCTGCTGCAGGGTGGCCTTGGCGTTCTCGACGGCGCGAACGAATGGTTGCGTCTGCTGCTCACCGAATTCCTCTTGCGCCAAGGTCAATTCGTTGGAGCTGGTGCGTACGGCATTGTCGACGTCGACGACGATCGAGCGGGACAACTCGTCGAGGGCGTCGAGTGGAACCGAGGCCAGGGCATTCGGATCGGTGGGGTCGACCCGCTTGGCGGCGGCCACCTCGGCCTCGTGCCGCTTGCGCCGGCGCTGTCGGCTCCACACCAGCAAGACCACGACCGCTAGCACGATGACGCCCAGGATGATCGCCAGTGGCAGTAGCGAGGAGCCGCCTGCGCCGGTGGTGGTCTTGGCCGCCAGGCCGTCGGCCGCCGCGATCGCGGCGCCTGCCCAGTCGCCGTTGTGCAGGGCGGGCTCGATCTTGTCGTGGCGCAGGTCGTCGATCTTCGCGCCGCCGGCCGCCGCGGTGGGTACCAGGAAGGCATAGGAGCGCTGCCCGGTCGCGACCGCCAGGATCGCGTCCTGGTTGCTCAGATCGCTGGCCTGGCGGGTTTCCTCGGTCCAGCCCACCGCGCTCTTGGGGGCGAAGGAGTCGACGAAGACCACCCACAGCCGCACGTTCCGTTCGCGGTAGAGGGTGTCGACGGCGTTCTGCACGCTGGCCAGTTGGCCGCCGGCCAGGACGCCGGCGTTGTCGGTGACGTAGTCCGGCAGCCGGAACGGTGGCTCGGCCGTCGCGGCGGGTGCCACCAGAGTGGCGGTGGCCAGGATGGCCGCGAGCAGGCTGAACAGACGAGCGAGGCGCATGACCGTCAAATGTAGTAGGGCCGGTGCTGGCAGACTGTGCGTCGGTGACGACGAATGAGCACGGCCACTACGACGAGGCCGACCGTGAGCGGGTGGTGCACGAGCCGCCGAAGACTGCCGGGCTACCCGGCACGTCGACGGAGCACCGCACCGACTTCGCTCGCGACCGTGCGCGCGTACTGCACTGTGCCGCTCTTCGCAGGCTGGCCGACAAGACTCAGGTGGTCGGTCCGCGGGAGAGTGAGAACCCGCGCACCAGGCTGACGCATTCGTTGGAGGTCGCCCAGATCGGGCGGGGGATGGCGCTGCCGCTGGGATGCGACGCCGACCTGGTGGACATGGCCGGCCTGGCGCACGACATCGGCCATCCGCCGTACGGCCACAACGGGGAACGCGCGCTCGACGAGTTCGCGGCCGCGTGCGGCGGCTTCGAAGGCAACGCCCAAAACTTCCGCATCCTGACCCGCATCGAACCGAAAGTGCTTGATGGACATGGTCGCAGCGTCGGGCTGAACCTGACCCGCGCGGGCCTGGACGCCGTCACCAAGTATCCGTGGTTCCGTGAACCGGGCGTGCGCAAATTCGGCTTCTACGAAGACGACCGGGCGCTCGCCGAGTGGGTGCGGGGCGCCGCGCCGTCGCGACGACCGTGCCTGGAATCCCAGGTGATGGACTGGGCCGACGACGTGGCCTACTCCGTGCACGATGTCGAAGACGGAGTGGTGTCGGGCCGCATCGACCTGCGGGTGCTGGCCGATTCCGACGCCGCGGCAGCGCTGGGCGCGCTGGGGAAGTCCAGCACGATCGCCGCCGCCGACCTCGAGGCCGCCGCCCAGCGATTGTCCCAGCTGCCGGTGGTCGCCGGCGTCGGTAAGTACGACGGCACGCTCGGGGCCTCGGTGGCACTCAAACGGCTGACCAGTGAACTGGTCGGCCGGTTCGCCTCGGCGGCAGTTCGGCTGACCCACGAGGTCGCCGGGCCGCAGCCGCTGGTGCGCTACCAGGCCGATCTGCAGGTGCCCGCGACGGTCCGCGCCGAGGTTGCGCTGCTCAAGACGCTGGCGCTGCAGTTCATCATGTCCGACCCGCGGCACCTGGAACTGCAGGCGCAGCAACGGGAACGGATCCACCGGGTGGCGAACTGGCTGCTCGACGGCGCGCCGGCGACACTCGATCCGGTGTTCGCTCCGGAGTTCACCGCTGCCGCTGACGACGCGGCGCGGATGCGGGTCGTCGTCGACCAGCTCGCCTCGTACACCGAAGGCCGGGTGGAGCGCATCGACGCGCACATCGCCGGTGGACCCGCGTCCTAGACTGTGCCGATGACGACAGCGGTGAGCGGAGGTGGAGACCGCAAGGGTCGGATCTCCGACCGCGACATCGCCGCGATCCGTGACCAGGTCCGCATCGAAGACGTCGTCGGCGACTACGTGCAGCTGCGCCGGGCCGGTGCGGATTCGATGAAGGGCCTGTGCCCGTTCCACGACGAGAAGTCGCCGTCGTTCCATGTGCGGCCCAATCACGGTCATTTCCACTGCTTCGGCTGCGGTGAGGGCGGCGACGCCTACGCCTTCATCCAGAAGATCGAGCACGTCAGTTTCGTCGAGGCCGTGGAAATGCTCGCCGACCGCGTCGGCTACACGGTGACCTACAGCGGCGGCGGAACCAGTGTGCAGCGCGACCGCGGCAGCCGGAGCCGGCTGATCGCCGCCAACGCTGCCGCGCAGGAATTCTATGCTGCCGCACTGGAATCCGAGGAAGCGGCGCCCGCGCGGCAGTACCTCACCGAGCGCAATTTCGATGCCGCGTCGGCCCGCCAGTTCGGCTGCGGGTTCGCGCCGTCGGGCTGGGATTCGCTGACCAAGCATCTGATCCGCAAGGGCTTCGAATTCAAGGAGCTCGAAGCCGCCGGGCTGTCGCGGGAGGGCCGACGCGGGCCGATGGACCGCTTCCACCGCAGGCTGTTGTGGCCGATCCGCACCGCCAGTGGCGAGACCGTCGGCTTCGGCGCCCGCCGGATCTTCGCCGACGACCAGATGGAAGCCAAGTACGTCAACACCCCCGAGACCGTGCTCTACAAGAAGTCGAATGTGTTGTTCGGCATCGACCTGGCCAAGCGCGATATCGCCAAGGGACATCAGGCCGTCGTCGTCGAGGGCTACACCGACGTGATGGCCATGCATCTGGCCGGTGTCACCACCGCGGTCGCGTCCTGCGGCACCGCGTTCGGCGACGAACACCTGTCGATGTTGCGGCGGCTGATGATGGACGACAAGTTCTTTCGCGGCGAGCTGATCTACGTCTTCGACGGTGACGCGGCCGGCCGCGCGGCCGCGCTCAAGGCGTTCGCCGGGGAGCAGAACCTCGCCGGGCAGAGCTTCGTGGCGGTGGCCGCCGACGGCATGGACCCGTGCGACCTGAGGCTGGCCCACGGCGACGGCGCGCTGCGCGACCTGGTGGCGCGGCGCACGCCGCTGTTCGAGTTCGCGATCCGCACGGCGCTGGCCGAGCTCGATCTGGAATCCGCCGAGGGCCGGGTGGCGGCGTTGCGCCGCTGCGTGCCGATGGTCGCCCAGATCAAGGACCCCACGCTGCGCGACGAGTACGCCCGTCAGCTCGCCGGCTGGGTCGGTTGGGACGACGTCGCCCAGGTGATCGCACGGGTGCGGGAGGAAGCCGGTCACAAACCGGGGGGCCGCGACAACAAACGCGCCGCACCCGCACGCACCAAGGTCACCGAGGCCGGGGCCCGGCGTCCTGACCCGCGCGACCCGACGCTGTGGCCGCAGCGTGAGGCGCTCAAAGCCGCCCTGCAGTACCCGGCGCTGGCCGGCCCGGTGTTCGACTCGCTGACCGTGGAGAGTTTCACCCACCCCGGCTACGCGGCGGTGCGGATCGCGATCGAGGCCGCCGGGGGCACCTCGTCGGGCATCGTCGGCGGCCAGTGGATCGATACCGTGCGCGAACGGGCCGGCGCGCCGCTGACCGAAGGCCTGATCACCGAGCTCGGAGTTGAGGCGATCCGGGTCGAGGAGGAAGAGAAACTGCCGCGGTACGTCGGCAGCGTCCTGGCCCGGCTGCAGGAGGTCTGGGTGGGCCGTCAGGTCGCCGAGGTCAAGTCCAAGCTGCAGCGAATGTCGCCGGTGGAGCAGGGCGACGAATACCACGCATTGTTCGGCGACCTGGTCGCGTTGGAAGCGTATCGGCGCAGCCTGCTCGAACAAGCCAGCGGTGACGACCTCACTGCGTGAAAACTCACCTCGGGTTATGGTTAACGTGCTGCCTGTCTCCGGCGAAAGGTCAGATATGACTACCGCGAACTCTCGTGCCCGGCGTATCGCCACCTTCGGTGCGCTTGCCGTGGCTGCGGCAGCGGTGCCGGCATTGGCCGCTCTGACTGCCCCGACCGCTTCGGCGAACCCCGGCGGCACCTGCCTGGCCTGGTTCGGTTCGCGCGGCGACGGGCAGTGTCTGTCGTACTCGAACAACAACGTCAGCATCGGCACGCCGCAGTTCGGTGTCTACGGTCCTGATGCGGGCTCGATGCCCGGTGGCGGAATCGGTGTGAGCACCGGTCCGCTGCTGCCGGGTCAGACCATCAGCATCCCGCTGGGCTGAGCGCCATTTCGGGTCGCGAGATCGACCTGAGGGCCGTGATTTTCCGCGATTGACGACCGTGAGGTCGATGTCGTCGTGTCTACTTCTCCGACCGCTGTGGTTCCACCACGGTGGTGTTGGCGTCGATCTCGGTGAGCGTGACCATCTTCGGGTCCGGATCCGGTGACACCCGGTCGGCGAGCTTGCGGCGGCCTGCGTCGAGCACAGTTTTGGTGGCGGGATTCTCGGTGATGGCGCGGTAGGTGCCGACGATCTGCTCGTAGCGCTTACGGCCCGCCTTGGTGCCCAACACATAACCCACGCCGAGCACGGCCAGATACTGGATCACTGCATTCCCTTCCTGAATCCTCGCGCCTCCATCCTGCCTGACGTACCTGTGTTGGCGCTCGCCCGCCGGTTTGGCATCCGGGGTCCCCGGTAAGCTAGAGTCACTCTCCGGTCCGCATCAGCGCGCAAGCGTTCACGCGGGCAGCAGATAGTCCCCTGTAGCTCAATTGGCAGAGCTTCCGACTGTTAATCGGACGGTTCTTGGTTCGAGTCCAAGCGGGGGAGCAGAGTTTGGCCCCAACTCCGCAGGCATACGCGGTAGGCCTTTCGTTTCCGGGCAGTTCCTCGCTGTGCTGGCGAGTGTGCCTCAGCTGCAAGCAGATTCACTAGTTCGTTGGGTAGCGGCAGCCCACATCGCGACCCGGCATACCGAACCGGTCGCGCCGGCCCGAACGGATATTTGCCATCCGGCCGTCGGTGTCGGAGTATCCGCGGGGCTGGGGTGCGGGCGAATATCGCCTAGTGATCTGCATTTTCTGATCCGAATAGTGGCCGGTGGCTGCATGCTGGGTGGGGGGATTGGTCGTAGGGGGTGCGATGGCTCGAGTTGTGCGATCCGCGGCAGTCCTCTGCGTGTTTGCTGTGGTATATGCGCTGTCGGTTTTTCTCGGTCGTGCGACCCGACTGGCCGGCGGCGAACTCTCGTTGCTGTGGCCGGCCGCAGCCGTGGCCATCATCTGGTTGCTCGCGGCACGCAAATACGGGCGGCGTGCCTGTCTGTTCAATGTGGCGATGCTGGGTGTCGCGAACTTCGGCACCAATATGGCGACCGGCGCCACGCTCGAGCTCAGCCTCTGGTTCGTGGTGGTCAACGTTGTATTAGGGCTGGTGACGGCCGCTATCCTGAGCCACGGGCGCGAAGAGGTCGTACTCCGTGACCCTGCCGACCTCGCACGACTGGTCGTGGCGGTGGCCAGCGGAACCATCTGCGCGGCCGTCCTTGCGACGGCCTATATGGCAGTCATCATGGATCAGCCGCCGTGGCAGACGTTTGCTCTCTTCGCGGTGCGTAACGGCGCCACCGCACTGCTCGGTGTGGCTGTCTGGCTGCGAGTACGTGACGTCACCTGGAAACGGCCGCGCTGGTCGCCGGCAGTGGTGGCGGAGGCATTGCTGGTCGGGACGGTGGTGGGGGGAGTCTTCATCTGGACGTTCTGGATGAACAGTGGTGTGCCCCTGGCTTTCCTGACGCTGCTGCCCGCCGTATGGGTGGCCCTGCGATACAGCACCACGACGAGCACCGTATTCCTTTTGGTTGCCGGAATATGGATCATCTTCGCCACGCTCGTGGACAGAGGTGTATTCATCGTCCCGAACATCCAGACACGCGCATTGCTGGCGCAGGCGATGGTCGGCAGTCTGACAACCATCGTGCTGACGTTGTCGCTGTACCGCGACTCGCGCGTACGCCTCATCTCGCAACTGGAGGTCGCGCGTGATCAGGCGGATCGCGACTCCGAACTGTTCGGCGCCGTTCTCGACAGCATTCACGACGGCGTACTGCTGATCGATCCTTCGGGCGAGGTCGTTCTGGAGAATGCGCGGGCGTCCAATTCGGGCATCGTCGGCGAGGTCGTCGCTGCGGCTCGGGTCGGCACCATCGGCCATAAAGGGAACCTCGGCGCGGTGGGCTGCGAACCCCGTGACGTGATGGTGGCCGCCGAAGAATCCCGGGTAGTCGAGCTCACCACGGCCCCTCTCGTGCGACGGTCGCTGTTTCAGGTCGTCGCTTTTCGGGACGTGACCGAAGAACGGATGAATGCGCGGGCGCTTGCCGAGGCGCGCGACCTGTTTGCCGGAGTCCTGGACGCGGCGTCCGAGCAAGCAATCATCGGTACCGACCCGGACGGGCACATCACCGTGTTCAACAACGGCGCGGAGCGGCTGCTGGGGTGGACCGAATCGGAGATGCTCGGTCGCACGCCGATGGACTTCCACTACGTTCCTGAAGTCCGTGCCAGGGCTGCCGAACTCGGAATCCCAGTGGGTTTCCAGGTGTTCGTGCACAACGTCACGCCCGAGCACGCGGAGATTCGCGAATGGACATACGTGCGACGCGACGGCAGCGCGGTGACCGTCAGCCTGGCCGTTTCACAAATGGTCAACGAGGGTGGCGGCTGCGGGGGATACATCGGCGTGGCTACCGACATAACCGAACAGAAAGCCGCCAAGCAGGCGCTTGGTGAAAGTGAAGAGCGGTTCCGGCTGGCGTTCGACACCGCCCCGATGGGCATGTTCATGTTCGAAATCACACCGCGGCGCGATGGACGTATCACCCGATGCAATCAGGCCATGGCGGACTTCCTCGGTCGCTCGACGGCCGAGGTGCTTGAGACCGCGGTGACCGAACTGATCGAAGACCAGCGCACCGCCGGGGCGCCTGGAATGGGATCTCTACTCGCGATGCGTGCCGGCCAGCAGTTCGAAGCCGAGACTGCATTCCGGCGGGCGGACGGCGCAACAGTGTGGGGCGCGATCTCGGCGTCGGTCATCGGGCCCGCGGGGTCTGGCTCGTACGGGATGTGCTTGGTCGAAGACATCACCAGCCGCAAGCGGGTTGAGGCTGAATTGCAGTACCTAGCTCTGCACGACCAGTTGACCGGACTGGCCAATCGAGCGTTGTTCGTGGATCAGGTAGAGCAGGCTCTGGCGGCGGTGGACGGCACTGCTTCCAGCCGGGTGGGGCTGATATTTCTCGACCTGGACGGGTTCAAGACTGTCAACGACACCTGGGGTCATGCGCAGGGTGACAACGTGCTGAAGAAGGTGGCAGGGCGGATTGCGGCCTCCATCCGGCGGGGGGATGTCGCCGCGAGACTCGGTGGCGACGAGTTCGCTGTGCTGTGTCCGGGCGTTGCCGACGTCACAGAGCTCGACGAGGTGGGCAAACGCATCCGAGAGAGCCTGCACCAGCCCCTTGGATTGGCCGACGGCACGAGTTACGACCAGCTCTCACTGAGCGCCGGCGCGGTGATCGCCCAGCCGGGATGCACCGCAGAATCGCTTCTTCAGCGCGCCGATCTGATGATGTACCAAGCAAAGAGGTCGGGCAAGGATCGGGTGGCGATCGGTGACCCGTCACAGGAGGCAGCGATACTGCGCAGTCTTCAGCTGACACGCGACCTCGAGCAAGCCCTCCATCTGGAGCAGTTCGAAGTTCATTTCCAGCCGATTGTGAACCTTGGTAGTGGCGAACGCGTTGCCGCAGAGGCCCTTCTGCGCTGGAAGCATCCGCGCTGGGGGTTGCTTACTCCGGAGGTGTTCTTGGATCTTGCCGAAACATCCAGTCACATGCCGGCGATCGGGCGTTATGTCCTCAACGAGGCGTGCTCGCAGGCGGCCGGATGGTCGGGGGTGATGGCCGCCGCCGCCGTCCACGTCAATGTCTCGCCCCGAGAACTGGCGGACGGCAACTTCCGGGTGGGCGTGTGTGATGCGCTGCGCAAGAGTGGACTCGCCCCGCAACGGCTCGTTCTCGAACTGACCGAGAGCCACGCGGGGCAAATCGCCGAGTCAGCCAAAGCCGATCTGGAGGATCTTCGCCGAGTCGGTATGCGCATCGCGATTGACGATGTCGGCACCGGGTTCAGCAGTCTTGCCAGGATCGTCGCCCTACCACTGGACATCCTCAAGATCGACAAGCAATTCACCGTTGGGCTCCTTGAAGACCTGCGCTGCGAGGCAATCACCAGAGCGGTGTTGGGTCTCGGCAAGAGTCTGGGCCTCGACGTGATCGCCGAGGGCATCGAGCGACGGGAACAACGCGATGCACTCGTGGAGTGGGGGTGCGAGCTGGGTCAGGGGTTCTTGTTCGGAGATCTCGACAGCACACCTGGCTGCGAAGCAAGCGTCCGACTCGTGAGCGCACGAGGTGCGATTGAGCCGGAATGCAGCATCACAGCCACAGATACAGGCCGGACAGCAGCGCCCACAACGCCACGCAGTAGACCTCGAAGGCCACCCGCAGCGGGATCGGGGCGTGCCGCAATTCCATGAAGTCCAGGCCCACCAGCCGCACCTTGATCGCCGCGATCGCCAGCACCGCGACAGCCACCAGCGATCCGGTGCCGTGGTCGGCCCCCAGCGCGAACGACGCCAGCGTGGCGGCGACCAAAATCAGCCAGCTCACGCCTGCCCGGTTACGCATCAACTGCAGCATCAGCTCACCAGGTACAGGAGCGGGAACAGGACGATCCACAGCAGGTCGACCAGGTGCCAGAAGCAGCCGCCGCCCTCGATGACCGCCAGCCGGGTCGCCGACAGCTCATCGCGGCGCGTCTGGGTGAACATCAGTGCCAGCACCAGGATGCCGATGCAGACGTGCAGCAGGTGCAGTCCGGTCAGGATGAAGTAGTACAGGTAGAAGTGGTTGACGCCGGCGGTGTGCCCGTCTCGAACCAGCAAGACGTACTCGGTCACCTTCAGCGCCACGAACACGACACCGCAGCCGGCGGCTATCACCAGTGCCCGCGCGGCGACGGTACGAGCCCCGGTGCGCAGACCGCCGATCGCCGCCACCACGAACAGCGAGCTGGTCAGCAACACCAGCGTGTTGACCAATCCGATGTTGACGTGCAACGTCTTGCGGGCCGCGTCGAAAACCTCTGGCGCTTTTGATCTTTCGACCATGAACGTGGCGAAGAAGGCGGCGAAAACCAGCATGTCGCCGAGCAGGAAGACCCAGGTGCCCTGTTCGCCAGGGATGCGACGGCCGGCGGTGGTAGAGCCCGCCGTCATGCTTGTTCGGCGCGTTGCTGCGCCTTGATCCCACGGTTCAGCACGTAGGTGGTGCTGAACATCCACACCGTCAGCGCCAGTCCGGGGATGTAGAACGCGAACACCCCGTGCCAGGCCAGCGGGCCGTCGTTGAACACCACGACAACGCAGCCCGGCAGCGACAGCAGCGCCACCCACAGGTTCAGGTAGCCGTACCAGCGCGGAAACGTCTGCGGGTCGGTGCTGTCGATGAACGACGCGATCGCCAGCGTGATGTTCTGCATGATGATCGTGCCGACGATGCCGATGAACATCAGCCAGAACACGTCGTTGAGCGCCTGGGTGATCTCCGGCGACCTGCTCTCGGGCCGGAACGCCGCCGCGGCCAGCACGAGGAATGGGAACAGCAGCGCCGGAACGAATATCGTCGCCGCGAACAACTGCGTCATCGACAACATGCCCCAGCGTCCTTCGACGCGGCGGATCCGCAGCACGATGGTGGCCAGGAACGGCAGGGCGATCACCGACGTCAGCAGGCAACCGGCGATACCGATGCGGATCCAGATCTTGTGGTCGATGAAGAAGTCGGTGACCTCCGTCGGCGACCACACTGGCGAGATCGGCGGGAACAGCCGCGCCAACCCCGACATGCAGGTGCCATACAGCACGATCATGATCGTTCCGCACCATGCGCCGATGCGCTGCAGCGTGAGCTCCACGGCCGCGACCTTACCGAGTCACACCCGCGGTTTTGTCAAAAATGTCAAAACCGCTAGTCGAGGATGTTCTCCGGGTGCAGCATCTCCGCGTACCGCAGCTGTTCGGGAATCCCGAATCCGTCGACCAGCAGCTCGGCGTGCGGTCGAAGATCGCGGCAGCGTTGGTTGATGCCGCGGGTCACGGCCTTGGCCCGTTCGGTGGACAGGAACCGGTGCTCGATGAACCACGCCTTGTCGTCCTCGATCACCGACAGGGCGTACAGGTCGCACACCATGCCGAGGATGTTGCGGGCGTCCTCGTCCTCGCAGGCGTCGATACCGGCGACGAAGGCCTCGAGCACGATCCGGTCGATGTGTGCCTTGGCGGTGTGCAGCACATGATCCTGCACGGAATTGAAGGCGTCGAACGCCGACATCTCCTTGGACTTGCGTTGCAGGCGGCGCGCCACCGACGCGAGCAGGTACTCCTCGCGGTCCTCGAACATCTTGACCTGGGTGCCGCGGTTGAACAGGCTGCCTTCCTCCTCGTTGTCCTGGCGGGAATCGAGGATGGTCTGCATGATCGTCTCGGCCGCAGTCCTTTTCAGCACGCGGTCGCCGGCGAAGTTGGCGGCGAAGCGCACCCACTCCACCGGGCTCATACCCTTGATGTCATCGGCGTAGGCGGTCAGTAGTTCCTTGGCGACCAGTTGGGTCAGCACATGGTTGTCGCCTTCAAAGGTGGTGAAGACGTCGGTGTCCGCGCGCAGCGCGATCAGCCGGTTCTCCGCGAGATAGCCTGCGCCACCGCATGCTTCGCGGGCCTCCTGGATGGCGGTGCTGGTGTGCCAGGTGTTGGCCGCCTTGAGCCCGGCCGCCCGGGATTCGAGCTCGCGCTGCTCCTCGGCGTCGGGGTTGTCCGAGGTCTGCAGGTCGTGCAACCGGGCCACCAACTCGTTCTGGGCGAACTGCAACGCATAGGAGCGGGCGATCAGCGGGAACAACCGGCGCTGGTGCACCAGGTAATCCATGATCAGCACTTCGCCGTCGTCATCGGGTGCGCTGAACTGCTTGCGCTGCAAGGCATATCGCACCGCGATATCCAGGGCCACCCGGCCGGCGGCCGCCGCGCTGCCGCCGACGGTGACCCGGCCGCGGATCAGGGTGCCCAACATGGTGAAGAAGCGCCGGTTCACGTTCTCGATGGGGGAGGAGTAGGTGCCGTCCGCGGCGACGTCACCGTATTTGTTCAGCAGGTTGTCGCGCGGGACGCGCACGTTGTCGAACATGATGCGGCCGTTGTCGACGCCGGGGAGGCCGCCCTTGTAGTGGCAATCCGAGGTGGTGATGCCGGGCAGGTCGTTGCCGTCCTCGTCCCGAAGCGGAACGACGAAACAGTGCACACCGTGTGATTCGCCTCCCGTGATCAGCTGCGCGAAAACCGCTGATACTTTGGCGGTTTCGGCCGCGCCCCCAATGTAGTCCTTGCGCGACGTCGGCGTGGGGGAGTTGATCACGAACTCTTGGGTCGCCGGATCGTAGGTGGCGGTGGTCTCCAACGCCTGGACATCACTGCCGTGACCGGTCTCGGTCATGCCGAAGCAGCCCATCAGGTCCAGGTCGATGATGCGCTGGACGTAGGCCTTGTGGTGACGTTCGGTGCCGAGGTTCTCGACGGCGCCGCCGAACAGGCCCCACTGCACGCCCGCCTTCACCATCAGTGACAGGTCGGACATCGCGAGCATCTCGATGCGAGTGACGGCTGCACCCACATCACCGTTGCCGCCGTGCTCCTTGCGGAAGCCGTCTTCAGCGGCGCCCTTGGCTGCCATGATCTTCATCTGCTCAGCCACCTTCGCGCGGGCGATGGCGGTATTGGGCGTGTAGTGCGGCCGGAAGACTTCGGTGGAAAGTTCGTCTCGCACGGCGTTCTTGACGTCTCGCCAACGGCCGTCGAGCGCGTTCCGGAGGTGCTCCGCAGTGGTGGTCATGGCATGAAGGTATCCGCGCAGCGCATTTGGCAAACGCGGATGTGGCAAACACAGGCCAACCTCAGTGGATGTGACTCGAGGGGCTGGCGTTCAATGGCGCGTATGACCGAGTCCGAGGGGGTCCCCGCACCGGGACACCTGCCCCACGACATCGATCACTCCCATCCCGACGTCACCGGAGGCTGGCTGCGTGCGGCGACCTTCGGGGCGATGGACGGATTGGTCTCCAACAGCGCGCTGATCGCCGGCGTCGCGGCCGGCGCCGGGGCGCACACCGTGGTGCTCAGCGGCGTCGCCGGATTGCTCGCGGGCGCATTTTCGATGGCGCTGGGCGAATATACGTCCGTCACCACCGCCAACGAACAGATCGACTCCCAGGTCCGCATCGAACGGCGCTCGTTCGAGCGGCATCCGCATGCCGAACGGGACGAACTGGTGTCGATGTTGATGGACATGGGGATGTCGGAGGCCACCGCGCGGCAGGCCACCGAGGAGATTCATCGCGATGAGGACCAGGCGGTGCATTTCCACCTGTCCCAGGAACTCGGCGTCGACCCGCGGGAGAAGCCGTCCCCGGTGATCGCGGCGGTCTCCTCGTTCGTGATGTTCGCCCTGGGTGCGATCGTCCCGCTGCTTCCGTATCTGTTCGGTTCAGAGAAGTTATGGCTGGGTCTGGTGTGCAGTGCAGTCGGCCTGTTGGTGGCCGGTGCGGTGGCCGCAAAATTCACCAAGGGGTCGATGTGGCTCGGCGCCGGACGACAATTGGCCTTTGGTGCCATCGCGATCGCCGCCACGTATGCGGTCGGAAATCTCGTCGAAGCCGCCTTGTGAGCAATACGCTGACGCGGTGATTCGTAGCGTCGGGAAGCTCGGCCCACTGAAGGTCTCGGGCCTGGTGTGGTGGCAGATGCGCTGGGATCTGCTGGCGATCATCGTGGTGGCCGCGATCTTGATCCCCATTCCCGACCCCACCCAGATCGATTACGCCGCGGCGGTGCTGTCGGTGTTGGGTATCGGTGCTTCGGTGTTCATCGGTTTCCGCAACACCACCGCCTACAACCGGTGGTGGGAGGCCCGAACGCTGTGGGGCAACGTCATCATCAACTCGCGTGCCACCGACAACACGCTGTGCTCGGTGGACTCCGGTTCCCCGGAGATGGCGGATGTGCTGAGCCGGATGCGTCGTCGGCAGGTGCGTTATGCCTGGCAGCTCGCCGCGGATCTGCGCAAGATTCCAGCGGTGGCGGGCGTCGCTGATCTGACACCGGAAGATCCCGCCGACATCGGCGCCACCGAATTGATGACCCGCCAGGCGGTCGACATCCAAACCCTCTCGGCGAACGGACATATCGACAACCAGGCCCGCGTGATGCTGATGAGCGTCAACACCGCTCTGGTGGCCGCCCAGAGCGGCCTGGAACGCATCCGCAATGAGCCGATCCCGCTGCAATACGAGGTCTTCGTCCGCGGACTGGCCTGGTTCTTCGCGATCATGGCGTTCAGCAGGCTGGACGGCTCGTCACACCCCTACGCGGGGGTGATCATCGGCCTGCTGCTGATGGCGGTCTTCATCGGCGCCGAACGCCTCGGGCACTTCATCGAGCAGCCCATGCAG
The DNA here is from genome assembly GCF_041287105.1 of Mycobacterium sp. SA01. Classification (NCBI taxonomy): domain Bacteria; kingdom Bacillati; phylum Actinomycetota; class Actinomycetes; order Mycobacteriales; family Mycobacteriaceae; genus Mycobacterium; species Mycobacterium sp. SA01. Next base: position 418,440 of record NZ_JBGGNO010000022.1, on the reverse strand, counting down.
AACGGAATCTTCGACATCTCGATGTACCGGTTCTGCGGCGTCATCACCGGCGACCTGTTGGGTAGGGACCATCCGCTGGCTCAGCCCAGGGAAAGCGCGAAGGCCACCATCTGGATGTGAGCGCCCACGGCGTTGAGCGACAACGGTTTCAGCTGTCGCTGCCGATGGTCACCGCGGTGGCCTGCTCGGTGATCTCCTCGACGTCGTCTTCGCCGGAAGCGTCGATCCCACTCAGGTGGCGTGCGGTCAGCGCCAGCACCCCGGCGCCGAGCAGCACCGCACCGGCGCCCACCCAGAACGGCAGGTGCACGCTGACCCGCTCACCGAGCACGCCGGCCAGCCACGGTGCGACGGCGGCGCCGCCGAACCGCATGAAGCTGTAGGCGGCCGAGGCGACACCGCGTTCGACGGGCGCAGCCTTCATGACCGTTTCGGTGATGAGCGTGTTGTTGATGCCGATGAACAGGCCGGCGATGACCACACAGGTGGCCAGGATGGTCTTGTTGTCGGTGCCGACGGCCATCACGACCAGCAGCGCCGAGAAACACAGCAGATTCAACAGCAGCACCCGGACGGTGCCGAAACGGTGCTGCAACCGGGGTGCCACCACCACCGAGGTGAAGGCGAGGCACAGACCCCAGCCGAAGAAGATGAGCCCGATCTCGTGCGCGTTCATGTCGAGTGGGAACGGGGTGAACGCCAGCAGCGTGAAGAAGCCGAAGTTATACAGAAGCGCGGTGACCGCGACCCCGAGCAGGCCCCGGTGCCGCAGCGCGCGGAACGGGTCGGCCAGCGTCGTCATGCGCTGCGGGCGGGGCGTCTCGGGCAACAGCAGCGCCGTCACCACCAGGGCGATGGCCATCAGCACCGACACCCCGAAAAATGGTCCACGCCAAGAGATTCCACCCAACACACCACCGACCAGCGGGCCGACCGCGATGCCGAGCCCCAGCGCGGCTTCGTAAAGGATGATCGCCTGGGCAACCGAGCCGCGCGCCGAGTTGACGATGGTGGCCAGCGCGGTCGCGATGAACAGCGCATTGCCCAGTCCCCACAATGCGCGCCAGCCGACGATGCCCATCACGGTGTCGCTCATCCCGGCGAGTCCGGCGCCGGCGATGATGATCACCAGACCGAGCAGCAGCGTGCGCTTCGGGCCGATACGGCTTGACACCACGCCGGTGACCAGCATCGCCACACCCATGACGGCCATGTAGCTGGTGAACAGTAGCGACACCTGCGACGGTGTGGCATTGAGATTGTCGGCGATCGGTTTCAGGATCGGATCAACGAGTCCGATTCCCATGAACGCGACGACGGATGCGAACGCAACGGCCCAGACGGCCTTGGGTTGGCGCCACATGAGTGGCTCACTCCTAACTACTTCGGTGACGTGTCGAGGTCGTCGAGCAGGCGATGCAATGCACCGACGGCGGTCGACAGGATTTCGCGGTCCTCGTCCGAGAGGCGCTCGATACGCGGATCGATCACCGCGGCGCGGTCGGCGCGGACCTGGGTGAGCATTGTCTTGCCCTCAGGGGTGATGCGAATACGGACCGCACGCGCGTCGTCGGGATCGGGGGTGCGAGCCACCAAGCCGGCGTCCTCGAGACGACGGACCTGCGTGGTCATCGTCGGCTGCGAGCAGTGGTCGAGCTCGGCCAGATCGGAGATGCGGGCCTCGCCCTGGTCGTCGATCGTGCTGAGCAGCCGGGCCTGCGCCCACGGCAGCGGCAGCCGGATCCGCTGGGTGGCCAGCCGGTTGAGCCGGGCGACGACGGTGAGCAGCTCAGACCCCAAGCCCGTGTGCGACGTGGACGCGGCGCCGGGGTGCTCCTGGGTGGGCGTCGGACTCATACCGACCATATTTACATAGAAATACTATGTTGTCGCCCGGCCGGCCGGTGTCATTTCTCACAGCTTTCCCACAGGCGGCCCTGGCCGCGGCAGGCCGAGACCCAGAGCAGCCCCAGGCGGCTGGCAGAATCAGGTGATGACCGCGACGAGACCGGAGGCCCCTGCGCAGCAGCCCTCCCGCCCGTCGCTCGATGGCCGTCGAACAGGATCGCTGTCACCCGTCGAGATGGCGCAAGCCTCCGTGATGGCCGCGCTGGCCGCCGCCTTGGCGATCATCTCCGTCGTCGTGCCGTTCGCCGGGGGACTCTCGCTTCTCACCACGGTGCCGATGGGACTGCTGGGTTACCGGTACCGCCTGCGGGTGTTGGTCGCGTCGACGGTCGCGGCGAGTGTGGTCGCCTTCCTCATCGCCGGTGTCAGCGGGCTCATGGTGGTGGTCAACTGCGCCTACGTCGGTGGGTTGGCCGGCATCATGAAGCGCCGCGGGCGGGGCACCCCGACTGTGATCGCGGTGGGCCTGGTGGCCGGTGTGGTGTTCGGTCTCTTCATCATCGCCGCATTGACCGTGCTGGTACGGCTGCGCACGCTGACGTTCGAGGCGATGACGGCCAACTTCGACGGCGTGGTGTCGGTGATGTCGCGCTTCGAGCCGTTCCGGCCTGCCGCCGAGGACGCGCGGCGCATGTTCGGCGTCGCCCTGCAGTATTGGCCGGCACTGCTGATGGTCTACGCGATGTTCTCGATCATGGTCGTCACCCTGGTCGGGTGGTGGGCGCTGTCGCGAGTGCTGGACCGCTTGCGCGGCATCCCCGATGTGCACAAGCTCGAGCCGCCCGACGAATCCGGGCCGGTCGCACCGGTTCCGGTGCGTCTGGCCGACGCCGGGTTCCGGTACCCCAACGCCGCGCGCGATGCGCTGCGGCCCGTGAGCTTGTCGGTCGACGTCGGCGAGCACGTGGCGATCACCGGCGCCAACGGCTCCGGCAAGACCACGCTGATGCTGCTGCTGGCCGGACGGAACCCCACCTCCGGCGTGATCGAGCGGCCCGGTGCGATCGGACTGGGTAAACCGGGCGGGACTGCGGTGATCCTGCAGCACCCCGAAAGTCAGGTCCTGGGAACGCGAGTCGCCGACGACGTGGTGTTCGGACTGCCGCCGGGGACGCACACCGATATTCCGGCGCTGCTCGACGAAGTCGGCCTGACGGGCATGGAGGAGCGCGACACCGGCGGACTGTCCGGCGGCGAGTTGCAGCGGCTCGCGGTGGCCGCCGCGCTGGCCCGCACGCCGTCGATGCTGATCGCCGACGAGGTCACCAGCATGGTGGACCAGCGCGGCCGGGAGGCATTGCTGAACGTGCTGTCCGGTCTGACCGATCGCCACCGGATGGCGTTGGTGGCGATCACCCATTACAACAACGAAGCCGATACCGCCGACCGGATCGTCGATCTCACCGAGTCGCTGGACAACACCGACATGGTCGAAAGCGCTGCCGCGCCGACGGCGACGACCAGTGCTGCGCCGCGCGCCGCGGAACCGGTGTTGCAGCTCGACCATGTCAGCCACGAATACGCTGCGGGTACACCGTGGGCCAAGCCCGCGCTGACCGATGTCAACTTCACCGTCCACGAGGGCGACGGCCTTCTCATCCACGGCGGCAACGGTTCTGGCAAGTCGACCCTGGCCTGGATCATGGCGGGCCTGACCACGCCGACGTCCGGCGCGTGCCTGGTGCGTGGGCGCCCGGCACCGGAGTGTGTCGGCGAGGTGGCGATCGCTTTCCAGGCCGCCCGGCTGCAGCTGATGCGCAGTCGTGTCGACCTGGAAGTTGCTTCCGCAGCTGGCTTTTCGCCCCGCGACACAGCCCGGGTGCACGCCGCGCTGGCCAAGGTCGGCCTGGATGCCTCATTGGCCGGGCGTCGCATCGACCAGCTCTCGGGCGGACAGATGCGCCGGGTGGTGATCGCCGGCCTGCTGGCCCGCTCGCCGCAGGCGCTGATTCTCGACGAGCCGCTGGCCGGCCTCGACGCGGCCAGCCAGCGTGGCCTGCTGCGGCTGCTGAGCGATCTGCGCCGCAACAGCGGACTGACCGTCGTGGTGATCTCACATGATTTCGTGGGCCTCGAGGAGCTGTGCCCACGCACTCTGCACCTGCGCGACGGTGTGCTCACCACCGCGCCGACCGCGGAGGAAGTGTCGTGACGACCGCGCGCCAGCCCCGCCCGGTGGTGCTGTTGCGTCCGGTGCCGGGCACGTCACCGATCCACGAGCTGTGGGCCGGCACCAAACTGGTTGTGGTCCTCGGTTTCTCGGCCCTGTTGGCGTTCTACCCGGATTGGGTGCCGATCGCTCTGGTCGCAATCCTCATCGGCACCGCGATCCGGATGGCCCGAATCCCGCGCGGGGTGCTGCCGTCAGTACCCAAGTGGCTGTGGTTATTGCTGCTGCTCGGCGCGGTGACCGCGACGTTGGGCGGTGGAGCGCCGGTGCTGCATCTGGCGTCCCACGCCTTCGAACTCGGTGGGCTGCTGAAGTTCGTGCGCATCACCGTGGTGGCGATCGTGCTGCTGGCGTTGGGGATGATGGTGTCGTGGACGACGAACGTCGCCGATATCGCGCCCGCGGTGGCGCGACTGGGCAGGCCGCTGAAATTCTTCCGCATCCCGGTTGACGACTGGGCGGTGGCTCTTGCCTTGTCGCTGCGGGCATTTCCGATGCTGCTCGACGAGTTCCGGTTGCTCTACGCCGCGCGACGGCTGCGGCCCCGCCCGGTGCTGACCAGTCGCCGGGCCCGGCGCCGGCGGTGGGCCATCGAGATGGTGGACCTGATGTCGGCGGGCGTCACAGTGGCGCTTCGGCGTGCTGACGAGATGGGCGACGCGATCACTGCGCGCGGCGGGACCGGCACGATCTCGGCGGCGCCGTCGGGGCCCAAGCGCGCCGACTGGGTGGTCTTGGCGATCTCCGCGCTGGTGTGCGTGGTGTCGGTCGGCCTCCAGGTGACGGTGCTCGCCGGTATCTAGCGCCCGGCCTCGGCTCTCCGTTCGCCGAGCGTGTGGGTTATCGGTGGAAACCACCGACGAATTCGACGAGAACCCCCACGCTCGACGCCATCACCTCGACACGGCGGTGTTGGCAGCACGCTGGGCGGCGGCCAGCGCATCCGCGACGGGTGTTCGGCCCAGGAACATTTCGTCGAAGTACGGCTTGATCGCCTGATATCCGGCAGCGAAGCCCGGCCCGCCCGGCGCGGCGATGCGCGGGCCGTCGAGCACCCGGAAGAACGGCGTCACGTCGACACCCTTCGCCGACCAGTAGTCGAAGTACTCCTGCTGGGCCGGCAGCACCGCCGGGATGGCGGCGCCGTGGCGGCCGACATAGGAGTTGCCGCGTTCGCTGCCCAGCCAGGCCAGTACCTCGCGCACCGCGTCGGGGTGACGGCTGACGGGATTGCCCGCGGCGACAATGCCGTTGGTCACGCTGACCCGTCCCGCCGGTCCGGCCGGCAACATCGCCACGCCCCAGCGGAACGTCGCCCGCTCGGCGACCTGGGCCAGGTTGTAGGTGCCCGACTGGAACAGCGCCATCCGCCCGGATAGAAACTGGTTGCGGGAGAAGTCGCCGTTGTCGTTGGTGTCCGACGCGGGCGGGGCGACCCGATCGGTGTTGATCAGCCCGACGACATAGCGGAACGCGGTGGCAGCCTGCGGGTTGTCGAAGGCGAACCGGTCGCCGTCGGAGAACACCCCGCCCGCCGAGCCGATGTAGTTGAGGTAGATGGCCTGTAAGTCGTTGGCGGCGTTGTACGCCCACTGCCTGCCGTGGGTGAGGCGCTTGAGTAGGGGCCGCAGGGTGTCGACGCTCGGGTCGGGATCCCAGCGCAGCGAGTTCAGTGCGGCGGTGTCGACGCCGTCGGCGGCCAGCAGATCGGCGTTGTAGTACAGGGCGATTCCGGCGTCGGTCAGTTGCGGCACTCCCCACAGTGCGCCGCCCCGGGTGAATTGCGCGGTGACCGACGGGTCCCAATCCGGGCTCGGCGCCACCGACATCAGCCGGTGGTTGTCGGCGTATTCGGCGAAGTTCGCGTTGTTGAGCCAGAAGATGTCGTCGGCGCCGCCGCCTGCGACGTCGGTCCGCAGGGTGGTGAAGTAACTGGCGTAGGGGACGACGTTGGTGCGCACCTCGATGTCCGGGTGTGTGCGGCTGAATTCGGTGAAGGACTCGGCGTAGGCGGCCGCCACCTGCGGATCCCAGAGTCGCATGGTGACCACGGTCGTGCCCGACGGTTCGCCTCTGCGGCCCAGCACCAGGGCCGCCGAAACCAGCACCACGGCGACCGCGATCAGCCCGGCCAGCATCCGGGTGGAGAACCGTGGCGGCCAGCTCATTTGGTCACACCCTCGTCGAGATCGACACCAGGGTTGTGAAATCGGCTCGACCGCAGCCATGACGTCGATCTCGGCGGGTGGGGCCATCTCATTGGCGAGTGCGGCCAGCTCATTTCAGCCCGGTGACGACGATCGAGCGGACGATCTGGCGTTGGAACATCAGGAACAGCGCGATCAGCGGAACGATCGCCACCGTCGTCGCCGCCATCACCAGCGTCCACTGTGCGTTGTACTGGGTCTGCAACCCCGCGGTCGCGACGGTCAACACCCGCCAGGTGCCACCGCTGGTGATGACCAGCGGCCACATGAACGAATTCCATTGACTGACAACGGTGATCAGGGTCAGGGTCACCAGGATCGGCTTGCTGGCCGGCAACACCACGTGTACAAGCACGTCGAGGGTGTTGGCCCCGTCCAGCCGGGCGGCGTTGACCAGGTCGGCGGGGATGCCGCGAAAGTATTCGCGCAGCAGGAAGATCGCGTAGGGGGAGCCGAACACGAATGGCAACGCCAACGCCCAGAACGTGTTCCGCAAGCCCAGCTCGGCCATCATCAGGTACAGCGGTACCACGGTCACCGTCCCGGGGACCATCAGCGTCGCGATGTAGATCCAGAACATGGCGTCGCGGCCGGTGAACTCCAGGCGGGCGAATGCGTAAGCGGCCAGGACCGAGAACGTCAGCTGCGCCAGTGTGATGATGGCCGTCATCAGCGCTGTCACCGCCAACGCCCGGCCGAATCCGGCATCGCCCAACGCGCTGTAGTTGGCCAACGTCGGCGGGCTCGGCAGCGATAGCGGAGTGCCGGTGGCGAACTGCTGCGCCGAGGTGAACGACGTCAACAGGCCCAGCCCGAACGGGGCCAGGGTGATCACTGCACCGGCCAGCAGACCCAGGTAGATCAACGCGTTACGTGAGGTCATAGCTGATCCGCCGCCGGAAGTAGAGGTGCTGGACGATCGTTGCGCCGACCAGGATGACGAACAGCACCAGCGCCATCACCGCTGCCCGGCCGATCGCGGCGGCGCCGAACGCCTCGGCATAGATTCGGTGCGCCACCAGATCGGTGCGCCCGGCGGGCCCGCCACCGGTCAGCGCGTACACCGTGTCGAACACCTGCGCCGCGCTGACGACGCCGGTCACCGAGACGAAGAACAATGTCGGTCGCAGCATCGGCAGCGTGATGTGCCAGAACCGCTGCCAGCTCGTCGCGCCGTCGAGGCGGGCCGCGGCGTGGATTTGCGGCGGAATCGCCAGGATCCCGGCCAGGAAGAACAGCGTCACGTAGCCGACGTTCATCCACACCGTCACCGCGGAGACGACCGGCAACGCCAGCCCGGGATCGGTCAGCCACTCGACGCGATGCCCCAACACGGTGCTGACGGCTCCGTCGGTCGGCGCCAGGATCCAATGCCACAGCACCGCGACCGCCAGCGGCGAGCACACCCACGGCACCACGTACACGGTGCGGAACACGCCGCTACCCGGCAGCTCGCGGGACAACAGCGCCGCGGCGAACAACCCCAGCACGATCTGCACCGGAACCACGATCGCGATGAACGCCAGCGTCACCAGCAGGGAGTTGCCGAAGCCGGCGTCGCTGAGCACCGAACGCCAATTGTCCAGCCCCACATAGCGGATGGGCCCCAGTAGATCCCAGCGGTGCAGGCTCAACCACACCACCACCAGCATGGGCAGCAACAGGAAGCAGACGACCCCGAACAGGCTCGGTGCGAGCAGCGCGTACCCCAGCAGGGTCGAGCGCACACGCCGAGTCATCACCTTGGCCATTAAAGCGGGTCACCGAGCCGCCCGTTACCGTGTAGCACGTGAGTCCCCGCGACGTTGACGCCGACTTTCTGGCCCTGCCGCGCCATGCGCTGGCCGACGCTGCCCTGTCGGCGGCTCGTGCCGCCGGCGCCAGCTACGCCGATCTGCGGATCCATGCGATCACCAGCGAGGTGGTCCAGCTACGCGACGGCGAGCTGCAGAGCGCGGTCACCGACCGCGAGATCGGGCTGGCTGTGCGGGTGATCGTCGACGGCACCTGGGGGTTCGCCTCGCACGCCGAGCTGGCGCCCGAGGTCGCCGCGGACACCGCACGCCGCGCAGTCCAGGTCGCCACCACACTGGCGCTGCTGAACGCCGAGCGCATCGAGTTGGCGGCCGAACCGGTCTACAGCGATGTGACGTGGGTGTCGAACTACGGAATCGACCCGTTCACCGTGCCGACCGCCGACAAGATCGCTCTGCTGGGGGAGTACTCGGGTCGTTTGATGGCGTCGGACGGGGTGGATCACGTCTCGGCGATGGTGATGACCGTCAAGGAGCAGACGTTCTACGCCGACACCTTCGGCTCGTCGATCACCCAGCAGCGGGTGCGGCTGCAGCCGGCGCTGGACGCGGTGGCCGTTGACGCGGCGGCCGGCAGCTTCGAGTCGATGCGCACGCTGGCCCCGCCGACCGCCCGCGGCTGGGAGGCGGTGGCCGGCGACGAGGTCTGGAACTGGAGTACCGAACTGGCCGAGCTGCCCAGCCTGCTCGCCGAGAAGAACAAGGCGCCGACGGTGGTGGCGGGGCCGACCGATCTGGTGATCGACCCCACCAACCTGTGGCTGACCATTCACGAATCCATCGGCCACGCCACCGAATACGACCGAGCGATCGGCTACGAAGCCGCCTACGCGGGTACCTCGTTCGCCACCCCGGACAAGCTGAACACGATGCGCTACGGCTCGCCGGTGATGACGGTGACCGCTGATCGCACTGTCGAATACGGTTTGGCCACAATTGGATACGACGACGAGGGAGTGGCCGCCCAGAGCTGGGATCTGGTGCGCGACGGCATCTTTGTCGGCTACCAACTCGACCGGGTGTTCGCGCCGCGGCTGGGCCACGCCCGGTCCAACGGCTGCAGCTATGCCGACTCCCCACACCACGTCCCGATCCAGCGGATGGCCAACGTCTCGCTGCAGCCCGGCGCCGAGGATCTGAGCACCGAGGACCTGATCTCCCGGGTCTCGGACGGCATCTACATCGTCGGCGACAAGTCCTGGTCGATCGACATGCAGCGGTACAACTTCCAGTTCACCGGCCAGCGGTTCTACCGGATCCGCGACGGACGGCTGGAGGGTCAGCTGCGTGACGTGGCGTATCAGGCCACCACCACCGATTTCTGGAATTCGATGGAAGCCGTTGGCGGGCCCCAGACTTGGCGTCTCGGCGGGGCGTTCAACTGCGGCAAGGCCCAGCCCGGTCAGGTGGCCGCCGTCAGCCACGGCTGCCCGTCGGCGTTGTTCCGTGGGGTGAACGTGCTCAACACGCGCGAGGAAGCGGGTCACGCATGATCCCCGCCCAGCAGGTCGTCGAGTTGGCACTGCAGGCCGCCACCGTCGACGAGACGATCGTCATCGTCACCGATCGGGCCGAGGCCTCGCTGCGGTGGGCGGGGAACTCGATGACCACCAACGGTGTCTCGACCACCCGGTCGACCACCGTGATTTCGATTGTCCGCAAAGGTGATACGTCGCATACCGGCGCGGTCCGCAGCAGCGACGTCAACCCCGCGGCGATCGCGGTGTTGGTGGCCGCCGCCGAACACGCCGCCCACGCCGCTCCCGACGCCCGCGACAGTGCTCCGCTGCTGACCGGCAGCGGCACCCCGGACGACTGGAACGAGTCGATTGCGGAGACCGGGGCCGAGGTGTTCGCCGATGTCGCCGAATCACTGTCGGGCGGCTTCGGGCGCACCGACCGGTTGTACGGCTACGCCCACCACGTCGTCGAGACGACGTTTCTGGCCACCTCGACCGGGATCCGCCGCCGCTTCACCCAGCCCACCGGAACCGTCGAGATCAACGCCAAACGCGACGGTGCCAGCGCATGGGCGGGCATCAGCACCCCATGGTTCACCGAGGTGCCCACCGACACGCTGCTCGACGATCTGGCGATGCGACTCGGCTGGGCCAACCGGACCGTCGACCTGCCGGCCGGCCGCTACGAAACCCTGATGCCGCCGTCCGCGGTGGCCGACATGATGATCTACCTCGGCTGGTCGATGGACGGTCGCGGCGCCCAGGAGGGCCGGACGGCGTTGTCGGCTCCCGGCGGTGGAACGCGGGTCGGGGAGCGGCTCACCGAACTGCCGCTGACGATGTACTCCGATCCGTTCGCACCGGGACTGGAGTGCGCGCCGTTCGTCGCGGCCACCAGCGGTTCGGAGACGATCTCGGTCTTCGACAACGGGCTCGACATCAGGCGGGTGGACTGGATCCGCGACGGCGCCATCAACGCACTGGCCTACCCGCGGGCGGCGGCCGCCGAGTTCGGGACGTCGGTCGCGGTGCCGGCCGACAACCTGCTGATGACCGGCGGCAGCGCCGACTTGGCGGACATGGTGGCATCCACCGAACGCGGGCTGCTGCTGACCACGCTGTGGTACATCCGCACCGTCGATCCGACCACCCTGCTGCTGACCGGGTTGACCCGCGACGGGGTGTACCTGATCGAGGACGGCGAAGTCACCGGGGCGGTCAACAATTTCCGCTTCAACGAGAGCCCGCTGGATCTGCTGAGGCGCGCCACCGAGGCTGGCGTGCCCGAGCAGACGCTGCCCCGTGAATGGGGCGACTGGGCGACCCGAGCGGTGATGCCGACGCTGCGAATCCCCGACTTCCACATGTCGTCGGTGAGCCAAGCGCAATAATCGGCAGATGGCCGATGATCTTGACGCTGTCCTGACCCAGCTGGTGGTGCAATCACCGGGCGACCTGCAGCGGCTGGTGGGGCTGATCCGCACCACCTGTGGCGACACCCTCTCGTTGACTCCGCTGCCCGCGCAGACGCCGGTGAGCGCTCCCGAGTCGGACGCCGAGAAAGTGGTGGCCGAGTTCGCCGAACAGTTCAGCGTCGACGTGTCGGCGATCTCCGATCGCCAGCGGGAGGCGTTGACCGGTGCGTTGGGTGCGGCGAGCTTCGCGGCGGTCATCCAGATGTTCTTCGCCGACTTCCTGCCGCGGGTACGCACCGGGTTGGAGGTGCTCGGGTTGCCGGTCGGCTGGGTGCCCGACGTACCGGTGTGGGATCCGAGCATCGACGCCGGTGACGTGCTGTTCAACCAGCTGCTGCCCGGGGTGGCGCGGCTGCGGTCGCTGGACCCGGTCACCACCGAGGTGGTGCGGCTACGCGGAGCTGTCGCCCACAACTGCCGGCTGTGCAAATCGCTGCGGGAGAGCAAGGCCCTGGACGCCGGTGGCAGCGAATCGATGTACGACGACATCGAGCACTTCGAGTCTTCCGAGCTGCTGACCGATGCGCACAAGGCGGCGCTGCGCTATGCCGACGCGCTGATCTGGTCGCCGGCGCGGATCAGTCCAGCGGTGGCTTCCGTTGTGCGGGAGCACTTCTCGCAGGAGCAGGCCCGCGAGCTGACGCTGGACGTGATGCGCAACGCCAGCAACAAGATCGCGGTGTCGTTGAAGGCCGATCAGGCCCGCGTCGACGAGGGTACCGAGCGCTACCTCATCGACGAGGACGGTCAGACCGTCTTCGCCTGAGCAAGCGCCGCCAAGGCCGCATCGACGTCGGTGCCGGTGGTCGCCCACGAACAGACGAACCGGGCGGCGGGCTTGTGCGGGTCGGGGACGTGCACGGCGAAGTGTCGTCGCACGGCCGCCAACGCGTCGGCGGGCAGGTCGACGAACACTTCATTGGCATCGGTGGCCGACGCCAGGCGCAGGCCGAGTGCGGTCAAGCCTGAACTGAGCTTGCCGGCCATGGCATTCGCGTGGGCGGCCGTGTCGAGCCAGGCGCCGTCGGCCAGCATGGCCTCGAATTGCGCTGCGACATAGCGGTGTTTGCTGGCCAGGTGGCCGATCTGCTTCTGGACGAACTCGATACCGGTGAAGTGTTCGGGGCGTCGCACCAAGACCGCGTCGCCGAACAGCATGCCGTTCTTGGTACCGCCCACCGTGACGATGTCGGCGTCACCGACAGCATCCAGCGGCGAGACATTCAGGGCTGCAATCGCATTGGCAACGCGGGAGCCGTCAACATGGACCAGCAGGTCGAGATCGTGCGCGTGGTCGACGAACTCTGCGATCGCCTCGGGCTGCCAGACGCGGCCGTTCTCGGTGGACTGGGTGATGGTGACGATGCGTGGTTGGGAGTGGTGCACGTCGCCGCGGCGGGTGATGCGGCGATCCAGGAGTGCCGGGTCGATGAGGCCGTCGTCGCTGGGCAGCGCGACGAGGCTGGCGCCGGACACCCGCACCGGACCGCCGGCCTCGTCGAGCAGGCTGTGGGCGACGTCGCTGCAGAGGATTTCGTGCCAGGGCCGTACGGCGGCGGTCAGCGCGATGATGTTCGCGCCGGTGCCGGTGAAGGCGAAAAGTACATCGGCGCCGGGGGAGTCGAAGACGTCCCGGATCCGGTCGGCCGCGCGGTGAGTGATGGGGTCACCGCCGTAGGACATGACTGCGCCGTCATTGGCGGCCTGGATCGCCTCGAGCGCCCGAGGGTGTGCGGGAGCGGCGTTGTCGGAGGCGAAAGCGCTGGAAGGCATCGGCACAGTACCCATCGTGCACCTCGCCGTGAGTGAAAGTGTTGCCGCCCGCTGCGCGCGCCGGGAGACTGGTGCCATGTCTGATGCCGAACCCCACAAGACGGACACCACCGCGGGGCTCTCACCGCTGGCCGGTCAACTGGAAATGATCGCTGAGCAGCTCGGGGTGAAGTCGGTTCTGGTGATGCGCTCCGAGCCCGATTCGATGGTGGTGGCGGCGACTGCCGGTGAGGCCACCAAGCACTACACGGTGGGGGCGGCCGGCAAGAAGGCCCGTGACGATGGTTCCCGGGTGCCGCTGTACTGCGAGAAGGTGGTCGACGCTGACAGCCCCCTGTTCGTGCGCGATTCGCGCGAGGATGCGACGTTCGCCGGCAATGAGGACGAGACGGAGTTCGGCCTGCACAACTATCTGGGCCTGCCGGTGCACGACGCATCGGGGACTGTGGTGGGCACGGTCTGCGTGCTCGACGATTCCTCGCGCGAGTACACCGACGAGCAGCGCGAGCAGCTCGCGGCGTTCCGCGGTGATGTCGAAGCGGTACTGCGCAATGACGGCACCGCACTGGGCTGAGGCCGACCAATCTGCCTCGGAGCGAGGCGGACATGCGACGATAGGGTCCGCACCAGGGGGCGGTAGCTCAGTTGGTTAGAGCCGTGGACTCATAATCCATTGGTCGCGGGTTCGAGCCCCGCCCGCCCTACTTCAGTAATGTATGACCTCGGTTGATGCTTGACGTTTGGTCTTCGGTTGATGGGCGACAGTGTTTCGGCTGTTGCTTTACACCTACTTCGGTTGATCCTTGACACTCCCTAGATGAGGGAGTTGAGCGTGGCTGAGCAGCGGTATCAGGCTGTGTTGGAGCGAAGCGGATAAGGGCCATTCAGACGAGGGTGCTTGCCCCCTCGAAGTCCGTAGCGAGGACAACCCCGGCAGGCCGACGCACCGATTCATGTCGCGTCATCGCCGTGTTTTCCGGAAAATGGAAGAGCGACAATGTCTCCACGCCACTCATCCATTCCGCAGGGGCAGAAACAGTGGACGCACCCACGAACCAGGACTCCTCGGTGGGCCGTTGGTTACCCAGATGGACGCCGAGCACGTGCCGATGCACAAATTTCGAGTAGCGATGCGGAATCCCTACTCTGACAGGTTGCACACATGACGATGTCCCGAGACACCCGTCGAAGGTGTCTCGGGACATCAGAAGTCGTTCAGTGCCTCCGGATTACCGGCGGCTCGAAAGGCGCCGCGATGCGGCGCTAGAACCAGACTTTTCGTCCACCGACCGGGCGCCCGACTGCTCCGAGGATCCACAGCACGAGGCCGACTACGACGAGGATGCCACCGATTGTGTAGAGGATCGATAGGCCGGTGAAATAGCCGATCAGAAGGAGGATGATGCCGAGGATAATCATGTTTCATCCGTTCGTAGAGCGTGTGTAGCGATGTAGTACTGCGCCTAGGGAATTGCCGGATCTGTCATTTTCAAACCGGGCGCCCAAACAGCCGTCGGGGATGCGTCGTGCGGCAAACCTCGGCGGCACAACGCATCCCCGCGTCACAGCTGAATTACTCGGCGGCCTTCTGGCGAGCCTCGGCGGCCTGCTCCGCGGTGCGGGCGGCCTCGGCTTCGGCTTCCTTCTTGGCTACATCGCGCGCGGCATCGGCTTTGTCCTGCTGAGCGCGGCCTTCTTCACGCAGATCGTCCTTGTCGGTGACGATGCCGATGACTTCCTTGGCCTTGCCCTTGACGTCTTCGACGACGCCTTTGACGGCTTCTTCGGGTCCGCTGTCGCCCATGATCGTTCCTTCCATTCAGGTCAGGTGTACAGCGCTGTGTACCCGCCATCAGCGAACGTTCAATCGTCAACTTCTGTGACGCCGCGCACCGTCGTGATCGTGAATCGACGGAAGGTTCCGGCCGGCGTTGGACGTTCCTATGATCTGAACCGTTGATCGTCACCAGAAAAGAGGCACCCCTAATGGTCGAAAATCTGCCCGACAAGGCTCTCGAGCTGCGTTCGCTGGTGACGTCCGACGGCACACTCGAACTCTCGTTGCAGGACGTCGACGTTCCGTCGCCCGGCGACAACCAGGTGCTGGTGCGGGTCGAGGCCGCGCCGATCAACCCGTCAGACTTGGGCTTGCTGATCGCGACCGCGGACATGAGCACCGCGACTGTGACCGGCACACCGGAACGTCCCGTCGTCACCGCGTCACTACCGGAGCGCTCTCTTGCCGGTCTGGCCGCGCGACTCGACAAGTCCCTCCCGGTGGGCAATGAGGGCGCGGGCACAGTGGTGGCCGCCGGGTCATCCGAAGCGGCCCAAGCCCTCATCGGCAAAACCGTCGGCGTCGCGGGCGGCGCGATGTACTCCCAGTATCGAGTAGTGGACGCACCGATGTGTCTGGTCCTGCCCGACGGTGCCACGGCGCGTGACGGGGCGTCGTCCTTCGTCAACCCGCTGACGGCGCTCGGAATGACGGAAACCATGCGGCGCGAAGGACATTCGGCACTCGTGCACACCGCGGCCGCATCAAACCTGGGGCAGATGCTGGTCAAGATCTGCCAGAAAGACGGCATCCCACTGGTCAACATCGTCCGCAAGCCCGAGCAGGAACAACTGCTCACCTCGCTCGGCGCCGAGTACGTCCTGAACTCGACGTCGCCGTCGTTCACCACCGATCTGGTGGAGGCACTCACGGCGACCTCGGCGACCCTGGCGTTCGATGCCACCGGCGGCGGGACGCTCGCGAGCGACATCCTCAACGCCATGGAGGTGGCGGCGAGCGCGAAAGCGGGCGAATACTCCCGGTACGGATCGGATGTCCACAAGCAGGTCTATATCTACGGCGCACTCGACACCAGTCCGACCGTGCTGACGCGAAACTTCGGGATGTCGTGGGGGATCGGTGGCTGGCTGCTGACCCCGTTTCTCGCCACCGCCGGCGCCGAGACGATCGGCCGGTTACGCGCACGGGTGGCCGCGGAGCTCACCACAACTTTCGCCAGCAGCTACACCCGTGAGGTGTCACTCGCCGGAATGCTCCAGCCGGACGCGTTCACCGAATACGTCAAGCGGGCGACGGGGGAGAAGTTCCTGGTAACCCCACACAACGGCTGATCCCTAACGAATAAGTCAAATAATCGCAGGCCGGCGGCCAGGCTCGTTTAGGCTGCCCTTTGGCCCTCCGCCGGGGTGTGGCCGGAGGGGAGTTCGCTGTCATGGACCCTGTACGCACGCGAGCAATCGTCCGAGTGACGGCAGCCGCCGTGGCGCTCGGACTGGTCGTCGCCGGATGCGGTAAGGATGAGGAGAAGTCGTCGTCGACGACGAGCACCACGACATCCAAGACGACGTCGACCACCACCGCTGCCGAAACGACCAGTGCTGAAGCCACCACGCCGGCCGGTACCCCGGACTACGCGACGCTCCTGGTGAAGCCTGCCGACATCCCGCAGGTGGGTAACACCCCGTGGGCCGGTGACGCACCCAAGGTGACGCTGACGCCGGCGCCGCCGGACGTCTCGCAGACCTACACCTCCGGTACCGACGCCATCAACATCTCGGTGATTGTCAGTGACGATCCCTCACAGGCCGCGACCGGTCTGACCGGCGCCGCGAACAGCGTGCCCAGTCAGGTGACCGGCTCCCCGGTGCCGCTGCCCGCGGTCACCCCGGACGCCACCGTCACGATCGGCACGTCAGTGGACGGCAAGTCGGCGATGGCCGCCCTGCTCTTCACGGTCGAGCGCACCGTCGTGGTGGCGATCTTCAGCAGCGCACCGGGTGACCTCAACCCGGTGCCGCAGGACTTCGTCGAGGCCGTGGGCAAGGCTCAGGTCGCGGCGATCCAGGAGAACCTGCCCGACCTGAAGTAACTCAGCACCAACCGCAAAAAGGTCAGGGGCGTTGCGCCCCTGACCTTTTTGCGTTGCACTGTGGCCCGCCGCCGACGACGAGTTGTCGTTGGTCCGCGGCTGTGGTGACCAAAGGCCATAGCCGCCAGGTGCGCGGCGCTGGTCAGATCTGAGTTGGCACTGAAGGGGGTCGCCATGGGCACGGCGAGCCGACCGATCGCAACGACCATCATCGCGCTTGGCGGTGCGCTCCTCATGGCGTTGACGCCGCTGAACTCGGTCGCTATCGCGTGGGCCGCAACGGCACTGATCATGGGTGGCACCGGCCACCCACTCAGCATCCCCCAGGATTCGACGCAATACATCGCAAACTATGTGGGTGACGCGGACGCCGTGTACGTGGCGCCGTCCGGACTGTGCACCGGGGGTAGCGTTGGGTGCGCGGAAGTGGCGGTCTACACCCCCGAGCAATTCCCCATCGCAACCGGCCTGCGCGCCATGCCGTTCGACTCATCGGTCGCTATCGGACTCGCCAATCTCGATGCATGTCTGCGCGGAAAGCCTTGCACCGTAACGGAACCGCCGTTCACCACGACTGGCCCGAGCCCCGTGGTCGACACTTCCTATGTGGTGTACGGCTATTCGCAGAGTGCGACGATCACCGCTCAAGAGAAATATGATCTGATCGCGCATCCGCTGGCCGGCGCCACCGTCGGCTTCGTCGTCACGTCCAATCCGAATCGGCCCAACGGCGGGATCCTCGAACGATTCGTCGGGGCCTACCTGCCGGTCTTCGGCGTGACGTTCGACGGTGCGATGACCACGAATTCGCCGCAGCCGACGCCACTTACGACGGTCGATGTTGCGCGGCAATATGATCCGGTGTCGGATTTTCCCACCAACCCGCTGAACGTGGTGGCCGACCTCAACGTCGCCCTCGGCTTCCTGTACTTCCATCCTGAAACGGCGTACTTCTCGGCGACCACTGTTGAGCTCCAAGGCCAGCATCAGGACACGACCTACTATTTGATTCCCGCACAGACCCTTCCACTTCTGATGCCACTGGAGCAGATCCCGATCATCGGCCCGCCGATCGCGGCCACACTCGACCCGCCGCTGCGGGTTCTGGTGGAAGCGGGCTACGACCGCACGATCAATCCGGGCCGTCCGACTCCGGCCAACTACCTCTACAGCCCGAACCTGATCAAGACGGCTGTCGACTTCATGACGGCGATACCGACCGGATGGGATAACGGGATCGCCATGATCACCGGCGACCCGGCCAACAGGCCGTTCCACACCACGCCTCAAGGAACCTACGGGGTCGGCGGCCCGCCCGTGTACGCCGGTGCGGTCGATCCCTACGGCCCGCCGACGCCGTACACGCCGGCACCGGTGAAACACACGGCCTCAGCGGCGACCGGCCACGCAGTCAGCGCGCGCGTGCGTCCGTCCGCACACAACGCTCGCTCGATTGCACGACCCGTGCGGGCCGCGACCGCTACACCGCGGCCGGCACCCGGTCCCGCGCGGCCGAGCTCCGCATCTCGGCACGCAAGGTCGTGAAGTCCGAGATCGTCTTGGACACCACGGTCGCCACCGGGCGGGCGTTGCGGCTGGTGGCCTCGGTCTTGGACACCATGATCACGCTGTCGATGTAGGGCTGAATCGTGGTGGCGTTCTGCACCGTCGCCACGATGACGAGCTGGAAACCGAACTTGCGGAACGCCTGCAGCGCCTGCTGGGCGAACTGCGGGTCCGACTTCGAGAACGCCTCGTCGAGCATCAACTGCGCGAAAACCGGCTTGTTGTCCGAACTTTCGGGGCTCGCCAGGTTGAAGCTCAGTGCCCCGGCGAGACAGAACGCCATCAGCTTCTCCTGCTCGCCACCGGAGTTGTCGCCGGCGTTGCTGTGCGTGCGGATCAGCTCCTCGGTGCGGACATCCCACTCGGCGCAGTCGAAGGTGAACCGGTTGCGGACGTCCAGCGCGTCGCGGGTCCACGCCTTGTCCTCCGGCGCCGTCGACGCCAGTCGGTTGCGCAGCCGCAAGATATCGGCGTACTGATCCAGGATCGCCTGCTTGTCACCCAGGCCCACCTCGGCGATGCGCCGCGAGATCGCCCGAACGATTTCGGTCAGCTCTGCCACCGCGGTCAGGCTGCGTGGCGTGGCCCGCAGCGTCAGCCGGGTACCGCTGTTGAACTCGACCGCGCCCAGACCGGTGTTGACCCGGTCGATCTGCTCGCAGATCCGCCGGGCCTCCTGCTCGGCCACCCGGTGCAGCGTGAGGATCGCGTCAGGCGCCTGCTCGGTGACCAAGCGCATCATCCGCTCGTAAGCATCGGGCAGTTCGCGCTCATCGATGTGCCGGCACAGCGCCACGTAGTCGTGCACCCGCTCGTCGAACACGTCGCTGTCGTTGGGAATCGCATCGGGGAACGCGGTGTCGAAGGTGTTCAGGATGCGAGCCAGCTCATCGTATGAGCGCCTGCGACTTTCACGCAGCTGCTCGCGCTCACGGCGAATCGTGTTGAACACGGCCTCGCGGTGCGGCTCGGGATTGAGCACCTCCAAGGCCACCGGCACGAGGGCGGCGTAGCGGTTCAGCAGCTCGGTCAGCGGTTCGGAGACGAACGCGGGCGCCAGCCGGTCCTGCAGTTCCAGCAGCTGGGTGCGCCGGGCGTCCAGGTCGTCGCGGCGGGTCTGAATGGCCCCGCGCCGCGTCATCAGCGTCTGGATCTCCTCCCAGCACTCGTCGGCGCGCGCGGTCAGCGCCTCGATGTCCGGGTTGTCGGCCAGTAGGAGCTCGAACTGCTCGCGCAGCCGGTCGGCGTGCCCGTCGGCGGTATCGCTGTCGACCTGGTTCCACTGCGGGAACTGCTCGCAGATCGCTTTGCACGCCGCTGCCCGATCCCGCCACTGCTGACGCTGCGCGGCGATCTCGTCGGCCTTGCGGCGCGCCTGTTGGTACAGCTCTTCGGCATTGGCGAGGTCGACGGTCAGCGCGTCGATCTTCGCCCGAACGTCGCCCTGGTAGATGTAGTCGGCCTGTTTGAGCGGACGACGGTCATCCTTGATGGCCAGCCGCTCGGAGTCCTTGTACAGGCCGGTGTCGGTGACCGCGCGGCGGAACCGGGAGAACACATCCGGGGTGTCCACGCAGATGTGGTCGCCCGCTGCGGCGATGACGTCGGCGGCCTCGGCCGCGCACGGATGCGTCGGATCGACCACGAATAGCTTGCCGGCCAACGTGTTCGGCTCGGCGTCAACCGGTTCGGCGCCGACCAGCGAGGCGCGGACGTGGTGCAGCTGCAGCCGTCCGCCCATGTTGGTTTCGTTGACGAATCGCAGCACCGCCGAATACCGGTCATCCGGCACCAGCAGCCGCAGACCCACCCCGCGCAGCACCTTCTCCACGGCCACTCGCCACCGGCTCTGATCGGGGCGCAGATCCATCAGCTCGGCGATGTACGGCAGCTCGCCGGGGTCGACACCGACTGCAGCGCAAATGTGTTCACGCATGGTGATCGCGAACTCGGGCAGCGCCGACCCGACGTGTTCGACGCGCTTGAGCTCCTTGGTGGCGTCATCGCGGGCGATGCGCGCCGCCTTCTGCGCGTACTCGGCATCGGTCGAGGCTTCCCGGCCCCGGTCGAGTTTGGCCAGCAGTTCGGTGACCTCGGTGGCGAGTTCCTCACGCAGATTCCAGAATTCGTCGGCGGTGTCCGGGACGTCGATGTCCTGGGCGGCCAGCATCGTTTCGTAGGCCGCCCGGCGCCGCGACACCTGTTCGGCCTGTGCTTCGGCGCCGGCCACCTGGGACTGCAACGGCCCAAGGCTGGCGCTGGATCCGCTGATCTGCGCATTGAGCGAATCGCCCTCGGCCTTGGCCAGATTCAGCTGGCGGGTGACGTCCTCGTACTCATTGCCGAGCTGGTCGATGGTGGCGTCCAGCGACTGGATCTGCGGCCCGCACTGCGTGAGCCGGACATGGTCGGTGTAGGCGCGGACCATCGGCTGATCCACCAGATCGATGATGCCCAGGTCGGACGACTCCGAGGCGTAGCGCTGCTGGATCTTCTCGATGTCGCCGAGGATCTTGCGCTTCTTCTGGGCGACGGCCAGCAGCTCGCGGGCCTCCACCAGCGGATCGATCTGCTTGAGTGCCTCGGGTAGCCGGGTCAGACTGCTTGGTTCGTCGAGCATGAATTCGCGCACGAACTGTTCCAGTCCACCAACGCTTTTCAGCGATTTCGCCTTGCCGAGCAGCTGCTGAGCGGCGTCGGAGGCGCGGATACCGATCGTGGCGTACAGCTGGGCGAGGTATTGCGACTCCACCTTGGTGGAGAATCGCCACTCGTCATCCTTGAACACCCCGGAGTCGAAACGTCCTGCCGCCCAGCGGTTACAGACGTCCTCGATGTCGCGGTCGCCGTCGGCCAGCACGAACCGGCTCGACGAATCCGAGCGGGACTCCCCGGTCAGCCATTTCAGTACCAGGCCGGTGACCGTGCGCCCGGTGTTGCTGCGGTAGCTGACGGCGATGGCCGACCATGCCGTGCCGTCGCCGCGTAAGTACATCACCTTGCTGGCGCCGCCGTCGCTGCGCTGACCCCACGCCCCGCGCACATACTTGTCGACCGTGCGCCGGCCCGCGCTGGATCCGGCCGCGGTGTTGTCGCCGGAGGCGTTGAAATTACGCCGGTTGAACGGCAGGAAGCCCAGCGAAATCGCATCCAGCAGTGAGGACTTCCCACTTCCGGACGCGCCGGCGATCAACGCGCCACCTTCGCTGAACGGGATGTCGTGGTAGCCGTCGAACACACCCCAGTTGATGACCTGCAGCCGCGACAAGTGGAACTGTTCAGCCATCGAGCGAGGTCTCCTGTTCATCGCGGTCCGGGGATGCGCCGCCGGACAGCAGCATCTCGAACTGCTGCTGCAATTCGGCGATCACCGATGCGGTCATCACGGCGTTGATCACCGGGCTGACGGTGTAGCTGTCTTCGTCATCGCGGGTCTTGCGCAGGATCTCCAGTCCGGCCAGGCGCGCGATGGCGGCGTCGATGCGGGCGGTGAAGGTGACGGTGTCGCGGTCCACGTCGTTGAGGACACCGGAGAACAGTCCGTGCACCTCCTCGCGGCTGATCAACACGGCTTGGCCACCCGTGGCTCGTGACATCTGCGCCAGGTGCAGCGCCAGGATCGAGTCGTAGGTACCCAGCGGCTCGCGGCGCAAAAGCTTGGCGCCCCTGGCGGATTCGTACCGGGCCTGCTCGACGAACGCGACGTCAGCACCCTCGACCACGCGCAGCATCAGGTCGAGCTCGGACAGCCGAACCGACAGTTGCGTACGGTATTCCAGCACCCAGCTGTAGAGATCGGCATCACCTTCGGCGCTGATGTAGCGGCGGGTCAGCAGCTGCTGCAGCGCCCAGCAGGCCCGGTCGGGCAGCTCGCTCACGTCGCCGTCGAAGCGGGGGCGCCGCTGATGCGGGGTGCGCGCGGTCTGGTCGACCTGGGGGAGTGAGCTGAAGGCCGTGATGTCCAGGTCGGCTGTGTCCGTCATGCGCTGGCTCCCAACAGGCTGGAGATCGGTTCGGTGAAGACCAAGTGGGGGACCTCCATCTCGCGGTCCCGTCCGTCCAGCGACTGGAATCGGACGGTCACCGGTGTGTTCGAGGCTGGGTCTGTCTGTGATGGTTGTTTGAGCGCCCACGACCACAGCACGATGACGTGACCCAGGTACGCCGCGTCGAGCATCTGCACCGCGTCCGGCAGCGACACCGGGCCGGTATCCAGGGCGGTGTTGATCATCTCCGACATCGCCGGGGCATCGACCTGGGTGGTCAGCGCGGCGAAGCTGGTCAGGTCCAGCTCGCCTTCGGAAGCCTGAGCCGGCCTGGGCGATGACAGGTCACCGATCCGGAAGCTCAGTGCGCCAACCGAACTGATGGCGTGACGGGCCAGGGGGAGTTCGATGTCGAGCCGCGAGTCGGTCAGCGAGCTCTTGAGCAGGGCGCGGGCGGCGCCGATCGCGTCGCTCAGCTGACGGGCCACACCGCGGCTTTGCTCCAGCGTCCCGAACGCGGTGAAGCGCTTGACCCGCTGCGCGCAGCGCTGCTGGATGCGCTCCACCTCGTCGATCTGCTGTCCGACGAGCTCGAAGAACCCCGCCATCACCTTGCGCAGCGCCGGATCGAGGGCGGGCAGCGCGTGGGCGACGGCGGCCACATCGGCCTCGAACTCCGCGCGCTGGTCCGGGTCGTTGATCATCCGGAGGAAGGCGCGGTGCGAATCGCGGCCCTGGGAGTCCCAGGCGGCCTGGTAGTCGGCGTACATCTGGCGCTGCCGGTCGCGGTAGGCCAGGTTGCTGTCGATGGGCTCGTCGAGGGCGGCGGTGGCCCGCTCGATCATCGTCCCGTACTGGCCGATGTCGGTGATCAGCCGTTCCATCTGCAACGCGATGGCGTGGGCCTCGTCGTACATGTCGGTCATGTCGACGTCGGCGGAGCGGTCCAGCCCTTCACCGCGTTCCAGCGCATCCAGTTCGGCGTGCAGGGCGGCGATCTCGGCCTGGATGCCGGCGCGGATGCGGACCGGGTCGTTGCCGACGCGCAGGGCGATCTGCTTGAGGCGCGCGGCGATGCCGTTGATCGACCCGCCGGTGGCGATGGTGTCCTGGCGGCGCAGCCCGCGCAGGAAGTCCAGCGCTCGGCGGGCGTCCTGGGTGAGGTAGCAGAGGTTGCGTTCGATGCCGCTGCGCTGGTCGGCGACCCGGTGCAGCCAGCCCTGGCTGGCCCAGCTCTTGATCAGGCCCAGGCCGGACTGTTCGCCACCGGGCCGGCCCAGCTCGTCGAGGTCGCGCTCGAGTCGCACGACCAGCTCGGTCTCGCTGATCTCGCCCTCGCTGAGGTGGCGCTCCATGAGGGTGGCGTAACCCCCCAGGTTGAGCGCGGCCAGCAGCCGGATCGTGGGGGAGCCCTGGATCTCTCGGTTGATGTCGAGGAGGTCGACGGCTGACAAGCCGGTCTCGTCCTCCACGCTGTTTCCCCCTCGATGAAGTTGGTTGGACGGTCCAAGATAGGCGATCGCGGGGACATCGGACGACGCCATCTCCGGGGTGTCGGGCAGGTGCCCCGGAATGCCTGTCACAGCCGTCTCAAGAGTGCTCTCGAGCCTCGCTGGTCACAGGGGCGCCATGATGAGCAGGCTGTCCGCCGCCGGGAAAGTACGCCGCAGACCGGCCCGGCGTCCTGGAAAAGTTCATGCAACCGCCAGCGTGGCTTTGGACGATCTTGAATCTGTTTTATTTGGGTGTACTGAAACCCCCGTATTTTGCGATTTTGTGTGATATAGCCGGGCACGTTGAGGGATTGGAGCACACACGAACGTCGTTATTACATCTTAATGACGGTGCACTGATTTCGGATTGCTGGGAAACGGCAGCGAAATTGAAGCGGTTTGCGGGTGGTTGGCTGCACGGTCGTTCGACACCGCGAGCTGGTTGATGGCGCGCTGCGTAAGCCCTGGCGCGTGCTCAGAACGTACGGATCGGTCGATGACGTGGTCGCAAACCGGGTTCGGCTATCAGACCATTTCATGGCAGGTGCAGGTAAGGGTGATCTCTGTGACGCCTGGCCCGCGCGCCCGGGTTGCCGGCGCGGACCGCGCACGCTCTCAACAGAAGCATGGGTTCCCCCGACGGGCGGCGGTGGTTGCTCGATCCGTTTGCGGAACGGGCGGGGCCAACGATTAGTCCCGCAAAATAAAATTTGCTTTGGTGTGAATTTGTGATTGTTGACACAGCGGGATAAGTCGTCTAATGTTGCGTCTAGTCAGGTTTATGAAGATCGTTTCGATCTACTGCCGCTCTGAAATTGTATAGCTCGCGAGGGGGCTTTCAAAGGCGGCCCATAGACCATCAAGCGAGTCGATATTTACCCCATTCGCCGCACGGCTATTGCCGTGTCGATGTTCTGACTTCCTTTCGAATCCTCCATTCGCAGCGCTCGTGTTATCCGGTGCCGTTCACGGTGGATTCGCCACATTCTGCCGATCACCGTCGGCTCTTTAGCTTTGCGTTTTCAATTCGATTGTCGAGCGCAAAGGCCATCGAATGATGCGGCCGTTTTCTTTGGCGCGCTCAACGAGTGACGAACGGAGCAGCTCGGTCCATCACCCCATCGACGTCAATCGGCCAGTGTGGCCACATCGCAAGAAATGTAAGTAGGAGCAAGAAAATGAGAAAATACGTCTACCCCTGTGCAACCGGAATCGCCATGGCGGGAGCCGGTGTCGCGCTCGCGTTCGGAGCCGGTGCCGCGCAGGCAGCGCCTGCGCTCGTCGCTCCATTGTCGCCGGCGAGTAGCTCGGCGAGCAGCTCGGCGTCGACAACGTCCGGGCTCAACTGCCTCATGATGGGATCGGGGTGTTCGGCGGTCAGTGGGGTACAGGCCAGTGGCTTCGCAATCACACCGAATTTACCGACCCCCAATTTCCTGGCAGCCTCGGTAATCAGTCCAGGCGGCGTTAATC
This sequence comes from Mycobacterium sp. SA01, assembly GCF_041287105.1. NCBI lineage: Bacteria > Bacillati > Actinomycetota > Actinomycetes > Mycobacteriales > Mycobacteriaceae > Mycobacterium > Mycobacterium sp. SA01. Next base: position 393,228 of record NZ_JBGGNO010000022.1, on the reverse strand, counting down.
AACCGTTCTACGGAATCATCGGGCTCGCCGGGCAGATTCCGATTGTCAACATCTTCATCGCCAACGGTACGAATGGCGCCGCAGGCACTGGAGTAAACGGTGGGCGTGCCGGACTGTTGATCGGCTATGGCGGTATCGGCGGTTCCGGCTCGACCGGATTAGCCGGCGGTAACGGCGGAGCCGGCGGGCTGTTCTTCGGCAACGGCGGCGGCGGCGGCGCGGGCGGAACCAGTGCTGCGGGTGGCAATGGCGGAGACGCCGGGTCCCTGGCGCTGTTCGGGCACGGCGGAAGCGGCGGCACGGGCGGCAACGGCACGGCGGGCAACGTCGGCACCTCCGGCGGCGGCGCAGCCGCAGACGGTGCGACCGGTTCAGCCGGCACAACAGTGGGCGGCACCGGCGACAACGGGGTGAACCCGACGCCGAGCGGCCCTGCGGGCTCCTTGGGTGACGCGGGTGCCACCGACACCGTCACCGGTGGGAGCGGCACGGCCGGTGGAGCCGGCAATCCCGGTGGTGAAGGCGGTGCCGGTGGAGCAGTCGCCGGTGGCGCACCGGTGGCGACCGGTGGTAACGGAGCCGCAGGCGGCGACGGAACCGACGGCGCCAACGGCGGTGCAGGTGGCGCAGGCGGAGCCTCGTCAACCACAGGGGCCGGCGGTGTCGCTATCGGCGGCAACGGCGCCAACGGAGGCAACGGTGGAACTGGCAACACGGATGGTGGGGTCGGCGGCGCCGGCGGCGCCGGCGTGAGCACCAGTGGCGTCGGCACCGGTGGCACCGGTGGCAACGGTGGCAACGGCGGGACCGGCGCTGCCGGCCAGCAGGGCGGGACCGGAAGTGCAGGCGGAGCCGGCACCAACGGGACCGACGGCACCACAGTCGGCGGCAATGGAACCGCGGGTGGGCCCGCAGGCGTCGGCGGCAATGGCGGTCGCGGCGGCCTCCTGGGGTCCGGCGGTGCGGCCGGTAACGGCGGCACGGGCGGAACCGGTGGGGCTGGCGGCACGGGCCAGGCCGGCGGCGCAGGTGGCGCAGGTGGCACCGGCGCTGCAGGTGGTACCGGTGGAAACGGTGCTGCAGGCGGCAACGGCGGCGCGGGCGGTGCCGGTGGATCCGGCACGGGTGCCGGTGGCACCGGTGTTGGCGGCGTCGGTGGTACCGGAGGATCCGGTGCTACTGGTGGAGCTGCAGGCGCTGGTGGATCCGGCGGAGCGGGTGGTGCAGGTGGCACTGGTGGAACCGGTGCTGCAGGCGGAACCGGCGGAACCGGCGGTAACGGCGCAGCAGCCGGCACCGCGGGACGCGGCGGGATCTTCGGCCGCCCGGGTCATACCGGCACTGCGGGTAGCACCGGCGCGAACGGTGCGACCGGCGGAACCGGGGCGACCGGCGCTACAGGTGGGACCGGCAAAGCCGGTGCCACCGGTGGGACCGGCACCGCGGGTGCCAACGGCGCCAACGGGGCCAATGGGGCCCACGGCGCATCGTCATAACCACGACGGTGGCCCCTCGCTGAGAGGTCGCTGCTGATCGGACGCTCGGGGCGTCGGCTGATGCCGGCGCCCCGAGTGCGTCCTCATTCGCTAGATCAGACCGAGAACAGCCAACAAGAGAGGCGAAAAGCCATGGCTCGCAACGGCTTCACCGCACCCGTCGAGGATGTGCACCCTCAGCCGGTGGCGGCGTCACCGACCGCTGACGTCGGACGGCTACTACTGCGGTGCGCCGACCGCCCCGGCCTGGTGGCCGCCGTCAGCACGTTCCTCGCCGACGCCGGCGCCAACATCGTGTCGCTGGACCAGCATTCCACCCGGAATTCCGGCGGAACTTTCATGCAGCGCACAATCTTTCATCTTCCCGGGCTATCGAACGCACGCGACGCCGTGCAGCGCGACTTCGCCGCGAACGTCGCCGCGCGGTTCGAGATGGACTTCAGCCTCACCGAGGCCTCGACCCCTAAACGGGTGGCGATCATGGCGTCGACGGCCGACCACTGTCTGCTGGATCTACTGTGGCGCAATCGTCGCGGCGAACTCGACATGTCGGTGCACGTGGTGATCTCCAACCATCTCGACCTGGCCGAGCAGGTGCGACCGTTCGGGGTTCCGTTCGTGCACGTGCCCGCCGGGCGGTCAGACACCGAAAGCCGCCAACTCGACATACTCGGCGGCAACGTCGATCTGGTGATACTGGCGCGTTACATGCAGATCCTCACGCCACGCTTTCTCGAGCAGGTCGGCTGCCCGCTGATCAACATCCATCACTCGTTCCTGCCCTCGTTCGTCGGGGCAGCCCCCTATCGCCGGGCGAAGGAGCGCGGCGTCAAACTCGTCGGCGCCACTGCGCATTACGTGACCGAAACGCTCGACGAAGGACCGATCATCGAACAAGACGTCGTGCGGGTGGACCACCGCCACGATGTCGGCGACCTGACCCGCCTCGGTGCCGATGTCGAACGCGCGGTGCTCTCACGAGCGGTGCTGTGGCACTGCGAGGACCGCATCATCCGCGACGGGAATCAGACGATCGTGTTCTGAAACCGGGGACCTACCTGAGCAGCTTGCCGTGGGGCCGCGTGGACAGCGGCCGTGATCGCACGACGCGCGGCCACCAGAACCACCGGCCGAGCAGTGCCGCGATCGCCGGCGTCATGAATGCCCGGATCACCAGGGTGTCGAACATCAGGCCGAGTCCGATCGTCGTGCCGACCTGCGCGATGACTTTCATGCTGCTGACGGACATCGCCATCATGGTGAAGGCGAACACCAGGCCGGCCGCGGTGACCACCGATCCGCTGCCGCCCATCGCGCGGATGATGCCGGTGTTGATGCCGGCCGGGATTTCCTCCTTCATCCGGGCGACCAGCAGCAGGTTGTAGTCGGCGCCGACCGCCAACAGGATGATGACCGCCATCGCGATCACGATGAACTGCAGCGGCATCCCGAGGATGTGCTGCCAGAGCAAGATCGACAATCCATAGGACGCGCCGAGTGACAGCACCACGGTTCCGACGATCACGGCCGCGGCGACCAGAGCCCGGGTGATCAGCAGCATGATGATGAAGATCAGCGACAGCGCCGCCAGTCCGGCGATCAGCAGGTCGTAGGAGTTGCCTTCCTCCATATCCTTGAACGCCGAAGCGGTACCGCCGAGATAGACCTTCGAACCCTCCAGGGGCGTGCCCTTGATCGCTTCGAAGACGGCGTTCTTGATGGCGTCGATCCGGCTGATGCCCTCGGCCGACATCGGGTCCTGCTCGTGGGAGATGATGAACCGGGCCACATGACCATTGGGGGAGATGAAGTTCTTCATGCCGCGCTTGATCTCGTCGTTGTCGAAGATCTCCGGCGGCGCGTAGAACGTGTCGTCGTTCAGGGAGTCGTTGAATGCGGCAGCCATGGCCGACGAGCCGTCGTTCAATGCGGCGATCTGATCCTGCATGCCGGACTGGGTGGACTGCAGCGTCAGCATCATGATGCGCATCCGCTTCATCGACTCGATGGACGAGCGCATCAGCGGAATCATTTGCGGCATAATGGAATCTAGGTCGCGGAGATCGGGTACCAACCGCGCGATGTCGTCGGTCATGGTGTCGACGCCGTCGAGAGCGTCGAAGGTCGACCGAACCGCCCAGCACATCGGGATGTCGAAGCAGTGCGGCTCCCAGTACAGGTAGCTGCGGATCGGACGGAAGAAGTCGTCGAAGTCGGAGATGTGATCTCGTAATGCCGCGATGTCCACAGCTGTTTGCTCGGTCTTGCCGACCATGTCGTGCGTGGTGGCGCTGAGTTGCTCCATCAAACCGATCATCTGGGTCATCGTGTTGATGGTGTTCTGCATGTCCTGACCCTGCACCAGCATGTCGGCCATGCGGTCTTCCAGGTAGGAGCGGTTCAACGTCTGCACCGAGCCGCTGATACTCATCTGAGCCGGAATGGTGCTGTATTTCAACGGTTTTCCGTCAGGTCGCGTAATGGACTGCACCCGGCCGATGCCGGGAACCTTCGTGACGGCCTTGGCGATCCGCTCGAGTACCAGGAAGTCGGCCGGGTTGCGCAGGTCCTGATCGGTTTCGATGAGCAACAGTTCCGGGTTCATCCGGGCGACGGGGAAGTGCCGCTCAGCTGCCGCGAAACCCTCGTTGGCCGGCAGGTCGGCGGGCAGGTATTTGCGGTCATCGTAGTTGGGCCGGTAGCCGGGCAGTGCGATCAGCCCGATCAACGCGATGAACACGGTGAGGAACAGCACCCACCCCGGCCAGCGCACCACCACCGCACCGAGCCTGCGCCAGAACCGAATTCGCATCGCCCGCTTGGATTCCAGCAGTCCGAACCGGCTGGCCACCGTCACGATCGACGGTCCGAGTGTCAGCGCGGAGAACACCGCCACCACCATGCCGACGGCAAGCGGGATGCCCAGCGTGTGGAAGTACGGCAGCCGGGTGAACGTCAGGCAGCACGTCGCTCCGGCAATCGTCATGCCGGACGCCAACACCACATGCGCGGTACCCCGAAACATGGTGTAATAGGCCGACTCTCGGTCCTGCCCGGCCACGCGGGCTTCTTGGTAACGGCCGATGAGGAAGATGGCATAGTCTGTCGTCGCGGCGAGCGCCAGCGGTACCAGGATCTGCGTGACGAACGTCGTCAAGCCAATCAGGTTGTGATAGGCCAGGAATGCCACTGCGCCCTGGGTCACCGACAGCCCCATGACGAGCATCACCAGGACGATTCCTACCGTGGTGATCGACCGGTAGAAGAACAGCAGCATGCAGATGATGACGGCGACGGTGGCGATCTTCACCACCTGGATGCTGCGGCCGCCTTCTTTCTGCTGGTCGGTCTGCATGGCCGAGCCGCCGGTCACGAATGTCTTGACGCCCGGCGGCGCAGGCAGGTCTTTCACGATCTTCTGGACCGCCGCGACCGACGCGTTGCCCAGCGACTCGCCCATGTTTCCGGCGAGTGCCACCTGCACGTAGACGGCTTTCCCGTCGGAGCTGAGCGCGCCGGACTCGGTGAGCGGATCGCCCCAGAAGTCTTGAATGTGCTGCACGTGCGTGGTGTCCGCGCGCAGCGTGGTGATCAGCTCGTCGTAATACTGGCGGGCCGCCGCGTCGAGGGGGCGTTGTCCCTCCAGGACGATCATCACGGCGTTGTCGGAATCGGACTCCTCGAAGACCTGGCCGCTGCGCATCAGGGCGATCACCGACGGGGATTCCTTCGGCGACAACGACACCGCCCGCATCTCACCGACGACGTCTAATGGGGGCACGAAGATGGTCAGCGCGCCGATGACAGCGAGCCAGCCGAGGATGATCGGTATCGCCAGGCGCCGGATCCAGCGGGCCACCCCGGGTTTCGGCTCGACGGAGGCCTCACCCCGCCGGTGCGGTACCTCGGTCTGAGTCCCCACGGCGTCCAGTCATAGCAGAACCGGCGACAGCTAGCGCAGCAATTGACCGTGCGGACGTTTCGACAGCGGTTTGGGCCGTACGATTTGCGGCCACCAGAACCACGGCCCCATCAACGCCGCGATCGCCGGCGTCATGAATGCCCGCACCACCAGGGTGTCGAACAGCAGGCCGAGTCCGATCGTCGTGCCCACCTGAGCCACCACCACCATGGCGCTCACCGACATCGAGATCATGGTGAAGGCAAACACCAGGCCGGCCGCGGTGACCACCGATCCGCTGCCGCCCATCGCGCGGATGATGCCGGTGTTGATGCCGGCCGGTATCTCTTCTTTCATCCGGGCGACCAGCAGCAGGTTGTAGTCGGCGCCGACGGCCAACAAGATGATCACGGCCATCGCCATGACCATGAACTGCAACTCGATACCCAGGATGTGCTGCCACAGCAGCACCGAAAGCCCGAACGACGCTCCGAGCGACAGCACGACGGTGCCGACGATCACCGCCGCGGCCACAATGGCCCGGGTGATCAGCAGCATGATGATGAAGATCAGTGACAGTGCCGCCACACCGGCGATCAACAGGTCGTACTTGTTGCCTTCCTGCATGTCCTTGAAGGCCGATGCGGTGCCACCGAGGTAGACCTTCGAACCTTCCAGGGGGGTGCCTTTGATGGCTTCGAAGACGGCGTTCTTGATGGCGTCGATGCGTTTGATGCCGTCAGCCGACAGCGGGTCGTCCTCGTGGGAGATGATGAACCGGACGGCGTGGCCGTTCGGGGAGATGAAATTCTTTATGCCGCGCTTGAATTCGTCGTTGTCGAAGATCTCCGGCGGCAGGTAGAACGTGTCGTCGTTCAGCGAATCATTGAAGGCGGCACCCATCGCCGCCTGGTTTTCGCTCAAGGCGGCCTGCTGATCCTGCTGGCCGGCCTGGGTGGCCTGCTGGGTCAGCATCATGATGCGCATCCGCTTCATCGACTCGATTGACGAGTTCATCAGCGGAATCATCTGCGGCATGACGGCATCGAGCGCATGCATGTCCGGCAACAGCTGCTGGATGTCGTCGGTCATCTTGTCCACTCCGTCGAGAGTGTCGAAGACCGATCGAGTCGACCAGCACAACGGGATGTCGTAGCAGTGCGGCTCCCAGTACAGGTAGCTGCGGATCGGGCGGAAGAAGTCGTCGAAGTCGGAAATGTGGTCTCGGAGCTCGGCGATATCCTGGGCAGTCTTGTCGGTCTTGCCCACCATGTCGTGAGTGACGCCGCTCAATTCCTGCATCAAACCGATCATCTGCGTCATCGTGTTGATGGTGTTCTGCATGTCCTGACCCTGCACCAGCATGTCGGCCATCCGGTCCTGCATGTATGACCGATTCATCGTCTGACTGGTGCTACCCATGCTCATCTGGGACGGAATGGTGCTGTATTTCAACGGTTTACCGGCAGGGCGGGTGATCGACTGAACCCGGCCGATGCCGGGCACCTTGGCGATCGCCTTGCTGATCTTCTCGATCACCAGGAAATCGGCCGAGTTGCGCACGTCCTGGTCGGTTTCCAACAGCAGCATCTCGGGGTTCATCCGAGCGATGGGGAAGTGCCGCTCGGCTGCCGCGAAACCCTCGTTTGCAGGCAGGTCGGCAGGCAGATACTTCCGGTCGTTGTAGTTCGGCTGATAACCCGGCAGCGTGATCAACCCGATCAGCGCGATCATCACCGTCGAGAACAAGATGGCCGCGGGCCAGCGCACCACGGCCGCACCGAGGCGGCGCCAGAATCGAATCCGCATCGCCCGCTTGGGTTCGAGCAGCCCGAACCGGCTGGCCACCGTGACGATGGCCGCGCCCAGCGTCAACGCCGACACCACTGCGACCACCATGCCGACGGCCAGCGGAACACCGAGCGACTTGAAGTACGGCAATCGGGTGAAGGACAGGCAGAACGTCGCGCCGGCGATCGTCATGCCCGAACCGAGCACCACGTGCGCGGTGCCGTGGTACATCGTGTAGTAGGCGTCCTCGCGGCTTTCGCCGACCGATCTGGCCTCTTGATATCGCCCGATCAGGAAGATCGCGTAGTCCGTCGTCGCCGCTATCGCCAACGTCACCAACAGCTGGGTCGCGAACGGCGATAGGCCTATGAGGTTGTGATAGCCGAGGAAGGCGACGGCGCCACGGGTCACCGTCAGGCCCAGGATCAGCATCACCAGGACCAGCCCGACCGTGATGAACGATCGGTAGAAGAACAGCAGCATGATGACGATCACGCCGATGGTGGTCATCTCGATGATCCGGATGCTCTTGTCGCCGGCATGCTGCTGGTCGGCCTGCAATGCGGGGCCGCCGGTCACGAAGACCTTGACGCCCGGCGGCGGTGACAAGCCCTTGACGATCTTCTGGACCGCCTCCACCGAATCGTTGCCCAGCGTCTCGCCCATGTTGCCGGCGAGCGCCACCTGCACGTAGACGGCCTTCGAGTCGGCGCTCAGCGCCCCGGCCTCGGTGAGCGGATCGCCCCAGAAGTCCTGGATGTGCTGCACGTGCGTGGTGTCGGCCCGCAGCGCGGTGATCATCTCGTTGTAGAAGCGGTGCGCGTCATCGCCGAGGGGCTGGTCGCCTTCCAGCACGATCATCGCCGAACTGTCGGAGTCGGACTCCTCGAAGACCTTGCCTGAGCGCATCATCGCGATGACCGACGGCGCCTCTTTCGGCGACATCGACACCGCTCGCAGCTTGCCGACTTCTTCCAGCTGTGGAACCGAGACGTTCAGCACCACGATCAGCCCGAGCCAGCCAAGGATGATCGGCACGGCCAGGCGGCGGATCCACTTGGCCAGCGCCGCGCGCTGCGGCGGCTCGGTGTGGACCACGCGTTCTTCGATGGGGGTGCTCACCAGGCCCCCTTCGGCTCAACGCCCCAGCTGGGCACCTCGGTGCTAATCCTCCCGTGCGGCAAAAATACTTAGATAGTCATACCAGACTGCGGGCTTCCTGTGTGAGGTCGGTAACGGCGTTCCAGGCGCGCTGGGAGTGACCCGCCGGCATACACGGGCGCACGCGCGCTACAGCGCCCCCAGATCGTCGGGCACGTCGACGGCGTACTCCTGCAGAGTCTCCAGCGGCACCACATCCAGGGTTCGCTCGTGAGTGCAGGCCAGCACCACGGGCGCGGCGTGCCCGTCGGTGTGGGCCCGCAGCCAGTTCAGCGCTGTGACACACCACCGGTCGCCGGGCGTCAGGCCGGGGAATCGATACTGCGGCATCGGGGTGGACAGATCGTTGCCTATGGAGCGCTGATGGGCGAGGAATTCGGCGGTCACCACCGCGCAGATGGTGTGCCGGCCGGCGTCCTCCGGGCCGGTCGAACAACAGCCGTCTCGGTAAAAACCCGTCATCGGATCGGTTCCGCACGGTTCGAGTGGGCCGCCCAGGACGTTGCGATCAGCCATGTGAGCCAGTATTCCGTGGCGCGGGATGCGATGCGGCTTGTCGGGAGTTGTTAACAGAAATGACTAGTTGCACCGGGTCGGGCCGTCGATGGCACGACCCGTCCTGAGAGGCCGGAACGCCGAACTGGCTGCCGTGGCGACGTTGCTGCGGCGGACCCGTGACGTGGGGCAAGGCTGTGTGATCCGGCTGCGCGGCGAGCCCGGCATCGGCAAGAGCACGATGCTGCACGCGGTCGCGCGGCACGCGGCCGCGGCCGGTTTCGCCGTCGGTTTCGGCAAGGCCGAGGAACTGGATCAGATCTCGGCATGCGCCCCGCTGCTGGTCGCGTTGCGGTCCGGCTCGAAGCCGTTGCTGGACGCCGACACCTTCGCGGGTCTCGCGCCGCTTCATCACCAGCCGGTGTGGCTCATCGACCGCATCGCTTCGCTGCTTGCCGAGATCTCGGCCCGAAGCCCCGTTCTGATCGTCGTCGACGACGCTCAGTGGGCGGACCCGGTAACCCGATTCGCCCTCGAGACATTGCCGGCCCGTCTCGCCGAAGCGCCGGTGGTCTGGCTGACTGCCAGCCGTGACGTCGGTACCGAGCCCGCCGGTGCGCTCGACGACATCGACCGGCACGACGTGGTGCTCGGGCCGCTGACCGATGCCGAGCTGGATGCACTGGCGCGCGACTATCTGGGTGGCCCTGCCGAGGGGCTTACACATCGACGCCTACATGCGTTGGGCGGCAACCCTTTTCTGGCGGTGCAGCTGTTGTCGGGAGTGGCCGCGGCTCGCAGTGCCGGGGCGGAGACCGCCGACATCCCGCCGGCGTTCGCCGATGCGATCGCCAGCCGCTTGCGCTCGCTCCGTCCAGGCACCGCCGAGTTGGTCGAACTCGCGGCCGTCTGGGGCCGGCCGCTCGACCTCTCCGACGCCGCCGAGTTGCTCGGCGGCCCGTCAGTGGTGGCGATCACGGCGCAGCGGCGCGAAGCGCACGGGCGCGGCCTGCTGGCCGAGGATCGCGACCACATCGCGTTCGCCCACGATCTGATCCGGGAAGCGGTCTACGAGACCGTGCCCGCAGCGGTTCGCCGCGCTCTGCACCTGCGGTGCGCCAGATATCTGGTGGCATCGGGCAAGGGCGTGGTCGCGGCAGCGCCGCACGCCCGGGCCGGCGCCCGCTCGGGTGATCACGAGGCGGTGGAGATCCTCCGTGGTGCCGCCGCGCAGACGTCGCTGACCATGCCCGCGGTCGCCGCGCCACTGATCGTCGAGGCATTCGGATTGCTCGATGCCGAGGATCCGCGGCGTCTGGAGATCGGCGAACAGTGCGCCGAAGTTCTGATTCGCGCGCAGCGCGGCAACGACGCTGTCACGATCATCGATGCGCTACTGATGGAGACATCCGATACCGAGGCGCGGGCTCGCCTGCAATCGCTTGCTGCCCAGGCGCTTTGGCTGATGGGCCAGCTCGGCGAGATCGATCGCCGGATCGTCGAGGTGCAGGGCCGTCCTCCGGTGTCGCCGCGACTACAGGCCCGCCTCGGCGCGGTCGAGGCTTTGATGCTCACCCGCGCCGGGACGGCCGTGGCGGCCTCCGAAGCCGCCGAGGCAGCCCTGGCCCGCGGGCGCGCACTGGGCGATGAGCGAACTCAACTCCTGGCCCTCGAGGCCCTCGCCGAGGCCGACACCGCCGAGGGCCGGCACGGGTCGGCCCGCAGACATTTTCGCGCACTGCGCGCCCTGGGCGGGACGACCTACCTGGCCGGTGAGGTCCTGGCGCTGCAGCAACTCGACCGCTTCGAGGAGGCCGAGGAACTGCTCGCTCGGGTACATCAGCGCCACGACCACAGTCTGCCGTCGCTCGTGTTCGCCCAGCTCCTGCAGGACTTCAAGCTCGGACGCTTCGCCGAGGCCGAAGCCGGCGCCATGACGATGGTCCGCCTCTGCGACGAAATGGGCACCTACGTCCACAAATTCGAGGCCTGGCTGATCGGCAGTGTCGTCGCGGTTATCCGTGGTGATCTGGCGCTGGCCCGGGAACGGCTTCGGCCTGCCGAGGAAACCAGGCAGGCTGACGACGCCTTCCGCAAGGCTCCGACGTTGTTGATCAAAGGGCGGATAGCCGGAGCCGAAGGCCGATTCGAGGACAGTGTGCGAATCCTCAAGCCGCTGATGGACTCATTGGCGCAGTCGAGGTCGTGGTGGCCGAGGAGCCCCGAGCTGCTGCGTGTGCAAGCGGGTATCGCCGTCGCCGCCGCCGACGACGAATTCGCCTGGCAGACAGTCGAACGGGCGAGGACCGCTGCCGAACGCAACCCCGGCGTGGCCAGCTTCGAGGGCGTGGCGTTGCAAGTCGAGGGATTCGTCACCGGCGACGCGGGGACGCTACGCAGCGCGGTCAAGATCCTTCGTGAGTCACCGCGCTCGTTCTTGTTGGCGGGGGCGCTGGCCGACTACGGTGCCGTCCTGGTCGACCAGGGCGACCGACACACCGCGGTGGCGGCGCTGTCCGAGGCGTGGGACCTCTACGCCGAGCTCGGCGCGAACTTCTATCTGCCCGGTGTGGAGCGCAACTTGAGCAGGGCCGGTGCACCCACCGGCAGCGGGGAGAGCCTGACGAAGGCCGAGGTGCGGGTCGCCCAGCTGGTGAGTGAGGGTCACACCAACCAATCCGTGGCGTCCACTCTTGGCGTGTCGGTCCATACGGTGAACACCCATCTACGTGCGGTGTTCCGCAAGATGGGGGTTCGTTCGCGGGTGCAGCTCGCCAACGTGATGAATTCCAAGGCGATTCGACGCAACTGATTCCGTAGGCACAGCCCGGCCGGCTCCCGCTGACGATCTCATCAATTTGTGCGATGGTCAGCCAAACTTACCCGGCAGTAGGTTCCCGAATGTCAGTACAACCTCAACATCTCGGGATTCCTCATGCAACGTGCTGTTCGTTCCTCCGTCACGGCGAGTGTGGCGCTGCTCGGCGCCGGCGTCATCGCCGCCTCGCCGATCGCCCCACCGGTGCCGGATCTCCATCTGCCCGCGATCCACCTGGACGCAACGACGCTCGCGGCTGCGGTCAGCCCCATCGACACCTACAAGCAGGTATTCGCAACCGCGACCGCCAATCTGCAAGCCCTCGTCGACGCCGCCGATCCCGGTGAGGCGCTCAAGCAGATCGTGGCCAATCAGACCGCGAGCCTCAGTGCGCTCGGGGCGGCCTTGGGCGACGCGGGCAGCGGACTATTCACCGCGCTGACGAAGACGTCACCCGACCTGTTGAAGACGGTGCTTACCTCGCTTGCGGCGGGCAATGTGGAGGCGGCAACCAACGCCCTGTTGACCGTCCCTGTGGCAGTGGGCCTGCCGTTGATCAACCTGCTGCCCGCCGTTGAGCAGTTCGTCACCCAGCCCATTCAGAACCTGATCAACGTTGCCGGGGTATTCCGGGATCCACTGCAGGATGGGCTTTACGTTGTCGGCTTACTCGGACCGGTGATCAGCGGCCTGGGGGCTGCTGGCGCCGCCACCCAAAACGTCATCGACGCTGTCCGCACCGGCGACCCGCGTCAGGTCGTCAACGCCATCCTCACCGGTCCCGCCACGATTCTCGACGGTGTACTCAACGGCGGCTTCGGACCCGACCTGGGGCCCCTTGTCAGTCCGGGGCTGTCGGTGCTGGCTGGAGGGCTGTTCTCCGCGAGTGGAATTTCGATAGGGCCAGACGGCGGAATCATCCTCAATGCCGCAGGCCCCATTTCGACTCTGCAGACACTGGCACACCAGATTGCAGCGGCCCTGAAGCCGGCCGCGACCACGACGGCTGCCGCGGTGAAGACGAAAGAACTGCCCGCCGCGTCGGCCACCGCCGAGACGACGGTGACCGACAAGCCGGCGGGCGAAAAGCCGACAACGGTCGATCCGTCGGCACCGACCGGCACCAAGGCGTCGTCAGACGCCAAGGCATCGGCAAAGCCGTTGCAGCACAAGCCTTCCGCTTCGGCATCAACGAAGGACGGCAACGACAGCAAGTCGGATACGGCCGGCCCGAAGCACCAGCACAAGGCGGGTGGCCGCGGACACAGCGGCCGCTAATCGGGAGTGGGTCTCTCCTCACCCCCGGGGAGGGGCCCACCCTCGCGCCGCCCACGCCAGCCGCGATACCCGCGATGGGCGGCGAACGCCCCGATGATCGCGGTGATGCACCACACCGCGATCGCGGTATAGCCCAGTGGCGATGACAGGTCCGAAATCGACGCGCCCAAGGCGGTATACACGAATGCGCGCGGCGCAGATCCGACGAATGCTCCAACCGCCATCTGCCACACCGGCATTCCGAACGCGCCGAATGCGTAGGACGCCAGTGCATCGGAGATGCCCGGCACGAACCGCTGACCGACCACCGCCCACAGGCCGCGGCGCTGGATCTGTGAGTCGATGCGGGTCGACCAGTCGGGGCCGAGCAGAGCCCGGGCGCTGTCGCGGCCGGCTCGCCTGCCCAGCAGAGCGGCGATGACGGCCGTCAGGACCGTCGAACCGAGAGTGACGAACGTGCCCAGCAGCGGGCCGAACAACACGCCACTGCCTGCGGCCAGCAGCGGGCCCGGAACGAACACGGCGGCCAATCCCGCCGACACCACGACGTAGACCAGGGGAGCGGCGGGACCCGTCGCCGATACCGCGGCGCGCACACCCGCCGGATCGATGACCTTGGACACCGCAACGAGGTAGAACAGCGTCAGCAGGGCTGCGACGAACAGCACGAGCCGCAGCACGTGCGGCCACCGCCGGGTTGCGGGCTGTTCGGGATCGTCGGCCATTCAGTCTTTGTAGTAGACGATCTGGTGACTGGTGGCCAGCAGGGTCCCGGTGCGGCCCCAGATCTGCGCGGTCTGATCGAAGTATCCGCGGGCGAACCGCTGGGCGTGCGCAGTGGCCAGAACGAAGTCGGACCCCTGCTCGGCGAGTTCGGTGCCGTCGACGTGGAAGTAGGTGGTCAGCGAGATGGTGCCGGCCGGCAGCATCCGGCCGCGGCGCAGGAACACGCGCGGGTAGAAGACATCGGTGAGCGCGCTCAGCGCCGGGAAATCCAGCCCGCGGACCGGGCGTTGTCGCACCCACAGCGTCGTCGTCGACGACGAGATTTCCGCCGCGTCCGTCGGCACCCCTCCCTCGACGTAGCGCATGTCGTAGTTGCGCATCCACGGGACCGGTCCGGGAACTGTTGTGTGCGCGATGCTTTCGGGATCGGGGGCGTCGGGCATGGTCGCTTCGGTGTCGGACCAAGCATCCCGGCGCAGCCCGAAGACGGCGGTGGCGGTCGTGGTGATGCCGTTCTCCTGGGTCACCTCGGCGGTCCAGTGCTGGTTGGTCCGGTTGGTGCGAACGGCGCGCACCGAGACGTCGAAGGAGCCGTCGGTGACCGCGGCGAGATAGTTGACGGTCAGCGCGACGGGTTCGCCGATCCGATCCGGGTGCCGCTCGATCGCACGCACGATTGCAGCGGCCGTCACTCCACCGAACGGGCCCACCATGTTCGCGTAGTCCGGCGTGGTCTGGCCGACATAGCTCCCATTGGCGTTGTCCGACAGGCTGATCGCGGTGTCAAAAGGGTGCGTGGCGGTCGTGGTCATCGACTCGTCCTTCCGGTCGTGGCTGGGCGGGCGCCGGGACCCGGCCGCGGCTCGGTGTCGTGGGCGGTCAGCGGGGCGTGGTCGTCGCGACATCGCAGAACCAGTTCGACGGGATGGCCGCACTCCCGGTGCACGACCTCGACCGGTGGACCGGCCGCGTCGGCCTCCCACTTGTCGCCCCAGTGCATCAGCGCGATCACGGCCGGCAGCAGGTCGCGGCCCTTCTCGGTCAGCCGGTACTCGTGACGCTCCCGCTGGCCGGGCTCCTGATAGGGCACCTTCCGTAACACGCCCGCCGCGACGAGGGTGTTCAGGCGGTCGGTGAGAACCTGACGGGGACAGCCGATGCGGCTCTGGAACCGCTCGAAGCGCCGGGCGCCGTACAACGCCTCCCGCAGCACCAACAGAGTCCACTTCTCGCCGACGATGTCCAGTGCTCGCTTGACCGAACAGTTTTCGGCACTGATCAGGTCGCGGTCGACGGGCATAGCACCGAGACTAGCAGAGTCTGAATTTTGGACTCAGGGGCGGACGCCGAACGTCACACCGGTGACGTTGGTTAGGCGGGTGGCCTCAGACCAGAGTGGCCTTCAGCGAGGACAGGTCGGTCTCCATCAGCACGACGTTGTAGTTGCCCCACAGCGACATGTTCCAGTACAGCGTGCTGTCGTCGGGATTTCCGTTGCTGTCGACCAGCTTTCCGGTGCCCGACCACGGATGGATCATCGGCGCGTACAGGCCCGGATACGTCGCCGACGTCGCAACGGTGATCGGTGCCGACCATGCATCCTCGGGGGAGTCGGCGTAGCGCATCTTGACGTTGTTGTTGCCGTCGGCGTACATCATCACGTACTTGCCCAGATAGTCGTTGTACTGAACCGACATCTCGCTGACGTTGCCACCCGTCTTGGCGCCGAACAGGCCGCCGAGCATTCCACCGAGCACGTTGGGGTTGTTGGCCCAGTCGATGACGGGTCCGAAAAGCCCGGCGGAGCGGGTGGAATCGCCGATGATCGGCGTGGCCGCGACGGGCTTGCCGGTAACCCAGGTGCTCGTGGTCGCGTTCCAGTACTGATACTTGGCCAGGTTGTTCACGTCGTCGACCGAGACCCGCGACAGATAGGCCGAACCGGCGCGACCCGACGGGGTGCCGAATGCGTAGAGGTACTGGGTGTCGCCCTCGGCGACCTGATCGGCGGGCTGCAGGACATACGCCGCCTGCTGGAAGTTCTGGTTACCGGGCACGTAGGGCTTCGTCGAGCCGAACCAGCTCGCCGAGCGGATGGTCGACCGCTGCAGCACCCACTTGTCCGTGGCCGGGTCGTACATCGAGATCGCCGAGTAGTTGGTGGTCCACCGGCCCGGGGTGTCCCAGGACTTGACCGACATGTAGTTGACGTACTGCTCGTTGTTCACCGAGATGGCCGACGTCGGGATGACCGTCACCTCGGAGCCGAGGAACGGGAACAGGACGCCGGAATTGCGCGGGATGAACTGGTAGGCGTAGCCGGTCTGCAGCAGGGTCAGGCCATTGGTCAGGTTCTTGTCCTGGCTGAGCAGCAGCACATTGGAGCGCCAGTCGCCGGTCATGCCCGGCGCGCTGAAGGTGTCGCCGAACGCCAGCTGGATGTTGCCGGTCAGCCCGTTCTCCCACATGATGCCGAGATCGGTGCCGTAGATCCCGAAGCCCTTGGTGTTGTTCGTCTGCGGCCATCCGATGCCGGGGTAGGCGTTGTTGGCCTGCCCGGTCACCCAGCCGACCGGATACGACGGGATGGTGGTGGGTGCGGTCGGCACGGCTGCGGTCGACACCACCGCGCTGGCGACGGCCGCACGTTGGGAGGTGGCCACACCGGTGGTGCCGGTCGTCACGCCGACTGCGGAGAGCAGCCCGGTGACGATCTTGGGTGCGGTGGGCTTGGCCGCGGCGTTGACCGCGCTGGTCTTCGGTGCGGCGGCGGCCTGGGGGGCCTTGCTGGCGCTGCGCGCGGTGAGCTTGTTCGAGGTGCGGGCCGACGATGCGGTGGTCTTGGGCTTCGACGGTCCGGACGAGCCGGTGCTGGACGAGCTGTGCGACGCCGAGCTGTGCGACGACGAGCCCGAGTTGCCCGACCCGGACCCCTCCGCCCACGCCGCGCCGGCGCCGGCGAGGATGGCCACCCCGACACCCAATCCCACTGCCAGGCCGCCGATGCGGCCCACATATGCCGAGGCATTATTCGTCGAACCCATTACTGCTTCCCCTTAGAAAACACTGAGAAGACGGTACCGCACCCGGCAAACCTCGTGGAGGACTCGGAGTCACAAGTCTGCAAACAAAATCACCGGGCATGCAATGACGAGAAGCCGGTCAGCTCGGGTGATCACGGCATACAGCCGAATGGCCCGGCGAACCCGCCGGCCCGCTTCGCGGAACCGCGAGGAAACAACACCCTCGGCACGAATGTTTGCCAATTCCGGCAGTCCGTGGCAAGATCTCCGCTTGAACAGGCATTCAGGCCTATCTAAGGCCCCCGGCGAGGGCGAGATCGCCGCCTTCGGTAAAGGATTTTCATGAATTCGCCCTCTGTTTCTGCCCGTCTCGCTGCGGTCGTCGGCGGTGCCGCACTCGTTGCCATGGCGTCGTTTGTCGCCTCCTGCAGCAAGAACGAGAACCCGGCTCCGGCACCGTCGGTCTCGACCACGACGTCCTCGACGTCACCGAGCCCGTCGGCGACGCCCACCGAGAAGGGGCTCAACCCGTCGAACCCCAACAAGTTCAGCCCGACGGTGATCGCTCCGCCGGCGCCGACCGACTCGGGCGGCAATCACCACCACGGACTCAACGGGATTGGCTGAGCTCCCGCGCGATAGCGGCGTGGTACCGGTCGATATTGGCCGGGTTGACGATTCGGAAGAAGCCGTCGGGCATCGGCGCGTCCTTGGGCGCCTCGATGGTCATCGTGCGGGTGAACAGCGTGATGTCCGGGCCGGGCGTGGTGAAGTGGTACTGGACGGTGATCCGCCCGTCCATTCCGCCATTGCCCTCCCGGTCGTGGCCCAGCCGGCCCACCGACGTGAACACCCACAGTTTCGGTCGCACGGCGATCGCCAAATGCCACGTGAAGATCCGGTCCCCGTCGGGCCCGCCCTCTTCCCACGTGTCGCCCACGGCCAGCGGTAGTTTGTCCAGCTTCCCCACGTAATTGCTGCCGGGGTAGGTCTTGGTCCAGTTGGCGGGATTGGTGACGAAGTCGTAGATCGTCTCCGGTGATTGGCTGAAGGCCGTCTCCGAGCTGGTGGTCACGATGCCCAATTGCCTTGCCTTTCATGTCGGCTGTGCGCGCAGTTTACACTTCCTCTCCAATTTGTAACTACGCGCGCCGCGGTGGCGGTATGGTCCACCGGTGCGATCAGCTGCACGCTTCGGCGTCCATCTCGGCCGCGGTGTGCGGCGTCTCGCTCTCGACGGTGCCCTCGGCGGCAGGCGGTCCTTTCCGCGCCGGATCGCCGACCTCACGCCGGCCGCGTTGTCCGCGATCATCGGCCGACCCGTCGACTCGGTGGCCGTTCTGGACGGCGCGGCCGGCACGTCGAGTCGTGCCCGCCTCGGCCTCACCGGCGCCGGCGTGCCGTCATCGGTGTTCGTGAAGATGAGCGCCGCCACCGCCGCAATCAGAATGCTGGGGGAGCTGGCCGGACTCGGGGAGACCGAGGCCCGGTTCTACCGTGAGCTGGCGCCTGAACTCGGAGCGGGGATTCCGCGGTCATACGGCTCGGCGTTCGACGCGCTGACGGGTCGGTATGTGATCGTGCTGGAGGACATGTCTCGCACGCCATGCGAATTCCCCGACACCCTGCACCCACTGTCCACCGACCAGATGGCTCAAGTCGTCGAGGCGCTGGCCGGACTGCACGCGACATTCTGGGGCCGGTTACCGCAAAAGTCCGGTGGCGGTGGCCAATTCGGCTGGCTGCTGGCCCCGTCCGGTGACCCGGCCAATCTCATCACACCCACGGTGATGCGCGCCTCCGCGCGCCGGCTGGCCGGCTCGACGACGATACCCGTGCACGCCGGTCGCTATATCTGGGAGAACTTTCCCGCCGTCGCCGAACTGATCGACAGCGGCCCGCACACCGTCTTGCACGGCGACTCCCATCCCGGAAACACGTTCTTCCGCAACGGACATGCCGGATTGCTGGACTGGCAGGTGGTGCGCCGCGGTCATCCGTCGCGCGATCTTGCCTACGCGATCGTCCTCGGCACCCCCGTCGCCGACCGCGGCACTGTGGAGCGCGACCTACTCGATACGTATCGGAATGCACTGACGGACCGTGGCGGCCCGAACTTCGACCGTGACGATTTATGGACGCGATACCGGCAAGCCGTTGTGCACCCGTATCTTTCGGCGCTTGGCACTGCGGGCCTCGGTGGCATGCAGTCCGAAGGCATTGCCCTGGAGGGTCTGCGGCGCGCGGTGACGGCACTCGAGGAGCTCGAGACCGTCGATGCGCTTCAACGCGGGCGCTGAGCCTACTTGGGGCAGTTGATGGTGACGTAGGCGAGGCCCTGGCTGCCCGCCGACCCCGTCGTGTTGATGTCGGTCACTGTGCACTGCGACAGCGGAGACAGCGGAGCGCCGTTCTCGTACTGCAACTGCACGTCGTAACCTGCTGCGTCGAGGTCCCGGATGGTCGCGGCGGCCGACTCCGATCCCGGCTCCGGGATGCTCGGGGGATCGGCAACAGCCAACGGGGCCAGCACAATCGACGTACCGACACCAATCAGCAGCGTCGCGAAGCAGCGCAGTTCGAGCGACATCGGAGTCCTTTCATCGGTGGCCGGCCTTCAGGGCTGCCGTCAAGGATGACAGCAAAGTCATGGCCGGACTTACCGATGTGCGAACGGCGGTTGAACAGGTGCCGAACAGCCGACGACTCGCCAGGTGAGATCGCCGCGCTGATCAGGTCGAGCCGCCGGGCGCGTTCGCGTCCGCGGGCCGCCGGTCCGCCGCCTCCTGCGGCGTCGGCCATGACTCCGGCAGCGGGCGCTGGCGCACCCGCTGCGGCCACCAGAACCACCGGCCCAGCAGGGCCGCGATCGACGGCGTCATGAACGACCGAATCACCAAGGTGTCGAACAACAGGCCCAAGGCGATCGTCGTACCCACCTGGCCGCCGACCCGAAGGGGACTGACCGCCATCGAGGCCATCGTGAAGGCGAAGACCAGGCCGGCCGACGTCACCACCGATCCACTGCCGCCCATCGCCCGGATGATGCCGGTGTTGAGGCCGGCGTGGATCTCTTCCTTGAACCGCGCGACCAGAAGCAGGTTGTAGTCCGATCCCACCGCCAACAGGATGATCACCGCCATCGCGATGACCAGCCAGTGCAATGGCTGACCCAGAATGTGTTGCCACAGTAGGACTGACAGCCCGAACGACGCACCGAGCGACAGCACCACCGTGCCGACGATCACCGCCGCCGCCACCACGCTTCGGGTGATCACCAGCATGATGATGAAGATCAGACACAGCGCCGCGATACCGGCGATCATCAGGTCGTAGTTCGCGCCCTCCTGCATGTCCTTGTAGACCGACGCGGTGCCACCGAGATAGACCCTCGAGCCCTCCAGCGGGGTGCCCTTGATCGCTTCGAAAGCGGCGTTCTTGATCTTGTCGATGTGTGAGATGCCTTCCGGCGTCGCGGGATCTCCCTCGTGGGAGATGATGAACCGCACCGCTTTTCCGTCCGGCGAGACGAACATCTTCAGGCCGCGCTTGAACTCCGGGTTGTCGAACACCTCGGGCGGCAGATAGAAGGAGTCGTCGTTCTTCGACGCGTCGTACGCCTGGCCCAATGCCGTGGCATTCTGCTGCATGGCGTCCATCTGATCCTGCAGCCCACCCATGGTCGACTGCATGGTCAGCATCGTGGTCTTCATGGTCTTCATGGTCGCGATCATCGGCGGCATGACCTCGAGCATCTTGGGCATCAGGACGTCGAGCCTGTCCATGTCGACCACCAATGCCCCGAGATCGTCACTGAGCGTGTCGATTCCGTCGAGGGAGTCGAAGATCGACCGCATCGACCAGCAGATCGGGATGTCGAAGCAGTGCGGCTCCCAATAGAGGTAATTGCGGATCGGCCGGAAGAAGTCGTCGAAATCGGAGATGTTGTCCCGGATTTCGTTGGTGTCGGCCACCATCTGCTTGGTCTTGCCCACCATGCTGTGGGTGATCCCGACCATCTCTTTGGTCAGCGCCAGCATGCGCTCCATGGTGTCGATGGTGACCTGTAGCTCGTCACCCATCTTCAGCATGTCCTTCATGCGGTCCTGCAGATAGGACATGTTCATCGTCTGGTTGGTGCCCTGCATGCTGATGATGAACGGGATCGAGGTGTGCTCGATCGGGGTGCCGAGTGGGCGCGTGATCGTCTGCACCCGACCGATGCCCGGAATGTGGAAGACGGTCTTGGCGATTCGGTCGATGACGAGCATGTCGGCCGGGTTGCGCACATCGTGGTCGGTTTCGATCAGCAGCAGCTCGGGATTCATCCGGGCCTGCGGGAAGTGCCGGTCGGCGGCCGCGTAACCCTGGTTGGCGGGGATGCTGCCGGGCAGGTAGTAGCGATCGTTGTAATTGGTCTTGTACGACGGCAGCGCCAGCAGCCCGATCAACGACAGCGCGATCGAGGCGACCAGGATCGGTCCGGGCCAGCGAACCACCGCGGCGCCGACACGTCGCCAGGTACGGGTGTTCATCTTCCGCTTGGGCTCGAACAGGCCGAACCGGCCGCCGATCGAGATGACGGCCGCGCCGAGGGTCAGCGCAGCGATGACGACGACGAGCATGCCGATGGCCAGCGGGAAGCCCAGCGATTGGAAGTACGGCAGCCGGGTGAAGTGCAGGCAGAATGTCGCGCCGGCGATGGTCAGGCCCGAACCCAGGATCACGTGCGATGTGCCGTGATACATGGAGTAGAAGGCCGTTTCGCGGTCCTCACCGGCCAGTCTCGCCTCGTGATAACGGCCGATCAGGAATATCGCGTAGTCGGTCGCGGCGGCGATGGCCAAGGTGGCGAGCAGGTTCACCGCGAACGTCGACAGGCCGATGAGTTCGTAGTGGCCGAGGAAGGCGATGACCCCCCTGGCCGCGGTGAGCTCGGTGAACACCATCACGAGCACGAGGATCACCGTCGTGATCGATCGGTAGACCAGCAGCAGCATCACGAAGATGACGCCGATCGTGATGGCCTCGATCAGTTTGACCGCCGAGTCGCCGGCGTTGTGCTGGTCGTGGCTCAACGCGGTCGGTCCGGTGACGTAGACCTTTATCCCCGCGGGCGGGGGATTGTCGTCGACGATCTTGGTGACCGCGTCGATCGATTCGTTGGCCAGCGCCTCGCCCTGGTTGCCGGCCAGGTAGACCTGGACGTAGGCGGCTTTGCCGTCCGCGCTCTGGGACCCGGCGGCGGTCAGCGGATCACCCCAGAAGTCCTGGATGTGCTCGACATGCTTGGTGTCCGCGCGCAGCTTCTGCATCAAGCCGTCGTAGTAGTGGTGCGCCTCGGGGCCCAGCTCGTGATCGCTCTCGAGCAGCACCATCGCACTGCTGTTGGAGTCGAACTCCTGAAAGTCCTTGCCGACCTTCTTCATCGCCTTCATCGACGGAGCGTCCTCGGGAGCCAGCGAGACCGTGTGCTCCTGGCTCACCTGTTCCAGCGAGGGAACCGCGACACTGAGGACGACGACCAGGCCCAGCCACAGCAGGACGATCGGCACCGAGAACGCCCGGACGAACCGGGGGATCAACGGATTTTTCTTGGGCGGGGTCTGCAGGTCGATCATGCGGACTTCACCAGGCAGAAGGTCTGGGCATTGACCCCGGTCGAGGTCTTCTCGTCCTTGAGCACGCCGTCGACGAGGATGCGGCACCCGATCGTGTCGGTGTCGCCCTGGGCGACGATGTTGGCGCTGGCGGCCGGGGCGGTCGTGGTGAGCGTCAACGACCAGGGCAGCGTGATGTCACGGGCGATCTGCGGTTGCGCGTCCAGGTCGAGATAGTTGATGGTTGCCACAGCGCCTTCGGGGCCAAAGATCTGATAGGTCACTTGCTTGGGGTTGAACGGCTTGGTGTCGTTGGCCAGGCCGCTGCCGGGACGGGTGAGCTCGGTCTTGCCGAAGACACCGTGCAGGCGGACGACGCCGAACGCGGCGATGGCGACCACAACCACGATGAGCAGCGGTATCCACGCCCGCCTGAGTGCCTTGACCATAGGATTTCCCGACGAAACTACGACGCCGGCACGGACAGCGCGGTGACTCCTTCGGCGCCGTTCGTGAGTGCGGCCGTCCGTCCCATCTCAACCCCGATTTCTTGTATGTCGCGATAGCTTAGCTGACTTAACGTAAGAGATTAGCTCACTTAATTGATCGGACGATACCCCCCGGTAACGGCTGTAATCGATTCTCCCTCGGCGTTCGTGCCCGAGGTCACATCGCCGACCGAAGTCGGCTGTGGTCACACCCGCGGAGGGCCGATTTCACCGTCGCGCGGCCAATTGTGCGGGATGGCTCGTGCAGCAGTGTTTAGCTGTCCTACAATCTTGGCCATGAACGTTACGAGGCTTGCCATGGCCGCCGTTGCGGCCGTTGCGGCGCCGATTGTGCTGGCCGCGCCGTCGCACGCCGACCCCGACACCGATTTCGCCAATCAGTTGCACACGTTCGGGATCTACGGGCCTCGTGACTACAACGCATGGATCGGCAAGATCACCTGCAAGCGTCTGGCCACCGGCCTGGACAAGGACGCGTACGCCTCGGCGAAGTTCCTGGTGACCAACCTGCCGCTGGGTACCACCCAGGGCCAGGCTCTGCAGTTCCTCGGCGCTGCGATCGGCACTTATTGCCCGGACCAGGTCGGCGTTCTGCAGGCAGTCGCCGTCCAGTAGTCGGCGTGGCAGGTCCCGTCGACCGGGTCGTCGCACAGGACGTGCCCGGCGCACCCGATGCGGTGCGCGCGCACTACGTCGATCTGAACAACATCAAGGACGTGCACCCGCTGGTGGTGTCTGTCGAAACGCTGTCGCACACGGTCAACGACGACGGCTACGTCCACGTCTACCGGGTTCGTGACCGCATCCCGCTCGGCATCGCGAGCCTTCCGATCACCTATACGGCCCGACTCGAGGTTCCTGAGTCCGGTCCGGTTCGCACCGAGGCCCGCCAGTTCCCGGCCGTTCGGCTGGACTCGGTGGTGTCCTTCGATCCGATACCCGTCGGCACCCGGCTGACCGAACGCATCCGGTTCACCGCGCCGTGGCCGCTGCTCGGTATCACCGTGCGGCAGGCGGTTGACGCCCACGAGGAGATGCTGGCCGGCATTCGCCGCCACTTCGAGGCCTCGGGTTAGCCCGCCGTCTTGCCGTTGTCGACGTTGTAGACCGCGCCGTGGATGGTCGTCGCATCGTCGCTCGCCAGGAACGCGATCACCTTCGCCACATCGGCAGGCGCCATCATCCCGCGGGGAGCGGCGATGCGCATGATCAGATCCCAGTCCGCGTCCTCGGGGGTCTTGAACTCGGTCACCTGCGGGGTGAGCATTCCGCCCGGGCAGATGACGTTCACCCGCAGCTGTTCCTTGGTGTATTCGATCGCCAAGGCCTTCGTCATTCCGACCAGCCCGTGCTTGGCCGCGCAGTACGCAGCCGAATACACCTCACCCTCGATGCCGGCGATCGAGGCGACATTGACGATGTTGCCGCCCACCTCCAGCAGCTTCGGCAGCGCCGCGCGGGTCAGATAGAACGGGCCGTTCAGGTTGACGGCGAGGTCGTAATCCCAGTCCTCGTCGGTCACCGACGTGGTGCGCCGCATCTGGTGAAAACCCGCCGCGTTCACCAGCACGTCGAGCCGCCCGAACTTTTCGACGCACTGCGCGACCGCGTCCTGGCAGGCCTGTGCGCTGGTGATGTCGACCGACGAATAGGCGCCGCCGGGAACAGATTCGAACACCGTCGCCATCCGCTCGGCGTCTCGCGCGATGCCGAAGACCGATGCACCCCGCTCGGCGAACACCTGCGCCGTCGCAGCCCCGAGGCCCGACGACGCGCCGGTCACCAGGGCGACCTTTCCGTCCAGCTGTGTCATAACCCGACCCTTCGCTCAAGCGTGTACGTCGCGAAGTCCCTTCGCGTTGCGTAGTCCCGAGCAGTTGTAGCACCCAACGCAGCCGACGCAGTCGGTGCATCTCACACAGCCGACGCAGGCGGTGCAACCCCGGCATGCGACGCACGCCAGGCACGCCACGCATTTGCGGAGCCGCACCGAGAACACCGAGAGCACGCTGCCGGCGATCAGCGCGCTGCCCGAGGTGGCCACCGAGCCGACAACGAGGGCGCTGCCCGCGGTGGCGATGGATCCGACGACGGCGGCGCTGCCCGCCGTCGCAATCGAGGCGTTCACCACCGCGCTGCCGACGGTGGCGATGGACCCGGCGACGACTGCGCTGCTGATGGTGCTGACTGATCCGGCCACGACCGCGCTGTCGGTGGTGGCGACCGAGCCGGCGACGGTGGCCGCCTCGGAGGGTTCGATGACGGCGAGTGGTTTCACGCCACGAGCATGTCAGCCCGCGCGCGGTCGTGCTGGCGGTACGGCCGCCAGCAGTGCGCGGGTGTACTCCTGCTCGGGCGTCGCGAGTAGGTCGGCGGCAGGCCGGTATTCGACAGTGGCGCCACCGCGCAGCACCAGCACCTCGTGGCTCATCCGTTCCACCACCGCCAGGTCGTGGGAGATGAACAGGTAGGTCAGGCCGAGGTCGCGCTGCAGGTCGGCGAGCAGATCCAGAACACGGGACTGGACCGAAACGTCGAGGGATGCTGTTGCCTCGTCGAGAATGACCAGTTCCGGTTCGGCAGCGAGCGCCCGGGCGATGCTGACCCGCTGCCGCTGGCCCCCGGACAGTTCATGCGGATAGCGCGACGCGAACTCGCCCGGTAGGCCGACCAGCTCCAGCAGTTCGGCCACCCGCGCGGTGCGAGCGGACTTACCGCGCCGAATGCGATGCACAGCAAGGGGTTCGGCGATCGCCGAACCGATGCGGGAGCGCGGGTCGAGTGCCGCGAACGGGTCCTGCAGCACCAGGCTGATCCGGCGTCGCAGCGCCTTCTCGTCCGCGCCGCGCACCCCGAGAATGTCCACCCCGTCCAGCGTCGCCGTGCCAGACGTGGGGGTGACCAGTCCGGTCAGGGCACCGGCCACCGTCGACTTACCGGACCCGGATTCGCCGACCAGACCCAGGGTGGTGCCGCGGCGGATCTGGAATGAGAGGCCGTCGACGGCCGTGACCCCGCCGAATCGCACGCGGAGTTTCTCGACGTCCAGCAGGACGGCGGCATCGGCCGGCGCGGGCGGTGGCCCGCCGGCGCCGATCAGGGGTCGAGCGTCGAGCAGTTCACGGGTGTAGGGATGACTCGGGGAGTCGAAGATGTCCAGGATCGGCGCCTGTTCCACCGACACCCCGTCCTGCAGCACCGTGACGGTGTCGGCCACCTGCCCGACGAGGCCCAGATCGTGGCTGATCCACACCACCGCGGCGCCGAAATCGCGCTGTAGATCCTTGATGAGGGCGACGATCTGCGCTTGCGTGGTCACGTCCAGGGCGGTGGTCGGTTCGTCGGCGACCAGAAGTTCGGGGTCGCAGGCCAGCGCGATCGCCACCATGACCCGTTGTCGCTGACCGCCCGAGAGCTGATGCGGGTAACTGTCCAGGCGCCGTTCCGCCTCGGGCAGCCCGACGGCCTCCAGCAGTTCGAGGGCGCGCTGCCGGGCACCGCGCCGGGTCAGGTTCTTTTGTGCCTGAAGGGATTCGGTGATTTGCCGCTCCAGCGTCAGCAGCGGATTGAGTGACGTGCCGGGGTCCTGGAACACGAAGCCGATACGCCCGCCGTGCACGCTGCGCAGCACCCGGGGTTTCGCACCCACCAGCTGAATCGTGCGCGAATCATCATTGGGTGCAAGCACACTCGAGCCGGTTGTGACCGCGCCCGGGGTGTCCAGCAAACCGGTGGCTGCCAGTGCCGTCATCGTTTTGCCGGAGCCGGATTCACCGACAATCCCCAATGTCTGTTCAGGCTCGACATCGAATGAGATGCCCCGCACGATCTCTCGGCGACCGAGCCGCACGTGCAGATCGCGGACACTGAGCACGGGAGTCATGAGGCCCGCCCGGCTTCGGTGGACGTGCGCTGCTTGGGATCCAGGACGTCGCGGAGCCCGTCGCCCAGCAGGTTGAACGCCAGCACGATCACGAAGATCGCCGCGCCGGGGAACACCGCCACCCACCACGCCAGCGTGACGAACCCCTGCGAGTCGAAGATCATCCGGCCCAGGGACGGCTGCGGCGGTTGCAGTCCCAGCCCCAGGAACGACAGCGCAGCCTCGGAAAGGATCGCGAACGCCAGCGACAGCGACGTCTGCACGATCAGCGGCCCGGCGATGTTGGGAAGTATGTGGCGAGCCAGGATGTAGCGGTGCGGGCTGCCCATCGAACGTGACACCGCCACATACGGTTCCACTCGTACACCCAGTGTGCTGGCCCGGGAAACCCGGGCGAAGATCGGCGTATACACCACGCCGATGGCCAGCATGGTGGTGGTCAGCCCCGGGCCGAGGACGGCGACGATCGCCAACGCCAGCAACAGAACCGGGAACGCGAACATCACGTCGACGCATCTCATCAACACCGTGTCCGCCCAGCCGCCCCGGTACCCGGCGAACACGCCAATGCTCACCCCCACGACAAGAGCGAACGCGACGCTGACGACCGCGACCTCCAGCGACGCCCGAGTCGCGACCAGTACCCGGGAGGCGATGTCGCGGCCGAGCTCGTCGGTGCCGAACCAGTGTGCGCCGCCGGGAGCCTGCAGGGCATTCGGCACATCCACATCGTTGACTCCAGATGGGGCCAACCACGGTGCGCCGAGGGCCGCGACGACGATGGCCAGCAGCAGTATCGCACTGATCAAGGCGACCGGATTGCCAAGCAGCAAGCGCCAATTCGACACTCTCATGACAGCCGGATCCGTGGATCGGCCACCGCGTACAGTACATCGACGATCAGGTTGATCAGCAGGAACAGCGCGGCGATCAGCAGGACCGCACCCTGGATCACCGGATAGTCGCGGGCGGCGACCGCGTTGAAGGTCAGCCGCCCCAATCCGGGCCACGCGAAGACCACCTCGACGACGATCACGCCGCCGAGGATCGTCGCCAGCTGAATACCGGTGATGGTCAACACCGGAACCAGCGCGTTGCGCACGATGTGCCGCGACGTGATCACCATGGGTGCAAGTCCTTTGGACCGGGCGGTTCGCACGTAGCCGGCCTCGGCGACCTCCAGCACCGCGGACCGGACATACCGGGTCATGATCGCTCCGGCCACCAATCCGACCGTGAGGCCGGGCAATACGATGTGGCGCAGCCATCCGCCAGGGTCCTGCAACAGCGGCCGGTACCCGGATGTGGGCAACCAGCCCAGTGTCGAGGCGAACAGGCCGATCAGCAGGATCGCCATCCAGAAGTCTGGGATCGAGACACCGAATTGGCTTGCCACCCGGATGATTCCGTCACCCGGCCGACCGCGGTGCAGAGCCGAATAGATGCCCGCGGGCAGCGCGATCAGGAGCGCGATCAGGATGCCGACCAGGGCAAGGGACACCGTGGCGGGCAGCCGCTCGAGCAGTGTCGCGGTCACCGGTTCGCCGTTGCGGAAGCTGACCCCGAGGTCGCCGGTCAGCGCCGAGCCGGCGTAGGAGAAGAACTGTGTGATCAGCGGGCGGTCGAGACCGCTGGCCGAGCGCAGGGCTTGGTAGGCCTCCGGTGTGTAGCGGGTGCCCAATGCGATGCGCACCGGGTCGCCGGGCACCAGGTGCACCAACGCGAACACCACGACAAGCACACCGAACATCACCACCGCCGAGTACAGCAGCCGTCGCAGAAGAAACGCGATCACGCCGCACCACCCCTCGTCAGGTAGGCCGAGCGAAACCTCACGGCCCCGTCGCGGCGGGCGTCATATCCGGCCAGGCTGGTCGACCACGCCTGAATGACCGAGGGGTTGTAGAGGTAGATGTAGCTGGCCTTGTCGGCGATGATCGTCGCGGCGCGGGCGTACTCGTCGTGGCGGCGCGCACGGTCGGTCTCCTCGCGCGCGGCGTCCAGTAGTCGGTCGACAACAGGGTCGGAGAACTTCTGCGCATTGCTCGAGCCGCCGGTGTGGTGCTGGGCGTAGTAGAAGTCGTCGGGATCGATGTTGCCGAGCCACCCCATCATCAGCATGTCGAAGTGGCCGCTGTTCTGTTCGTCGAGCCAGGTCGCGAAGTCGACGGTGCGGATGCTGACGTCGATGCCTATCCCCGCGAGGTTGTCGGCGATGATCTGCGCCGCGGTGACCGTCTCCGGGTACTCGCTGGTCACCAGCATGTCCAACTTCTGGTTGCCGATCCCGGCCTGCCGGAGAAGATCCCGGGCCCGGTCTTCGTCGTGGCGGTAGCGGTCGTACGGCGTGTACCACGGGTTACCGTGGGGAATCGCAAGCTGATTCGCAGTGGCGGTCCCGTAGCTGGTGGCTTGCACGATCGACGCCCGGTCGATGCCGTAGGCGATCGCCTGCCGTACCCGTTCGTCATTCCACGGAGCGCGTGCCTCGTTGAGCGCCAGATACCAGTAGTCGTTGGACGGCGTGACGGCCAGGTGGATCGAGTCGTCGCCCTTCAACTGCTCGACACGCTGCGGCGGAATCGCGTCGGTCCAGTCGATCTCACCGGCCTGCAGTGCCGACAACGCCGTCGACGGTTCGGAGATGAACCGGAACGTCACCCCCGGAACCTTCGGGGCGCCTCCCCAGTAGTTCTTGTTCGCGGTCAGAGTGATCGAGTCACCGCTCTTGCGTCCGGTGAAGGCGAACGGTCCGGTGCCCACCGGATGCGTTGCGATCTGGCCGCTTTCGACGTTGCGACGCTGCACGATCGCCATCCCTTTGAAGCCGCCGAGGTTCGTCAGCAGGTTCGGGGTGGGGTGCCGGACGTCGATGACGACCGTCTGCGGATCCGGTGCGCGCACGTCGCGAACCGCGCTGAGCTTGTCGACGTTGGCGAGTTTCTCATCGATGATCCGCCGGTAGGAGTAGACGACATCGGAAGCGCGCAGCGGCGAACCGTCGTGCCAGCTGACGCCGGGGCGCAGGTGAAAGGTCCAGCTGAGTTGGTCGGGGGAGACCTCCCAGGATTCGGCCAGTGCCGGTCGCATCTCGAGGTTCTCGTCGGGCTCGACCAGGGTGTCGAAGACATTCTCCAGCACCTCGAAGGAGAAGTACGCGGTGCTGCGCTGAGGATCGAGCTGGTCGGGCTCGCCGGCGATCGCAGCCGTGATGTTGCCCGCCGAGGCGCCGCCCAGATCGACCCGCGAGCCCATCGAACACGCCGCCAGCAGCCCGATCATTACGAGGGCAGCGGTCAATACCGCTGGTCGTCTCATGATGGGATGCGAGTTTCCCGAACCGTTGATAGGTAAACGCCGTCGCTGCGATAATCGGCCGGGGTGGGGAACCGAAGCCGCATCACGTCCGCCACCTGGACTAACTCGCCGATGTGCGTGCCGGTCTGCTCGGTCGGGACCTGCCGCGGCGAGACCCGGGAGGAAAATTACGCGTGCGTGACAAACGCCCGTGACCGCAGCATGGCGACCGCAACTCGCATTGAATGGAGGCCAGACCGCAGCCAGTTGATTGCACGTGCATCCGGCGGGGTATCGCCTAGGGGCTCGGCCGGGGCGAACCCAGCCCTCGGCGTGGAGAGGAGCGAGTGATGCGTACCGTCCCGGGCGCCACAGACCATGTCGTGGTGGTGGGTGCGGGCCTGTCAGGGCTGTCGGCAGCGATGCAATTGGCCGGTCGCGGGCGATCGGTCACCGTCGTCGAGCGTTACCCGTTCCCCGGCGGCCGGATGGGGCAGGCCGACATCGCCGGCTACCGCATCGATACCGGGCCGACCGTGCTGACGATGCCGGACATCATCGAGGACGCGTTCGCCGCCGTCGGTGCGTCGATGACCGACCATGTGGACCTCGTGCAGGTCGCCCCCGCCTACCGGGCCACCTTCGCCGATGGCCGATCGCTGGATGTACACCCCGACGCCGCAGCGATGACGGCCGCCATCGAGGAGTTCGCCGGCCCGGATCAGGCCGCCGGCTATCAACGCCTGCGTGCCTGGCTCACCGAGCTATACCGGTTGGAGTTCGACGGCTTCATCGCGTCCAACTTCTCCTCCCCGCTGTCGCTGCTGACCCCGCAGTTGGCCCGGCTGGCCGCGATCGGCGGATTCCGCGGCTGGGAACGCATGGTCGGCCGGTTCATCACCGACGAGCGCGTCCAGCGGCTATTCACCTTCCAAGCGCTCTACGCCGGTGTCCCGCCGCAGCAGGCGCTGGCCGCCTATGCGGTGATCGCATACATGGATACCGTTGCGGGCGTGTACTTCCCGCGCGGCGGCATGCGCGCGGTTCCCGAGGCGATGGCCGCCGCGGCCGAAGCGGCCGGTGTGCAGTTCCGTTACGGGTCGACCGTGGACGCGCTCGAACGCAGCGGCTCACGAGTGACTGCGGTGCGGACCGGCGACGGTGAGCGGATCGCTTGTGACGCTGTGGTACTCACCACCGAACTGCCGCTGACCTATCAGCTTCTCGGTCGCACACCGCGGCGTCCGATCAAGGTGCGTCCCGCGCCGTCCGCAGTCGTCGTCCACGTCGGAGTGCCCGCGGTCGGTGAGCGCCTGCTCCACCACAACATCAGCTTCGGGCATCAATGGGCTCGCACGTTCGACGAGATCATCCGGGATGGCGCTCTGATGAGCGACCCGTCGCTGCTGGTGACCAGGCCCACCGCGGGCGACCCGAGTCTCGCGCCGCCCGGTCGTGATCTGCTCTATGTTCTGGCCCCCGCGCCGAATCTCGAAGTGGGCAAGGTCGATTGGAGCTCGAGAGGGGACAGCTACGCGCGCGAGGTGGTGGCCACTGCCGCCGAACGGCTCATGCCCGGGCTCGCCGACGATGCCGAGATCCTGGACGTCGTCACCCCCGCCGACTGGGCCGCGCAGGGCATGGCCGCCGGCTCGCCGTTCGCGCTGGCACACACCTTCGCCCAGACCGGGCCGTTCCGGCCGGCCAACACGGTCCGCGGCATCGACAACGCCGTGTTGGCCGGCGGGTCGACCGTGCCCGGTGTCGGCATCCCGACCGCGATGATCTCCGGGCGGCTGGCCGCCGACCGCGTCACCGGGGCCGTCGACGACCCGTCCGACAAACGCACCATCGTCGGGTCGGGAAGCAGGTAGCGATGATCCACACCGAGTTGCATGCCGCAGGCATCGACGATTCGCGACTGGTCGAGTCCTACCGCTACTGCCGGCGCCTCAACGCCCAGCACGGCCGGACCTACTTCCTGGCCACCCGGCTGCTCGCCCCATCGCAGCGCCCGCCGGTGCACGCCCTCTACGGGTTCGCCCGCTATGCCGACGACATCCTCGACGACATGGACATCGACGCCAGCACCGCCGACCGTGAGCGGCGCCTCGACGAGCTGTCGGACAAGTTCTTCAACGGCGACGAGACGGAGCCGGTGCTCGCCGCCGTGCTGCACACCGCGCAGACCTACCAGATTCCGCGTGATCTGTTCGACGACTTCCTGACCTCGATGCGGATGGATCTCACCGTCACCGACTATCCGGATCGTCCCGCGCTGAACCACTACATGCGTGGCTCGGCCGCGGTCATCGGCCTGCAGATGCTGCCGATCCTCGGCACCGTCGGGCCTGCCGAGGAGGCTGCGCCGTACGCCGAGGCGCTGGGCAATGCCTTCCAGCTGACCAACTTCCTGCGCGACGTCGACGAGGACCTCGCGCGCGACCGCATCTATCTACCCGCCGACGAGCTCGCCGCCTTCGGCGTGGACCGCGACGTGCTGACCTGGTGCCACCAGAACCGCCGCACCGATCCCAAGGTGCGTCGCGCGCTGGCCGCCCAGCACGACATCGCCCGCGGTGTGTACCGGCAGGCGCGCAAGGGGATCGCCCTGCTCGCCCCGCAGTCGCGGCCCTGCGTGACGACCGCGTTCACGCTGTACTCGGAGATTCTCGATCGCATCGAAGCCATCGACTTCGCCGTGTTCAGCCGGCGTGCCTCGGTGTCCATCGGACGACGACTGCAGGTGTTCGCGTCCGGATTGGTCCGGGCCCACCACGCCCGTGGCGCCGCCTGATGGATGGCAGGACCTGCTCCCGTGGGACATCTCGATGAAAGGCGTCGTGTTGGGTTGGGTGATGGTCGCCGCTGTGCTGTTGTTATGGGTAGAGCAGCGGCCCCTTCGCGATGATCCAGGAGATCTATCATGACCGTAACCAACCGCGGCCTGGATCGCGCCGAGGTGCCCGGCGCCTTCGACATCGGCGCGCACGCCTACGACAAACTGGTCGGCGCCAATCCGGGCTACCACGACCACCTGCGGATCTCCGCGCGACGGATGCGGATTCCGGGCGGCGGGCGGGGATTGCGTCTGCTGGACGCGGGCTGCGGCACGGGTGCCTCCACGGCCGCGCTTCTGGAGGCCGCCCCGCATGCCGAGATCGTCGCCGTCGACGCGTCGGCGGGCATGCTGGCCGAGGCCAGTGTGAAGTCCTGGCCGGATTCGGTCCGCTTTGTGCACAGCCCGATCGAGAAGATCGCCGACGCCGGCGTCGACGGTCCTTTCGACGGCATCCTCGCGGCATACCTGTTGCGCAACCTTGCCGATCCGGACGCGCAGTTGCGGACGTTCCGCGAGATGCTGCGGCCCGGCGGAACGCTGGCCGTGCACGAGTACTCGGTGCGTGATTCCCGGGCGGCGTCCGCGATCTGGGACGCGGTGTGCTGGGGCATCATCATCCCGTCCGGCTGGCGGCAGACCCGCAATGCCACCCTGTATCGGCACCTGTGGCGCAGCGTGAAAACGTTCGACGGGGCGGCTGCCTTCCAGCGACGGCTGACGGCAGCGGGTTTCGCCGGCGTGCACAGCGAGACGATGCCCGGCTGGCAGCGTGACATCGTGCACACCTTCCTGGCGGACGCACCGCGATGATCGACCCGCGCCGCGTCGCCCACCCCGCAATCACCGGGGTGCCGCACGCCCACGCGCTGCCCTCGACTCCACACGTCGTCGTGGTCGGCGGCGGGATCGCCGGCCTGTCGGCTGCCACCGGCCTGGCCGAACGTGGTGTCTCCGTTGACCTTCTGGAGTCTCAGCACTATCTGGGCGGGCGGGTCGGCGGCTGGACCGAGCAACTTCCCGACGGCTCCCAGCTGGCGAACAATCGGGGCTTCCACGCGTTCTTCCGGCAGTACTACAACTTGCGATGGTTGTTGCGCCGAACCGATCCCGAGCTCGAGCGGCTGCAAGCGGTCGAAGACTATCCGCTGGTCGACGGCGAAGGCCGGCGCGATACCTTCCGCGGCCTGCCGAAGGCCCCGCCGTGGAACGCACTGGCCTTCGCGCTGCGCAGCCCCACTTTCCGGATGCGGGACCTGATGCGGCTCAACGCCGTTGCCGCGGCCCCGCTGGCCGCGGTGTCCGTACCGGACATCTATGAACAGCTCGACGGACTCGACGCGGGCACCTTCCTGACCGACATCAACTTTCCCGTCGCCGCCCGCCACCTCGCCTTCGAGGTGTTCGCCCGCAGCTTCTTCGCCAGGCCGGAGCGGCTCTCGGCGGCCGAACTGGCGACGATGTTCCACATCTACTTCCTGGGCTCCAGTGAGGGATTGGTCTTCGACGTCGCCGCGTCGAATTTCGACACCGCGCTGTGGGAACCGTTGGGCCGGTATCTGATCGAACACGGTGTTCGGGTACATCGGGGAGTGGCGGTGGAATCGGTGACCCGCGGCAGCGCCAAGGCGCTGCAGGTGCGCGATTCCACCGGAGCCACGACCGACGCCGACGGCGTGGTGCTGGCCACCGATGTCGCTGCCCTGCAACGAATCGTGGCCGCCTCGCCGGGCCTCGGCGACGAGGGCTGGCGTCACAACGTGGCACAGATGCAGACCGCGCCGCCGTTCATGGTGCAGCGACTCTGGCTGGACCGTCCGGTGAACTCCGACCGGCCGGCCTTCCTGGGTACCGGCGGTCTCGACCCTGTCGACAACATCAGCGTGGTCAGCAGCTACGAAAGTCAGGCCGCTGAATGGGCTCGCGCACATCATGGTTCGGTCGTGGAAGTGCATTCGTACTCGGTGGGTGAGGAGCCTGACGTCGACGGCCTCCGTGAGCGCATGCTGGCCCGGCTGCACCAGCTCTACCCGGAGACCGCGGCGGCCGGCATCGTCAAGGAGACACTGCTGGTCCGCGACGACTGCCCGTTGTTCTCCCCGGGTTCCTTCGCCAACCGGCCGACGGTCAACACCCCGGTCCCCGGCCTGATGCTGGCCGGCGACGGCATTCGCATCGATCTGCCGGTCGCGCTCATGGAGCGTGCCGCCACCACCGGATGGACGGCCGCCAACCAACTGCTGGCCGGCTGGGGGATCTCCGGGCACACCCTGCACACCGTGCCGGTGCACGGACGCTCTCCGCTACTTCGGCGGCTGGCCGGCCGGGAAAGGCGCGCGTCATGAGCTTCCGGTCGCGGATGAAATCGATTCCGCTGCAAGTGATCCCGAAAGCGAACTGGGCGGGGCAGCGACCCACCTATCAGGACGCCCAGCCGGCGCTGATCGCCGCCGCGCTGCGCCGTGCCGAGGGCCGGCCCAGCGGCAACTGGTATGTCTTCGGCGCCAGCACCGACATTCGAGCCAACCGGCCGTTCGGTACCCGAGTCGGTGGACTCGACATCGTGGCGTGGCGGGATCAGCAGCGCCGCTTGCACGTCGGGCCCGCAGCCTGCCCTCACCTGGGCGCCGACCTTGCGACCGGAAAAGTGGAGTGTGGCGGCCTGATCTGCCCATGGCACGGACTGCGGCTCGAGGGTGGCCGCGAATTCGGCTGGAAGCCGCTGCCCGCCTTCGACGACGGAGTCCTGGTCTGGGTCCGGCTGGACCGGGTGGGCGGCGAAGCGCCGCTCGACGCACCGGTGATCCCGGTCCGTCCCCGCGGGCCGCGGCTGGCCGCGGTCACCCGCCTGGACGGCGTGTGCGAACCGTCGGACATCATTGCCAACCGGCTCGACCCCTGGCACGGCGCCTGGTTCCATCCGTACTCGTTCACTCAATTGGAGGTGCTGAGCGCCCCGGCGGTCGACGCCGACGAGGACGCCGACCGATTCCTGGTGGCCGTGACATTCCGGATGGGACGTCTCGGTGTCCCGGTGATCGCGGAATTCACCGCCCCGGAGCCGCGCACCATCGTCATGCGGATCGTGGACGGCGAGGGTACGGGCAGCGTCGTCGAAACCCACGCAACACCGATGGGGCCGGGGCGCGACGGGCGCCCACGCACAGCGGTGATCGAAGCCGTTGTCGCACAATCTGATCGCACCGGATTCCATCACTCGCTGCGCGTGGCACCGCTCATCACCCCGTTCATGCGCCTGGCGGCCACCCGGCTGTGGCGTGACGACCTCGCCTATGCCGAGCGGCTCTACGCCCTGCGCGACAACACCTCCGGCTAGGCAGGCGTCAGGATCGTCTTGCCGGGCAGCCGGCCGGCTTCGGCGTCGGCGTGCACCGCGGCGATCTCGGCCAATGGTCGGCGATCGGCGACGTCGATCGTCAGTTGTCCGGCATCGACGCGGCCGACCAGATCGGCGAGTTGGGCGGCGTCGCTGCGGACGAACACCCGTTGGCTGCGCAACCCACGCCGCGGAGTCTCCGGCCCCGAGGTCATGGTGCCGACGTAATGCCCGCCGTCGGCCACCAGGCCCGCCAGTGCCTCGGTCTCCTCGACCGTCGTGCCGATCAGATTGAGCACCACGTCGAACGGCGCTCCGTCGGCGACCGGGGTGGCCGTGTAGTCGAGGTAGCCGATCAGGTGGTCGGCTCCATAGCCGCGGAGCCGTTCGGCTGCAGCCACTTTCGCGGTCGCGGTGACCACGGCACCGGCCTGCTTGGCGAGCTGGACCGCGTAGCCGCCGACCGCACCGCCCGCGCCGTTGATCAGGATCGTCTGCCCGGCCGTCATGCCGGCCACCTCGAACAAGGCCTGCCAGGCGGTGAGAGCGACGGTCGGCAGGGCGGCGGCATCGGCCAGCGGCACCGACTCCGGCGCGGCGGCCAGTGCCTCGGCCGGGGCGACCACGTACTCGGCGGCCGCGCCGCGGGCAATCATGGGCAGCAAGCCCACGACTGCGTCGCCGACCTGCCACCCGCTGACCCCGGCGCCGAGTTCGGCGATCGTGCCCGCCACGTCGATACCCGGCACGTGCGGGAAGGTGATCGGAAAGACGTCCGACAGGTAGCCGCCGCGGATCCCGGCATCGACCGGGTTGAACGAGGTCCCGGCGACCCTCACCAGGACCTCGCCGGGGCCGGGTGCCGGCCGCTCGATGTCCCCGTACTGCAGAACGTCGCTGTCGCCGTACCGGTGGTAAAACGCTGCCTTCATGGTGGTCTCCTCGGTTAGTTGCTTCGAACTCGAAGCAGTTACACATCCGGTAACTTGCTTCGAGTTCGAAACATTCCCGGTAGGATCGGTCAATGGCCGAGGCACTCCACCCGTCGCAGATGCGCACCTACTTCGCGCTCACCGAAGCGGCGAGCCTGCTGCAGTACGCCGTGCAGCAGCAGCTGCAGGCCGAGGGCGGATTGAGCTACGTCCAGTTCGAGATCCTGGCCAAGCTCGTCGACGCCGGCCGGCCGCTGACGATGACCGAACTGGCCGACGGCGTGGTTTACAGCCGCAGCGGGCTGACCCATCAGGCCGGAGTTCTCGAGGCCGACGGGCTGATCACCCGTGCGCCCAGCACCGTCGATCAGCGCGCGACCGTCGTGACCATCACCAAGGCGGGCCGCCGCCGACTCGACAAGGTCCTTCCCGGCCACATCGACGTCGTGCGCGGACTGCTGTTCGACACCCTGTCGGCGCAGGACGTCCGTACCCTGGGCAACCTCATGACGCGCGTCCGCGACCACATGCGGGAGCAGCCGCCCCGGTCCGCCGCGCCGCGCAAGAGCCGCGGGTCCGCGCACTGAGACAACGGCCCTGACGCCGGCGACAACCGGGCTAGCCTCCGTACATGGCCAAGCGCGTGGTGATCTGGGGTACGGGTTTCGTCGGCCGGATGGTCATTCCAGAAGTGCTGGATCATCCCGACTTCGAACTCGTCGGCGTCGGCGTCAGCAACCCGGCCAAGGTGGGTGTCGACGTGGGGGAGATCTGCGGCATCCCCCCCGTGGGCATCGCGGCCACCGACGACGTCGACGCGTTGATCGCACTCAAGCCGGACGCGCTGGTGCATTACGGCCCGACCGCGGCGCAGGCCGATGCCAACATCGACCTGATCGGCCGCTTCCTGCAGGCCGGCATCGATGTCTGCTCGACCGCGATGACGCCGTGGGTGTGGCCGAAGATGCACCTCAATCCGCCCAACTGGATCGACCCCATCACCCGGGCGTGCGAAGAGGGCCAGTCGTCATGCTTCACCACGGGCATCGACCCCGGCTTCGCCAACGATCTGTTCCCGATGACGCTGATGGGCCTGACCTCCCAGATCACGTTGGTCCGCGCCTCCGAGTTGCTGGACTACACCAACTACGAGGGCGACTACGAGTTCGAGATGGGCATCGGCCGCGAACCGGAGTTCAAGCCGCTGCTGCAGAACTCCGACATCCTGGTGTTCGCCTGGGGCGCGACGGTGCCGATGATCGCCCATGCCGCCGGCATCGAGCTCGACGAGATCACCACCACCTGGGACAAGTGGGTCACCCCCACCGAACGCAAGACCGTCAAGGGCGTCATCCCGGCCGGCCACGTCGCGGCGGTCCGCTTCACGATCAACGGCGTCTACAAGGGCGAGACCCGCATCCAACTCGAGCACGTCAACCGCATCGGTCAGGATGCCGCCCCGGATTGGCCGTCGGGCACCCAGGACGACGTCTACCGCGTCGACATCCAGGGCACTCCCAGCATCTTCCAGGAGACTGCGTTCAGGTTCACCGACGGTTCCGGGCGCGACGCCGCGACCGCGGGCTGCCTGTCCACCGGGCTGCGCGCGCTCAACGCCGTACCGGCCGTCAATGACCTGCCCCCGGGCTGGGTCACCCCGCTGGACCTGCCCCTGATTCCGGGCCGCGGCACCATTCGCTGAGTAACGTCCAGCGGCTTCGGATCGACATCTTTGATGAATCCGAAGACTGGAGGAGCCCGCCTGCTCGCGTTGCAGGCTGGTGCCCGGATTGGACGACATGACAGACCCAACACGGCCGGCGGTCGGCCTGTCGGTCGGTGCTACCACACTGGCCGCTGTCACCCCGGATAACGCCGTCACCGGCCCTGCCGTTGTGACGCTGCCCAGCGGCGTTGTCATCACCGACTTCGTCGACCGGGTCGGCGACCCGGTCGGGATCGTGGCGCCTGACGGCTCGGTGCATCACGCAGAGATTTTGCTGGCCGATGCGCTGAGGTCACTGGCCTACGCCGCCACGAGTGGCCGGCCGCTGCCGCCGGCCGCCGCGATCACCCACCCGGCGCACTGGCGGCCAGCCGCCGTCGACGGGTTGCGGCGCGCGATCCGGCAGGTTCCCGAGTGGTCGGCCGAAGAGCCCCTGCTCATCCCCGACACCACTGCCGCGCTGACCGCGCTGGCCGCCAATCCCGGGCTGCCGACCCGCGGTGTGATCGCGTTGTGCGATTTCGGTGGCACCGGCACGTCGATCACCCTCGTCGACGGCGCGACCTCTGCGCCGATCGCACCGACCGTGCGGCACCTCGACTTCTCCGGCGACCTGATCGACCAGGGCCTGCTGGCGCACGTGATCTCGGAACTGTCAGCAGGTGGGTCGCTCGACGTCACCGGCACATCGGCGATCGGATCGCTGACCAGGCTGCGGGCCCAGTGCCGAGCGGCGAAGGAGCGGCTGTCGACCGTCACGGTCACCGCCTTGCCCGCCGAGCTGCCCAACTTCCGGGGCGACGTCCGGCTCACCCGCACCGAGCTCGACGGAGCGATGGGCAATGCGCTGAACGACGTCGTCGCGGTCCTGCAGGACACCCTGGCCAGGAACGGAGTGCGGCCGAGCCACTTGGCCGCGGTGGCCTCGACCGGCGGCGGCGCGGCCATTCCGGTGATCACCACGACCCTGTCCGAGCACCTGCGCGTTCCGGTGATCACCACTGCCCGCCCGGCCCTCACCGGCGCCATCGGCGGCGCACTGCGAGCCGCGCGGGGGCCTGCCGACGACAGCGCCACCGCGCTGGCCCCGGCGGCCCCGGTCGTTCCGGCCGCCCCGTTCGAACCGGCGCCCGGCCCGGCCACCGGTGCCGCGCTGGCCTGGTCGGAGGCGCCCGACGGGCCGGACCTCGAGTCGGCGGTCGACCCGGTGCCGCAACCCGTCGCCGGTCCGCTACTGGATTTCGAGCCGGACCCCGAACCTGAGGGGACCGCGGCCGCCACGCCCGCGTGGTATCGGCGCCCGATGCCCGTGGTCGCCGCCGCGCTGATGGTGATCCTGATGGCCGGCGCGGGAACGGCGGTCGCGCTGAGCGCCGACAGCAGTCCCGACCCGGTGACCCCCACCCCGAGCGTGACCACCACTCCGCAGGCCGCGCCCGCTCCGGCGCCCACCGGCGACCCGACGTCGGCGCCGGTGCAGAACCAGGCAGTCCAGCAGGCCCCGGCGCCACAGACGGTGGTGCAGCAGGCACCCGCACCGGTGACCGTGGTGCAGCAGGCGCCAGCTCCGCCGCCGGTCACGACCGAGGCGCCGCCACCGCCGCCGGTGACCGAGACGCAGACGACGACCGTCGTCACCACCGAGGTGTCCACGCCGCCGCCGGTGACGCAGACCGAGACACAGACCGTTGCGCCACCGACGCAGCAGCCCCAACAGCCGCCGCGCTTCATCCCGACGATTCCGCCGATCCCGACGATTCCCGGTCTGCCGCAGATCTTCGTGCAGCCGCCGGCCTAGGCTGAGCGACGCCGCTTCTCCAGCACGACGAGCCCCAGCGGGATGGACATCCGCGCCGGTGCCGCCGCCAGCTGAGCAGCCAGGGCGGAATGTAACTGGTCGACGAATTCGCGCCGCCGCGCACTGCGCCGGTCACCGTTCGCCCCCTCGGCGTCCACCGCGGCGGCGAGCGTCGGAAACATCGAACCGCGAAGGAAGTCAGCCCAATTCGCGCCGAAGGCGTCGGCGTCCTTGTCGCTTTGGAACTGCTTCCAGAACCGGTCTTCGCCGTTGAACAGCTCCACGTCCTCGATCGAGAGACCTTCGAATCGCCCGGACGGGTGGAACGGCGCCCGAAAGTCCTTCTCGTCGCGGCCCGTCGACGGGATCGACATCCGACGCATCTCCTCGGCGGTGATCAGGCCGTCGCGGACGAACTGGTGCAGGGCCGTCATGATGGCGTCGAAGGCGGCTTCGAATCCTGACGTGCCATCCGGCTTGAGGCCGACGGTCAGCACCAGCAGCCGACCCCCGGGCGCCAGCTCCCGACCGCGGAAGGCGACGAAGTCGCGCCAGTCCTCGGCGGCTTGGCGGGCGTAGGCGCGACGGGCTTCCTCGTCGGCGCTGTAGGAGATCTCGACGTGATCGGGGATGGGTACGGGCACCCGGCGCAGCCAGTGAATGGCCCACGAACTCCAGCCCAGCGCGATGCTGTCCGATGGCAGGATCTGGCTGTAGAACGAGCGGCCCACCACCGAGGCGTAGGTGGCCGAGTCCTTCTTCAGATAGCTGTCCTGATCGTCGGCCAGCGTGCTGAACAAGGTGGTGAAGTCGTTTCCCGGCACGTCGGTGTGGGCCACCAGGATGGCGTGGTCGGAGCGGGTGCGCTTGCGGATGACGCTGATCGCCGCGCCGATCGGGAGCAGCGAGTTGTACCCCGTTGCCGCGCCGTAGTCGACGATCGCGATGGGCTGCGGCGCCCGGGGAATCGCGACGATGCGCGCGGCCGCCTCGAATCGTGCTGTCGCGGTGCGTAATCCGGCGGCCTGCAGGCGCGAGGACTCGGTATAGGTGTGGCTGCCCATCGGCTGCGGGCGCACCACGATGCTCGATTCGCGCACGTCAGTTCCTGCGGCGGCGGTGCAACAGCAGCCCCACCACAAGACCCACGACCGCCATCGCGGTCAGCAACAGCCACATCGGCGATTCGACAGTGATCCACAGGACGTGCACCCGCTGGCGGTCGCGATTCTGGGCGATGAAGACTGCCGCCAGGACCACCAGGATGATGGCCAGCCAGTAGCGCAGAGCGAACCGCCGCACCACACCGCCGGTGGGCTTACCGTCGTCCTCCCTGGACATCGCAACCTCCCCGTTGTGTCAGAAGCTTGACGTTAGTCGCTGGTCGCGGATTCGGCGGAGAAGTCCGGCCGGTGCGCTTGCGTCGTGACACACTTTCCGCCATGGCCGGCACCAAGACTGTGTCCCGCATCCTGATGACCTCGGGGATTCTGATGATGGTGGTCGGCGCCATCGGCTTCTTCGTCACGATGATGCTCAACGCTTTCGTGCTCGACGAATTCGATGCCTACGGTGAGGTGCCCATTCCGGGGTCGGGTCAGGTGCAGCTGCCGGCCGGGCAGGCGCAGATCAGCTTTCACACCTCGGTGACCGGTTCGCCGTCGAGCGGATTCCCGCTGCCCACCCTGCGACTGAACATCGTGCCGCCGCCAGGTGTCCCCGACCCGGTGCTGACCGAAGATCACGGCACCTTGACGACGGTCAACAGTGACACCCACATCCGCATCTGGACAGCCGAGATTCCCGCCGCAGGCACCTACCAGATCCGGACCGAGGGCCAGGTGAACGGCTACATCAACCCGCGGCTGGCCTTCGGCAAGGAAAGCGGCTCCGGTTACCTGCCGTGGGTCTTCGCCGGCGTGTTCGGGCTGGGTCTGGTGGACCTGATCGTCTCGTTGTTCCTGCGTAGACGACGAGGTGCCGACCCGTCGTTCGCCTTCGTCGCCGACGCCCCGCCGGAGTCCTTCATCCCCACCGGTCACTACACTCCCTCAGACCAGGGCGTGCGCCTCGAGCAGCTGAAAACTCTCGCGGCACTACGGGATTCCGGTGCGCTGACCCAAGCCGAGTTCGACACGGAGAAGCGCCGGATTCTCGGCGAGTAGGCTCGGACGCCGTGAAGGCTGTCAGCTGTATGCACGGAAACCTGTCGGTGGTCGACCTACCCGCACCCGAACCGGCCGACGGCCAACTGGTGCTCAACGTCGCCAGCTGTGGCATCTGCGGGTCGGATCTGCATGCCAAGGACCATGCCGACGAGGTGAGTCGCAACACGGAGGAGATGGGCTACCACCACTTCATGCGCGGCGACACTCCGGTGGTGATGGGCCACGAGTTCGCCGGGGAGGTCGCCGAACGTGGCCGCAAGACGCCGAAAGCGTTCAAGGTCGGAACGCGGGTGGTGTCCTTCCCGCTGGTCCGTTCCCACGGCGGCGTGCACTTGACCGGGCTGTCCCCCCTGGCGCCCGGCGGGTACGCCGAGCAGGTTCTGGTGCAGGCGGCGATGACCTTCGCAGTGCCCAACGGGTTGTCCCTGGATATCGCGTCGCTCACCGAGCCGATGGCGGTCGCGCTGCACGCGGTTCGCCGAAGCGAGATCAAGAAACGCGACACTGCCGTTGTGATCGGTTGCGGGCCAGTCGGTTTGGGTATCATCTGCCAGCTCAAAACGTTGGGGGTGAGCACGATCGTCGCCAGCGATTTCTCGGCGGGGCGGCGGGAGTTGGCTGCCCGCTGTGGTGCGCATATCGTGGTCGACCCGAGGGTGGAGTCGCCGTACGAGAAGGCCGGATCGGCGGGCCTGACCGACGCCACGGCCCTGTATGAGATGGGCATGGGCGCCATGGAGAAGCTGCGGAAGCTACCCGGCTGGCAGCACGTCTACCGCGTTGCCGACGCATTGGGCGCGGCGGGGCCCAAGCGTCCGGTGGTCTTTGAATGTGTTGGTGTGCCCGGTGTGCTCGACGGGATCATCGGCGCGGCCCCGTTGAACTCGCGGGTGGTGGTGGCCGGGGTGTGCATGGGCACGGATCAGTTGCGTCCGTCGATGGCCAACGCCAAAGAGATCGACCTCAGGTTCGTATTCGCCTACACGCCACTGGAATTCCGCGACACCCTGCACATGCTGGCCGACGGCAAGCTCGACGCGTCCGCTCTGGTGACCGGCAAGGTCGGGCTCGACGGAGTTGCGGCGGCCTTCGACGCGCTGGGCGACCCGGAGGTGCACGCGAAGATCCTCGTCGATCCCCGCAGCACGGTGACGGCTCCTTAGGAGCCGTTCTTGACCCAGTCGTCGTAGTTCACCAGCTCGTCGCCGATCCGCGTGGTGTCGCCGTGGCCGGTGTAGACGACGGTGTCGGCGGGTAGCTTGCCGAGCTTGTCCTTGATCGACCCCAGGATGGTCGGGAAGTCGGAGAACGAGCGACCGGTCGCGCCGGGGCCGCCTTGGAAGAGGGTGTCGCCGGAGAACACCGCGCCCAGGGCCGGGGCGTAGAGGCAGGTGGAGCCGGGGGAGTGTCCCGGGGTCGCGATCGCGTGCAGCTCGATGCCGTCGGCCTTGAGTACCTGACCGTCCTCCAGGGTGTCGAACTGCTTGTCGCCGTGCGTCATCCGCCACAGCATGTCGTCGGCCGGATTCAGCAGAATCGGCGCGTCGAGGTCGGTCGACAACTGCGGCGCGACGGTGATGTGGTCGTTGTGGCCGTGGGTGCACACCACCG
This sequence comes from Mycobacterium sp. SA01, assembly GCF_041287105.1. Classification (NCBI taxonomy): domain Bacteria; kingdom Bacillati; phylum Actinomycetota; class Actinomycetes; order Mycobacteriales; family Mycobacteriaceae; genus Mycobacterium; species Mycobacterium sp. SA01. The sequence continues at coordinate 348,839 of NZ_JBGGNO010000022.1, read as the reverse complement.
CGACCACGTGGCGGTTGCCGACGGCGTCTTCGATGGCCTTGGCGTTGTGGGCGGCGTCGATGACGATGACCTCGGAGGAGTCACCGACGATCCAGATGTTGTTGTCGACTTCCCAACTGCCGCCGTCGAGTTCGAAGGTGCCGTGGGTGACCACCCGCTCGATGCCGCTCACAGGATCACCACCGAACGCAGGACTTCGCCGGCGTGCATTTTGTGGAAGGCGTCTTCGATGGCATCGAGGCCGATGCGTTCGGACACGAATTTGTCCAGCGGCAGGCGGCCCTCGCGGTAGAGGCTGATCAGGGTGGGGAAGTCCCGTTCGGGCAGGCAGTCGCCGTACCAGGACGACTTGAGCGATCCGCCCCGGGAGAAGAAGTCCACCAGGGGCATGTCGAGGCGCATATCCGGGGTCGGAACACCCACCAACACAACGGTTCCCGCGAGATCGCGGGCGTAGAAGGCCTGCTTCCAGGTTTCCGGGCGCCCGACGGCATCGATCACCACGTCGGCGCCGAAGCCGTCGGTCAGGTCCTGGATGGTCTCGACCGGGTCGAGATCCTTGGCGTTGATGGTGTGGGTGGCGCCGAACTCGCGCGCCCACTCCAGCTTCTTGTTGTCGGTGTCGACGGCGATGATCTTCTTCGCGCCGACCAGAGCGGCGCCAGCGATCGCGGCATCACCGACACCGCCGCACCCGATGACCGCGACGGTGTCGTCGCGGCCGACGTTGCCGGTGTTGACCGCCGCACCGAGTCCGGCCATCACGCCGCAGCCGAGCAGGCCCGCCACGGCGGGGTCGGCCTCGGGATCGACTTTGGTGCACTGTCCTTCGTGGACCAGCGTTTTGTCGGCGAAGGCGCCGATACCGAGCGCCGGGGTCAGTTCGGTGCCGTCGGTCAGCGTCATCTTCTGGGCGGCGTTGTGGGTGTTGAAGCAGTACCAGGGGCGGCCGCGCTTGCAGGCGCGGCACTGCCCGCACACCGCGCGCCAGTTCAGGATCACGAAGTCGCCGGGCTCGACGTTGGTGACTCCGGCGCCGACCGACTCCACGGTGCCGGCGGCCTCATGGCCGAGCAGGAACGGGTACTCGTCGTTGATCCCGCCTTCGCGGTAGGTCAGATCGGTGTGGCAGACGCCGCAGGCGATGACATCGACGACCACCTCGCCGGGGCCCGGGTCGGGGATCACGATGTCCACCAACTCGACGGGCTGCTTCTTCGACCGGGAGATCACCCCGCGCACTGTCTGACTCATGGGCCAAACACTAGCGCGGCGGATGCCGAATGTGCCGTGCGTGTCCCGTTGGGGAGCTACGGTGAAGACTTGTTCACCGCGATCCGTCAAACCCGGTCCGACCTGCTGGTCACCGCCCGCGCCGCGTACCGCGGCGGCGATTTCGAGACCAGTTATGCGAGCTTTTCCCGGGCCGGTGCGGTCGGCCCGTTGACCCTGGACGATCTCGATGCGATGGCGACGTCGGCGGGGCGGCTCGGGCACGGCCGCGAGGCGATGCGGATGGGCGAACTCGTCTTCCTACGGCTGGTGCGGACCGACCCTAATGCGGCGGCGGGCAAGGCGGTCGAGCTCGGCATGGCGTGGTTGTCGAACGGTGAGGTGGCCGTTGGTGAGGCATGGATCCGCCGGGCACGCGGACTGCTCGCCGATGCGTCGCAGGGTGTGGCGTCTGCCCGGCTGGCCCATCTGGAAGCCGTGCTGACGGCGCTCGGTGACGATGCCGATCTAGCCGCGGAACGGTCGGCGGTCCTGCGGGAGATGGCACTGGAGCCCGGGACGTCGGTCATGGGGCAGGCGTATCACCGGCTCGGTGATATCCGCCGCCGCCGTGGTGACGTGGATGGGGCGTTCGCGGCGTACGCCCGAGCGCTCGAATCCGGCGTGGTGCCTCAGCCGGGAGAAGCCTTATTGCGCTGTGCGCTGGGGGATGTGGACACCGCGAGAGCCCAGGTGCGGGCGGCGATCGCGACGGCTGCCGCGCGGGAGCTGCCGCGGCTGCTGCGCGGAGGGATCGAGATTGCCTTGGCTGCAGGCGAAGTGGATGAGGCTGAGGGTTACCTGCGTGAGCTGGAGATGGCCGACGGCGACGACATGGTGTTACGCGGGGCGGTGCTGGTGCGCCGCGGCCGGTATCGCGAGGCACTGACCGTGTTGCGGGCGGCGCTGCGAGAGCCGCGGTTGCGGCAGTCGGCGGCCGCGCGGGCCGAGGTTCACGCGTGGATCGAGCGGGCCTACACCGGTCTGCTGACCGCATCCGCGTAGCCTGCTCGGGATGGCCACGCCACTCGACTCGATTGCTGACTGGCCGGTTTCGGCCGCCGCCGCCGCTGTGGTTGGCGCGACCGGGGTGCTGGCCGAGTACGGCGACGTCACGCACCAATTCCGGCTCGCATCGGTGACCAAGCCGCTCTCGGCGCGCGCAGCGCAAGTAGCGATCGAAGAGGGTGTGGTTGAGCTGGACACCCCGGCGGGCCCACCCGGCAGCACGGTGCGGCACCTGCTGTCGCACGCCTCCGGGCTGGCGATGCATTCGGCGGAGGTGATGGCCGAACCCGGCAAACGCCGGGTCTACTCGAACTACGGCTTCCAGGTGCTGGCCGAGACGATCGAACAGAACTCGGAGATCGAGTTCGGCCGGTATCTGGCCGAGGCTGTCTTCGAACCGCTCGGCATGACGGCGTCGCGACTGGAGGGCGGCGCGGAGGCGGCCGGCTACGGCGGGGTGTCGACGGTGGCCGACCTGGAGGCGTTCGCGGCGGATCTACTGGCTCCGAAGACAGTGTCGGCGCAACTGCACGAGCAGGCGATCAGCGTGCAGTTCCCGGGCCTGACCGGGGTGTTGCCCGGGTTCGGGGTGCAGCGGCCCAACGACTGGGGGCTGGGTTTCGAGATTCGGGACAAAAAGTCACCGCATTGGACCGGCTTGGCGAACTCGCCGCGGACGTTCGGCCATTTCGGCCAGACCGGCACCTTCATCTGGGTGGAACCGGAATTGGCATTGTCGCTGGTAGTGCTCACGGATCGGGATTTCGACGAGTGGGCCAAACCGGTCTGGCGGGCGATCTCTGATGAAGTTCTGAGAGTGTACGGAGCGCACTAGCGCAACACAGGCCCCACAAGGCACAATAGACACGCACGACACTATTGCAACTCGGTCACACCAGGTCGTTGGGGAAGACGTCCCTCGTAGAGCCGAAGGAGCAAGGTGATGCGTGCGTCGAACCAGTTCGCCGATGCGACGACTGGCGTGGTGTACATCCACGCCTCTCCCGCAGCGGTGTGCCCACATGTCGAGTGGGCGCTGTCGTCGACCCTGAATGCCAGGGCGAATTTGAAGTGGACCCCACAGCCGGCGATGCCTGGGCAGCTGCGGGCGGTGACCAACTGGGTTGGTCCCGTCGGCACCGGTGCCCGGCTGGCGAACGCGCTGCGCTCGTGGTCGGTCCTGCGGTTCGAGGTCACCGAGGATCCCAGTGCCGGCGTGGACGGCGAGCGGTTCTGCCATACGCCGCAACTCGGTCTGTGGGCCGGCACGATGAGCGCCAACGGCGACATCATGGTCGGCGAGATGCGCTTGCGGACCCTGATGGCATCGGGCGCTGACACGCTGGCATCCGAGTTGGACTCGGTGCTCGGCACGGCCTGGGATGAAGCACTCGAGCCGTATCGCGATGGCGGTGACGGCGGCGAGGTCAGTTGGCTGAGCAGGGGAGTCGGCTAGTACGTGACGCCCGCCCGGCTAAAACGGTGGCGGACGGTTGCGTTCGGTGACGTAGGCGTCGTTGAGTTTGCGTTCTGCCGTGATGCGGTGGGCGCGCTGCGCGGCCCGGGTTTGTCGTCGGGTGGGCATCATGATGCCGACGGTGGGCGGGGGTTCACCTTTCGGTGGTGGCAGCGTGGCGGTGGTGGTGTTCCAGGTCGGTATCAGCAGGTGGCTGCCGGGCCGGGTGGTGTAGGTGTGTCCGGTGGGTGAGGTCCAGGTGATGGTGGCGTCGGGGTGTTGACGGCTTGACCAGCCGGCCCAGAAGGTTTTGAGCAGGTGGTGTTTTCGGCACGCACAGGCCAGGTTGGATGGGTGGGTGGGCCCGAAGGGCCACGCGATGGTGTGGTCGATGTCGCAATACTCGGCGGGTATGTCGCAATTCGGGAACCGGCATGTCATGTCGCGCAGGCGAATCCACTCGTCCAGAGCGGTGGAGGGCCGGTAGTGCGGTTCCGGAGCATCCGTGGGTCGACGCAGGTGTCGGACCGTGGCGCCGGCGCGGATGAGTCCGGCCAGCAGCGAGGCGGGCACGATGCCCCGGTTGCCGGTCAGCACTGCGCCGCCGGCCCGTGAAGGTTCGGGTTTCACATCGGGTTTCTCGCCGTGCATGACGGGATCCGTTTCGGTGGCAAGCACATCGGCGTCGGCGAGCACGTGCACGACCACGCTGGCTGCGCGGCTGTCCTCGCCGGCGGCGGGGCAGTCCGGGTTGCCACATAGGCACGCCAGCCGGTGGGCTCCGGCGCCCAGTGCGCCCATGGCGTCAGCGCGGCGCTGGGCGATGGTGCGCGGATCGTCCTCGCACACCTCATGCGCCATCTGGGTGAGCCGGCGATCTACTACCGCGGCGTCGGTGAGGCCAAGTCGACCCCAAATCTCGGCCACGCCATCACGAGCGTCGCGGAGGCCGATGCCGATCTCGCGATCGCGGCTGCGGGCCCGCGTCTGACGCACCGCTCCCGGATCGTAGCGATCCACCCAGGAGTCGATCGCGCGCTGCAGCTTCAGCGTCGACAACGTGCCCCAGCCCACCGCGTCGTGGGCGATGGTCTTGTCCACCAACGCCAAGGCCGCTCGGTCCTGGATCAGGTAGGTGCGGTCGGTGATCGCTTCACATACCCGATAGCTCACCGTGCCGGCCAGGAACAGCTCGCCGACCCGCGGCAGCCGATGCCGCAGCGACATCGCCATCAGCATCTCGCTCGACGCCCGACCCGCGGTGACACCCAGTGCCGCCGATACTTCGGCCGTGGCGGAATCCCAGTCATCGCAGGCCCACTGCGCGTGCTCGTCATCGGCGCACCGGCGCGCGACCAATTCGGCGATCGCGGCGAGCCGCCGCGCGGCGTTCTGTGCCTCGATCCGCGCGAAATCGCCGATGGCCTCCACCACCGCCGCATCGCTCGCCGTTCTCAACCCACCATCGAACACATGTTCGAGTATGCCAGCGGGGTATGACACGTCGTTCGCTGCGGACTCAGACGCCTAACCTGAGTCGCATGGCTCATCTGCACGTCGAGAAGACGATCGCCGCACCGCCCGACAAGGTCTTCGCCTGGCTGGCCGACCCGGCCAACTTGAAGACCGCTCCGCTGATCGTCACGGCCGAGTGGGCGCGGGATTCACCGCCTCCGGGTCTGGGCGCAATTCGGACGGGCTTCGCGATCGGCTTGTGGTTTCGCGAGGAGATCGTGGCCTACGATCCGCCGCACAGCTACACCTATCTGATCGTCGGATCGGTTCCCGCGTTCGACCATGAGGGCGGCACGCTGACGTTCACGCCCGAGGGTGCGGGCACTCATGTCGATTGGGTGAGCACCTACACCCACCCCGTTCGTGGCGGCGGCAAGGCGATGGAGGCGCTCACCGCGAAGCTGCTGCCATGGAACTTCTCTGCTGTCCTCGACGCGTGCGCGAAGGCGCTGGAACGCTAGACGGGTTCGGGGACAATGAGTTTGAGAGCAGCGGGCACCGCCGAAATCTCGGCTGGCAGCGGGCAGACGTAGTCGCCGTCGGCGTAGGCGTTGATGCCGGGGGAGTCGACCGTGATTGTGCGGGCCCGGTAGGTGCTCACCTCGTCTAGGTTCACGTGCGTGCCCTTGAACACCGTGGGAAACAACCGAATCAGCTTGGTGCGTGAGGATGCGCGCACGATCGTGATGTCCAGCAGTCCATCCGAGTGATCAGCACCTGGGCAGATGAGCATGCCGCCGCCGTAGCTCCGGGTGTTGCCGAACGCGGCCAACGTCAGATCGGCGACGATCTCGCGCTCGCCGTCGAGCACCAGCCGAAAAGGCAACGGCCGCAACTGGGAAATCTCTGCCACCAGCGCGACGTTGTACCGCATCCGGCCGTGCGGCCAGCTCATCCGGTTCACTCGATCGCTGACCAACGAGTCGAAGCCCGTCGCGGCGACCGTGCCGAACCACGTACTGGACTCGTCGGCACCCTTGATGTGCCCGAGATCGACGGTCTCGGTGTGCCCGGCGGCGATCACGTCGACCGCAGCCACCGGATCTGCCATCGGCAACCGGTACTCGCGGGCATGGTCGTTGCCGGTGCCGGCCGGCACGATGCCGAGCGGAATATCGGTGCGCGCCAACGCCTGGATCGCCAGGCGGATCACACCGTCGCCGCCGATCACCACCAGCGCGTCGGTGTCACGGGTCAGGGCCTCGTCCACCAGCTGACGTGCGTGGGCGGCGTCGCGCCCGACGATTCCGGTCACGTCGATCCCGAGTTCCTGGAAGCGGGCGACCGCCAATTCCCCGGCGTGGGGCGCATTGCCGTGACCGGACTTGGGATTCGTCAGGACCGTGACGCGAGAGATCATGGAATCAGCTTGCCCGGATTCAGGATTCCCGCCGGGTCGACGGCCTGCTTGACCGCCCGCAGCACCTTCGCGCCCAGCTCACCGATCTCCGCGCCCATCCACGGCCGATGGTCCGCGCCGACGGCATGGTGATGGGTGATGGTGCCGCCGGTCCGCGAAATCGCATCAGAGGCAGCGACTTTGGCCGCAAGCCATTGCTGGGCGACGTCGCCGCGCTGGCCCGCGACCACGGTGAAGTAGAGCGACGCGCCGGTGGGATACACATGCGAAATGTGGCACATCACCAACGCCGGTGTCCCGCTTTCGGCGAGGGAAGTTGTCAGCGCCTCGGTGACCGCCGCCTTCAGCGCCGACAGGTTGGACCATGTGGTCGCCGTCTCCAGTGTCTCGCACAAGGCTCCCGCCGCCAGCAGTGAGTCCCGCAGATACGGTGCGTCGAAACGGCCATGCTCCCACGCGCGCGCAGGAGCCTCGCCCAGGGAGGTGCCGCCCTGGGCCTCCAGAACCGCGCGGGTCTCGGCATGCCGGCTCTCGGTGTGTGCTGAGCTCCCTTCGAACAAGGTGATGCCCAGGCAGCCGCCGGTGATGCTCTGCTCACCGATGCTCCCGGTGGTGGCCAGGTTCACGCCGGTCTCGGCTTCATCGGACAACCGCACGACGGTGGGCCCGGTGCCGATCTGGGTGACCGCGCGCAGTGCGGCTGCGCCGGTGGCGAAGTCGGGGAACGACCACGCCTCGTAGCGCACCGTTTCCGGGACGGGATGGACTCGCAGGCGCACCCGCGTGATCACACCGAAGACACCCTCGGAACCGGAGAACAACTCCCGAAGATCGGGTCCGGCCGCGGTTTCCGGCGCCCGGCCGAGGTCGAGAACGCCGACCGGGGTCACCACCGTCAGCCCCCGGATCATGTCGTTGAACCGGCCGTAACCAGCGGAGTCCTGCCCCGAGGACCGGGTCGCGGCGTAACCGCCGATCGTGGCGAACCGGAAGCTCTGCGGAAAGTGCCCGAGCGAGAAACCGTGTTCGCCGAGCAGTCGCTCGGCGTCCGGTCCGGTCACCCCGGCGCCCAGTTCGGCCTGCATCGAGGTCTCGTCCAGCGAGTGCAACGCGTTCAGTCGGCGCAGGTCCAGTGTGATGACGGCGGTGAAGTCGCCGCGGATCGGGTCCAGTCCGCCGACCACGCTGGTGCCGCCGCCGAACGGCACCACGGCGATGCCGTGCGCAGAGCAATAGCGCAGGACGGTGGCGATCTCGTCCTCGCTGCCGGGAAGTAGTACGGCGTCGGGTGCATCCTGGTGGGTTTGCTTGCGGCGCAACAGGTCCAGCGTGGACTTTCCGCCCGCGTACAACAGCCGGCCGTGGTCGTCGGTACGCAGGTAGTCGGCCCCGACAAACTCTGCGAGCGCATCTCGGTGCGCCTCCGGCAACGCCGACGGGCGCACCTCCACCTCATCGATCGAGGGCGCGGGGATCTCGCTCGCGGTCACGCCGAGCGCCTGCTCGAGGAGCGTCTTGATGCCGTCGGAGAGGGGCTTGGCCGCTGCGGGGTCGCCCCAGGCATTCCAGGCCATCGGGGGAACAAGGGTGCGGGCGTCATCACTCATGCGTTACAGTATTACAGATGCTGTCAATCAGTAACGATGAATCGGTGGACATCGGCGACCGGATCATGGCCGCCGCCGCCAGCTGTGTCCGTGACTTCGGGGTCGAGCGGGTCACGCTCGCCGAAATCGCGCGACGAGCCGGTGTCAGCCGACCGACGGTGTATCGCCGCTGGCCAGACACCCGCACCATCGTGGCGTCGCTGCTCACCGAGCGGATCACCGGTACGTGGCGCGCTGTCGCGCCGAGGGCGCCCGGCCGCAGCGGCCTCGTCGAGCGGATTGTCGAGGTGGCCCGTCGCCTACGGGACGACGAACTGATCACCTCGGTGCTGCGATCAGCCCCAGACTTGGCGATGACGTACATCGCCGGGCGGCTGGGCACCAGCCAGCAGATCCTCATCGACCTGCTCGTCGACGCACTGCGGGAAGCCCAGGCCGACGGCAGCGTGCGTGTTGGCGATGTCCGCCAGTTGTCGGCGATGGTCCTGCTTATCAGCCAGTCCGTGATCCAGTCAGCCCAGATCGTCGAACCCATCCTCGACGCCGACGCCCTGAGTGCCGAGCTGTCGCACGCCCTGAACGGATACCTCGCCCCATGAGTGACCTCACCGCCCTCAACGCCAGCCGCCGAATTGCCGACCTGACCGAACTCGGCGACGGCGCCCACGTCGACATCGTCGTGATCGGCGGCGGCATCACCGGGACCGGCATCGCGCTCGACGCCGCCAGCCGCGGCCTGTCCGTGGTGCTGGTCGAAAAGCACGACTTGGCTTTCGGCACCAGCCGGTGGAGTTCCAAGCTCGTGCACGGCGGCCTGCGGTACCTGGCCACCGGCAACGTCGGCATCGCGCGGCGCAGCGCCATCGAGCGCGGCATCCTGATGACCCGTAACGCCCCGCACCTGGTGAGCGCCATGCCGCAGCTCGTTCCGTTGCTGCCGTCGATGGGACGCGGTCAACGGGCCTTGATTCGAACAGGTTTCGTGGCCGGCGATGCGTTGCGGATCTTGGCGGGCACCAAGTCGTCGACTCTGCCTCGATCACGCCGCGTTGGTGCGTCGCAGGCGTTGGAGATGGTCCCGACCATTCGGCGGGAGGGTCTCGACGGCGGACTGTTGGCCTATGACGGTCAGCTGATCGACGATGCCCGGTTGGTGGTCGCCGTGGCGCGCACCGCCGCCCAGAACGGTGCACGGATCTTGACCCGCGTATCGGCGGCGGCCGCCAGCGGCACCTCGGTCCGGTTGGTGGATGAACTCACCGGCGAATCGCTGGATGTGAAGGCCCGCGCGGTGATCAACGCCACGGGAGTATGGGCCGGCGAAGTGGACGCGGCAATCAAGCTGCGGCCGAGCCGGGGAACGCATCTGGTGTTCGACGCCGCCTCGTTCGGTAATCCGACTGCGGCGCTGACGATTCCGATTCCCGGCGAGGTCAACCGATTCGTGTTCGCGATGCCCGAACAACTCGGTCGCGTCTATCTCGGACTGACCGATGAGGATGCGCCGGGCCCGATTCCCGATGTGCCCGAACCGACGCCGGGTGAGATCCGCTTCCTGCTCGACACGGTCAACACCGCGCTCGGGACAGCGTTGACGACCGCGGACGTGAAGGGCTCCTACGCGGGATTGCGTCCGCTGATTGACACGGGCGAGGGCCGGACATCGGATCTATCCCGTGACCACGCTGTCATCGAGTCATCGAACGGTGTGTTCAGTGTCGTCGGTGGCAAGCTCACCGAATACCGGCACATGGCCGAGGACGTCCTCGACCGCGCGCTGGCGGCACGTGCGATGACCGCGCAGCCGTGCCGGACCCGGAACCTGCCGTTGGTGGGAGCTGCCGCCAATCCGGTTGCGACGCTGCGGACGACCAGCGATCTGCCGGGCTCGCTGGTGGCCCGCTACGGCGCGGAATCACCCAATGTCATCGCGTCGGCGCGGTGCAGCAAGCCCACAGACCAGGTAGCCGACGGAATCGACGTCACCCGTGCGGAATTCGAGTTCGCCGTTGCTCACGAGGGCGCGTTGAGTGCCGACGACATCCTCGACCGGCGCACCCGGATCGGCCTGGTGGAGGCCGACCGGAACCGCGCGCTCACCGCCGCGCAGGAGTTCCTGGCCAGCGCCCACTGAGGGCCGCGGCTGACCGACGCATAAACGGACTCGTAAGTGGGCATCCAACGTCCATTGAACGAAGCCGGAGGATGCGCCATGGCAGCGACACCAGCCTTGAAAAAGGCCCTCAACCAGCGGCAGTTACGGATGATCGCGATCGGCGGCGTGATCGGCGCGGGCCTGTTCGTGGGATCCGGTGTGGTGATCGGAGATACCGGACCGGGCGCCTTCATCACCTATGCACTGTCCGGGGTGCTGATCGTCATGGTGATGCGGATGCTGGCCGAAATGGCGGTGGCCAACCCGTCGACGGGCTCGTTCGCCGACTACTCCCGTGACGCTCTGGGGCATTGGGCGGGATTCTCGGTGGGCTGGCTCTACTGGTACTTCTGGGTGATCGTCGTCGGGTTCGAGGCGATTGCCGGCGCCAAGATCATCCAGTACTGGGTGGACGTCCCACTGTGGTTGTGTGCGTTGATCTTCATGGTGCTGATGACGGCGACGAACCTGTTCTCGGTGAAGTCCTACGGCGAGTTCGAGTTCTGGTTCGCCGGTATCAAGGTGGCAGCGATCCTCGCCTTCATCGCCATCGGGGCCTGCTTCGTCTTTGGCTTGTGGCCCAACAAGTCGGTGGACTTCTCGAACCTCACCAGCCACGGCGGTTTCATGCCGATGGGGGCCGGGGTCATCACCGTGGGGATCGTGACGGTGATCTTCTCCATGGTCGGGCCCGAGATCGCCACCATCGCCGCCGCCGAGTCGTCGGATCCCGAGAAAGCCGTTGCCCGAGCGTCCAACTCGGTGGTCATGCGGATCCTGGTGTTCTACGTGCTGGCGGTGTTCCTGGTCGTGGCGATCGTGCCGTGGAACGACGAGAACCTGGCCGCCTCCCCGTTCGTGGCGGCGTTCACCAAGATGGGCATTCCCTACGCCGACCACATCATGAACGCGGTGGTGCTGACAGCGGTGCTGAGTTGCCTCAACTCGGGGATGTACACCGCATCGCGGATGCTGTTCGTGCTGGCCGCCCGCCGCGAAGCTCCCAAGCTTCTGGTGAAGCTGACACCACGCGGTGTGCCGGCCAACGCGATCCTCTTCTCGTCGGTCGTCGGCTTCGCCTGCGTCATCGCCGCTGCGTTCGCCGAGAAGACGATCTTCGCGTTCCTGCTCAACTCCAGTGGCGCGATCATCCTGTTCGTCTATCTGCTGATAGCGGTTTCGCAGATCGTGCTGCGCTACCGCCACCGCGACGCAAAACTACGACTCAAGATGTGGCTGTTCCCGGTGCTGTCCATCCTCACCGTGGTGGCGATGCTGGCCATCCTGGTGCAGATGTACCTGGACGACAAGCTGCGCTCGCAGCTGGTGCTGAGCCTGCTGTCGTGGGGCGTCGTCCTGGTGCTGTACTTCGTCACCCGACGGTTCAACCGCAATCGCCCGCAGGAAGAGCAGCCCGCAGTCGAAGCCGAGGTGGCGCGGACCTGAGCTCGCGCGTGACTCAGTACCGAACGGCACTCTGCACCAGCGGGGGATAGACCGTCGAAGGCTCACCGTCCACCGTGGTCCCGGCGAACTGCAGCATCGAACGCGTCGTCCCGTTCACAGCGGCGGGATAATTCAGTGTCGGTGTGGACACCTCGTCGAGGCGGCGCAGCTGTTCGGCGGTCAATGTCACGTCGACGGCGGCCAGGTTGTCCTCGAGGTGGCTCATCCGCCGCGCGCCGAGGATCGGTACCACCGTGCCGGGTCGCGCTCGCAGCCAGGCCAATGCCACCGCGGCCGACGTGGCGCCGATCTCGTCGGCGACGGCGGTGACCGCGTCGATGACCACGAACTCGTCGTCACTGGGACCGCCGACGTACGCGGCGCGGACCGAATCGTCGACGACCGCGCCGCGACGGTACTTGCCGGACAGGAATCCGTTCTTCAGCGGGCTCCACGGCACCAAGGCCATGCCCTGGTCGAGTGCCAGCGGCGCCAGCTCGCCTTCCACGGTGCGCGCCAGCAGCGAGTACTCCACTTGCAGCGCCACCAGCGGTGTCCAGTCACGCAGCATGGCCATGGTCTGCGCCTGAGCGGTGACCCATGCCGGGGTGTTGGAGAACCCGATGTAGCGAATCGTGCCCGCCCGAACCAGGTCGTCGAGGGTGCGCATGGTCTCTTCGATGGGTGTGTTGCGGTCCCAGTTGTGCAGCCAGTACAGATCGAGATAGTCGGTTTGCATGCGCCGCAGCGTTTCTCGCAGCTGCGCGTGGATGGCGGAACGACCCGCGCCGCCGCCGTTGGGGTCGCCGGGGTGGAGATTGGCGAAGAACTTGGACGCGAGCACGACCCGGTCACGTCGGCCCGAACGGGCGGCGAACCAATCCCCGAGGATCTTTTCCGAGTGTCCGTTGGTGTAGAAGTTCGCGGTGTCGATGAAGTTGCCGCCGCGGTCCAGGTAGGTCTCCAGGATCCGCTCCGACTCCTCGACGCTGGAGCCCGCGCCGCCGGCGTCTTCACCGAAGGTCATCGCACCGAGCGCGAACGGGCTGACCCGCAGCCCGGACCGGCCGAGAGTGACGTAGTGATCGAGTGGCATGAATCGCTCCTTCAAGGTCGTATCTGTCATCTCCCATCAAACCGACCGTCGCAGTTCAGCGGTATATCGATGCGACGCAGTCCTTGCATAATCCGCTCACTATTGATGTGATCGAGCGATGGATCGTCTGTCTGAGCTTCACGCGCTGATCGCGGCACACGCCCAGCCGGATATGCGGACGCCGATCGACGGGCTCCTGCTATCGGTGGAGGCCGCTTCGGAGACGCCGGACTACTCGCTGACAGAGCCGCTCGTCGTGGTGCTGGCACAGGGCGGTAAGCGCCTGCTTCTCGGCGACGACGTCTACGAATACCGCGCGGGTCAATGCCTCGTGGTGACGGCTGATCTCCCAGTCACCGGCCACTTCATCGACACCGGCGACGGTCTGCCGTCGCTCGGGATGGCACTGGTGCTGCGGCCCGCGGTGGTCGCCGAGTTGGTTCTGCAGGCGCCGTTCGTCCGGCGGGTGCGCAACTCGGGAAACGCGGCGATGTCGACCGCCGATGCCGACGAGGAACTGCTGGACGCGGTGGTCCGGCTGGTCCGATTAATCGAGAAGCCATCTGATGCAGGAATTCTCGCGCCGCTGATCGAGCGCGAAATCATCTGGAGATTGCTGACCGGACCCCAAGGCGAGACCGTGCGACAGATCGGCATGGCCGACAGCAATCTGACCTATGTCAGCCGGGCCATCGGATGGATTCGCCAGAACTATGCCGAACCGATGCGCATCGAGGAACTCGCCCAGCTGGCGGGGATGAGCCCCTCGACGTTCCATCGGCACTTCCGTGCAGTTACGGCCATGAGCCCGTTGCAGTTTCAGAAGCGCATTCGGCTGCAGGAAGCGCGCTCCATGCTCGTCACCGCACCCGGCGACATCGCAGGCGTCGGGCATCGCGTCGGATACGACAGCCCGTCGCAATTCACCCGCGAGTACCGCCGACTCTTCGGCGCACCGCCGGGACAGGACGCCCTGCGGTTGCGGCAGAGCGCTTAGCTACAGCGGGATGTTCTTGTGGCGCCCGCGCCGGGCGGGTGCCTCGGCGAGCGCCTGCGTCAGCTTGCTGCGAGTGTGCGCCGGATCGATCTTCTCGTCGACCACGCCGATCTCGACCGCACTGTCCACGCCGCCGGCGATCCGCTCATGCTCGGCCGCCAATTCCTCGTGCAACGCTTCGCGTTCGTGATCCGGGGTGGCGGCCAGCTTCTTCTTGTGCAGGATGCCGACAGCGGCCTTGGCGCCCATGACCGCGACCTCGGCGTCCGGCCAGGCGAACACCTTGGTGGCGCCCAGCGAGCGCGAGTTCATCGCAATGTAGGCCCCGCCGTAGATCTTTCGCGTCACCAGCGTGACCCGGGGAACTGTTGCCTCACCGAAGGCGTGCAGCAGCTTCGCGCCGCGGCGGACCACGCCACCCCACTCCTGGTCCACACCGGGCAGGTAGCCGGGCACGTCGACCACCACGACCAGCGGGATGCCGAAGGCATCGCACAGCCGGACGAAACGCGCTGACTTCTCGGCGCTTTCGGAGTTCAGGCAGCCACCGAGGCGCAGCGGGTTGTTGGCGATGACGCCGACGGTGCGGCCCGACAACCGGCCCAGGCCGACGACGATCGACGGTGCCCACTTGCCCTGGAATTCTTCGAACGGGGTGTCCGCATCGAGCAGTGCCTCGACGAGCGGGTGCACGTCGTAGGCGCGGCGGGCCGATTCGGGCAGCAGCGCGTGCAGGTCGGTGTCACCGGCCTCGGCCTTGCTGCGGTCGAAATGTCCCTGCTGGGAAAACAATCCGACCAACCGGCGACCGCGCTCGTAGGCGTCGAGTTCGGAGTCGGCGACGATGTGGCACACGCCGGACTTCTTGTGGTGGGTGTCGGGGCCGCCGAGGGAGGCCATGTCGACATCCTCGCCGGTCACGCTGCGCACCACGTCGGGGCCGGTGACGAACACCCGGCCCTCCTGGGCCATGATGACGATGTCGGTCAGGGCGGGGCCGTAGGCCGCGCCGCCCGCGGCAAAGCCGACCACGACCGAAATCTGGGGGATGTAGCCCGAGGCGCGGATCATGGCTTCGAAGACCAGGCCCACCGCGTGCAGCGCTTTGACGCCCTCGGCCAGTCGCGCACCGCCGGAGTGCCAGATGCCCACGATCGGGCTCTGCTCCTCGATGGCGGTGTCGTAGGCGGTGACGATGTGCTGGCAGCCCTCCACGCCCATGGCGCCACCCATGACGGTGCCGTCGGTGCAGAAGGCGATCGTGCGCACACCGTTGACGGTTCCGGCCGCGGCCAGCACACCGGAGCGGTCACGCTCGTGCAGCAGCTGCACGCTGCCGTCGTCGAAGAACGTGGACAGCCGCAGCAGCGGGTCGCGAGGGTCGAGGGATTCGCCGACCGTCTCAGGGGCCATGATCGTCATCTAAACCTCCATAGTGCGCGGATGTCGGTCAACGCTTGTCGAGAGTCACTGGATTTCAGTACTTCCCGAAGGCGATCGCGACGTTGTGACCACCGAATCCGAACGAGTTGTTGATCGCGTACTGGTAGTTGCCTGGCCGGGGTTCACCAGCCACCACGTCCAGATCGATCTCCGGATCGAGGTTCCGCAGGTTGAGCGTGGGCGGCACGACGCCGTCCCGCAGCGCCAACACGGTGAGGATCGACTCCACCGCGCCGACGGCGCCCACCGAGTGGCCCAGCGCCGATTTGGGCGCGTAGACGGCCGGCCGGTGCTTGCCGAGCGCATTGTTGATCGCCTTGCCTTCCGCGACGTCACCCACCTGGGTGCCTGTCGCATGGGCGTTGATGTGATCGATGTCGGACGGCTCGAGACCCGCGAGCTGGATTGCCCGGGTGATCGCGTGTCCCGCCTGCTCACCGTTCGGGTCGGGCGCCACGATGTGGTAGCCGTCCGAGGTGATGCCTGCCCCCATGATGCGCGCGAGGATGTTGGCCCCGCGGGCCTTGGCGTGCTCCTCGGTCTCGATGACCAGGAGCGCACCGCCCTCACCGAAGACGAACCCGTTGCGGTCCTTGTCGAACGGGCGGCATGCGCCGGCCGGGTCGTCGTTGGTGGTGGACAAGACAATTCGCATTTGAGCGAAGCCGGCGATCGGCACGGCCTCGATCTTGGTCTCGACGCCACCGCACACCGCGATGTCGGCTTCGCCGAGAACGATCTGTCGCCATGCCTGGGCGATTCCCTCGGACCCCGACGCACAGGCCGAGACCGGGGTGATGACCCCGGCCTTGGCCTTGAGTTCGAGGCCGACGGCCGCGGCGGCCGCGTTCGGCATGTACATCTGGACCGCAAGCGGCGACACCGCTTTGAGGCCTTTGGCGCGCATCCCGTCATAGGCGAACACCAATTCCTCGGTGGATCCCATGCCGGTGCCGATCGACACCATCAGCCGCTTCGGATCCACCTCGGGTGAACCGGCGTTCTGCCACACGCGCCGACTGAGCACCGTGGACATCTTCTGCAGATAGGACAGCCGACGAAGTTCGACGCGAGTCAGCTCACCGTCGAACTCCTCGACCAGATGCCCCCCGATGCGGACAGGCAGGTCGTACTTCTCGACGAATTCGTCATTGAGAAGCCGGATCCCGCTCTGCCCGTCCAACAGCCGCTTCCACGTGCTGTCGGCATCGGATGCCAGGGCGGTCGTCATCGCAACACCGGTGACGACCACGTTGGGGAAACCGTTCCCCGTTGACAAACGCGTCAACCCTGCCATTGCTTCTGCTAATCCTTTCCCCCCGGATCGGTGTCAGTACCGCCCGAAGGCGAGCGCGACGTTATGCCCTCCGAATCCGAACGAGTTGTTGATCGCATACTGGTAGTCGCCGTAACGCGGTTCTCCCGCAACGACATCCAGGTCGACCTCCGGATCCGGCGTTTCGTAGTTCAGCGTCGGCGGGATGACGCCGTCGCGCAGGCTCAGCACCGTGAGAGCCGATTCCAAGGCGCCGACGGCGCCGATGGAATGGCCGAGCGCTGACTTCGGCGCGTAGACGGCGGCATGCTCGCACCCGGCGACCCGGATAGCAGTCGCCTCGGCGGTGTCACCGATCGGGGTGGCCGTTCCGTGTGCGTTGATGTGGTCGATGTCCTTGGGGGACAAGCCCGCCGTCTCCATCGCCCGCTTCATCGCGGCGCCTGCGCGCAGACCGTCCGGTGACGGAGCCACCATGTGGAAGGCATCCGAGGTGATGCCCGCACCCATGAGCCGGGCCAGCGGCTTGGCGCCACGGGCTTTGGCGTGCTCCTCGGTCTCGATGATCATCATGCAGCCGGCTTCGCCGAAGACGAATCCGTCGCGATCCTTGTCGAACGGGCGCGACGCACCTTGGGGATCATCGTTGCGCGTCGACATGGCGCGCATCATCGAGAACGCAGCGATCGGCAGCGCCTCGATGGTGCCCTCGACACCGCCGACGACCGCGAAGTCCGCGTCGCCCATGACGATCTGCCGCCACCCGTGAGCGATGGCCTCCGACCCGGACGAGCACGCCGACACCGGGGTGATGACCCCGGCGCGGGCGCCCAGTTCCAGGCCGGCGACCGCGGCCGCACCGTTCGGCATGACCATCTGAACGGCCAGCGGCGAAACCTTGCGGATTCCACCCTCGTTCATCGCGTCGTAGGTCTCGACGATCTTCTCGCCGCCACCGAGGCCCGTGCCGATGACCACCGTGAAGCGGTCCGGGTCGACCTCGGGCTTACCCGAGTTCTCCCACAGCCGTCGGGATAGCACCAGAGACATGCGTTGCACGTAGGAATTGCGACGCAGTTCGACACGGGTGAGGTGGCTGTCCATGTCCTCGACGAGGTGGCCGCCGATACGAACCGGCAAGTCCCACTTGTCGACGAAGTCGTCGGTGAGCTCGCGAATACCGCTGTCGCCTGCCAACAAGCCCTTCCACGTGCTCTCGATATCCGTGGCGAGCGCCGTGGTGGCCTCGACGGCGGTCACGACAACGCTAGGGAAACCGCCGTTAGCAGTGGAAGGCCTGCTCATTCGCCCGCGAACTTCTCGCGCAGGGCGGCAGCAGCCTCCGGGTTCTCTTCCTCGAGCTTCTGGATGTAGGAGACGACGTCACCGACGGTGCGCAGACCGGCGAGGTCTTCGTCGGGGATCTTCACGCCGTACTTGTCCTCGGTCTGAACGGCGATCTCCACCATCGACAGCGAGTCGATGTCCAGGTCGTCGACGAACGACTTCTCCGGGGTGACCTCAGACGGCTCGATGCCGGTCACTTCTTCGATGATCTCGGCGAGACCGGCGATGATTTCATCCTGAGAGGCGGGCACTGTGGCTCCTTCGTAATCGGTTGTGCTACTTGGATTCTTGATTTGGTTTGTTACTTCGTAACGGGCTTGCTATGCGGTTGTCCCGGACGGGGGGTTAGAGCTCGGTGAGTCCGTCCAGGTCTGCGGGGGTCTTGATCGCACGGTTGGCGACTCCCCGAAGTTCTCGTTTGGCGATTCCGGCCAGAGTGCCCGCGGGCGGGAACTCGACGATCGCTGAGCCCTCTGCGTTCTCAAAGAGCCGGCGCATGGTGTCGGTGCACAGATCCCAGCGCACCGGGCGGGTGAGCTGCGCGACGAGCTTCTCCATCGCGTCTTGCGCAGACGCTACCGGCTGACCGTCGGCATTGCTCAGCAGCGTGGTGGTGGGCTCGTTGGTGGCGACCTCGGCGGCCGCGGCGGCGTAGCCATCGAGCGCGGACGCCATGTAGTGGGTGTGGAACGCGCCTGCGGTGGCCAGCTGGCGTACGCGCGCCTTGGCCGGCGGATCCTCGGCCAGCTTCTCCAAGGCCGCGACGGCGCCGGCGGCCACGATCTGTCCTGCGGCGTTGCGGTTGGCGGGGATCAGGTCGAGCGCCTCCAGGCGGGCCAATACCTCGGCCTCGTCGCCGCCCAGGATCGCGGACATGCCGGTCGGCTCGACGGCGCAGGCCTTGGCCATCTCGGACCCGCGGACGGCGGCCAGCTTGACCGCGTCGTCGGGTGAGATGACGCCGGCGATCGCGTATGCCGCGATCTCGCCGACGGAGTGACCGGCGACGACGGTCGTGCGCCCGGCCAGCGCGCCGCGCTTGGTCAGCTCGGCATTGGCAAGCAGGGTCGCCGCGACGACCAGCGGTTGAGTGACCGCGGTGTCGGTGATCTCGTCAGCAGTTGCGGTGGTGCCCAGGCGGGCAAGGTCGAGACCGGCGATGTCCGACCAGGTCTTGATCTGATCGGCCGCGCCGGGCAGCTCCAGCCAGGGCTCGAGCATGCCGGGGGTCTGCGAGCCCTGTCCGGGCGCCAGCAATGCGATCACGGGTTCATGAGGCACTCTTTAAGAGAACACTGTGAAACCGGATCTGCACGGTGTAAGAGAATATGAACCTCGTCTTAGGTTTTTGTGGAGGTCCCACAAAAGTGCATGTGATGCGACGTCCCCGATACCTTGCCGCGATCTACGGCCCTTATCAGACGTTGCCCGCACTTCCGACCAACGGCGCTGTGAGTTGTGCGACAGAACTGTTTGCCGTGGTGTTGGGGGGCGCTGGATAGCCCAGCCGTCCCACTGTGGACGCCACCCGCAGGACGTACGCGTCGCGGGGCACGGTGGGATCGCGGCCGGTGAAGTCGGCGATCCGCTTGAGTCGGTAGCGGACCGTGTTTGGATGAACGAACAATTTTCTGGCGCAAGCTTCGATCGCGCCGCCGCTGTCGAGGTAGGCGTCGAGGGTCTCCGACAGCGCCGGCCCGGCGTCGGCGAGGGGTCGCATGATCTCGGTGTGGAGCGCGGCGACGGCCGAGGAGTCACCGAGAAGGGCTCGCTCAGGCAGCAATTCGCGGGCCAGTACCGGACGCGGCGCGCCGGTCCACCCGACGACGGCGTTCATCCCGGATATCGCCTCGCGGGCGCTGTGGTAGGCCGCGGAGAGCATCGGCGCGGTCGGCCCGATCACCACCGGGCTGTCGGAGTAGGCGTTGATCAGGTCCTTGAAGAATTTGTCGGTGGGTCCGAGCGGGCCGGAGATGATGCCGATCAGCCAGGTGCCGTGCACGTCGGCCAGGGCCGCCCGATTGTGCCGGGCGGCGATCTCGCGGACGTCTTCGCTGGCCAGCTCCTCCCGTCCGGGTGGCGGGGTGCCGACCACCACCGTCGCCGGCGCGGTGGTGTCCCAGTTCAGCGCAGCCGCCCGGGACAGCAGTTCCTGGCCGGTGTCACCGCGGACGACGGCGTCGACGACGCTGGCCTCCATTCGGCTGTCCCAGGACCCGCGGGCCTCGGCGGCGTCGGCGTAGGAGGCTGCCGCGGCGAACGCGAGGTCGCGGCTGTATCGCAGGATGCCGACCGCCAGGGCGGTGCGCTGCTCGTCGTTGCGGCCCAGCGCGGGGACGGCGACCTCGAAGTACTGCATGCTGACGCGGACCATGTCGACGGTCTGGGCCAGCGCGATCCGGCGGGTCAGGTCCTGCGGGACGAGGGCGAACGCGTCAGCGGTGTAGCCCACATTGCTCAGCGGGTCGCGGATCCACTCGGCGAAGTTGACCACCGCGGTCTGGAGTACCAACTGGACGCTGGCGCGCTGGGAGGCTTCCAGCTCGCCGAAGAACGGCAGATGCTCGTGCATGGCCTGCACGGCCTGGGTGGCCAGTCGACCGGAGTACTGCTTGAGCCGGCGCAGCGTCGAATCCGGCACGTTCTCGAGCAGCTCCAGAGCCGACGGCGGCAGGGGCTCCACGAGCGGGTTGTCATTCACCCCTAAAAGCTACGCCGATTTTCTGGATGTTCCCACCAAATGTGCTGGTGTGCGGCGCGGACTAGGCGCTGCCGGTGTCCACGAACGAGACCTCCGCGGCCATCACGTCGTCGATCCGGTACTCCCGGGCCGCGGCGATCGCGACCGACGGGTCGATCTCGCCGTCACGGGCCAGCGCCTCGAGCACCGCCACCACCACTGATTCGGCGTCGGTGTTGAAGTACCGGCGGGCGGCAGGCCGGGTGTCGGAGAAGCCGAACCCGTCGGTGCCCAGCGTGACGTAGGTGTTGGGCACCCACGGTCGGATCTGCTCCGGCACCGCGCGCATCCAGTCCGAGACCGCGACAGCGGGGCCCGCGGTATCAGCCAGCGCCTGCGTCACGTACGGCGTGCGCGCCGTCCGGTCCGGGTGGCGGAGCAGCTCCTTCTCGACCGCGACACCGTCGCGGTTGAGTTCACCCCAACTCGTCACCGACCAGACGTCGGCCGCGACATCCCAGCGCTCGGAGAGCATGTCAGCGGCCCGCAGGGCCTCGGGCATCGCCACTCCGGAGGCCAGGATCTGCGCGACGTTGGATCGGGACTGTTGCGCTGCCCGGTACCGGTACATGCCGCGCAACAGGCCCTCGGGGTCGAAGTGCTCCGGCTCTGCGGGCTGGGCGTACGGCTCGTTGTAGATCGTCATGTAGAAGTAGACGTTCTCCGGGTCCTCGCCGTACATCCTCGCCAGGCCGCTCTCCACGATGTAGGCGATCTCGTAGGCGAACGCCGGGTCGTAGGCCACCACGGCGGGGTTGGTCGAGGCCAGCAGCAGCGAGTGCCCGTCGGCGTGCTGAAGACCTTCGCCGGTCAGCGTGGTGCGTCCGGCGGTTGCGCCGAGCACGAATCCGCGGGCCATCTGATCGGCGGCCGCCCACAGCCCGTCGCCGGTGCGCTGGAACCCGAACATCGAGTAGAAGATGTAGATCGGGATCATCGGCTCGTTGTGGGTGGAGTACGAGGTGCCGACCGCGGTGAACGACGCCGTCGAGCCGGCTTCGTTGATGCCCTCGTGCAGGATCTGACCGACTTCACTTTCCTTGTAGGCCAGCATCAGCTCGGCGTCGACGGCGGTGTACAGCTGGCCGTTGCGGTTGTAGATCTTCAGGCTCGGGAACCAGGAGTCCATGCCGAAGGTGCGCGCCTCGTCGGGAATGATCGGGACGATTCGGTGCCCGATCTCCTTGTCCCGCAACAGCTCTTTGAACGTGCGCACGGTGGCCATGGTGGTCGCCACCTGCTGCTGGCCGGACCCCTTCTTCAGCGCCTTGTACACGTCGCGCGGCGGCAGGGTCAGCACCTTGGCCTTGGTGCGGCGTTCGGGCAGGAAGCCGCCGAGGGCGCGGCGCCGGTCGATGAGGTAGCGGATCTCCGGCGCCTCGGGGCCTGGGTGGTAGTACGGCGGCAGGTACGGGTTCTCTTCGAGCTGCTCGTCCGACACCGGAATGCGGATGGCGTCGCGGAAGTCCCGAAGATCTTGCAGTGCAAGCTTTTTCATCTGGTGGGTGGCGTTGCGGCCCTGGAAGTGGGCGCCCAGCGAGTAACCCTTGATGGTCTTGGCCAGAATCACCGTGGGCTGGCCCTTGTGCTCCATCGCCGCCCGATATGCGGCGTAGACCTTGCGGTAGTCGTGGCCGCCGCGCTTGAGGTTCCAGATCTCGTTGTCGCTCATATCGGCCACCAGCGCCTTGGTCCGCGGGTCGCGGCCGAAGAAGTGGTCGCGCACGTAGGCGCCGTCGTTGGCCTTATAGGTCTGGTAGTCGCCGTCGGGCGTGGTGTTCATCAGGTTCACCAGCGCGCCGTCCTTGTCGGCGTGCAGCAGCGCATCCCACTCGCGGCCCCACACCACCTTGATGACGTTCCAGCCGGCGCCGCGGAAGAAGGACTCCAGCTCCTGGATGATCTTGCCGTTGCCGCGCACCGGTCCGTCGAGGCGCTGCAGGTTGCAGTTCACCACGAAGGTCAGGTTGTCCAGACCCTCGTTGGCGGCGACCTGGATCAGGCCGCGGCTCTCCGGCTCATCCATCTCGCCGTCGCCGAGGAACGCCCACACGTGCTGATCGGAGGTGTCCTTGATGCCACGGTCAGCCAGGTAGTGGTTGAACCTCGCCTGATAAATGGCGTTCATCGGGCCCAGGCCCATCGACACCGTCGGGAACTCCCAGAAGTCGGGCATCAGCCGCGGGTGCGGGTAGGACGGTAACCCGCCGCCGGGGTGGCTGTGTTCCTGACGGAAGCCATCGAGCTGGTCGGCGGTGAGCCGGCCCTCGAGGAAGGCGCGGGCGTAGATGCCGGGGGAGGCGTGGCCCTGGATGAAGATCTGGTCGCCGCCGCCCGGATGGGCCTTACCGCGGAAGAAGTGGTTGAAGCCGACCTCGTAAAGCGCTGCCGATGAGGCATAGGTGGAGATGTGTCCGCCCACGCCGACGCCGGGGCGCTGCGCGCGGTGCACCATGATCGCGGCGTTCCACCGGATCCAGGCACGGTAGCGGCGCTCGACGTCCTCGTCGCCGGGGAACCAGGGCTCCAGCTCGGTGGGAATGGTGTTGACGTAGTCGGTTGAGGTCAACGCGGGGATGGCGACCCGCTGCTCACCGGCGCGCTCGAGCAATCGGAGCATCAGGTAGCGCGCGCGGGCCGGGCCCGAACGGGCAAGCAGGTCGTCGAACGACTCCAGCCATTCCGAGGTCTCCTCGGCGTCGATATCGGGCAGATATGACGCGACGCCTTCGCGGATCACCCGTACTCGATCGGAATCGCTTGGGCTGCTTGAGTTTTGGGCCAGATCGTGGCGCGCGAACTCGGTGGTCAACTTCAGCTCCTTAGTAGCTGGCGCAGGTTTTGCGCCCTCTGCCTCCTATCGTGCCGCAATCGAGGCAGTACCGACGAGTAGTCAACCCAGGGGTTGGTGAATTCTTCGCAGTGCGCCGAGCACAGCTTGCACCCGGTAACCTGCCGGGGTGCTGATCAGACATGCGCGCGAGCTCCGGATCGGCGGGCTGCTGGTTGGCAGTGCGGCGGCCGTGCTGGCCGGCGTGGTGGGCTGCACCAGCGTGACCGGCGGTCAGCCGTCGGCCAACGGGCGCGACGCCCCGGCTTTCCGGACCTCGATGTCGGTGTCGGTCTCGGAGTCGGCCGCCTCGTCCAGTGCCCGAGAATCCGAACGGCAGGCCTCGCTGACCACCCAGGCCATGCACGACACCTGCGAGACGCTGTCCACCTCCAGCGCCGACGCGATCGACGCGGTCAACGCCTACGTGAGCGCCTTCAACCAGGCCACTCCCGACATCGCCGCGACCGAAGGCCCGGCGGTCGACGCGCTGAACAAGAGCGCAGACGCCGTCGCCGCCAGCGTCACCGACGCGATCCCGGCCGAGCTGAAGGCCGCGTTCAAGGATTGGGTCGACGGCGCACATGCCACTGCCAGCGCAATTACCGGACACGCGGGTCCGTCAGAGTTCAACACGACCATCCAGAGCCTCAACGACACCAGGTCGAACGCGTTGAGCTTGTGCGACGCGACGTATTGATTCCCACCGCACGGCGAGTAATCGTGGCGGTCGTGCGACGATAGGGCCTAGACAGCCGACCCAGATATCTAGGAGGTTCCGACCGTGGTCGCGGAGGGTGGCCCCCCGAACTACGCCCAGAAGCTGGGCATCGAGAAAGACCAGGTCGTGCAGGAGCTGGGCTGGGACGAGGACACCGACGACGACATCAGGCTCGACGTCGAGGACGCCAGCGGCGGGGAATTGCTCGACGAGGATGCCGACGAGGTGGTCGACGTGGTCCTGCTGTGGTGGCGGGATGGCGACGGTGACCTGGTGGATCGGCTGATGGATGCGATCGCGCCGCTGGCCGACGACGGCATCATCTGGGTGGTGACGCCCAAGACCGGCAAGCCCGGCCATGTGCAGCCCGCGGAGATCGCCGAATCGGCGCCCACCGCGGGATTGATGCAGACCTCGTCGGCCAACCTGGGGGACTGGATCGCCAGCCGGCTGGTGCAGCCGAAGTCGAAGGCGGCCGGGAGGCACTCGTGACAGTTGGGGTCGGATCCGATGCCCCTGACTTCACGCTCAAAGACCAGAACGGTCAACCCGTCACGCTCAGTGACTTCCGCGGCGCGAAGAACGTGCTGCTGGTGTTCTTCCCGTTGGCTTTCACCGGCATCTGCCAGGGAGAGCTCGACTACGTTCGCGACCATCTGGACGAGTTCGCCAACGGCGACACCGCCACACTGACGATCTCCGTCGGCCCGCCGCCGACGCACAAGGTCTGGGCGATGCAGAGCCGTTTCTCCTTCCCGGTGCTCTCCGACTTCTGGCCGCACGGTGCGGTGGCGCAGGCGTATGGGGTGTTCAACGCCGCCGCCGGCTTCGCCAATCGGGGCACGTTCGCGATCGACCGCGAGGGTGTCATCCGGTTCGCCGACTGCAAGGAACCCGGCGAAGCGCGCGATCCATCGGTTTGGACGCAGGCGCTGGCCGCCGTGTAACCTGCCCGGGCACGGGCGCGTAGCTCAGTGGTAGAGCTCTGGTTTTACACACCAGCGGTCGGCGGTTCGATACCGTCCGCGCCCACCAACATTTTCCGTAGCATCCGCATCATGCGGCTCGACCACGTCGTCCTGTGGACCAAACACATCGCGACGGCCATGGATTTCTACACGCGCGTCGTCGGGCTCGAGCCGGTTCGCTTCGATGAGTTCCGCAGCGGCGAGGCGCCATTCCCGAGTGTGCGGATCTCAGCCGACTCGATCATCGATCTGTCGCCGGACCACGGCGGCGCCGAACATCGGGTGAACCATGTGTGCCTGGCGATGACCAAAGCCGAGTACGACGCGCTCATCGACCGCCTGCAGGCGGAAGGGATCGACACCAGTGACCGGCTGGCGCCGACGTTCGGTGCCCGCGGCTGGGGACCGGAAGGCATGTACTTCCCCGACCCGGACGGCAACGTCATCGAGGCCCGCTATTACGACGACTAGGTGTTCAGGACACCGAAGTTCGTGCGTATACGGTTGCGGTCGGGGAAAGGAGAGCGGACGCATGTGGATAGGTTCGAGGACTGCCGCCGGTGTAGGCGCGGTCGTGGCGCTGGTGGCGTTGTCAGCCGGCTGTAGCAGCAACTCGAGTTCGCCGCCGCACACCTCGGGCTCATCGAACGCCTCGGCGAGTACCACCGCGGCGCCGACTCCGGGACAGCCCGTTGATTACACGAAACTCCTGATCAAGCCGACCGACATCGAGGCGCCGATGACGTTCACCGCCGCGCCGCCTGTTTCGAACCCGGACGGCCGGCCCGGGGCCGCAATCACGTTCAGCGGTCCGGAGAATTCGCGGGTCATCACCGACACCGTCTTGGTCTTTCCGGATCCTGCCGCCGCCGCCAACGCGCTCGACGCTGCCAAGAACGCACTCGGCAGTTCGGTGAACGGGACGCCCAAACCCGTGGATGTCGGCACTGGAGGCATGAAAGTCGAGGGGAATTCACCCGACAAGTCCAAGGGGAAGACGGTGTTGCTCTTCACCGAGGGCAGAGCCTTCGTCACGATCGACTTCGACGCGCCCGCCGAGTTGTTCCCGCCCCCGGAATTCGTCACTCAGCTCGGGCAAAAACAAGCTGCCGCCATCAAGAACGGCCTTTAGCGGTCCGAAATACGTTGGGTCGGAAGCTCTCCGATGAGTTCGTCGAGGAAATGCCCGGCTTCGGTTCCGGCCCGATCGGCGTCCTGCTCGGCAATGGCCTCGATCAATGCGGCGTGGCCGACATCCGGGTCCATCGCGCTGGTGATGGCAACACTGTCGGTGACTGCTTCGGTCAGTCCCCGGTACAACTCGATGAGTACCGCGTTGTGTGATGCGCGGACGACCGCGAAATGCAACTGCGCGTCGGCCCGGGAGAATTCGGCCCGGTCGGCGCCGCCGTGCAGAGCGTCACGGCGGGCGAGCAATTCCTCAAGCTCGGCGAGGTCGTCGTCGGTGCGGGCAGCGGCGGCCAGTCGCGCCCCCTCCACCTCGAGGCACCGGCGCACCTGCAGTACCTCACGCAGTTTCGACCCGTACATCCGGCTCAGGGCGCCGGAGATCTCACTGGTGGCCCGTACGTAGGTCCCGTCGCCCCGACGGACTTCGAGGATGCCGCTATGGGCCAGCGCACGGACTGCTTCCCGCACGGTATTGCGCCCGACGCCGAGCGCCGTCGCCAAGTTCGGCTCGGTGGGGATCCGCGTTCCGACCGGCCATTCACCGGTTGTGATCGACTGCCGCAGCTGGTCGATGGCATGGTCGACCAGCCCGGCGGGGCGCGCGGCGGCTAACGGCATCAAAACCCTTTTCATCCGATCATGGGATGTATGACACGATAGCGCGGTGAGCCGCTACGAGCACGACCTGAGCCTCGAACTGGACGGCGCTTGCGAAGTGCCTCCCGTCGGGCGGGTCGTCGGCGGCGCGGTCCTGATCGTCGCGGTCGTTCTCACCGCGCTCAATCTGCGCCCCGCGGTCACCAGCATCGGGCCGGTGCTCGGCGACATGCAGCGCGCGCTCGGTGCGTCGGCGGTCTGGGCCGGCGTGCTGACCACACTGCCCGGATTGTGCTTTGCCGGAGCAGGATTGGCGTCCGCGGCGCTGTCCCGCCGGTTCGGCCTCGGCCGATCCATCAGCCTGGCCCTGGCCACGCTGATCGTCGGACTGTTGGTCCGCGTGCTCGACGGGCCGTACGTGGTGATCGGCGGAACCCTGGTCGCGACCGCGGGAATCGCCGTCATCAACGTGCTGATCCCGGTGGTGATCAAGACGTCGTTCCCCGCCCGGCTCGGGCTGATGACCGGCATCTACACCGCGGCCCTGCAGGGCGGCGGCGCGCTGGGTTCCGCCGTCACCCCACCGCTGGAGAACATCTCCGGCGGATGGCGCCCGGCGTTGGGCGCGTGGGCCGTGCTGGCCGTCGTGGCGTTGGTGGTGTGGCTGATCGCCGCGCGCCGGGTCGAGAGTCCCGCTGACTCCACCGATTCCGGTGGCCGCCGGTCACTGATCCGCAATCCCTTGGCCTGGACCGTGACGCTGTTCTTCGGAACGCAATCGCTACTGGCCTACATCATGATGGGCTGGTTGCCCGAAGTGTTCATCGACAATGGGGTGAGCAAGTCCTCGGCGGGTCTGCTCGTCGGGCTGCTCTCGGTGATCGCAGTGCCGATCAGCCTCGTCCTGGCGCCGATGGCGGCGCGTGCCACCCACCAGAGCGGCTGGATCGCCGGTCTCGGGGCGTGTGGTTTCGCCGGTGTCGTCGGAATGTTGATCGCTCCGGACTTCAGTCCGCTGCTGTGGAGCGTGCTGATCGGCATCGGCATGAGCGTGTTCTCGTTGGCCCTGACCGTGATTGGATTGCGCGCGCGTACCCCCGAGGACACCGTGGCGCTGTCGTCGATGGCGCAGGGCTTCGGCTATCTGCTGGCCGGCATCGGCCCGTTCCTGTTCGGCACGCTGCATGATCTGACCGGTGGCTGGACGGTGCCGTGGATCATGGTGCTCGGTGTGTATGTGGTGCAGATGGTCATGGGTGCGCTGGCCGGTCGCAACCGCTACGTCTGAGGAGATGTGCAGTGCTGTCGACGGACTGGTCCCACGCGATGGGACTCGACGTGCCGATCGTCAACGCCCCGATGGGCGGCGCCGCCGGTGGCGCCCTGGCGGCGGCAGTGTCCACCGCCGGCGGCCTCGGCATGATCGGGATGGGAAGCTCGGCGACTGCCGAGAAGCTCTCGGCGGAACTACCGCATGTGTCGAACATCAACCGGCCCTTCGGTATTGGCTTGGTCGACTGGGTGACGACCGGCCAGCCGGACCTGCTCGACACCGCGCTGGCCGCCCGCCCTTCGCTGCTGTGCATCAGCTTCGGTGACCGGTGGGAGTGGGTGAGCCGTGCGCATGAGGTCGGCGTGCTCGCCGCAACCCAGGTTCCCGACCTGCTCACCGCGCAGCGCGCCGCCGATGCCGGCGTCGACGTGGTGATCGCCCGCGGTAGCGAGGGCGGCGGACATGGCCGGCCCCTCATCGGCACGTTGCCATTGCTCACCGAACTTCTCGACCACCTCACGGTTCCGGTGCTGGCGGCCGGCGGGATCTCGTCGGGCCGCGGGGTGGCTGCGGTGCTGGCAGCTGGTGCGTCGGCGGCCTGGCTCGGGACCGCCTTCACGGCGTGCACCGAGTCGCTGCTGTCCGACGCGACGCGTGCCCAGCTGTTGGCAGCGAACGGGACCGACACCGTCACCACCCGCGTTTTCGACGTCGCGCTGGGCTACGCGTGGCCGCCTTCGCTTCCAGAACGTGTGTTGCGCAACGCCTTCAGCGATCGGTGGGACGGCGACGAAGGCTCACTCGACGCCGAAGCGGCCGCGGAACTGGCCCAGGCCATCGCTGCCGAGGACTTCACCCGGTCGCCGATCAATGCCGGCCAGGGCGTCGGGGCGCTGACCGCGGTCCGGACTGCCGCCGACGTGATCGGCCAGCTCGGTAGCGAAGCGGCCGAGTTGCTGTCGCGCTGGGCTATGCCGGATTGAACGCCTGGCGGGGGATGGTCAGCGGCAGGTCGACGGAGCTGACCAGACCCGGCTCCGCCTCGACGACATAGGGGATGGCGTTGACCACCCGCATCGCGGTGGCCACCATTGCGCCGGCTCCCGAGGTCATCGATTCGATACCGGCCTTCTTGCGGTCCCGCAGTGTCACGTCGAACGTGCAGTCGATGTCCGGCGTTCCGGTGATCACCACGCGATAGCCCAGCGCGTTCGGCAGTGTCGGCCAGTGCGGCGCGACGTCGGGAGCCAGCCGCGTGACATGCTCGATGACGATCGCGTCCCTGCCGTCGACAATGCCGATCGCCTGCATGCGCAGCGCGCCGCAGGTACCCGCCTCGACGGTGCCCATGGCCACCTCCAGCGTCCGCTCCGTCACCGCGCGGTCGAATGTCTCACGCACCGACTGCAATTCAACGCCGAGCGCGTCGGCGACCATGCGGAGCTGGCCGTGCCATTCGCCTGCGATCGCGCCGGGGAAACTGATCCACGGTTGATACTCCAGCGGCCTGCCGAAGCCCAGCGCATCGCTCATGATGTCCGGCACGCCGTAGTCGTCGTACAGCCCGATCTCGTAGGAATGGATCTTCTCGATCCGCGATGACTGGGTCGAGAGCACGAGCGGAAGGTAGTCGGCGGCGAAGCCGGGCTCGATGCCGGACGCGTAGAGCGTCACCTGCCCCTGCTTGGCCGCGGCGGCGATCTGGTCGCGCCATTCGGCCGGCTCGTAGGCGTGCGGGTTGACCAGCCGGGTGGTGCTGGTCGTGACGACATTGATGCCCGCGCCGAGCAGCTTCACGTAATCAGGGATCGCCAACGCGTCACGCTCCGGCCCGCTGGCGGCATACACGACACAGTCCGGCTTGAGCGCGATCAACGCGTCGGCGTCGGTGGTGACCGCCAGGCCGATCGGCTCGCCGTTGGCCAGCTCGCCGGCATCGCGACCGTCCTTCTCCGCGGAGTGCACCCAGACGCCGACCAGGTCGAGGTTGGGGCGCTCCTGAATGGCACGGATCGCGATAGACCCGATACCGCCGGTGGACCACACGACCACCCGATAGCTGCCACCAGCCATGACTGCCTCCGCAAACCTAACCTTTGATCCGGAACGTAACAGTCGCTCGTCGGCATGGTCAAGGAACCGGGCAAAGCGAAGCAGGGAGGAACAAAGTTTAGGTTATGGTGGCGCTGATGTTCACGTTGCGGTTCGACATGCGCGCACCGGCGGGCTCGGCGCCGACGGCCGACCTCTATGCGGCCGCGGTCGACATGTGCGAGTGGGCCGAAGACCGCGGGGCCGTCATCGCGGTGCTGTCCGAACATCACGGCACCGATGACGGCCATCTACCGGCGCCGCAGCTGCTGGCTGCGGCGATCGCCGCGCGGACCAAGCACCTGGCGATCCTGCTGGCGGCGGTCCCCATCACCTTCTGGGATCCGGTCCGTCTGGCCGAAGAGATCAGCGTTCTGGACATCATCAGTAAGGGCCGGGTCTCCTACGCGCTCGGCATCGGGCACCGGGTCGAGGAGTACGAGCACTTCGGCATCGATCCGCACGGCCGCGGAAAGCGCGCTGATGAGTTACTCGATCTGCTGCGCAGACTGCTGCGCGGGGCGCCGGTCGACCACGGCGGTCGACGGGTCCGGGTGACGCCGTCGCCATTCACACCCGACGGTCCGACCCTGGTGATCGCCGGTGGCAGCACGGCCGCGGCCCGTCGCGCGGCCCGACACGGTCTGGGTCTCATCTCTCAGGTCGCCGCACCGGATCTCCGTGCGCTCTACGAAACCGAATGCCGGGCCAACGGATTCGAACCCGGCATGGCGCAGTTCCCGGTCGACGGCGTCCCGACAACGGTCTTCGTTGCCGACGACACCGATGCCGCGTGGCACGAACTCGGCCCGTATCTCCTTCACGACGCGATGACCGCGGCGTCCTATCGGCACGACGATGACTCGGTGGCCAGCATCTGCCACGCGTCGACGGTTTCCGAACTGCGCGACGCCGGTGGTCCCTACCGGATCTTCACCACCGACGAGGCGGCCGAGTACATCCGTGGCGGCAGGCTGCTGCCGCTGTTGCCGTTGTGCGGTGGTCTGCCACCGGATACGGCGTGGCGATATCTCGACCAGGCCGTGATTGCGAGCCGCAACGCCCAGGAGCGGTCATGACATTGCGAGTCGTCGTCTGGGCGACGGGCGGTGTCGGGTCGATCGCCATCGACGCGATCCGGGGCCGGTCCGATCTGGAGCTGGTCGGGGTGTGGGTGCATTCCGCAGCGAAGGTCGGCAAGGACGCGGGGGAGTTGGCCGGAGGCGGTCCGATCGGTGTCGCGGCGACCAACGACGCTGCCGAACTCATTGCGCTACAGCCTGATTGCGTGGTGTACACCGCCAGCGGACCCGATCGCGACGCCGGCGCGATGCCGCACTACCTGATGCTGCTCGAGGCGGGCATCAATGTGGTGTCGACCTCGTCGACCAGCCTGGTCTACCCGCCGGCCTATTACTCGCCCGAGTGGCGCGGTCAGCTGGAGCGGGCCGCCGGCGCGGGAGATGCCTCGTTCTACGCGTCAGGAATCTTCCCGGGATTCGGATCTGATCAGCTCGCGCTGTTGCTGTCGACGCAATCCAAAACGATCCGCACCGTGACAGTCAGCGAGGTCGCACTCAACGACCACTATCCCGTCGCCGACGTGATGATGAACGGGATGGGCTTCGGCCATCCGCTCGAATTCGAGCCGCTTCTCCAGACGCCCGGCTTCATCGAGATGGCCTGGCGGGCACCGATTCACCTCATCGCCGCCGGGCTGGGTGTCGAGATCGAGGACGTGCGGGGAACTCTCGACCGCCGCCTCACCGACCGCAACATCGAGGTGGCCTTCGGGACCATCACGGCAGGCACCTGCGGCGCGGTCAGGACCCGAGCGGCCGGGGTGGTCAACGGTCGCGAAGCCATCGTCGTGGAGCACATCATCCGGATGGCGCGTGACGTCGCTCCCGACTGGCCGTCATCGGAATTCGACGCCGACTACCGCGTCGACATCGAGGGCGACCCCGACATCCACTGCGCCATGAACGTCGGAGCCGCCGAAGGACATCGCGCCGGCCATGCCGCGATGACCGCCACCGCGATGCGGGTCGTCAACGCGGTTCCCTACGTCGTGGCGGCGCCGGCCGGCCTGCTCAGCTCTCTCGACCTGCCCACCACCCTGCCGCGCAATGCGATCGACTGACAGGAGAAACGAATGACCGGCGCCAGTGCCGTGGACCTGTACTACGACCCGTTCGACTTCGCGATCGACGACGACCCGTACCCGATCTGGAAGCGGATGCGCGACGAAGCGCCGCTCTATGTCAACGAGAAGTACAACTTCTATGCGTTGAGCCGGTACGACGACGTCAGCCGGGAACTGCACAACTGGGAGACCTACCGGTCGGGACGCGGCACCACGATCGACGTCATCATGAGCGGTCTCGAGGTGCCGCCGGGTGTCATTTTGTTCGAGGACCCACCGCTGCACGATCTGCACCGGCGGTTGCTGTCGAAGGTGTTCACGCCGCGGCGGATGGAAGCGATCGAAGACCGGGTGCGGGGATTCTGCGTGCGGGCCCTGGACGCGCTGGCCGGCGCCGAACGTTTCGACGTGATCGCGGACTTCGGCGCTCTGATCCCGATGCGGACGATCGGCTACCTGCTGGGCATCCCCGAAGAAGGCCAGCAACACATCCGGGACAGCACGAACGCCGAAATCGGCCTGAAAGATGGCGCCTTTCAATCGGTGTCGGCCAGCGCGTTCGAGAACGCATACCAACTGTTCGCCGACTACATCGAGTGGCGGGCCGAGCACCCCGCCGACGATCTGATGACCCAGCTGCTCAACGCGGAGGTGGAAGAGGACGGTCAGCTGCGACCACTGACCCGTCTGGAGGTGCTGACCTACACCAGCATGATCGCCGGCGCCGGCAACGAGACCACCACGCGCCTGATCGGTTTCATCGCCCAACTGCTGGCACAGCACCCCGATCAGCGCCGCGAACTGGTGGCGGACCACTCGCTGATCCCCGGGGCGATCGAAGAGGTGCTGCGCTACCAGGCGCCGTCACCGGTGCAAGCCCGCTACGTCGCGTGTGACACCGAACAGCACGGCCAGCGCATTCCCGAAGGGTCGATCATGTTGCTGCTCAACGGCTCGGCCAACCGGGACGAGCGGCACTATCCCCGCGGTGAGGAGTTCGACATCCACCGCACCGGCGCGCACCTCTCGTTCGGGCAGGGGTTGCACTTCTGCCTCGGCTCGTCGCTGGCGCGGATGCAGGCCCGGGTCGCGCTCGAGGAGATGCTCAGGCGCTGGCCGCAGTGGGATGTCGACCTGGAGAACGCCGCGATGGCGCACACCTCCAGCGTTCGGGGCTGGGGCACGCTGCCGATGATCGTCGGCTGATCTCAGTCGCTGCGCGTCGCGACGCCGCGTAGCGAGGTGTCGCGGATATGGATGAGTGCCGCTCGCGTCCCGATGTCACGCAGGATGTTCTCCGGGATCCAGCCGAGGCCGATCACGGCCCGCGCGAGCATCTCGGTCGACGGACCGTCGATCGTGAGCTCGCCGGAGTTGATCCCCTCGGCGAGAAGCGTTTCCATCTGACCGACCCGCGTCGAGAACAACCAGCCGGGATCCCGGGTGTCCGGCGGTGACTGCCGCATCCACGCCAACTGGATGCGGAACTCGTCGCCGAACCGGTCCAGCACGTTGGTGTGGATCCAGGACACGGCGTCGAGCTTCTCCAGGGGTGACGAGTCCGAGCCCAGGACGCCGGTCCACCCCGGCTCCATCTTCTCGCCGAACGCCCGCATGATGTCGGTCAGCAGTTGATCTTTGGACCCGATCAGCCGGTACACCGTTCCGGTTCCCATGCCCGCCGCGGCGGCGATGTCCCGGATCGACGTGAATTCATAGCCCTTGCGGCCGAACTCGGCCCGGGCGACCGCCCGGACGCGGGCGGCGTCGTCGTCCGGGGCGTCAGCTGCCTGCCAGGACCGCACCACCTCGTCGGCGGCGCGGAATGCGGCCGATGCGTCGAGCTCGGCATCGCTGACCGCACGAGTGGCAAGGCCCTGCAGCATGATCGTGCACAGCAGCGCGGCGACCTTGTCGGGTCCGGCGTCGTTTCGGATGACGTCGAGGCCGACGTGCAGCATGGTCTGGACGAAGCGGTCGGCGAGGATCGCGATGTCGACGTGCGATCCGATGTGACCGCTCCAGCGGGCAGCCCGCAGCGTCTGCAGGGTGGCCTGCAAGGTCGCAGAGGGACGCTGCCGGGCGAGGGCCGTCAGATCCGGGTCGTCGGACGGGAACTCGTAGAACGTCATCTGCAACGCCGCCCGGTGGGTCACCGCGCACTGGGCAATCGCCGAACCGAGGTCGACCAGACGGTCGAATGCCGATGTCGATCCGGCGTCGTCGAGCCGCTGCTCAGCCTGCCGGGCGATCTCATCGAGGTCGTCGTGATAACGCCGCAGCAACTCGACGAAGATCGCTTCTTTCGATTCGAAGTGGTGGTAGAGGCTTCCGGGCAGAATGCCTGCGGCGTCGGCGATCTCCTGCAGCGACGTCCGCAGTCCCGAGGTGGCGATCAGCGCGGCGGCGGACTGAAGTATGTCGCTACGCCTGCTCACGGCACCTCCAATCCGGACCGGATATTTGGTAACGGTAGCAGAAGTGCGTGGCCCGGCATCGTTGACGAGGGGTTTGCGGCTGGGTACTGTCTGAACAAAAGTTAGGTTTCACGTCTACATGTCCGAGTGGGGTCCATGTCGAGCACGTCGATGTCGGGTGAACGCCGCAGTGTCGTCATCACCGGCGCTTCCCGCGGGCTCGGTCTGGCGTCGGCGGCGAATCTCTACCGGCGGGGTTGGCGTGTGGTCGCGGCGATGCGCTCGGTGGACGCCGGTATGACGGTGTTGCGGAAGGCCACCGGGGCCGGCGACGACGATCCGAGACTCGTCGGCGTCAGCCTCGACCTGACCGATCCGGGTTCGGTGACCGCCGCGGCGCGGACCATCGAGGATGCGGTGGGCGCACCGTACGGGCTGGTGCACAACGCCGGCATCTCCGCGGCGGGCATGGTCGAGGAGACGCCGACCGAACTCTGGGAGCGAATGTTCGCGACCACGATCTTCGGCCCGGTGCTGCTGACCAAGGAGCTGCTGCCGTCGATGCGCCGAGCCGGCGCCGGCCGCATCGTCCTGGTGTCCAGCCAGGGCGGAGTTCGCGGAATGCCGGCTACCGCAGCGTATTCCGCGGTCAAAGGCGCCCTGGAGAGGTGGGGGGAGTCGATGGCCGGGGAGATCGCACCGTTCGGCATCGGTGTGACGGTCGTCGTCACCGGCACCTACGACACCGAGATCATCACCGATGCGGGCACCACCGATTGCCGTGACCTGCAGGGCGTGTACGCCCGCCACCACCAGACCATGGACAAACGAGGCCGCGCCGCGATGAAGATGGCGGCGCGTTCCCCGGACAAGTTCGCCGCGGGCCTGGCCAAGGCGCTCGACGGCAGGAAGCCCTTCGTCAAGACAGCGATCGGTCCGGACGCGCGAATGTTGTTGATCGTCAACCGGATATTGCCGTCGGCCGGACTGCACCAGATGACCCGGTTGATGATGGGTATTCCGCGGTTCGGCGCCATGAGATCAGGAGATACCCAGAGTGGCTGACAGCGCAGGCGTCCGCTTCGAAACCAAGATGATGATCGACGGCGCCCTGGTCGACGGTCAGGCGGGGACCTTCACCAACATCAACCCGGCCACCGAAGAGATACTCGGCGAGGTCGCCGACGCGTCGAAAGCCGACATGCACCGGGCCATCGACGCCGCGCGGCGCGCGTTCGACCAGACGGGCTGGTCGACCGATCATGCTTTCCGGCAACGGTGCCTGCTGCAATTGCAGGAGGCGCTGGAATCCGAACAGGAGGAGCTGCGCGAGGAGCTGATCCTCGAGGTGGGCTGTCCGCGCGCCATCACCCACGGTCCCCAGCTCGACGCCCCGCTGGCCGACGGGCTGCGCTACCCGGCAAAGCTGATCGACGAATATCCCTGGGAGACATCCCTGGGCGACACGGTGGTGTCGGTCACCGGGGTGAACACCACCCGCAAGGTCTGGCGGGAGCCGGTCGGCGTGGTCGGTGCGATCGTCCCGTGGAACTTCCCGTTCGAGGTCGCCATCCACAAGATCGGCCAGGCGCTGGCGACGGGAAACACCGTCGTCCTCAAGCCTGCGCCCGACACGCCGTACAACGCGACCCGGCTGGGCCGGCTGATCGCCGAGAACACCGACATCCCGGCGGGTGTGGTGAACGTCGTCACCGCGTCGGACCACCTCGTTGGTGAAGAGCTCACGCTGTCGCCGAAGGTCGACCTGATCTCGTTCACCGGATCGACGGTTGTCGGGCAGCGGATCATGGAGAAGGGCGCCGCCACCATGAAGCGGCTGTTCCTCGAGCTCGGTGGGAAATCGGCGACGATCGTTCTCGAGGACGCGGACTTTGCGCTCGGCTGCATGATGGGCATCGCTCCGTGCATGCACGCCGGCCAGGGCTGCGCCAACCCCACCCGATTGCTGCTGCCGCGCTCCCGTTATTCCGAGGGTGTCGAAATTCTGCGCGGGATCTACGAGGGCGTCTCCGCCGGCGACCCGCAGGACCCCGGCACGCTGTGCGGCCCGGTCATCTCCGACCGCCAGCGCAGCCGCATCCGCGGCTACATCCAGAAAGGCGTCGAGGAAGGCGCCACGCTGCTCGTCGGCGGAGCCGAGGCGCCGGCGGGAATGGACAAGGGATTCTTCGTCAAGCCAACGCTATTCGTGAACGTCGACAACTCGATGACGATCGCGCAGGAGGAGATCTTCGGCCCGGTCTTGTCGGTGATTCCCTTCGACGACGAGGACGACGCGGTGCGCATCGCCAACGACAGCCCCTATGGTCTGGCCGGCAATGTGATGGCGGGCTCGCTGGACCGGGCCCTGTCGGTGGCCAGGCGGCTGCGGGCCGGCTTCATCGGCCTGAACGGCACCGCAGGCTACGGCGCCGACACCCCGTTCGGCGGGTACAAGGCCAGTGGTGTGGGCCGACAGAACGGCGTCGCCGGATTCGACCAGTACACCGAAATCAAATCGGTTGCCTACCCAGCCAATTGAGGAGTTCTTTGTTGTGACCGATTTCGACGTGGTGGACTTCTTCACCGACGAGGCGCTCGTCCCCGACCCATACCCGTACTTCGACCATCTACGGGCGAAGTGCCCGGTGACCCCGGCGACGGCCTTCAACGTGCTGGCGGTCACCGGATACGACGCCGCACTGAGCGTGTACAAGAACCCGGCTTTCTCGTCGTGCGTCTCGGTGGCCGGACCGTTCTCCGGCATGCCCATCACGCCGGGCGAAACCGATGACGTATCGGAACTGATCGAGCAGCACGGCGCCAGTGTGCCGATGGGCGAACACATCACGTCGCAAGATCCACCACTGCACACCCGCACCCGCAGCCTGATGAACACACTGCTCACCCCCAAACGCCTCAAAGAGAACGAAGACTTCATGTGGCGGCTGGCCGATCAGCAGCTGGACACCTTCCTGGCCAAGGGTGAGTGCGAATTCCTCACCGACTACGCAAAGCCGTTCTCGCTGTTGGTCATCGCCGACCTGCTGGGGGTACCTTCCGAGGACCAGGAAGAGTTCACGGCGGTGTTCGCCAACGCGACGGTCGGCGAAATCGGCTCCGAGGCGCCCGCGTCCCACAACCCGCTGGAGTGGCTGAACGAGAGGTTCTACCGCTACCTCGACGAGCGCCGCCGCGCCCCGCGCGAGGACGTCCTCACCGGACTGGCGCTCGCCAAGTACGACGACGGATCGACACCCGACCTCGAAGACGTGGTGAACCTCTCGGCGTTCCTGTTCGCCGCCGGCAGCGAGACCACGACGAAGCTGGTCAGCTCTGCGGTGCGGTTCATCGGAGACAACCCGGGAGTCGAAGAGTCGTTACGCAACGACCGCAGCAAGATTCCGGCCTTCTGCGAAGAGACATTGCGAATGGAAAGCCCTGTCAAGGCGCACTTCCGGATGGCCCGCACCACCACCACGATCGGCGATGTCACGGTCCCGGCCGGAACGATCGTGATGCTGCTGCCCGGAGCCTGCAACCGGGACGCAAGCAAGTTCGAGAGCCCCCACGAGTTCCGAGCCGACCGGCCGAATGTCCGCGAACACATCGCCTTCATCCGTGGGGCGCACTCGTGCCCGGGCGCTCCGCTGGCTCGGGCGGAAGGCCGGATTTCGCTGAACCGGATCCTCGATCGGATGACCGGCATCACGATCTCGGAAGCCCACCACGGTCCCGCCGGGAACCGGCTCTACAGCTATGAGCCGACGTTCATCATGCGCGGGCTCAGCGATCTGCACATCACCTTCGAGGAGAACCCATGACTGGAAAGCTGGACGGCAAGGTCGCTTTCATCACCGGGGCGGCCCGCGGCCAGGGCCGCGCGCACGCGATCGCGATGGCCAGAGAGGGCGCCGACATCATCGCCGTCGACATCTGCCGGGACATTCCCTCGAACCCCTATCCGTTGGCCACCCCGGACGACCTGTCGGAGACCGAACGCTCCATCAAGGAGACCGGCCGCCGAGTGCTGGCCCGGGTGGCCGACGTCCGTGAGCGCCACGAGTTGCGCGACGCGGTCGAGGCGGGCGTGGCCGACTTCGGCGCGATCGACATCGTCGTCGCCAACGCCGGCATCCTGCCGATGGCCATGGGCCGCCCGCACGACGCGATGTCGTTCGTCGACGCCAGCGATGTGGATCTGCTCGGCGTGATGAACACCGTCGCGGTCACCGTGCCGCACCTGCCGAACGGGGCGTCGGTCATCGTCACCGGCTCGACGGCAGGCATGATCCGCGGCACCACCGACAACCCGAACATGGGACCCGGCGGACGGGGCTACGGGTGGAGCAAGCGGGTCATCATCGAGTACGTCGAGGAGATGGCGATCGCGCTGGCGGACAGGATGATTCGGGTCAACGCCATACACCCGACGAACTGCAACACCCATCTGCTGCAGAACGACGGGATGTACAGCATGTTCCGGCCCGACCTGACCCAGGCGGGCCAGCAGGCGACCCGCGAGGACGCCGAGCCGTTGTTCACGATCTTCCAGGCGATGCCGATCCCGTACATCGAGCCGGAAGACATGGCCAACCTCGGGGTGTTCCTCGCCAGCGACGACAGCCGCTACATCACCGGACAACAGATCCGGGTGGACGCCGGCTCGCTGCTCAAGTGGCCCAACGGCCCAGGGGGATGAGAGCACAGGGGATAGGAGCACACCGATGGGTGCGGTAATCATGCTCGGCACGTTGTTCGGTCTGATCGTGCTGATCTTCGGACTGGTCATCTACCTCGACCCGGAAGCGCGCGACCGGTGACGCCGGTGATGATCGCCGGCCAGACCTTCGCCTACGTCGGCGGATTCGTCCTGCTGGCCGTCGGTGTCTTCCTCAGCGTGCGTCGCGGGCGCATTCACCCCCTGCTGCTGGTGTCGATCTCGGCGATCTCGTTCTCCTGGATCGAGGCGCCCTACGACTGGGCGATGTACGCCCAGTTCCCGTCCGCACTGCCACGCATGCCGTCGTGGTGGCCGATGAACATGACCTGGGGTGGCGGGCTGCCGTCCGCGGTGCCCATCGGGTACATCTCGTACTTCGTGTTCCCCGCGCTGATCGGCGCCGCCGTCGGCCGGTGGCTGGTGAGGCGGTTCGGGTGGCGCAGGCCGCAGACGCTTCTGATCACCGGTTTCGGCGTCGGGTTCTGCTGGGCGCTGTTCTTCAACGCGGTGATCGGCGCCCAGCTCGGGGTCTTCTACTACGGCTACGTGATTCCGGGGCTGGCGATCTTCGAGGGCACCAAGCACCAGTATCCGATCTACGACTCGGTCGCGATGGGCGTACAGATGATGGTGTTCGCCTACCTGCTGGGCCGGACTGATGACCAGGGACGCAACGTGATCGAGGCGTGGGCCGACAGGCGGTCGCCGAGCAAGGTCGGCGCGGGTGTCCTGTCGGTGGTGGGAGTGATCGTCGTGGGACATCTCCTGTACGGGGCGGTGTTCGCGCCGCACCTCGTCACGAAGCTCGCCGGCTACGTCACCGTCGGTCCGACCGAGCAACTGTTCCCCGGCGTGCCGAATCAGCCGCGATAGATGGACTTGATCTCCTGGTAGGCGGCCAGTCCCTCGGGCCCGAGTTCGCGGCCGAGCCCACTGGCCTTGACGCCGCCGAACGGTGCTGTCGGGTCGGGCAGATAGTGGTTGATCCCCACCGTTCCCGACCGCACGCCGCGGGCGACCGCAAGCCCGCGCTCCGGGTCGGTGGTCCACACCGACCCGCCGAGGCCGTAGGCGTTGGCATTCGCGATCCGCACCGCGTCGTCATCGTCGTCGTAGCCGATGATCGTCAGCACCGGGCCGAAGATCTCCTCCCGGGCGATCGCGTCATCGTTGTCGACGTCGGCGAAAACCGTTGGCGCGACGAACCACCCGGTATCGCGCCCCGGCGACCTGGTGCCACCTGTGGTCAACCGCACCCCGCGGTGTGCGGCGGCGGCGATCGCGGACTCGACACGGTCACGCTGGCGGGCGCTGACCAGCGGACCGATCTGGGTGGCCGGATCCAGGGAATCACCGACGGTCAACGACGCGGCCAGGGCGGTGACGGTGTCGACGACGTCGGTGTAGCGGCTTCGGGGCGCGAGTATCCGAGTCCCGATGAAGCAGGTCTGGCCATTGTTGAGCAATGTTGCGGCGAAGAGCTTTTCGCCGATCACACCCAGATCGAGGTCGGCGTCGTCGAGGATGATGGCCGCGGATTTGCCGCCGAGTTCCAGCGTGACGGGGCGTAACAACCCGCCACACATCCGCGCTATCTCGCGGCCGACGTGCGTCGAACCGGTGAACGCCACCTTGTCGACACCGGGATGCGCAACCAGGTGGGCGCCGGTGCGGCTGCCGCCGGGTACCACGTTGATCACGCCGGGCGGGATGTCGGACTCGGCGACGGCCTCGGCGAACAGGGCGGCGTCGAACACCGTCTGCGGTGCCGGCTTGATGACGAATGTGCACCCGGCCGCGAGACCCGGTGCGTATTTGAACGCGCTCAGCACCTGCGGAAAGTTCCACGGCACGATCGCGGCCACCACGCCGATCGGTGTCCGGGTGATGGTCGTCGAACCGCCCAGCAGGCCGGGGCGTTCGGTGTCGGATTGCTGGGTGCACAGTTGGGCGTAGTACCGCAACAGTACCGCGGGGAAGACCGCCTCGAGCTGGCCCGCGATCGCGATGGGCATGCCGTTCTGGGCGCTGACGGCGTGAGCGAGCTCTCCGCTGCGGCGGTCGAGGGCGTCGGCGAGGGATTCCATCGCCGCGGCCCGTTTGTCTGCGGGCCAGTTCGGCCAGCCGTCGCCGGCGTCGAACGCCGCCCGGGCTGCGGAGACCGCCGCGTCGATGTCGGCCTCGACGCCGGCGGCGACGGCGCCCAGTCGCTGTTCGTCGTTGGGGGAGACCACAACGATCTCGTCGTCCGAACTCGGTGTGGTCCACCGGCCCCCGATCAGGAAAGT
Organism: Mycobacterium sp. SA01; assembly: GCF_041287105.1. Classification (NCBI taxonomy): domain Bacteria; kingdom Bacillati; phylum Actinomycetota; class Actinomycetes; order Mycobacteriales; family Mycobacteriaceae; genus Mycobacterium; species Mycobacterium sp. SA01. The sequence continues at coordinate 306,876 of NZ_JBGGNO010000022.1, read as the reverse complement.
GTCGTGGTGGGTGCTCATGCGGCACAAGGTATTGACCTCCGCCAGGCGATGGTGTGACCTTGTGCCGCAATGAGCCCGATCGAGCGTCGTAATTATCCCTTCCGGGGTTACGGCGCGTAGCAGCGTTCGTCGTTGTTGACGTTGATCCAGCAGTTGGGGCTGATGAAGTGCGCGTTGGGACGCGGCCTCGTCAGTTCGGCGTAAATCCCCCCACTCGGCCGCCGACCGGCAAATACTGGACGGGCAACGACAGGGGGACGCCATGCGCACAGCGGCGTATATCGGGGGAATCGGCGGCTTCGCCGTGGCGTTGGGAGTCGGCGCCGCAGTGACAGCGGGATGTGGTGTCGCCTCGGCCGACTCTGCGGAGTCCGGATCCTCGGCTCCCCACTCATCGTCAGCCAACCGCTCGGCAGTCGGTCATCCGCAGCGGACCAAACCCAAAGCAACCGCCGCGTCCCGGCTGTCAAAGCCACTGCCGGCCAAACAATCTCGAGCCGTCACGGTACGAACGAGCGCGGCCGCCGTCACCACAGCGCCAGTCACCACCAAGGTCGGCTGGGTGACCGGGCCCAACACCTCCACCCCCGGCAGATTCGGCGTCTACGGCACCGACGTCGGCATCATGTGGGACAACGGGATGGCCGGGGACAGGCGTCAGGTGCTGATGATCTTCGGCGACACCTTCAGCGGCCCCAACATGACCGGCAACTGGCGCTCCAACGTACTGCTGCGCACCACTGATCCGATCAACCGTGTGTTCGCACCCGGTTCGGCCACGGATCCGTTCGCCGGATCGCCACTGGCATCGCCGGGGATGTCCAAGCAGGTGATCGCCGGCAGTGCCCGCAATCTTGGGCCGTTCGGTTCCCAGGTGACCGTCATTCCGACCGCCGCCATCTCGGTGCCGTACGACAATCAGTACGGCGCACGGCAATACGTGAACTTCATGTCGGTGCGATCATGGGACTTCGGCGGCGCCTGGACCACCAACTACTCCGCGATCGCCTACTCCGATGACAACGGTCAGAACTGGACGGTGGCGCCGCAAACCGTCCGGGCCGCGAGCTGGCTGCGCTCGTCCACCCCATTCGTCTACGGAAATCAGAACTTTCAGCAGGGCGCCTTCGTGAAGCCGCCCGCGGACTCGCCGGACGCGGGCTACGTGTTCTCCTACGGCACACCGTCGGGTCGGCTCGGCTCGGCCTATCTGTCCCGGGTCAGCGAAGCCGACATCCTCGATCTGACGAAATACCAGTACTGGAACGGCACCGACTGGGTGACAGGAAAGCCCGGCGCCGCGGTGCCGATCCTGCCGACCACCCGAAGCAACCAGTACGCCGGCGGAATCCTGGGCCAGCTGGGGTTGTTCTTCGGCAGCTGGGTGGCGGGCATCTTCGGGGTGGGCGGCCCCAGCGGACATGTCAGCGAGCTGTCGGTGCAGTACAACACCTACCTCAACAAATACGTGGCGATGTACTCGAGCAGCGTCGGCAGCGTGATCATTCGCACCGCCGACACTCCGCAGGGCACCTGGTCGGCACCCACCACGCTCGTCACGTCGGCGCAGTATCCCGGGCTCTACGCACCGATGATGGATCCGTGGTCCACCGGCCAGGACATCTACTGGAACATGTCGGTCTGGGGCAGCTACAACGTGCTGCTGATGAAGACGACGCTGGGCGGCGCCGCGGTTCAGGCCTGAGCCGCCGGCGCGAAGAATTCGAGCGTGATGCCGTCGGGATCGCGGAAGCTCAACCCGGAACCGTAGTGTGCGTCCACGATTCCGCCGTGGCTGATGCCCAGCTCGTCGAGTCGGGCTTGCCAGCGCTCCAGTTCGGCGCGCTCCGCGCAGCCGAAACCGACGTGATCCAGGCCGACGTTGTGCTCGCTGAACGGCTGATCCGACGGGGCAGTGGTGTGTTGGTGCAACCCGAACAGGGTGCCGTTGTCCAGCAGGAACACCGAGTGATGGAAGCCGGCGTCGGTGTCCTCGTCGAGCACCGGATCCGAGCCGATGAGCGCTCGGTACCAGGGCACGCTCACTGACAGGTCACGCACGGTCACCGCGATGTGGGCAAGAGTGGGAAACGACATGGGACACCCTTCTGATGGTGGGGCTAACAACACGTATGACGGGGATGGTCCGCCAAATGTTCATGCGGACCCGGATCGGTGCCGCTGACCGCGGCGACGAACGCGCCCAGATCGATACGCTCGCCGCTCAGCCAGGTCCCGTTGACCGTGGCCTTGTCCGCCAATTCGGCGGGGTCCACCGCGTAGGGGTCGGCGGCCAGCTCCACGAAATCGGCGAGCTTACCCACCTCGAGCGAGCCGATCAGATTGTCGCGGTGCAGGGTCCGGGCGGCGTTGATGGTGTGCGCCCGCAGGGCGTGGTCGAGGCTGATGCATTGCTCGGCACCGTGAACGCTGCCGGCCCGGGTGCGCCGGGTCACCGCGGTCGCGATGTTGAGCACCGGGGTCGGCGGCGACACGGACCCGTCGTTGTGCAGCGAGACCACCGCACCCGAGGCCACCGCGTCGGCGAAGGCCCCCCACGTGCTGCCGTGCTCGTGATCGAAGATCTGCCCGTCCAGCAGATCGCCCCAGTAGTAGTACTGGAACGGAGCCATCGAGACGTGCACGCCGAGGCGCGCTGCCCGGTCGAACTGCTCGCGGGTGCCCGCCCCGAGATGCTCCAGACGCCAACGATGGTCGCTGCCTTGCAGATTGTGGCGATTCAGTGCGCCCTCATAGGCGTCCAGCGCCAACTCGATGGCGAGATCGCCGTTGGCGTGGAAGGCCATCTGCCACCCGGAGGGGGCCGCGACGTCCAGCACGGAGTCGAGCTGCTCGAGGGTGTAGTTCATCGACTGGGGGCCACCGGCCAAGGCCGGGTCGATACCGGCCGTTCTGGTCGTCTCGGTACTCAGATAGGGAAAGGAAATCGCGATGTTCCCGATCCATGGGGAGCCGTCGGTCCACAGCTTGACACCCTGCTTGACCAGGAGTTGCTCAGCGACATTGAAGGTTTCGGCGTTGTTGTAGGTGTCGGTGGTCGACATCTCCCACATGCTCACCCGAAGCGGGCAGGACGGCGCCGTCGCCAGCGCTTCGTAGGCGCCCTTGAATTTCGGGTCGTAGGTCATGTCGGAGGTCGAGGTGTACCCGCCGCGCGACATCCAGGCGTAGTACTCGGCCGCACTGACCAGCGGGTTGCCCAGCTGGGACAGGATCGGCCCGGCGACGGCAAGCAGCACCGCGGTCTCGAATCCCTGGCCGTTGAGGCTGCCGTCGGGATTTCGGCCGAAGTGAGCGCCGACCGGATCGGCAGGCGGATTGACATTCCAGCCCCGCTGCTTCATCACGGCGGTGTTGAAATACGCGCCATGGCCGGAATTGTCGGTGACAACGGCGATTCGGTCGCCGAAGATACGGTCGAGCTCGGGGGCCTTCGGGGAGGGGCGCTTGTGCAGCAGCGCGTCGAAGCCGGCGAACAACAGCGGGGTGGCCGGGTCGGTCTGGGCGATCGCATCGGCGAAGATCTTCTCGACGTCCTGCCAGGTCGGTGCGTCCCACGGTGCGATCGAGCGGGCCGGCGGCTGGGTGGCGACACCGCTCATCACCGGATGGCTATGCGGTTCAACGAAACCCGGTAACAGGGCGGCCGCGCCGGTGTCGATCACCTCGGCGTCCGGGCACCGCGCCCGGCATTGCGCCAATGACCCGACCGCGGCGATCAGCCCGTCGGTGACGGCGACGGCCTCCGCGCGCGGCTGATCGGGATCCATCGTGATGACCGTTGCGGCGGTGAGGATTGTGCTGGACATGAGACCCCTTGCTGCTATCAGACGATGCGCTGTCCGCGGCGCGCCCTGGCGCGCATGTCCCAGAGGTACAGCTGGTACCCGAGAATCCAGGCCTGGTGCGGGATCAGCCGGTCGGCGAGCCGCAGTGCGGCCAGCAACCACTCGAAACGGCGCTGCTGCCCGGCGCTCCACGGCAGCCGCATCATCGACCGGAATTCGGACGGCAGGAAACCGACGGTGGCGAACAGGTTGAACCGGCCCAGCGTCTCCCGGATCGGGAACGGCATGAATGCCATTCCCGCAACACCTTTCAGATGCTCGCGGACCGGCGGGTCGATGGACAACTCGTCCAGTGACTGCTGCCAGTACTCGTCGAAGGCCGCGCGGTCGGCCGGCCACATCCCCTCGCGCACCTGCAGCGTGGTGCCGAGCCGGCTGGCGTCGGCATAGACCGCGTCGGCGGCAGCGTCGTCAAGCGGGCCGTAGAGGAACTCGTGCTGGTCGACGTAGTAGCGGTACAGACAGGCCGCCACCCACAGCTGAAGCTTCGGGTCGAAGGCGCGGTAGGACACCGGGCTCGACGCGGTGGAGCGGACCTTGGCGTGCGCGGTGTCCACCGCCGAGCGGATGAGGGCTCGGTCGGCGTCGGTGCCGATGGTGGCCGCCGCGAGATAGGTGCCCGTGGTGCGGGCCCGCTTGATCGGATGCTTGTACACGTTGCCGCTGTCCACCGGGGACTCGAGAACGCCGTAACCGACGCCGGGGTGGGCCAGTTGCATGATGACGTTGGCGGCGGGCGCCAGCACCGCGGCCGGGTTGAGCAAGTCCGAGACCCGCGTCGGGGATCGCGTCATCGCGGCCTCATCAGGGCAGTACATCACGTGTGAGAGAGTGCCGGGGTGTTTGCGCGCAGACGGTACCGCGGTGTCGGCATCCTGACGGCCCAGCTGGCGGATCTTGCTTTCGGCGACCCCGTCCACGGCCATCCGGTGGCGGGGTTCGGTTGGTGTGCAGCCGCACTCGAAAAGCTGACCTACCGCGACAGCCGGGTCGCGGGCGCGGTGCACACCGGTGTACTGCTGGGCGGGCTGGCCGTGGCCGGAACGCTGCTGCAGCGCGGTGCCCGCGGCCCGGCGTTGGCGGCCGTCACCGCCGCCGCCACCTGGGCCTCCCTCGGCGGAACGACGCTGGGGCGGACCGGCGAGAAACTGGCCGATCTCCTGGCGGCCGGTGACATCGACGGTGCCCGGGCGCTGTTACCGTCGTTGTGCGGACGGGACCCGTCGGCACTGGACACCGACGGACTGGCCCGGGCGGCTCTGGAGTCGGTGGCCGAGAACACCTCCGACGCGCACGTCGCGCCGCTGCTCTGGGCGGCGGCCGGGGGAGTACCGGGTGTGCTGGTCTACCGCGGAGTCAACACACTGGATGCGATGATCGGGCATCGCTCGCCGCGCTATACCCGATTCGGTTGGGCGGCAGCACGTCTGGATGACGCCGCGAACTTCGGGGCGGCGCGGGCGGCCGGCGTGCTGGTGGTGGTGTGCGCACCACTGGTCGGCGGCTCACCGGCCGGGGCGCTGCGGGCGTGGCGCCGCGACGCCGCCCGGCACCCCAGTCCGAACGCCGGCGTGGTGGAAGCGACATTCGCCGGCGCGCTGGGTGTGCGCCTCGGCGGCCCCACCCAATATCACCACCAGCTGGAGATCCGCCCGACCCTCGGTGAGGGTCGCGTCCCGGGCATCGACGACCTTCGCCGCTCGGTGCGGTTGTCCCGGGTCGTTCAGCTCGCCGCCGCGGTTCTCGCGGTCGGGCTCACTGCCGCCGGCCGTACCGGTCGGCGAGCTTGTCCTCGACGGTGACCGGTGCCGACGGATTCTGCGCGGCTGCGGCGTTCTCGCGGCGGCGGGCCTTGATCTCCGAATACACGAAGTAGCCGAGGCCGATCGGGGCCACGATGCCGAAGGCGATCCACTGGATGCCGTACGACAGGAACGGTCCGGCATCCAGGTGTGGCAGTTCGGCGATGCCGAGCCCGCCCGGTTGGTTCTCCACCAACTGCAGATACGAGCCGGCCACCGGCACCCCGGTGGTCGCCGCGGCCTGGGCGGTGTCGATCGCGTAGAGCTGGGTGAAGCCGCCTTCGCGGAACGGCGGCTTGTCGGGGGGTGCGGTCTCCGAATCGCGTAGCCGCGCTGTGATGCTCACCGTGCCGGTGGGCAGCGGTGCGATGTCGGGCACTTTCGAGCCCTGGACGGCGAGCACATAACCGCGGTCGACCAGAACCGTCGGACCACCGTCGACGGTGAACGGCACCAGGACTTCGAATGCCGGCGCGCCACCGACCACCCGCAGCCTGGCGAGCACCTCGGCGGACGGCACGTAGCGCCCGGTCGCGGTCACGCGCCGCCACTGATCCCCGGGCGCCGACGAATCCTGGTGCGGCAGAAACGTTGTCACCGGAACCGGCTCGGCGTTGAGCGAGGACGCGATCTGATTGTTCTCGCGCGATGTCTTGGTGTTCTTGCCCAGCTGCCACGGTGCCAGCACGGTGAAGCAGAGATAGGCGAACGCGACGACCACCAGCGCCAGGGCAATCCAGCCCGGGCGCAGCAGGAACGTCCAGCGCTTCATCAGCCGGTCAGACCCTCGCCGGCCAGCCGTCGGTCAACCCAGGCATGCAGACCCGGCAGGGCCGCGTCGATGACGGTGAACGTCTCCTCGAAATCCGTCGGGCCGCCGTAGTACGGGTCGTCGACGTCGTCGGCATGCGCACCTGAGCGAGGGTCGAACGAGCGCAACAGCCGAACCCGCTCGGGTTCCACCCCGAGGTGGGTCAGCATCCGCAGATGGTTGCGCCCGAGCGCGACGACGAGATCGGCGGCCAGGTGGTCGTCGCCGACCTGCGCCGCGCTGTGCTCGGTCGGATAGCCGTGCGCTCGCAGGACGGTGTTGGCGCGTTCGTCGGCCGGATCGCCGGCATGCCAGTCGCCGGTGCCGCCGCTGGTCACCCGGACGAGGTGGCCCAGGCCACGCTGCTCGATCTGGTGGGCGAACATCTTCTCGGCCATCGGCGAGCGGCAGATGTTGCCCGAGCAGACGAACGTCACGTGGACAAGGCGAGTATCAGACACCGAGCACCTCACGCAGCGCCGTCACGGTCGGAACATGAGCGGCCGCGGCCTCGGCCAGCTGCGGTTCGCGGAAGTCCTCGGCGCCATAGCCCCAGCCCACCACGACCGTGTCGATGCCGTGCTCGGCGGCACCTTCCACGTCGTGGGCGCGGTCGCCGACCATGATGACCCGCTCCGGCAGCGGCTGGAGTTGACCCAGCGCGTGGGCGAGCACGTCGGCCTTGCTGGACCGGGCCCCGTCGACACTGGCGCCGGCGATCACGTCGAAGTAGTCGGACAGCTCGAAGTGCTCGAGGATCCGCTGCGCGGTGGGCTCGGCCTTCGAGGTCGCCACCGCCAGGCGCACGCCGGCCGCCTGCAGGTCGGCCAACAGCTGCGGAATGCCGTCGAACAGGCTGTTCATCGCCCAGCCCCGGCTGGTGTAGTCGGCCCGGTACGCCGCGATCGCCTCGTCGGCGCGCTCGCCGAGGCCGAGCCCGCCCAACGTCTGATGCATCGGGGGCCCGACGATCCGACCGGTCAGATCGCCGCCGGGCGCCTCGGCCCCGACTGCGGCCAGCGCGTGACGGAAGCTGGCCACGATGCCCTCTGCCGAGTCGGTGAGGGTGCCGTCGAGGTCGAAGATCACCAACTGCGGGCGGGTGTCGGAAGCCGTGCTCGTCACCGGTCCATTGTGGCCGATCGCTGCGCACTACTGTTCTTGGCGTGGTGGAACACACGGCGACGGGCGTCAAACTGGCCGAGATCATCGCCGTGCTCGACGACGCCTACCCGCCCGGTCTCGCGCAGAGCTGGGACTCCGTCGGCCTGGTGTGCGGCGATCCCGACGACGTCGTCGACTCGGTGACGGTGGCCGTGGACGCCACCGCCGAGGTGGCCGCGACGGTGGGTGCGCGCGGGTTGTTGCTGGCACACCATCCGTTGCTGCTGCGCGGGGTGGACACCGTCGCGGCCAGCACGCCCAAGGGCGGGCTGATCCACCAGCTCATCCGGGCCGGTGCCGCGCTGTTCACCGCACATACCAACGCCGATTCGGCCAATCCGGGAGTGTCCGACGCGCTGGCCGAGGTCCTGGGGCTGACGGTCGACGGTGTGCTCGACCCGATCAGCGCGGGCTCCGACATCGACAAATGGGTGATCTTCGTCCCGACCGCCGACGCCGAAACCGTCCGCTCGGCGATGTTCGCCGCCGGTGCCGGCCACATCGGCGACTATTCGCACTGCAGCTGGAGCGTGGCGGGCGCCGGACAGTTCCTGCCACTCGACGGCGCCGCGCCTGCCATCGGAACGATCGGGTCCCTCGAGCGGGTGGCCGAGGACCGCGTCGAGATGGTGGCGCCGGTCCGGCTGCGATCCCAGGTGCTGGCCGCTGTCCGCGCGTCCCACCCGTACGAGGAACCGGCGTTCGACGTGCTGCCGCTGGCCGCCCTGCCCACCGGCGTGGGTATCGGCCGGATCGGGACGCTGGCCGAACCGCTGCGGTTCGCCGATTTCGTCGCCCGCGCCGGCGCGGTACTGCCGCAGACGACGTGGGGGGTTCGGGCGGCGGGGGATCCCGACGCCCCGGTGACCCGGGTGGCGGTGTGCGGGGGAGCCGGCGACTCACTGCTGAGCGCCGCCGCCTCCGCGGGAGTGGACGCCTACGTCACCGCCGACCTGCGCCACCATCCCGCCGACGAGCACCGCCGTGGCAGTGATGTCGCGTTGGTCGATGTCGCGCACTGGGCCAGCGAGTATCCGTGGTGTGCGCAGGCCGCCGGGGTGCTGCACGACCATTTCGGGGCTGCGCTCCCGGTCCGCGTCTGCGACCTGCGCACCGACCCGTGGAACATCACATCACCGAAAGGCATTTCGTGAAAGCTGAACTGGCACAGCAACGGTCGCTTCTGGAGCTGGCCGAGCTCGATGCCGAGATGGGGCGGCTGACCCATCGGGCGGCCAACCTGCCCGAGCAACAGGAGTACGACACCGCCCTGGGTGAGCAGCGGGCGTCCGCCGACCGGCTGGCGGCCCTGGCGATCGCGATCGAGGACATCGACGGCCAGGTGGCCCGATTCGAGTCAGAGATCGACGGTGTGCGCCAGCGTGAGGACCGCGACCGCAAACTCCTCGACTCCGGCACCGTCAACCCCAAGCAGCTCGAGGAACTGCAGCACGAACTCGACACGCTCGAGCGCAGGCAGGCCAGCCTGGAGGATTCGCTGCTCGAGGTGATGGAGCGGCGCGAGCAGCTGGCCGGTGAGCAGTCCGAGGAGCAGGCGAAAGCCGGAGCGCTGCAAGCCAATCTGACCACTGCCGGACACAACCGCGACGAAGCGCTGTCCGACGTCGAACGGGTGCGCGGCGAGCGTGGGGCCCGGCGTGACTCGATCGTGGCCGGGCTCGACCCGGGCCTGGTGGCGCTCTACGAGCGGCAGCGGACCACATCGGGTGTCGGCGCTGCACGGCTGCTGGGCCGTCGCTGCGGAGCATGCCGCATCGAGCTGGATCGCGGTGAGCTGGCCAGGATTTCGGCGGCGCCGGAGGACGAGGTGATCCGCTGCCCCGAGTGTCAGGCGATCCTGCTGCGCATCGGCGGGCTGTAGCCGTGCGCGTTCTCATCGAGGCCGACGGCGGGTCCCGCGGCAACCCCGGGCCGGCGGGCTACGGCTGTGTCGTGTGGTCGGCCGACCATCAGACCGTGCTGGCCGAGCACGGCCAGGCGATCGGCATCACCACCAACAATGTCGCCGAATACCGTGGGCTGATCGCAGCTCTGGAGGAGGCCCGCCGGCTCGGGGCCGACGAGGTTGCCGTCTCGATGGACTCGAAGCTCGTCGTAGAGCAGATGTCCGGCCGCTGGAAGGTCAAGCACGCCGCGATGGCCGAGCTGCACCAGCAGGCGCGCGCGCTGGCCTCGACGTTCGATTCGGTTACCTACCAATGGATTCCACGCGAGCAGAACTCCTACGCAGACCGGCTGGCCAACGAGGCGATGGACCGTGAACAGCAGTCAACCGTGGCCGATCCGCCGGCTGGTGCGGTCGCGGTTCCGCCCGCGGCGTGGACAGGCAACCAGGGCGCCCCGACCCGCATGCTGCTGTTGAGGCACGGTCAGACCGAATTCTCCCGGCAGCGAAGGTATTCGGGTCGCGGCAACCCCGAACTCACCGACACCGGCCGGCGTCAGGCCGAGGCCGCGGCCAAATACCTGGCCGGGGGCGGTGGCGTCGACGTGGTGATCAGCTCGCCGTTGCAGCGCGCCTATGAGACCGCGTCGGCCGCCGCCGCGGCGCTGGGGCTGACGGTGACGGTCGACGATGACCTGATCGAGACGGACTTCGGCGCGTGGGAAGGCCTGACGTTCGCCGAGGCCAGGGAGCGCGATCCGGAGTTGCACGGCCGTTGGTTGCGGGACACCGGTCTGCGTCCGCCGGACGGGGAGAGCTTCGTCGACGTCGAAGAACGGATCCAGCGGGTCCGGGCCCGCATCATCGCCGAGAATCCCGGCGCCACCGTGCTGGTGGTCTCGCACGTGACGCCGATCAAGACACTGCTGCGGCTGGCGCTCGACGCCGGGCCGAGCATCCTGCACCGGTTGCACCTGGATCTCGCGTCGCTGAGCATCGCGGAGTTCTATCCCGACGGCGGCGCCTCGGTGCGGCTGGTGAACCAGACGTCGTACCTGGCCTGAGCTAATCCCGCATGTGCACGCGTTCGCCGTGCGGGCCGAACAGGATGATGGCCTCCACCGGGCCGTCGACGGCGCCGAACCAATGCGGTGTCCAGGTGCTGAACTCCACGGCCTCACCGGGCTCGATCACGAAATTCTGCTCGCCGAGGATCAGCTGCAGGCGTCCGGAGAGCACGTAAAGCCATTCCTGCCCTTCATGGGTGGGCAGGTCGGCCGGTGGGGTACGCCGGCGCGGGTTGATGCGAATCTTGAAGGCCTGCGGCCCGCCCGCCCCGCTGTGGCGGGTCAGCGGCCAGTACGTGACCAGGTGCCGGGTGTGCGACGCCGCCCGCACCCGGGGGTCGGCGGCCGGGGGTGCGCCGAGCAGTTCGTCGGCGCTGACCGACAGCGCTGCGGCCAGCCGGGGCAGGTGATCGAGGGCCAGCCGGCGCTTGCCCGATTCCAGCCGGCTCAGCGTGGAGACGTCGATACCGGCCCGCGACGCGACGTCGTCCAGTGTCAGACCGAGCCGGCCGCGCAGTTCCCGCAGCCGCCTGCGCACCCGCAGATCGACGTCATCGTTTGCCTGCATGGCAAAAGACATTGCCACTTCTGGGGCGGCACCGGCAAGCTGATGAGCATGACTACTGATCACCACACCCACTGGGAGACGCGCTACGCGGAGAAGCCACGGATCTGGAGTGGGCGCCCCAACGCGCGCCTCGCCGAAATCGTCGAACCGCTGACTGGTTCGCGCGCACTGGATCTGGGCTGCGGCGAGGGCGGCGACGCCATGTGGCTGGCCGAGCACGGCTGGCACGTCGTCGCCGTCGACGTGTCCACCACCGCCCTGGCCCGCGCGGCGGAAGACGCTGCGGCGCGAGGAGTGTTGGAGCGCATCGACTTTCAGCAACACGACCTGACCCAGACGCTGCCCGAGGGGCCCTTCGACCTGGTGTCGGCGCACTTCTTCCACACCACCCTCGAAATGGACCGGCCCGCGATCCTGCGCCGCGCGGCGGCGACCGTGGCGCCCGGCGGAACGCTGCTGATCGTCGACCACGGTGGTGCGCCGCCATGGGCGCCGGAGGAGGTCCAGCACCACGAATTCCCGGCGCCTGACGAGGTGCTGGCCGGCCTGGCCCTCGACGACACCGAGTGGGAGAGGGTCCGGGTGGGGACCGCCCAGCGCGACGTGGACGGGCCCGAGGGTCAGCCCGCCACCCTGGACGACAACATCATCCAGCTGCGCCGCAAATGAGCTACCGTGTTCAGGCGAACGAGTTGGCCGGGCGGCCGCGGCTCACCGTGGAAAGTGAGTCGAGGAAAGTCCGGACTTCACAGAGCAGGGTGATTGCTAACGGCAATCCGAGGTGACTCGCGGGACAGTGCCACAGAAAACAGACCGCCGTCCGTCAGGACGGTAAGGGTGAAACGGTGCGGTAAGAGCGCACCAGCATTCCGGGTGACCGGGATGGCTTGGTAAACCCCACCCGAAGCAAGGCCAAGAGGCCGCACCTGGTGCGGCTGCGCAGGCGATCGAGGGCTGCTCGCCCGAGCCTGCGGGTAGGCCGCTCGAGGTACCCGGTGACGGAGTGCCCAGATGGATGGTCGCCGCCGTCCTGCCCCGGTCAGCCGGGGCGGGACGGGACAGAATCCGGCTTAGAGGCCAACTCGTTCGCCTCAAGGCAGGCGCTTCTCAATTCGAGGGCGCACGAGCTTGTCGTAGATCAGTTCTGCCGCATGGAATGCGATGCTTTTCGTTGTCTCTTTGAGGCGGCCGTTATCGAGTTCCTCGATGGCTTGGGCCAAGTCTTTGTCCAAGTTTTTAAAGACGCCAATGATGGGGATGAAGCCGATCCCATCGCCGAGGAGGTCCAGCACTTCGTCATAAATCTCGTGCTTTTCCTGGCTGGCGATTGCCGTAAGGAGCTGACCGATATCGACGCCCATGCTTATCGCGGCAATTCCATCGCCGACTAACGGAATCCACCCAAAATACGTTGTGAATTTCTCCCAGGACTTCTCCCAGAAAGGGTTGGCGTCGTCACCGTGTATGTACTCCCATTCCTCCTTTGAGTAGATGGTGACGCGTAGTGGCCTGCTCGTCTCACTTAGATGACCCTCGGCGTCTTGAGCCCTGACGGTGTAGGTGTAGACGTGCGAGGAATCCAGGTTCAAGTCGATGAAGCTATCGCCGAGCTTGGTGATTGTGTAGACCGGTTCACCGTCGCGGTAGACGACGTAGCCGACGACTCGATTGTCGTGTTTGGCTCTGCTCAATTCGATTACGACTGAATTGTCCGTGATCTCAGACGCCCTGAGCCCTGGTATCGGCAGCGGATCTTGTTGGCCGCCACCGCCGCCACCACCTCCGGGGTTGCCGCCGTCGCCCGTGCTGCCGGTCGTCGTGACGAGAACGGCTGCGCTTTCGTCGCTTTCGTTCCCTGCGGCGTCGTAGGCATAGGCGGTATAGCTGTATCCGGTTCCCGGCGTCAGGTCGGTATCGACGAAGCTCTCACCGGCCGCGATGAGTGCATCATTGACCCGGACGCCATCGCGGTAGATGTCATAGCCGTCGACTCCCACGTTGTCCGTGCTGCCGGAGACCAGCAGTGTCGCAGTCGTCGTCGTGATGGTTCCTGCGGTGACGGTCGGCGCGGTCGGCGGCTCGGTGTCGATGGCTGGTGTCGTCACGACAAGTGCTGCGCTGTCAAGACTTTCGTGACCCGCTGCATCGACGGCGCGAGCGGTGTAGGTATAGGTTGAGTCGGGTTCGACTGCCGTATCGACGAACGCCGTCCCAGCCGGTACGACCGACGTGCTGGCCATCCAGATGGTTGTCTGAAGATAGCCGTCGCCGTAGTCATAGGTGCTGACGCGATAGAAGTTATAGCCCACGACACCGACATCGTCGGTGCTTCCCGACGTTTTCAGCGTGACGCTGCCAGGGGTGAGCTTGGAGGTGGCGAGGGTAGGGGCGGTGGGTGCCGTGATATCCCCACCGGGAAAGACCGGAACGATGTTCTTCGGCAGAATGACGACAGAATAGTCGCTTTGCCAGCTGGGGTCTGTAGTAGAGGGAAACACAGACACGGGAGCGCCATTGGCGTCCAGTGTGACGGCAACGATGGGCGCGGGGTGCACGATGCTGTCCCCGATGGTGAGCTGCTTGCCGCCACTGATGGTCGAAGGGTCCGTCGGTGACCTCGCTATCAGATAGGCGGTGTAGTTGGTGGCCGAGTAGCTCAGATGCAACTCGAGAGCTCTGTTTTTCAGCTGGGTTTGAACATCGGTGTTTTGTGCGTACGGCGTGGAGTAGGTGAACGTCGTCTGAGTCGCGATGTAAGCGCCGAAATCCGTATCGTCGAAGGCGTCCAACTGCGTGTTCTTCACGGTCCACGACGTGTCAAACAGGGTCACCTGGATGTTGTTGTCGGAGATACTTGCGGTCGGTGACGAGATGTAGCCGCCGTACTTCGCGACATCAGTGATCAACTGATTCCACGTGCTGATCGTCACCGTCGTCGTTGCGGCTGCGGAGGTGGCGGCCGCGGGGGAGTCGCCGTCATCAGTCGGGCGGCGAGCAACGCCCAACATCACGAACAAAGACTGCATTTGAGCGGGGGCATTCGTGCCCGACGCCAGCGGTGCGGGCAAGACCTTGAGCCCGGTAACCCGTGTTACCGCTTGGGTGGCCATCGGTGCGGGCGACACCGAGAGCGGTTCTGGGACAACAGGGTCTATCGCGGCAGTGCTGGAAAACTCTTCGACTCGGGGTTTCGTTTCGGCCTGCTGCTGCTTTTGCTCGGCGGCCGGCGCAGGGTGGGCCTCTGGGCTGGCCGACTTCACGACGCCGGCACCGCTGGACTTCTTGGGGCTTTTGTTCACCTCGCCGCCGCCCCCGGCGGCGCTGCGGCGCTTGAAGGCGGCTTTGCCCCCGTTGCGTGGCCCGGCCGTGGTGGACGAACGAGCCGACGATGGCGAACTCGATGCCGACGAATCAGACCCCGAAGGGTTGTCGTCAGCCCAAGCCGGAGCCGCGAGCGCGGTGCCAACCCCCAACATGACAGCGAGTGCGCCGACGCGGCCGACGTAGCGTGAAGAAAGCATGATCCCCCGAAGATGCGTTGCTGTGATCCTGTCATCATGTCGATTCACGGAATTCAACAAACGTGAATCGACTGATACTAAGCACAGCAAGCTCACACCAGCAGGACATATCGACCAATACGGCCAAACTGCTTGCGTTCGTCAAAAAACGCAGGGAACTTCGCTGGAAGGTCTCGCCCGAGCCCTAGTGCTTCTTCTTGAACGTCTTCCGCAATGCGCTCAGCGCATCGTCGAGCTGTTCGCGGCAGCGGTTCGCGAGGTCATCCTCCTGCTGATAGAGCAGGCCGTAGGTGAAGGTGTCCTCGCCCGCGGCGTGCGCCGCAAGCGACTGCTGGGCCAGATGCGTGCGGCTGACCACACTGTCCTGGTGATCGCCGAGCAGAGTCTGGATGGTCTTGGCCCGGTCTGACACCTTGGGCTCGCCGGTGGCCGCAGCGACATACCGGAGTCGCTTGGCGCCCTTGCGAATTCGGTGCAACGCCTCGTCGCGGTCTTCGGTGGCCCGGGCGGCGTTCTTGGCCGCCTTGTTCACCCGCTTATACGCCGAGTCGATGCTGACCGGCTTGGGTTCCTCGCCCGGTGCCGCAGGCGGCGGCTGCGCGGCCACCAGCGCCTCCAGCGCGTCGAGTAGCCGGAAGTACCGGGTCGACCGCATCGCGGCCAGCGAGCGCCGCAAGCCGGCCTGATAGCTGCGCTGAGCCCCGGACACCAGACGCTCGTACACCGGGCCGCGGATCAAGTCGGCCGGCAGTGCCGTCAGCGCGGCCTCATACCGTTCGGCGAGCACCTCGGCATCGCGGGCGACACCCAGCACACCGGCAAGCTGGCGCAGCTCGTCGAGGATCCAGGCGTCATCGCTCAACCCGAAGGCGTCCTCGGAGGCCTGCAACAAGCTGCGGATCTTGCGGCTGGTCACCCGCATCTGATGGACCGAGTCGTAGGTGTCGGCGCGCACCGCGCGGTCCCACACCAGCAGCTGGCCGACCTGCTCGGCGACCGCCTGATGCACCGGGTCGCGGGACGCCTCGTTCTCGTCAGGCACCTCCGCCGCCGTACCCGCCGTCTCCAGCACCTTCGCCAGCTTCGATCCGTGGCCGGCCGGCACGGCTCCGGCGTCGAGCAGCCGATTGCCCAGCCGCTTCAGCAGGTCGCGCCCGCCGTCGATCTCACCGTCGACCAGCTCCAGCTCCCACTCGTGCCAACGCTGTTCCTCCCCGGTCTCGCCGCCGCTCCCGAGCGCCCACGCACTCACCTCGTCGTCGCAGAACTCGGCCAGCGCCGCGCCGTCTCCGTCGTAGAGCATCACCCCGTTGCGGGTCGTCGAGATCCGGGCCACCGGGGCCAGTGGGCGGTCCCGCACCACTGCGAGCACGACGTCCAGCAGATCGGTGGGTACCGAGTCTCCGCCCTCGGGGGAGCTGTCCAACGGCGCGTGCACCTCAGTTCGGGCGTCCGGCCCGGCGGGCAGCTTCAGGTGCCAGCCCGCATCGGGCCCGCCGGTGCGGCGGCGCAGCGTGATCCGATGGGCGTTGAGATCGCGATCCGGGGTGTCGAAATACACCGCGTCGAGCGATTGCGCGGGCTGCCGCTCCACGCGTGCCACCGCCGAGAGCCCGTCGAACGACGGCAGCGTCGCCCCGTCGGGAACGTCGAACTTGCGCTCCACCTCGACATGGCGACTTTTTCCCGCAGTACCCGAACCCATGCCGCTCAGGGTGTCATATCCAGGTGAACACGAGGTCAGCTGGCCAGCTGACCGGCGAACTCGCCGGCCTGATCCCAGGCCCGGCGTTCGGCGGTGAACGCCTCGGCCTGCTGGGCCCGGAACTCGGCGATGCCGTCGGCGTTCAGCGTCAGGAAGCGCTGATAATCCGGCATCGAGAACGTGCCGTCGGCGATGTCGACGCAACCGCGGCCCGCAGCCATGTCGGCGCGCAGGTCCAGCAATTCCTCGGCGCTGACCGGATAGAAGCTGATCCGGTCGAAATAACGCAGCAGCCACGGTGTTCCGGGCTCGAACGAGCGCGAGTCCTGCGGATGGCGGTGGTTCCACACCTGCGTGGTGCGGCCGACGAACTGGTAGCCGCCCGGACCCTCCATGCCGTAGATGCACAGATAGGCCCCGCCGATCCCGACGGCGTTCTCCGGAGTCCAGGTTCGTGCCGGGTTGTACTTGGTGGTCACCAGCCGGTGGCGGGGATCCAGCGGGGTGGCCACCGGTGCGCCGAGGTAGACGTCGCCGAGGCCCAGCACCAGATACTGGGCGTCGTAGACGGTGTCGTGCACCCGCTGCACATCGGCCAAACCGTTGATACGCCGGATGAATTCGATGTTCCACGGGCACCACGGGGCGTCGGCGCGCACACCATGCATATAGCGCTGAATAGCCTCGTGGGTGGCGGGGTCGTCCCATGACAGCGGCAGACGTACGGTGCGGCTGGGCACCACCAGCTGGTCGGTGGCGGGCAGGGTTTCCTCGGTTCGGGCCAGCAGATCGACCAACTCCGGCGCGCTCAGGACGGCCGGGTCGAACTGAACCTGCAGCGATCGCACGCCAGGGGTCAGTTCGGTGACGCCGGGAACCGCGCTGGCCGACAGTGATTCGTACAGCACGTGGACCCGGGCGCGCATGGCCAGGTCCAGCACCATGGGCCCGTATTCGACCAGGACACCGCCGTCGCCGTCACGGCGGACGGTCACGTCGGTGCCCTCGGCGCCGACGAATCGGGTCAGCACACCGTCGTCGGCGTCGCTGGAGGTCGAGATCACCAGCGGCATCGACGCCCGTCGGTCGGCGCCGATACTGCCCAGTGACGGAGCCCGGTCGGCGCGCACCGGGACGAAGCGCACGGTGTCGCCGGGTGCCATCTGTCCGAGCTTCCAGCGGTCGCCGCGCACGACGGTGACCGGGCAGACGAATCCGCCGAGGCTTGGGCCGTCCGGGCCGAGCAGGATCGGGGTGTCGCCGGTGAAGTCCAAAGTTCCTACGCAGTAGGCATTGTCGTGGATGTTCGAGGGGTGCAAACCGGCTTCGCCACCGTCGGTGCGGGCCCACTGCGGCTTCGGGCCCACGAGGCGGACACCGGTGCGATCGGAGTTGAAGTGCACGGTGTAGTCCGTGCCGACGATCGTCGCCATGTCGGCGCGGGTGAAGAATTCCGGTGCGCCGTGCGGGCCTTCGGTGACTGCAAGTTGCCAGCGGTGACCGATCGCGGGCTGCTCGTCGATCGCGGCGCGGGCCGGCCGTGCCGTGGCAGGTCCGGGATCGTCACCGATGGTCAGCCTGTCCCCGGCGCGCAGCGGGCGACCGTCGTGACCGCCGAAGCAACCCAGCGTGAACGTTGCTGTGCTGCCCAGGTATTCGTCCTCGCACACACCGCCGGCGATCAGCACGTAGCAGCGCATGCCGGGGCCGTCGACCACTCCGATGTCCAGCACCCCACCAGGCGGCACCGGTACCGACTGCCACTGCGGCACCGGCTCGCCGTTGACGGTGACCGGAGCGGCCGCCCCCGTGACACACACCCGGGCACCGTTCGGGAAGCTCAGCGCGGGACCGGCTTTCGTGCATTCGAGGCCTGCGGCACCTTCGGGGTTGCCGAGCACCCGGTTGCCGACGCGGAAGGACAGATCATCCATCGGCCCCGACGGCGGCACGCCGACATTCCAGTAGCCGACGCGGCCGGGCCAATCCTGGACGGTGGTCAGGAGGCCCGCCCGCTGTACTTCGAGGGTGGTCATGAGTCGGTGATCACCATCCGCACCGGGGTGGGGTCGAATCCGTTGCAGGGGTTGTTGATCTGCGGGCAGTTCGATACCAGCACCAGGGTGTCGGTGTCGGCGCGCACCGTCAGCGACTTGCCCGGCGCCGACAGTCCGTCGACGATGCCCAGGGTGCCGTCGGCTTCGACGGGCACGTTCATGAAGAAGTTGACGTTGGAGACGATGTCGCGCTTGCCCATGCCCCACTTGGCGGCTTCGGCGAGGAAGTTCTCGGCGCAGGCATGCTGATGCACGGTGTGATGGCCGTAGCGCAAGGTGTTCGATTCCTTGGAACAGGCGCCGGCGATGGTGTCGTGGTTGCCCACCTCGTCGGCAATGATCGTCACCAACGGCCTGCCGTCGGCGGCCCGCAGCACCGAGCCGGTGGTCAGGAAGATGCTGCGCTGCGCGGCGATGGTGGCCTGCGCGCTGTACCGCCCGGCCGGATCGACCCGGTCACCGGTGACGCCGTAGAACAGGGTGTCCACCGCCTGGTTGCCGTGCAGATCGATGATCTGCAGGCACTGGCCGGCCCGCAGGATGGCCGACCACGGTGCGCACGCCGCGACGATCTCGTCGAGAATCATTGTGCTGCCGCCCAGGTGGTTTCAGTGTTGAACAGAGCTCGCAGGTATTCGGGATCTGTGTTCACCGGGGTGGTCAGCTCCTCGTCGGCACGCCAGGCCAGGATGTCGAGTCCGGTCACCTCGGGCTGTGGATCCAAGGGGTGTGCGGTGTTGACCACGGCGACGATGACGGGCAGATGGATCAGCAGCTCCACGGCCGTGCCGGGGCCCGCCGATCCGGTGAATGTCAGTGCTCCGGTGTCCTCGACTCGAACACCCTTGAACAGCGTCGCCGACGGTGCGACGTCGCGAATGTCCATTCCGTGCTTGATCGCGGCCAGCAGCATCGCGGGCTGTCCGGCGGCAGGCAATCCGCACAGCAGGTCGTGGTGGCCGGAACTGTCGGCGACGACCGTCGCCAGCACGCGACCCTGATCGGACAACAGCGGATGGCCCACGCCGAGGTAGGCCTGCCACGGGACCTTCATGGTGTCGGCGACGTTGAGCCGCTCCCAGGAGGCGTCGGCCCGGAACAGCAACAGGTGCGCGCAGGCGCCGCCGTCGGGATCGGCCAGGCGCAGGCGGGTACCGCGGCCGAGCACCCGGCTGGCGTAGGACTCCGCGGGCACGGACTCGGCCCAGAGCAGCCGGGTGCCGTCCACTCCGTCGGGCAGGACGGGCACCCGCATGGTGGCGTCGTTCGCTTGGGAACGCGCGTGTGAGCGGGCGCCGTCGGTCGACGCGGTTGTCATCGTGGCACTCCTGAGTTGGCCGATTACCTGTCAAGTGAAAGTTTTCTCACGTGCCGTTCCCGGGGAATGTCGCCGGTGTAACGACTGGGTTGACTGCATTTCGATCAAGTGACAGGTATTCGCCGACGACGGCGAGTGCCAGAATGGCGTATGCGCAGCCAGGGCCATGACGGGCGCGGCAGGCCCCGGCTCGAACAGTCCCGCCGGCCCGGCAACACCGCCCGCGAGGAGATCCTGGACGCCGCCGCCGAGCTCTTCACCACGATCGGGTACGCCGGGACGTCGACCAGGCGGATCGCCGACGCGGTGGGTATCCGCCAGGCATCGCTCTACCACCATTTCGCCACCAAGGACGACATCCTCGAGGCATTGCTGGCCGGAACGGTCGACGAAGCGCTGCGGCTGGCCGGCGACCTGCTGACCGGTGCCGGGCCGGCCAGGACCAGACTGCGCGCCCTGGTGATCGCGGACTGCTCGCAGCTGTGCGCCAGCCGCTGGAACCTCGGCGCGCTCTACCTGCTGCCGGAACTGCGCATCGAGCGGTTCGCGCAGTTTCGCGCCAGCCGTGAGGAGTTGCGGCGCCGGTACCGTGCGCTCGCGGCGCAGGTGATTTCCGAGTGCGACGGGATCGCCGAAGCCGACGACCTTCCGTTCCGCCTTGTCGAGTCGGTGATCAACCGGCGCTCCGACAATGAGGAGTGCACGCCCGAAACGCCCGCTGTGATTGCCGATGCCGCCCTGCGAATCCTCGGTTGCTAACGTTCCGGCCGTGAGCGACTACCAGACGTTGTCCTTCGATCAGGCCGGTCCGATCGCGCGGATCGTGCTGAACCGGCCCGAGGCCGCCAACGGCATGAACGACGTGATGACCGCCGAACTCGCGCAGGTCGCCGTTCGCTGCGACGTGGCGGAGGTCAAGGTCGTCGTGCTCACCGGAGCCGGCCGGTTCTTCTGCGCCGGGGGAGACCTCAAGGCGATGGCGGCATCCCCGTTGGGTCCGGGCCGATTCGTCAAGGGCATCGCCGACGATCTGCACCGCGCGATCTCGACGCTGGCCCGGATGGATGCCGTGGTGATCACGGCGGTCAACGGCGTGGCCGCGGGCGCCGGGTTCAGCCTTGCGGTGGCGGGGGATCTGGTGCTGGCCGCCGACACCGCATCGTTCACCATGGCCTACACCAAAGCCGGGCTGAGCCCCGACGGCAGCTCCTCGTACTTCCTGCCCCGCATCATCGGCGTGCGCCGCACCCAGGAGCTGATGCTCACCAACCGGACGTTGACGGCGGCCGAAGCCGCCGACTGGGGTCTGGTCACCGAAGTGGTCCCCGCCGACGATCTGGAGGCTCGGGCTCAGGTGCTGGCCGAGCAGATCGCTTCTGCGGCAAAGGGTTCCGGTGCGGCTGTCAAGAAGCTGATGCTGACCACCTTCGGCAGTGGGCTCGAGGAGCAAATGGAGCTGGAGGGCCGGCTGATCGCGGCGTGTGCCGACAGTGCCGACGGCCGCGAGGGCATCGACGCCTTCCTCAACAAGCGCGCGCCAGAGTTCAGCTAGCTCTGACGTCAGGAATGTCTGGCCGCAGGCGCGGCGTGCATGGCTTCACAAGTAACTGGTGCGACCGACCTGAAGAGCGCATACTGGGCTAATCAACCCATTTTATTGGGATGAATGGCCCAGATGAGGAGTCGCCATGCCATCCGTACATCACCGCTACATGACAGTCGACGGTCATCGTCTGTTCTATCGGGAGGCGGGACCGCTCGATGCACCGGTAGTCGTTCTGCTGCATGGCTTTCCGACGAGCTCATATATGTTCCGCCAGTTGATTCCGGTTCTGGCCGATCATTACCATGTGATCGCGCCGGACATGTTGGGGTTCGGGCTGTCGGCCGCGCCAGCAGCCGACGAGTTCGATTACACCTTTGACGCCTTGGCAACACTCACCGCCGGCCTACTGCGAGATATCGGTGTCGATCGCTACGCCATCTACGTCCAGGACTACGGTGCGCCGATCGGATGGCGCCTCGCGCTGGCTGATCCGTCGGCGATCACCGCTGTGGTCAGCCAGAACGGAAACGCCTACGACGCCGGATTCGTCGATGAGTTCTGGAAGGCGGTACGGGCCTACCAGGACCGGCCATCACCTGAGACCGAGGCGCCGTTGCGCGGCTTTCTCAGCCTGGAATCCACCCGCTGGCAGTACGTCACGGGCGTGGCCGACGAAACGCTCGTTGACCCCGAAAGTTGGCTCCACGACTACGCGCTACTGTGCCGTCCCGGCAACGACGACATCCAACTCGCGCTGTTCGGCGACTACGCGACCAACCCTCCGCTGTATCCGAAGGTGCACGACTACTTTCGGCAGAGTGGCGTGCCGCTGCTCGCCGCGTGGGGACGTGGGGACGAGATCTTCGGCCCTGCCGGCGCGACCGCGTTTGCCGATGACCTGCCCGATGCCGAAATCCACCTGCTCGACGGTGGACACTTTCTGCTCGAATCGGCCCTCGACGAAGTCGCGGCACTGATGGTCGACTTCCTGGGACGTCGACTCGCGCGTTGAGGGCGTGAACAGGCAAAACTGCCGTAATCTGGGCCGATGTCTCCGCCGGCGCCCGACGACGATCGGCGCTTCACCGTGCGGGGTAGGGCGACCCGGGACAGGATTGTCGCGGCCGCAGCCGCCATCATCCTCGACGAGGGTCTGTCGGCCCTGAACAACGAGACTCTCCGCCGTGTCGCTTCGGTCAGCGGGTCACAGCTCGCCCATTACTTCGCCGACAAACGCGCGCTGATCGCCGCGGTGTTGGCCAAACAGATCGAGGTGGTGCTGGACTTCCATCGCCAGCCCAAGCTGCGCTGCCTGGAGTCACTCGATGATTTCGAAACCTGGATCGATCTCAACCTGCGGTATTTACGTCGCATCGGTTATGCCGGCACGCCGACCTATCACGCGCTGGCAGCGCAGCTGGCGAAGTCCGACGCGGAGACGCGCGCTACTCTGGCTGACGGCTATCGGGCCTGGATCGCCTTCTTCGAGAAGGCTATTCAGCAGATGAAGGACCGCAGGATCCTGACCGCCACGGCCGACCCGCATCAACTGGCCGTGATCTTGGTGGCGACGCACCAGGGCAGCGGTGCGATGGCATTCACCTATCGCCAGGAGTGGCCGCTGGCCGACGGACTTCGCTTCGCGGTCAATCGGATTCGCGCTTATGCCACCGACCCCGCCCAGCGCACGCCCCGTCCTTCGCGACGTGTCCGCCGCCCCGCGTCCACGGACGGCGGACAGAACGTCGACCAGCGGTTCACCCGCAAAGGACTCGAGACCCGGGCCCGCATCATCGACACCACGGCCGACTTGATGTTTCAGCGCGGTGCGAGCGGAACGAGCATCGAAGACGTGCGGACGTCAGCGGGTGTCAGCGGATCGCAGATGTCGCACTACTTTCGGGACAAGCGTGACCTCACCCGGGAGGTCATCGCCTCGCGTCGCCAGCAGGTGCGCGGTTATCACACCGACCCCAAGTTCGGTTTGTTCGACTGCGTCGGCGATCTGCAGAAGTGGGCCGACGCATGTATCGCAGACATCGACACGGTGTATCGGCTGGGCGGCTGCGTGTATGGCTCACTGGCTGGTGAACTGATCGAGTCCGATGACGGGATTCGTGCCGATCTCGCCGCCGGATACGACGAGTGGATCGGTCTTTTCCTCGCGGGTCTGACCGCAATGCGCGACCGCGGCGAACTTGCTGCCGAAGCTTCTCCGCGACACCTCGCGGCGAGTCTGGTGATCGCTCACCAGGGTGGAGCAATGCTCACGCACGTGACTGGCGACCCAGAACCATTGCGTGTCAATGTCAATGCCGCCGTCGACTACGTTCGGGCATTCGCGGTCCGGCCGGCCAACCGCGCGCCGTAACCCCGCCCGCCGAACGCACTGGACACTTATGGGCTATGCGGCCCATAATAATGGGACAAACAGCCCACTTTAGCTTCACTGCCCCGAAAGGTGTGCATCATGGGTTTGGCGTGGCAACAAGGGCCGTTGGCGGCCGGGGCCGTCGGTCATTTTCTGACCGCGCAGCCGCTACCCGAACGACTGCTGTTCGCGGAACCGCTGCGCCGCCGCATGAGAGTGCGCTTCGGCGACCTCTGGATCGCCGACAGTGAAGACGTCGTGCTGCTGCACGAACCAGGTCGCTACCCGGTGGCCTACTTCCCGCGCGATGCCGTCGAGTCGGCAGGGCTTACGGTCGAGGAACACTCCACTGAGCACCGCGATCTCGGGCTGACCAGATGGTTCGCGGTGACGGCGAAGGGCCGCAGCACCCGCCGGGCTGCCTGGTGCCATACCGCGCTGCCGGAGCATGCACGTGTGTTGGACGGCCGAATCGCTTTCGCGTGGCGGGCGATGGATGCGTTCTACGAAGAGCAAGATCGCATCGTCGGGCATGCAGCCGATCCCTATCACCGGATTGACATCAGATCAACATCGCGGCACCTCGTGGTGCGCGACGGCGATCGCGTCGTTGCCGACACCCGCCGGCCCGCAGTGCTCTACGAGTCGGGCTTCGCGCCTCGCTGGTACGTACCCCGCGCCGATATCGACGAGTCGACGCTCATCCCGGCCGACGGCCAAACATTCTGTCCGTACAAGGGGTTGGCCAGTTACTACTCCGTCGCCGAGCGAACCCGCGCCGCCTGGTCGTACATCGACGCCTGGCCGGAAGTCGGTGCCGTGCGCAACCTGGTCTCGTTCGAGCCGGACAAGATCGACGTCGAGATCGACGGTCGCACATTGCGGCTGGAACCAGGGCAGACCGTTCTACCCCACGGCGTCGACCGGGGACTCGACCCGGACGAATTATTGGTCGACGCCACGGCGCGAACGGAGTACCCATCATGACCGAGAAGGTGTACGACGTTGTCGTAATCGGCGCCGGTCCGGTCGGCCAGACCGCCGCCGACCGTTGTCGCGCAGCGGGTTTGACCGTGGCGGTCGTTGAGCAGGAACTCGTCGGTGGCGAGTGCTCGTACTGGGGATGTGTGCCGAGCAAGGCCTTGCTCCGTCCCGTGCTGGCGCTCGCCGACACTCGGCGGGTGGACGGGGCACGCGAAGCGGTGACCGGACTGCTCGACGCGCGCGGCGTCTTCGGCCGGCGGGACCGCTATGTCAGTGACTGGGACGACAGTGGACAGGCAGACACAGTGGTCGGCATGGGAGCGGATCTGTTTCGTGGACACGGCCGCCTTGACGGGGTCCGCCGCGTCACGGTGACGTCGCAGGCCGGGGATAGCGTGTCGCTGACCGCTCGCCATGCCGTGGTGATCAGTAGTGGCAGTGGAGCTGCGATACCCGATCTACCCGGGTTGGACGATGTTCATCCCTGGACCAACCGGGAGGCCACCGACTCGAGCGAGGTGCCGCGTCGTCTTGCCATTGTCGGTGGGGGTGGGGTCGCGGTCGAGATGGCCACCGCCTGGCAAGGTCTGGGCTCATCCGTCACGCTGCTCGTGCGCTCTCGCATCCTCGCCGGTATGGAGCCCTTCGTCGCAGAAGCCATCGAACGAGGACTGAGTGACGCCGGCGTCGAGGTGCGCACCGGGGTGAATGTTCAACGCCTCCGCCGTGACGCTTCAGCCGGGATCGCCGTCGATCTCGACGACGGCTCAACGGTCGAAGTCGACGACGTGATGTTCGCGACGGGTCGCAGGCCGCTGACCGATGACATGGGCCTCGAGACTGTCGGGTTGGTGCCGGGAACCTGGCTGGACACCGACGATGCGCTGACGGTCACCGGTGTCGAGGGCGACTGGCTCTATGCCGCAGGCGATGCGAATCATCGCGCTCTGCTGACCCATCAAGGCAAGTACCAAGCCCGAATAGCGGCGGCGGTGATTTCCACTCGGGCTCGATCAGGTGAAGTGGAGATCAGCGCGTGGAGCCCGCATGTCGCAACCGCCGACACGAGGGCAGTCCCGCAGACGTTCTTCACCGATCCTGAAGCCGGCTCGGTCGGAATGACCGAGCAACAAGCCCGCGCCGCCGGTCATCACGTGTCCGTGGTCGACATCGAGATCGGCGACGTGGTGATGGGAGCCAAGCTCTACGCGGACGGCTATCGCGGCAGGGCTCGGATGGTCGTCGACGACAGCCGCGGCATTCCACTCGGTGTCACCATGGTCGGGCCAGGGGTTGGGGAGCTGCTGCACGCAGCCACGGTCGCTGTTGTGGGGGAGGTTCGGATCGACCGACTGTGGCACGCAGTACCGTGTTTTCCGACCGTCAGCGAGCTCTGGCTGCGGTTGCTCGAGGCATACCGGGATCGAGACAGCTAGAAGCTGTGCTCCTCGGCCGGGAACGCACCTGTCGCCACTTCTTCGGCGTATTGCGTTGCCGCGCGGCGTAATTCGCCGCCGACATCACCGAATCGCTTGACGAACTTGGCTGTCTTGCCGCTGGTGAGTCCGGCCATGTCCTGCCAGACCAGCACCTGGGCATCGCAGTTGGGCCCGGCGCCGATGCCGATGGTCGGGATCGTCAGCTTGCCGGTGATCTGGGTGGCCAGCTCGGCGGGCACCATCTCCATCACCACGGCGATGGCACCGGCCTCCTGGACCGCGATCGCGTCGTGAATGGTCTGCTCGGCGGCGTCGCCGCGGCCCTGGACGCGAAACCCGCCCAGCCCGTTGACGCTCTGCGGGGTGAACCCGATGTGCGCGACCACCGGGATGCCCGCGGCGCTCAAGGTCGCGATCTGCTCGGCGACCCGCTCGCCGCCCTCGAGCTTCACCGCGTGGGCACCCGTCTCCTTCATGAAGCGGGTCGCGGTGCGCAGGGCCTGGGTGGGGCCTTCCTCATAGCTGCCGAACGGCAGATCAGCCACGACGAGCGCATGCTCCGCGCCGCGGACGACGCCCCGAACCAGCGGGATCAACTCGTCGACCGAAACCTGCACGGTGGTGTCGTAGCCGTAGACGACGTTGGCCGCGGAATCGCCGACCAGCAGCACGGGGATGCCGGCTTCGTCAAAGGCGCGGGCAGTGGAGTAGTCATAGACGGTGAGCATCGCCCACTTGTGACCTTCGGACTTCCACTTCAGCAGGTGGTGAGTACGGACCTTGGTACGCGAAACAGGCGACGAGGAAGCGCCGCCGTAGACAGTCTGTTCAGACATCTTTGTCCCTAGTGATCGTCTTTGCCGATCCTCGAGGCCCATCCGGGTCCCCGGGTTCGCTTGACGCCCTCCAGTGTGCCACCACCGCACACAAAGGTGAACGAACAGTGAAGTGGACTTTCTCACACCTGTTCTCGCTGCCCCGGCATACGATCGCGGGCATGGTGCAACACCTGCAGCGACTCAGCGGCCTCGATGCCAGCTTCCTCTATCTCGAAACCCCCTCACAGCCCCTGCATGTGTGTTCGATCCTGGAGCTCGACGCGTCCACGATCCCCGGCGGTTACAGCTTCGAGCGACTTCGCGACGAATTGGCCTTGCGGGTCAAGGCAATTCCGAGTTTCCGCGAACGACTCGCCAACAGCTTCCTCAATCTCGACCATCCGGTGTGGGTGGAAGACGAGCACTTCGATATCGACCGCCATCTGCACCGCATCGGCCTGCCCGCACCCGGCGGCCGGGTCGAGCTGGGCGAGATCTGCGGCCATCTGGCCTCGCTGCCGCTGGATCGCCGCCACCCGCTGTGGGAGACCTGGGTCATCGAGGGTGTCGGCGGTACCGACGCCCGCAACGGCGGACGGCTCGCCGTGCTCACGAAGGTCCACCATGCCGCGGTCGACGGGGTTACCGGTGCCAATCTGATGTCGCAGCTGTGCAGCACCGAACCCGACGCCCCGCCGCCGGACCCGGTCGACGGACACGGCGACACCAACCAGCTGCGCATCGCGCTCGGCGGGCTGGGCCGGTTCGCCACCCGGCCCCTGACGCTGGCCACCAAGGTGCTGCCCGCCACGGTCACGACCGTCGTCGACACCGTGCAGCGCGCGGTCGGCGGCCGGGCGATGGCGGCCCCGTTCGCCGCACCGCAGACCAAGTTCAACGCCAGTGTCACCGCCCATCGCAATGTCGCGTTCGCCGAACTGGACTTCGAGGACATCAAGACCGTCAAGAACCACTTCGGGGTCAAGGTCAACGATGTGGTGATGGCCCTGGTCGCCGGGGTGCTGCGGCAGTACCTGCTGGACCGAGACGAACTTCCCGAGGCGTCGCTGGTGGCCATGGTCCCGGTGTCGGTGCACGACCGCTCGGACCGGCCGGGCCGCAACCAGGTATCCGGCATGTTCACCAAGCTGGAGACCCACATCGCCGATCCGGCCGAACGGCTGAAGGCCATCGCCGAGGCGAACACCACCGCCAAGGAACACAGCTCGGCGATCGGGGCGACCCTGCTGCAGGACTGGAGCCAGTTCGCCGGCCCGGCCGTCTTCGGCATCGCGATGCGGGTGTACGCCCGAAGCAGCTTGACCGAGTCCCGCCCGGTGCACAACCTCGTGGTATCCAACGTGCCAGGCCCGCAGATTCCGCTGTACTTCCTCGGCGCCGAAGTCAGCGCGATGTATCCGCTGGGGCCGATCTTCCACGGCTCCGGATTGAACATCACGGTGATGTCGCTCAACGGCAAACTCGACGTCGGATTGATCAGCTGCCCCGAGCTCCTACCGGATCTCTGGGACCTGGCCGACGACTTCGCCGTCGGCATGAAGGAACTGCTCGACGCGACCAGATGAGCTGCCCGGGCGGGTCGGTGTGCAAGGCACCCCCGCCGAGCATGGCAGCATGTTTGCCATGAGGCTTGACAGGAGATCACGCGCTGTCCGCGCCGCCCTGGTGCTCCCCGCCGTGGCCACGCTCGTCGTGAGTGCCGGCTGCAGCTCCACGGTGTCGGGGATGGCCGTGCTCGCCGGACCGCAGATCGGGCAACCCGTGCAGTGGGGCCCGTGCCGGGTGGCCGGTGGCGGCGGCGGCAACGCGTTGCCGATCCCGGCCGGGGCCGAGTGCGGCAAGATCGCCGTGCCCGTGGACTACGCCAAGCCGGACGGCCCGGTGGCGACGCTGGCTCTGATCCGCTTCCCGGCGACCGGCCAGAAGATCGGCTCGCTCATCATCAACCCGGGCGGCCCGGGCGAGTCCGGCATCGAGGCCGCATCCAGCATCGTGGAGAACCTGCCCAGTTCGGTACGGCAGGGCTTCGACATGGTCGGCTTCGACCCGCGCGGCGTGGGCTCGTCGACCCCGGCGCTGTGGTGCAACTCCGATGCCGACAACGATCGCCTCCGGGCCGATCCCCAGGTCGACTACAGCCCCAAGGGCGTTGAACACATCGAGAACGAGACCAAGGCCTTCGTCCAGCGCTGCGTCGACAAGATGGGCAAGGACTTCCTGGAGAACGTCGGCACCGCCAATGTCGCCAAGGATCTCGATGCGTTGCGTGCCGCCGTCGGCGACGACAAGCTCACCTATCTCGGCTACTCCTATGGCACCCGGATCGGCTCGGCGTACGCCGAGGCGTACCCGGACAAGGTGCGCGCGATGATCCTCGACGGCGCCGTCGATCCCAACGCCGACCCGATCCAGGCCGACATCGATCAGGCCGCGGCATTCCAGCAGGCCTTCAACGACTATGCCGCCGACTGCGTGAAGGATCCGAGTTGCCCGTTGGGCAACGACGCCGACAAGGCCGTCGACGTCTACCGCAGCCTGGTCGACCCGTTGGTGGACAAGCCACTGCCGACCTCCGACCCGCGCGGGCTGGGCTACAGCGACGCGATCATCGGCACGATCATGGCGCTCTATTCGCCGAATCTGTGGCGGCACCTGACCCAGGGCCTGACCGAGATGACCAAGGGCCGCGGCGACACCATGCTGGCGCTGGCCGACATGTACATGCGCCGGGATGCCAGGGGCCACTACACCAACGCCACCGACGCGCGTATCGCGGTGAACTGCGTGGACCAGCCGCCGATCACCGACCGGCAGAAGGTGATCGCGGAAGACAAGAAGATGCGCGAGGTCGCGCCGTTCATGAGCTACGGCGACTTCACCGGGCACGCCCCGCTGAGCACCTGCGCCTTCTGGCCGGTGCCGCCGACCAGCACGCCGCATGCGGTCAAAGCGCCAGGGCTGCCCCCGGTGCTGGTGGTTTCGACGACCAACGATCCGGCGACGCCGTATCAGGCGGGAGTCGACCTGGCCAAGCAGCTCGGCGGAGCGCTGCTGACCTTCAACGGAACTCAGCACACGGTGGTCTTCCAGGGCAACACCTGCGTCGACAACTACGCCGCCGCCTACCTCGTCGACCTGAAGCTGCCCCCGCCCGGCGCCACGTGCTGACGCGAATCACCGGCTGTTCGACCGCATCTGAGATCGGAGTGTGACCGGCTCGCGGTCATACCGACCGCGCGGCCGTGGGACGATGATCGCCATGCGACGCACGAGCCGGCTCGGCTCGGCTGCGTTCTTGGGTTCACTCTGTGTTTCACTGGCGGCCGGTGTCATGGCCCCGCCGGTTGTTGCCGCCCCGAACCCCGGAGCCGGTCAGACGACAGCGCCACAAGTTACGTGGGGAAGCTGCCAGCGCTTCCTGGGCGACAACGCCCAGGACCTCCCGACTGCGCAGTGCACCGCCGTGCCCGTGCCGATCACCGCCGCCGATCCCACTGGGCCACAAGCACAGTTGGCGGTCATCAAGGTCCCGGCCAGCGGCCAGCGCATCGGCGCGCTGTTCGTCAACCCGGGTGGACCCGGCGCCTCGGCGGTCGACTCGGCCGCCGGGATGGCGTTCGCGTTGGCCGGTAGCCCGATCGCCGAGCACTTCGACATCGTCGGATTCGACCCGCGCGGGGTGGGCTACTCGACGCCGTCCGTGCGCTGCCGCACAGACGCCCAGTTCGACGCCTGGCGCAGGAACCCGATGGTCGACTACAGCCCCGCCGGGGTTGCCGCGATCGAACAGATCAACCGCGACTACGTCAAGGAATGCGCGGACAAGATGGGCACCGCATTCCTGGCCGGCGTCGGAACCGACTCGGCCGCAAAGGATATGGACACCGTTCGCCAGGTCCTCGGCGACGACCGGATCAACTACCTCGGGTTCAGCTACGGCACCGAGCTGGGTACCGCGTACCTGGAGAAGTTCCCTGACCGGGTTCGCACGATGGTTCTCGACGGGGCGATCGATCCCGCGCAGAACACGGTCGACTCGATCATCGAGCAGATGACCGGCTTTCAGGTGGCGTTCAACGACTACGCCGCCGACTGCGCCAAATCGGCGGGCTGCCCGCTCGGCACCGATCCGGCGCACTGGGTGGACCGGTATCACCAGCTGATCGATCCGCTGGTGACCAAGCCGGCCAAGACATCCGATCCGCGAGGCCTGAGCTATCAGGACGCCATCACCGGTACCTTCAACGCGCTGTACACCCCGCAGTACTGGAAATTCCTCACCAGCGGTCTGTTGGGACTGCAACGCAAGACCGACGCCGGTGATCTGCTGATGCTGGCCGACGAATACGACGGCCGCGATCCGTACGGCCACTACAGCAACGGGCAGGACGCGTTCAACGCCGTGCGCTGCGTCGATAGCCCCACTCCGACCGATCCGGCGACATGGGCCGACATCGACCGCCGCACGCGCGAGCTGGCGCCGTTCCAGGCCTACGGTCAGTTCACCGGTCTGGCGCCCCGCGACATCTGCGCGTTCTGGCCGGTGCCGCCCACCTCGACACCGCATCCCGCCACTCCCGCGCCGCCCGGCAGCGTCGTCGTCGTCTCCACGACGCACGACCCCGCCACGCCGTACGAGGCCGGGGTCAACCTGGCCCGAGAACTCAACGCCCCGTTGATCACCTTCGACGGCACTCAGCACACCGCCGTGTTCAACGGCAACCTGTGCGTCGACTCGGCGATCGTGAACTACTTCGTCGACCAGACGGTGCCGGGCAATCTGCGCTGTTGATGACGACTGCAGCAGCGCCGTAACACGGAATTAACACCCGCTGCATACGCTCGCATTCATGGACCGCCAGAAGGAATTTGTGCTGCGCACGCTGGAGGAACGCGATATCCGGTTCGTCCGGCTGTGGTTCACCGACGTGCTCGGTTTCCTCAAGTCGGTCGCGATCGCGCCCGCCGAGCTGGAAGGCGCATTCGAAGAGGGGATCGGCTTCGACGGATCGTCGATCGAGGGCTTCGCCCGGGTCTTCGAATCCGACACCGTCGCGCGCCCGGATCCGTCGACGTTCCAGGTGCTGCCGTGGACGACGAGCGCGGGCCAGCATCACTCGGCGCGGATGTTCTGCGACATCACGATGCCCGACGGCTCGCCGTCCTGGGCCGACAGCCGCCATGTGCTGCGCCGTCAGCTCGCCAAGGCCAGCGACCTCGGCTTCTCCTGCTATGTGCACCCCGAGATCGAGTTCTTCCTGCTCGAGCCCGGCCCCTACGACGGCTCGGTGCCCGTCCCCGCCGACAACGGCGGCTACTTCGACCAGGCCGTGCACGATTCGGCGCCGAACTTCCGCCGCCACGCCATCGACGCGCTGGAGCAGATGGGCATCTCGGTGGAATTCAGCCACCACGAGGGCGCGCCCGGCCAGCAGGAGATCGACCTGCGCTACGCCGACGCGCTGTCGATGGCCGACAACGTGATGACGTTCCGCTACCTCGTCAAAGAGGTGGCACTCGGCGAGGGCGTGCGGGCGTCGTTCATGCCCAAGCCGTTCGCCGAATATCCGGGCTCGGCGATGCACACCCATATGAGCCTGTTCGAGGGTGAGACCAACGCCTTCCACAGTCCCGACGATCCGCTGCAGCTCTCCGACGTCGCGAAGTCGTTCATCGCCGGGATCCTCGAGCACGCCAGCGAGATCAGCGCGATCACCAACCAGTGGGTCAACTCCTACAAACGGCTGGTGCACGGTGGCGAGGCGCCGACCGCGGCGTCGTGGGGCGCGTCCAACCGTTCCGCGCTGGTGCGGGTGCCGATGTACACCCCGAGCAAGGCGTCCTCGCGGCGCATCGAGGTACGCAGCCCCGACTCCGCCTGCAACCCGTATCTGGCGTTCGCGGTGCTGCTGGCGGCCGGGCTGCGCGGTATCGAGAAGAACTACGTCTTGGGGCCGCAGGCCGAGGACAACGTGTGGACGCTGACCCCTGAGGAGCGCCGCGCGATGGGTTATCGCGAGCTGCCGTCCAGCCTTGGCATCGCCCTGCAGGAGATGGAGAGCTCCGAGCTGGTCGCCGAGGCGTTGGGCGAGCACGTCTTCGACTACTTCCTGCGCAACAAGCGCGCGGAGTGGGAGGAGTACCGCAGCAACGTCACGCCGTACGAGCTGAAGGCGTACCTGTCGCTGTAGGCCGTTCCGGAGGGTAGGAGCGTCGCGACGCCGGCAATCGCTGTTGCGATACCGTCGTGCACGTGGCCAAACCAGCGACGACGCGCCCGCGCGTACCCAGTGTGGGCCGGCTCGGTCTGGTCGAGCCTTCCGCCGCTGCCGACCTGGCCAGGTTGGGCTGGGACACCGATGACCATGTCGAGCTGTTGTGGTCGCTGTCGCGTGCACCCGACTCGGACTCCGCCTTGCAGACGATGGTCCGGCTGGCCGATTCGCTGGATGACGACTGGCCACAGCTCAATTACGCGCTGCTGAAGGATCGCGGTCTGCGCGGCCGGTTGTTCGCGGTGATCGGCTCGTCGCTGGCCCTGGGTGATCATCTGGTGGCCAATCCCCAGTCGTGGCATCTGCTCTCCGGTGACGTCACGCTGCCCGATCCTGCCGAGCTGCGGCGGCTGTTCGACGACTGCATCGCCGAATTCGGCACGGAACCAATGACGGTCATGCCGGCGCTGCGTGTCCTGTACCGGGATCGGGTGCTGGTCCTGGCCGCCCTCGATACGGCCTCGACGGTGGAGAACGAGCCGGTGCCGGCGTTCTCCACGATCGGTGAACATCTCGCCGACATCGCCGACGCCGCCATGGGTGCGGCGTTGAGGGTGGCCAGCGCGACGGTGTGCAAGGAAGGTGCCGAGCCACCGCGGCTCGCGGTCATCGCGATGGGCAAATGCGGTGCGCGCGAACTGAACTACGTCAGCGACGTCGATGTCATCTTCGTCGGTGAGGTCGCCGATTCGGTGAGCACTCGGGTCGCGGGGGAGATGGTCCGGCTGGCGTCGGACACCTTCTTCGAGGTCGACGCCGGCCTGCGTCCGGAAGGCAAGCAGGGTGCCCTGGTGCGGACCCTGGAGTCGCACCTCGCCTACTACCAGCGATGGGCCAAGACCTGGGAGTTCCAGGCACTGCTCAAAGCCCGCCCGGCGGTCGGGGACGCCGAGCTGGGGGAGCAGTACATGACGGCGATCATGCCGATGGTGTGGAGCGCCTGCGAGCGTGAGGATTTCGTGCCCGAGGTGCAGGCCATGCGCCGGCGGGTGGAGGCGCTGGTGCCTGCCGACCTCCGCGACCGCGAGATCAAGCTCGGGACGGGCGGGCTGCGCGACGTCGAATTCGCGGTCCAGCTCTTGCAATTGGTGCACGGACGCACCGACGAGTCGCTGCACGTCTCCTCGACCGTCCCCGCGCTGGCGGCGCTGGCGGCCGGTGGCTATGTCGGGCGCGATGATGCCGCCAACCTGACTGCATCCTACGAATTCCTGCGGCTGCTCGAACATCGACTGCAATTGCAGCGCCTCAAGCGAACTCATACGCTGCCGCCGCCCGACGACGAGGAGTCGCTGCGGTGGCTGGCGCGGGCGGCCCATATCCGGCCCGACGGCACCCACGACTCGCTGGGCGTGCTGCGCGAGGAGCTCAAACGCCAGAACGTTCGGGTGTCGCGGTTGCACGCCAAGCTGTTCTATCAGCCGCTGCTCGAATCGGTGGGTCCGTCGGTGGAAGGCCTTGCGGCGGGGTTGAGCCCGGAGGCCGCCGAACGGCAGCTGGCCGCCCTGGGATACGAGGGCCCGCAGACCGCGTTGACCCACCTCAGTGCGCTGGTCAACCAGAGCGGCCGACGCGGCCGGGTGCAGTCGGTGCTGTTGCCGCGGCTGCTGGACTGGCTGTCGGACACCCCCGATCCGGACCGTGGGCTGCTGGCCTATCGGCGGATCAGCGAAGCGATGGCCGAACAGCGTTGGTATCTGGCCACTCTGCGTGACGAGAGCGCGGTGGCCAAACGCTTGATGCGGGTGCTGGGCACGTCGGCCTACGTGCCGGAACTGCTGATGCGGGCGCCGGAGGTCATCCAGCAGTACGCCGACGGCCCCTCCGGTCCCAAGCTGCTCGACGTCGACCCGGAGGTTGTCGGCCGGGCGTTGGTTGCCTCGAGTGGCCGCCATGTCGATCCGATGCGGGCGATCGCGGCGGCGCGCACCCTACGGCGCCGGGAGCTGGCGCGGGTGGCCTCCGCCGATCTGCTCGGCATGCTCGAAGTCCGCGACGTCTGTGCGGCGTTGACCTCGGTGTGGGTGGCGGTGCTGCAGTCGGCGCTCGAAGCGGTGATCCGGGCGAACACCCGCGACGGCGGTGAGGTGCCGGCCAAGATCGCGGTGATCGGGATGGGCCGGCTCGGCGGCAGGGAGCTGGGTTACGGCTCCGACGCCGACGTGATGTTCGTCTGCGAGCCCAGTCCCGGGGTCGAGGAGTCCCGTGCCCTCAAATGGTCGGTGCTGATCGCCGAGCAGGTGCGCGCGTTGCTCGGAACTCCCAGCGCCGACCCGCCTTTGGAGGTCGACACCAACCTCCGGCCGGAAGGGCGTCAGGGTCCGCTGGTGCGCACCCTGTCCTCGTATGAGGCTTACTACGAGCAGTGGGCGCAGCCGTGGGAGGTCCAGGCGCTGCTGCGTGCGCATCCGGTCGCCGGTGATCAGGATCTGGGACTGCGCTTTGTGTTGATGTCAGACAAGACGCGTTACCCGGCCGGCGGCGTGTCGGCCGAAGCGGTGCAGGAGATTCGGCGGGTCAAGGCGCGGGTGGACGCCGAACGGCTGCCGCGGGGCGCCGACCCCAACACCCACACCAAGCTCGGCCGCGGTGGCCTTGCCGATGTCGAATGGACCGTGCAGCTTCTCCAGTTGCGCCACGCCCACGAGGTGCCGTCGCTGCACAACACCTCGACGTTGGAGACGCTGGACGCGATCGGCGCCGCCGAACTGCTTGGCGAGGACGACGTCGACCTGTTGCGGCAGGCCTGGTTGACGGCGACCGCTGCCCGCAACGCGCTGGTTCTGGTCCGCGGCAAGCCGACCGACCAGCTGCCCGGGCCCGGGCGGCAGCTCAACGCGGTCGCGGTGGCCGCGGGCTGGCACAACGATGACGGCGGCGAGTTCTTGGACAACTACCTGCGGGTGACACGGCGCGCAAAAGCCGTGGTGCTCAGGGTCTTCGGAAGTTAAGGGTCTGGGACATTAAGGGTCTGGGGATGGATTTTGAGTTTGGCGTGATCAGCGCCGACGAGTACGAGCGGGTGAAGGCGGCGCACGAACCGCTGGCGGAGGCGTTGCGCAGGCTCATCGATGCCAGCCTGCACAGCGGCGCCGACGCCGAGACCATCGCGCAGGCGCGGCAGACCATCGACGAGGTGAGCGAGACCCTCGAACGCACCCCGACCGACCGGCCGCGGATACTGCGCCACGAGGAGTCCGGTCTTCCGGTGGTGTGGCGCAATCCGGCTGTCGGGCGGCACAATCCGCTCGCCCCGCCGATGATCACCCATCACGAGGACGGCCGGTGCTGGACCGAGTTCACCCTCGGACCGGTATACGAGGGGCCGCCGGGATTGGTGCACGGCGGAATTTGTGCGTTGCTGCTCGACCAGCTCCTGGGCGAGGCGGCCACCAGTCAGCTCAGCAAGCCGAAGTTCACCGGCACGATCACGCTGAAGTACCTGCGGGGAACACCGCTGGGTCCGTTGCGCGGTGAGGCGTGGCTCGAGCGAACCGAAGGCTACAAGACCTACGCGCGCGGATTCCTCAGCGACGCACAAGGACCGACCGTAGAAGCAGAAGGAGTCTTCATCATGCCGGCGTGGGCGAGGGATGCACAGTGAAATTCTATGTGAGCGTTGCGTTTCTGGAGACCCGCGAGGTCGTCGAGATCGCGAAGGCCGCCGATGACCTTGGCTATGAGGGCCTCGGCATCCCCGACCATGTGGTGAATCTGGAAACGCTGTCCACGCCGTACCCGTACACGAAGAACGGCGAGCGGCGCTGGCAGCCGTTCACCGACTGGCCCGACCCGTGGGTGCTGGTGGGTGCGCTGGCACAGGCCACGCAGCAGATCAAATTCGTGACGACGGTGTACATCCCCGGGATGCGCGATCCATATTCAGCGGCGAAATCCATTGGGACTGCGGCGTATCTGGCTGACGGCAGGGTGGAACTCGGCATCGGCGTCGGCTGGTGCGAAGAAGAGTTCACCCTGATGGGTCAGCAGTTCGCCAAGCGCGGCAAGCGAACCGACGAGATGATCGAGCTGATGCGCGCGCTGTGGCGGCCGGGCTGGACCGAGTTCGATGGCGAGTTCTACAAAACTCCGAGACTGGAGATGATGCCGACGCCGCCGCACATCCCGATCTACAGCGGGGGATTGTCCGACATCGCGCTGCGCCGAGCTGCCCGGCTCGACGGCTGGATCGGTGACCTGATCAGCCTGGACCAGGCGATCCTGCGCGTCGACAAGCTGCGCGAGCTGCGTGCCGAAAAGGGGCTCGGCATGGACGGTTACGAAATCCTGACGCCGCTGACCGATGCGTTCACGATCCCGCATTACGAGCGGGCCGCGGCGGCGGGCATCACCGGCATCGTGACGATGCCGTGGATGTTCTACTCCGGGCCCGACGCCTCGACCGCCGACAAGATCGACGGGATGCGCCGGTTCCGTAAGGATTTGGCGCTGGACGCCTGACGTCGGCGTGAGCGGTGGTGCTGCTGTTCAGCTCGACCCGTCGGGGTCCTTCGGCTCATGCAGCACCGCCAGGATCTCGCCGACGCGATAGCCGCGCTCGACCGGATGTCTCAGCGGCCGATCGGCGCGGATGCGGTAGTAGTTCCGCCGACCTTCGCGCAGCCGATCCAGGTACCCGGCCTCGACCAGGTCGCTGACGATGCGCTGTGCGGCGCGTTCGGTCACGCCGACGCGTTCGGCGACGTCCCGTAGACGGATCCCGGGGTCGCGGGCGATGCACAGCAGAGTGTGAGCGTGGTTGGTCAAGAACGTCCACTCCGCCATGCGCGAATTCTAGTTCGGCATTAACAAGACCCGAAATCTCCCGCGCCTGTTTCGGCGGCCCAAATGCGACTCAATCTAGCGACACATATTTCACGAAGCTTGACAGACGTATTGTAATACACGTAATTTGTGTCGCATGTTGGTCGACATGAGCGCGCTTCTTCTCGCAGTGACAGTGGCACCGGGGCTGTTCGCACTGGTCGCAGCCCTGCTGGCCGGGCGGCGGTACCGCTGGCTCGGGTACGCCGGGGCGCTCATCGCCGGAGCCGGCTTCCTCATCGCCGGCGTGCTGGCCGTGGTCGCCGGTCGCGGGATGGGCGTCGACCGGGTGTCCGCGGTTCTGCTGCTCCTCGTCTTCGGCGTGAGCACGGTCGTCCAGGCGTTCGCGATCCGCTACCTCGCCGGCGATCCGCGGGCAGGCAGGTTCACCGCGGGGGCGTCCCTGCTGACATCCGCCTCAGCCGGGATGGTCACCGCGACGACGCTGCCCGGGCTTGCAGTGGGCTGGACCCTGGCCGGTGTCGCACTCTGCCTGCTGCTGGGGATGTACTGGCATCTGCCCGCCGCCCGGGACGGGGTTCGGCGGACCGCTATCGCGTTCCTCATCGGTGACCTGGCCCTGTGGTGTGCGGTCGTGATCGTCACCGCGCGATGGGGTGTCTCGGACCTGCGTGCGCTTGCCGATGAGTCGGTATCCGGACCGCTGGTTCCTGTCGTCGGCTGCCTCGCGGTGGTCGCCG
The DNA here is from genome assembly GCF_041287105.1 of Mycobacterium sp. SA01. Lineage (NCBI taxonomy): Bacteria > Bacillati > Actinomycetota > Actinomycetes > Mycobacteriales > Mycobacteriaceae > Mycobacterium > Mycobacterium sp. SA01. The sequence continues at coordinate 268,109 of NZ_JBGGNO010000022.1, read as the reverse complement.
CCCTTTCCCGCTCCGCTCAGGTGCCCTTCCACAGGTGGCTGCCGGCCACCTTGGCGGCGCCGACACCGGTCTCCGCCTTGCTGCATGCGGGTGTCGTCAACGCCGGCGGCATCCTCCTGCTTCGCCTCGCCCCGCTGGTTTCCGGCGATGCGGCGCGCGCACTGACGATCGTGGCGGGTGCCACCACCCTGGTGTACGGGGCGGTCATCATGCTGGTGAAACCCGATATCAAAGGGGCTCTTGCGAATTCGACGATGGCACAGATGGGTTTCATGATCCTCACCTGCGGCCTGGGATTGTGGGCCGCGACGATCTTCCACCTGGTCGCCCACGGGTTCTACAAGGCGACCCTGTTCCTGTCCTCCGGATCCGCCGTCGCCCAACGTCGGCGCGCGGCAGCCCATCCGCGCCCACCAGAGATGACGGCTCGCCGGCGCCTACTCAATGCGGTGCTCGCGACCGTTCTTCCCGGCGCCGCGCTCTATGCGGCGACGATGGTCATCCCCATATCGGCCGGCGGGCAGCACGCCGAGCAGGCGCTGCTGATCTTCGCCTGGGTTACCGGCGCCGCCGTCACGTGGGGTTGGCTGAGATACCGCAGCGGCCCGGCCGGCCCTGTCACGGTCGTGGTGGTGCTGCCTCCCATCGCCATCACCTATCTCGGACTGATCTCAGCCGCAACGCATTACCTGGCTCCCGCCCTGCCCGCCGCGACGCCGTCGGCGGCAGTGTCCTGGCCCGTCCTGGCCGCCTTGGCCACCACCCTCGCCGCGGTGGCGGCGGTGCGCTGGTCGCCGGGAACGTCGCTGCACCGTGCCATATACGCCAGAGCGCTCAGCGCCGGATACATCACCTCGCCATTGCCCGCCCAGCCGAGAGGAGCACGTTCGTGACCGTCACGGAATCGACCACCATCGAGGCCCGTCGGGCCCGCCTCCGCAGTGATGTCGCACTCGCTGCCCGGGTGTTGCCCACTCACTACCCGCTGGAGACGTTCATCGCGGTGAACCCGCTCTCTGGGCTGGAGAACATGCCCTTCGAGCAGGCGATCCGGCGCGCCGGCGACGTGTATGGCACGCCAGGCACATTGCGCATCAAGGACTTCCGGCAGATGCACAGCGCTGGTCGGGTCACTGACGCCGACCTCGATGCCGCGCTGAGTCGCCGCTATCCCAATCTCGCCGGCGCCGAGCCGCTGCGGTTCGGGGGGCGCGACCTGAGCCCACTCGAATTGATGAGAGCCGATCTGCTGCACGGCGTGGGCTGCCTCGAGCCGGTGCGCCGCTACCGGACTCGCTCTGAGGAACTCGCCCCACAGCTCACCGATACCGTCGACGCGCAGACGGCCAAGTGGTGCACGGCCTTCTTCGGTGCAGGTGCGTGGCCGATGCCGGGCCGGGAGAACGGTTTCTACTCGGCATGGCGGGCGTTGGCTCCCGGTGATCCTTCCTTGAAGCGTGCGGTGCGAGCGCGACTTCGCCGGACATCTGAGCGTGCGGAAGACGCCGCGCTGACGGCACTGGAAGCGCTCGGGATAGGCGACGACAAGCGCATTGCCTACCTGCAGGCGCATCTCTCCCGGCTGCCCGGATGGGCCGCGCACATTCACTGGGGCAGCGGAAAGTCGGTGGGAATCGATCTCACCGCCTACGTCGCCATGCGACTGGCATACGAGAGCGCACTGCTCGCCGTCGATCGCCCGGACCGCCCGGCGGATCGCCCGGTCGCGGCACCGCCGTCGGCGCGGGAACGGGCCGACCACATCGCCTCGGTCCTGGGACTCGTCGGAGTCAGTGACGACGAACTATCGGTGGCCGCACGGGTACTCGCGGCGATGCCGGTGACGGCGCGAGAGCCCCTCTGGCAGAGTGCCTTTGAGTCCCACTATCGCGACAGGCTGCTGCGCGCGCTGGACTGTGCCGCGCGGGATCCGCACCGTGAGCACATCCACACCCAGGTGGTGACCTGCATCGACACCCGCTCTGAGGGGCTGCGCCGTCACCTGGAGTCGCTGGGCGGATATCAGACGCTGGGGTTCGCGGGGTTCTTCGCTGCCGCTATCCGTTTCACCGATCTGATGGGCGGAGCCGCCAGCGATCTGTGCCCCGTCCTCATCGCACCCAGCCACGAAATCTCCGAGCTCGCAGCTGCCGACGGTGCGCACCAAGCGGAGCGCCGGATATCAGGCGCGCGGCGCCTGGCGGGGGCCGAAGCGGCGTTCCACGCCGCCAAAGAGGCTGTGGCAGCGCCCTTTACTCTCGCCGAAGCCGCCGGTTGGGCGGCAGCCCCGCTGGCCGCGGCGAAGACGCTGACGCCTGCGGTCAGCGGTACCATCCGCCGGCATCTACATACCCTGGCGGTGCCGGAAGCGGCGACCGTGCTCAGCGTGGACGCCATACCGCCGGCCGAGCGCGTCCTGTTCGCCAACGTCGCGCTCACCACGATGGGTTTGGTCGACGACTTCGGCAGGCTGGTGGTGTTCTGTGCACACGGGAGCTCATCGGAGAACAATCCATACCAAGCAGCCCTGGACTGTGGGGCGTGCGGGGGACAGGCGGGCGGACCCAACGCCCGGACCGCGGTGACGCTACTCAACGAACCCGAGGTGCGCCGGGGACTGCGTGGCATGGGAATCGACATCCCGGACCAAACCTGGTTCGTCGCAGCCCAACACGATACGACCACGGACCGGATCCAGATCCTGGACCGCCACCTGATTCCGGCGACGCACCACGAGGACGTCGCGCGATTGGATGTCGACCTCGCCCGGGCCGGAGCCGCATTGGCAGCCGAACGCTGCGCGACGCTTCCCGGTGCGCGCCGCACCCGCACCCGGGCGCAGGCGGTCCGTCACGTCAGCACCAGATCGGTTGACTGGGCACAGGTTTACCCCGAATGGGGGCTGGCCGACAATGCCGCGTTCATCGTCGGTCCCCGGGATATCTCGGCCGGCCTCGACCTCCAACGGCGGACGTTCCTGCACTCCTACGACGCCGAGGTCGACGCGGACGGCAGTGCTCTGGAAACCATCATGACCGCCCCGCTCGTCGTCGCCCAATGGATCAACTGCCAGTACTACTTCTCGGCCGTCGCGCCCGATGTCTTCGGGGCCGGTACCAAGACCGTCCACAACGTGGTCGGTGGGGCCGGCGTGATCAGTGGGCACAACGGTGATCTACGACTGGGACTGCCCTGGCAATCCATTGCCGACGGCAGCCGGCTGAGGCATGAGCCGATGCGGCTGCTCGCGGTGATCCAGGCCCCGCTGTCGAGGATCGACACCATCATCGACCGCAACCCAATCCTGCAGCGGTTGTTCGGCAATGAGTGGGTCAGCCTTGCCGCCAGGCCGAGCGCGGTGGCTCCGTGGCAGCAGTGGACCCGCACCGGATGGCGGTCCTGGTTCGAATCAGATTCCCTACCAATGGTTCTCGATGAAGAGAGGGTCTCATGACTACATCAGCACTCACCAAGATGATCAAGGTCGAGGTGGTGGTTCCCGGCAGCGACGCCGCTGCTGTTCGGGAACTGATCCAAAGCGTCGGCGCCACCGGGTACACCAGCGTGTCCGGCGTCTCGGGACTCGGGCACCACGGCTACCGGCAGGGCAAGCTGCTGTTCAACCAGCAGGCGGCGCTGGAACTTCTGATCACCGTGGTCCCGGACGGGAAGGCGGATGCGTTGCTGGCCGGGCTGCGCTCTCTGCTCGACGCCTCGCCTGGAGTCATGTTCGTGACAGAGACCTATGTCAGCCGACCCGAGTACTTCTGCTGAATCCGTATCACCCCAAGAAAGGATCACACCATGTCCAACCCACTGAACACCTGGCAGCGTCTGCGGGCCGGCAACGAGAAGTTCTTCGTCCCGGTTCGAGGCGGCCAGCGCGAGCCTGCCCTTCAGGCCCCGATCGCTGCGGTATTCCGTTGCGCGGATGCAGCTGTCGGCAGCGAGATGATTCTCGGTCAGAGTTGGGGCTCGCTGGTCGATGTGAGTACCTGGGGGCACGTCATCGACGACGGGGTCCTGGCCACCATGGAGTGCGCCGTGGAAACGCTGGAAGTACCGCTGATCGTGGTGCTCGGGCACGCGGACTGCCGCGCCATGCGTGCCGCGATGAGGGCCTGGGACGATGCGGTGATTCCCGAGGGCGCAACCCGTATTGCCGTGCAGCAGGCACTGTCGTCCATCGTCCGCCGGGGTGCCAGCGCGGAGTCCGTGGATGGGGTCACCGCCGCGCACATCGTCGAAACCGGCGTTGCGCTGATGGAACGATCTCCCATCATCTCCCAGCGGATCGATGCGGGGAAGTGCGGGATAATCTGCGCGACAACCGATCCGGTGAGCGGTCAGCTGCGCACCTACGCAACAATCGGACCGGTGGGTGAGGTGCCGGACACGCTACTGGAATGCGTGTGATGGGCGCTGACGGTCAGCGGCGAAGTCGGCCACCCTGCACGGCGAACGCGCCGGGGCCGGCGAACGCCAGTAGAAACAGCGCGAAGCAGTACAGAACGGAGAGCTCGCCGTTGTTCTGAATCGGCAGCAGGCCGTCGGGTTGGTGCTGGGTGAAATAGGCGAACGCCATCTCGCCGGAGCCGATGAGCGCGGCGATGCGGGTGAACAGGCCGAGCGCGACCAGCAGGCCGACGACGAGTTCGATGACGCCGGCCCACCAGTACGGCCAGCTCCCGATCGGGGCGGCACCGCCTTGGGAGATGGGCCAGGCGAAGAGTTTCACCGCGCCATGGATAGCGAACAGCAGGCCGATGACAATCCGGAAGATTCCGAGGACGGGGGAGTGGTAGCCGCCGAGTCGCGCGTCAAGGGTTTGGGCCATACGACGACCTTACTATTCGGACTACGGTCCGGATAGTCGGGGCGGATCAGATCCGGCGTGCCGGACGAGTCAATTGGCAACGGTGACGGCCACTTCCGTGCGCTTCGGCCCGCCCGCCCTGCCCCGCTGTAGCGGCCCGTGATCCGGGTGGGCAGGTGAGTAACGGTGGTTTGCTGCAAACTCGATCGTCAATTCTGCTACGGTCCGCTACACGAGGTCGATCACGGGTCTGATCGACTGATTGGACTGGGCCATGACACTGCCGCAAGCGCTCGGCGCTCCATCCGATGATGGCGCCTGCAACCTCCTGCAGCGGTTTGCGGCATTGCAGTGCACCGCAGATTTCGACGGTCGATTCCTCGAGGTGAACCCAGCGCTTGAGCTCGCGCTGGGTTACGGGCCGGGCGAGCTGACGTCCAGCTCATTCGCCGCGCTCGCACATCCCGGCGATCAACCGGCCGTAACCCAGTTGATGGCGGAGTTCCCGTACGCGTCGACCGGACTGTCCTTCGAGTTCCGGTGTCTACGTAAAGACGGCTCTTCCTGCTGGATGGCGTGGAACGTCAGGGCCCACATGGACCCCGAGATCCTGTACTGCTCGGCACGTGACCTGACGGCCTCGCGCGAGCATGCTTCCGTCGTCGCGAAATTGTTGGCCGAACTTGAACGGTCGAACAGTGATCTCGCGCAGTTCGCGTACGTCGCCTCGCACGATCTGTCCGAGCCGCTGCGGATGGTCTCGAGCTACGTGCAACTGTTGGCTGACCGCTACCGGGGCCAATTGGACGACGACGCCGACGACTTCATCGCCTTCGCCGTCGACGGTGCCTCCCGGATGAAGGTTCTCATCGACGACCTGCTGGCCTACTCGAGGGCGGGCACCGGCACGTTGGTGCCGCGCCAGGTGGACTGCTCCGCCCTGGTGCGGTCCACCCTTGCCGACCTCGACCGGGTCATCGTTGAGTCGGGTGCCACGGTGGTCGTCGACGAGTTGCCGGTGATCAACGGCGATGGGGGCCAACTAGCTCTGGTATTTCGCAACCTCCTGTCCAACGCGCTGAAGTTCGTCGCTCCGGATGTCCGGCCGGTCATACGCGTCTCCGCCGCACGGGACGCCGACGCCTGGCGCTTCACGGTGCAGGACAACGGCATCGGTATCGCCGAGATGCACCGTGACCGGATCTTCCTAATGTTCAAGCGGCTCCACGGTCGAAGCGAATACCCCGGAACCGGAATCGGTCTGGCGCTCTGCCTCAAAATCATCACCCGCCTCGGCGGCCGGATTTGGCTCGACGGGGACACCGAACGCGGCAGTGCTTTCCACTTCAGCCTGCCCGATGTCGGGTCGGTGACCGATGGATGACGAAATCCACATCCTGCTTGTCGAGGACAATCCGGGCGACGTCCGCCTCACCAGGGAGGCTCTGCGTGGGGCCAAGGTCGCCAACGATCTGCATGTCGTCGGCGACGGGGAAGCGGCCATCGACTATCTGCGCCGGCGGGGTCGGTATACCGACGCCCCGCGACCCGACATCGTGCTCCTGGATTTGAATCTGCCCCGACTGGACGGGCGGGAGGTCCTGAGTGACATCAAGAGTGACCCGGAACTCGCCAAGATCCCGATCATCATCCTCACGTCGTCGTCGGCCGAGCGGGATATCAATTCCGCCTACGAGCTGCACGCGAACTGCTACATCTCCAAGCCCGTCGACTTCACCGAGTTCATCGAGGCCGTGCGCTCTCTTGAGGGTTTCTGGCTTCGCATAGTGCGGCTGCCAAAATGATGGGCACGGCGCAGGCACCCCACGACGCCGCGCTGGTTCGGGTCCTGCTGGTCGAAGACAATGACGGCGACGCACGGCTCGTCCAACTGATGCTCGAAAGCACCTTCGGAACGGGCATGGAGCTCACCTGGGCCCACAGCTTGCATGAGGCCCTGACCAAACTCGACATCGAAACTCTGGACTGCGTCGTCCTCGACCTCGGCCTGCCCGACGCCTCGGGCCTCGATGGGGTGCAGGCAATCAAAAAGCGCAGCCCGATGATGCCCGTCGTGGTGCTCAGCGGCCACGCCGACAGTGAAGTGGGGATGGCAGCCGTTGCCGCCGGCGCCCAGGACTACCTCGTCAAAGGCAGTGCCATCGACGAGACATTGACCCGGGCCATTCGCTACGCCGTGGTCCGAAAGCGCGCCGAGCACGCACTCGTACGTAGTCAAGCCACGCTTGCCGAGGCGCAGCGCATCGCTCACCTCGGCAGCTGGGAACTCAACCTCGCCACCAACGAGATGGTGTGGTCTGCGGAGCTTCGCCGCCTTCATGGCTACGCCACCGATACGCCCCGCGACGTCGACGACCTCCTCGGGCGTGTCCATCCCGACGACGCCGAGTCCGTCCGGGGCTTGCTGCATGCCGCGTTCGGCGCGCGCAGCGCGTTCGACCTCGATTACCGCATCGTCCTTCCCGACGGATCGACAAGATGGCTTCGATCGCAGGGCCGCGTCGAATGCGACGAGGCAAGCGTCGATTCCTACATGCGGGGCACGGTGCAGGACATCACCCAGCAACGGTCGGCCGAAGAGGCCCTGGCTCACCAGGCGTTGCACGACCCGTTGACAGGGCTGCCGAATCGGACGCTCCTTCTCGATCGACTCACCAACATGCTCGGACGGCTGGATCGCTCCGCAGGCTCGGTCGGGCTTCTGTTCATCGACATCGACCGGTTCAAGGTCATCAACGACAGCCTCGGCCACCCCGCCGGGGACCACATGCTGCTGGCCATGGCGAGCCGGCTGAAAGCCACTCTGCGCACGAGTGACACGCTCGCCCGCTTCGGCGGAGACGAGTTCGTCATCCTCTGCGAAGGCCTCTCCGGCGAGCAGGAGGCGATCGGAATCGCCACCAGCATCCGGGACGCCATGCAGCAGCCACTCAGCTGGGGCAAGGGTGAACTCGTGGTGACCCTCAGCATCGGCATAGCGATGGCAAGCTCACCCCACGTCTCGGCGGAATCGCTCCTTCGTGACGCCGACGCCGCGATGTACCGTGCCAAGCAGGACGGCCGGGCTCGTAGCGCTGTCTTCGCGCATTCGATGCGCGCCAAGGCCGTCGATCGCCTGGACACCGAAGTGGCTCTCCGGCGCGGCATCGCCGAGGGCGGGTTCGACATCGAGTACCAACCCATCGTCGAACTCCAGACGCTGCGGATCGTCGGCTCCGAGGCGCTCGTGCGGTGGCGGCACCCCTCCCGCGGCCGCGTCGCTCCCGGCCAGTTCATTCCCATCGCCGAGGAAACCGGCCTCATCGTGCCTCTCGGCGCGTGGGTGCTTCGCGAAGCAGCAGACCAAGCCGCGACGTGGCGGCGACGCTACGGCCTCGAGTCGTTCAAGATGGCCGTGAACCTCTCCCCGCTGCAGGTCGCCGACGCGGGTCTGGTTCGTCTGGTCGCCGATGTGATCGCCGGGTCGGGCCTGCCGCCCGAATGTCTTGAGCTGGAGATCACCGAAACGGCACTGATGAACGATGCCGCGTCCGCGGTCGAGATTCTCGAGTCGCTCAAGGGCTTGGGCGTCAGCCTCAGCATCGACGATTTCGGGACCGGCTACTCGTCGCTGAGCTACTTGAAACGTTTCCCGGTCGACACATTGAAGATCGACCAGTCGTTCGTCGCCGACCTCAACGACTCCGACGACGACGCCATCGTCAAGGCCATCATCAGTCTTGCGGCAGCCCTCAAACTTGGAACCGTTGCTGAGGGCGTCGAAACCGCCGGCCCCGCAGGGCGACTCGTCGAGCTGGGCTGTGGCCTGGCGCAGGGTTACTACTTCGCGCGACCCGCTCCGGCCGCTATGTTCGACGACTTCCTCGAGGGTCGCCTCGCGATCGCACCGGCGGCGTGGAGGCCGTCCGCAAGCGTCGACGTCGACGCATGCGGAGCTTGACGGCGCGAAAACGCCAGACACCTCGAAAACGAGGGAGCCCACCCACCCGGTGAAGGGGTGAGTGGGCTCCGTCGGCCTTAACGCGGCGTCGATTTAGACGTCGTAGTACAGCGCGAACTCGTACGGGTGAGGCCGGATCTGAACGGGCATGATCTCGTTCTCACGCTTGTAGGAGATCCACGTCTCGATCAGGTCGGTCGTGAAAACGCCTCCCTCGGTGAGGTATTCGTGATCAGCTTCGAGACGGTCGATGACCGCAGACAGGGACGTCGGCGCCTGCGGGATGTTCGCGGCCTCCTCCGGCGGGAGCTCGTAGAGGTCCTTGTCGACCGGCGTCTGCGGCTCGATCTTCTTCTTGATGCCGTCCAGGCCGGCCATCATCATCGCCGCGAACGCCAGGTACGGGTTGCCCGAGCTGTCCGGTGCGCGGAACTCGAGGCGCTTGGCCTTCGGGTTGTTGCCGGTGATCGGGATACGCACCGCGGCCGACCGGTTGCGCTGGCTGTACACCAGGTTGATCGGGGCCTCGTAGCCCGGCACCAGGCGCTTGTAGGAGTTCACCGTGGGGTTGGTGAACGCCAGCAGCGACGGTGCGTGATGCAGGATGCCGCCGATGTAGTGACGGGCGATGTCCGACAGACCGGCGTAGCCCGACTCGTCGTGGAACAGCGGCTTGCCGTCCTTCCACAGCGACTGGTGAACGTGCATGCCCGAACCGTTGTCGCCGAACAGCGGCTTCGGCATGAACGTGACGGTCTTGCCGGCCGCCCACGCCGTGTTCTTGACGATGTACTTGAACAGCAGCACGTCGTCGGCCGCATGGAGCAGCGTGTTGAACTTGTAGTTGATCTCGGCCTGGCCGGCGGTGCCCACCTCGTGGTGGCCGCGCTCGATCGTGAAGCCGGCGTTCTGCAGGTTGGTGGTGATGTCGTCGCGCAGGTCGACGTAGTGGTCGTACGGGGCCACCGGGAAGTAGCCGCCCTTCGGGCGCACCTTGTAACCGCGGTTGGCCGAGCCGTCAGCCTCGAAGGGCTCGCCGGAGTTCCACCAGCCGGACTCGGAGTCGACCTCGTAGAAAGTGCCGTTGATCTTCGAGTCGAAGCTCACCGAGTCGAAGATGTAGAACTCGGCCTCGGCACCGAAGTAGGCAGTGTCGGCGATGCCGGTGCTGATCAGGTAGTTCTCCGCCTTGCGGGCCACGTTGCGCGGGTCGCGCGAGTAAGCCTCACGGGTGAAGGGATCATGCACGAAGAAGTTGAGGTTGAGCGTCTTGGCGGCACGGAACGGGTCGATGCGTGCGGTGACGGGGTCCGGAAGCAGCAGCATGTCGGACTCGTGGATCGACTGGAAACCGCGCACCGACGAACCGTCGAACGCCAGGCCGTCCTCGAAAACGCTCTCGTCGAACGCTGAGGCGGGGATCGAGAAGTGCTGGACCACGCCAGGCAGATCGCAGAACCGGATGTCGACGTACTCGACTTTTTGGTCCTTGATCAGCTTGAACAGGTCGTCAGCTGTCTTTTCTGCCACTTACTAACTCCTTCGGTGCAGCCGGTTTGACGCAGATATCGGCACGTGGGTTTGTTAACCCGCGGCTGACGCTATGGATCTGATGTTGCACGGTCGTCAAGCTCATGTTGCGCCGACGTTACGCAATGGACCTGCGGCGCTGGACAGGGGGATGCCGGAGGTCCGCATATCCTGGGGCCATGGCACGCGAACTCGGATCCTGGCTGTCCGGACCGGAACCGGTGAAGCCGGGCGACGACGCCGGGTGGCCGGGCCAGGAGTTGGGTCTGCCGGAATCCGGGCCTCGTTCGCTGGCACGGATGGGCCGGCGTTTCCTGGCACTGCTGATCGACTGGCTGATCGGTTACGGCCTGGCGGCGCTCGGGATGTCGTTGGGGCTGATCAGTATCTCGGTGCTGTCGACTGCCGTCCTGGCGATCTGGTTCGTGCTGGGCGTGCTGTCGGTCCGACTGTTCGGATTCACTCCGGGGCAGTACGCCCTCGGGTTGATGGTGATCCCGGTCGACAACCGCCAGCATGTCGGCAGTGGCCGGGCGATCGCCCGAGGCCTGCTGCTCGCCCTGGTGATCCCGGGACTGTTCACCGACGCCGACGGGCGCGGACTGCAGGACCGGCTGACGATGACGGCCGTCGTTCGGCGCTGACTCTGCTGTCGGGGTCGAGTGGCATACTCGAACACATGTTCGATGAATTGTTGGATGTCGACCTGACTGCCGCGGAGTCGGAGCTGGTCGAACGCATTGCGGCGATAGAGCGGCTGAAGTCCGCCGCCGCCGCGGCGCAGGCGCGGTTGACGGCCGCACTCGACAGCGGGCGGCGTGCCGCGGAGGCGGCGGCCGGGGTTCCTGCGGCCCGGCGGGGTCGCGGGGTGGCGGCCGAGGTGGCGCTGGCCCGGCGGGATTCGCCCACTCGGGGAAACCGGCATCTGGGATTCGCCAAGGCGCTGGTATACGAGATGCCGCACACGCTGGCCGCTTTGGAGAGCGGGGCGCTCTCCGAGTGGCGGGCCACGATTGTCGTGCGTGAGTCGGCCTGCCTCGATGTCGACGATCGACGTCGGCTCGATGCCGAATTATGTTCGGATCCGGCCGCTTTGGAGGGTGTGGGGGATAGTGCGTTGGCTGCCGATGCCAAGGCGATCGCCTACCGGCTCGACCCGCACGCAGTGGTGGATAGGGCGGCGAAGGCGGAGACCGAGCGCAACGTCACCATCCGCCCCGCCCCGGACACGATGACCTATGTGACGGCGCTGCTGCCGGTGGCACACGGAGTGTCGGTGTACGCCGCGCTCAAGCGAGAAGCCGACGCCTGTTGCGATGCTCGCTCGCGCGGCCAGGTGATGGCCGACACGCTGGTCGAGCGGGTGACGGGACGGCCGGCCGATCAGCCGGTCCCCGTGGCGGTCAACATGGTGATCTCCGATCAGGCGCTGCTCGGCGCGGACCGGGGCGCGGCGGTGATCGCCGGTTACGGTCCGGTGCCCTCGGCGGTGGCGCAGAAGATGATCCTGGACACGGTGGCCGATGTGCGCTCGCGAGCCACGCTGCGCCGGCTGTACGCCAGTCCGGCCACCGGCGCGCTGGTTGCTCTGGAATCGCGGTCGCGGCTGTTCCCCAAGGGGCTGGCCGCCTTCATCGAGCTGCGGGATCAGCGTTGCCGCACCCCGTATTGCGATGCGCCGGTACGGCATCGCGATCATGCCAGGCCGCACCGGGGTGGCGGCGCGACGTGCGCGGAGAACGGGTTGGGCACATGCGAGGCGTGCAACTACACCAAGGAAGCCCCCGGTTGGCGGGTGATCGCCGGGACCGCGGAAACTGGCAGGCACGCAGCAGAATTCATCACACCGACCGGAGCGCACTATCACTCGGCGGCGCCGCCGATGCCCGGCACGCCGAAGGTGCCGCTGAGTCAGGCCGAGCTCTACCTCAACGGTGAGCTGGTGCGGGTGATCGCCGCCTGACTAGACCTGGTGGCGGACCTGTCCGTTCATCATCGTCATCGTCACGGTCGCACGGTGGATGTCGTGCGGGTCGATCTCGAAGATGTTGGAATCCAACACGATCAGATCGGCGCGCTTGCCCACCTCGACCGACCCGACTTTGTCGTCGAGCCGGATCTGGTAGGCGGCGCCCATCGTGTTGGCGTGCACGGCCTCGGCGACGGTCAGCTTCTGATCGGCCGGCGCCAGCACGGGCGCATCGGGCTGGCCGATCAGCTGGCGGGTCACCCCGATCTGGATGGAATCGAGCGGCTTGTAGGTGGAGAAGTAGCCGGCCGCGGGCCAATCTGTGCCCAGCGAAACCCGTCCGCCGGACCGCAGGATGTCCTGCACGCGATAGAACAGCTCCTGACGGGGTTGGCCGTATCGTGCTGCCATGTTCTGCATGGTGTCCGGATCGGCCGACATCCAGTTGGCCGAAAACTGGCCGGTCACACCAAGTTTGCCGAACCGCTGGCTGTCGGGATCCTGGACGTAGACCAGATGGGCGATGGTGTGCCTGCGGTCGCGCGACGGGTTGACCGCGATCGCCGCCTCGATCGAATCCAACGCCGTGCGCGCGGTGTGCTCACCGCAGGCGTGCACATGGACATCGAAGCCGGCCGCGTCGACCTCGCGTATCAGCTGGCGCCATTGTTCCTCGGTGAACGGCGACCCGCCGATCGAATCCGGTTTGTCCGCATACGGCTCGATCAGCCACGCGGTGTATCCACCCTGGGTGCCGTCGCCGATGATCTTCACCGCGCCGACGGTCACAAGTTCGGTCGAGACCCGGTTGCGGATATCGGTCAGCTTCGCCACCGCGTCGTCGACCGGCGGGGCTTTCACGCTGTAGGAGGCCACGACCCGGAACGGCAACCCACCACGCCGCTCCAAATCGGTGTACAGGGCGATCACTGCGCCCTGATCTTCGCCGATCGGCGGTACCCCGGCATCGAAGACCGAGGTGATCCCGGCCGCCGAGGCCTTCGGCAGCCACGTCTCCAGCAGCGTCTGCATCGAGTGCGGCGAGATCGGATCGACGGCGTTCACCAGGCTCAGCACCGCGTCGACTTCGAGGAGATACCCGGTCGGGTCGCCGTGCTCGTCGCGGACGTAATAACTGAACCCGGGAATCGGGTCCGGGGTGTCGCGGCCGACGCCGGCGATCTGCAGCGCCTTGCTGTTGGCCCACATGCTGTGGCCGTCAATGGCGAAGAAGAACCCGGGCCGGTCCGGCAGCACCCGGTCCAGCTCTTGCCGGGTGGGCCCGTCCGGCCCGAACATATCGACGCGCCAACCGAATCCGCGCACCGGGCCGTCCGGATGCTGCGCCGCATACGCGGCGATCGCGGCGAGTGCGTCCGCCCCGGTGGGCACCTGCAGGTCGACGCCACTTGTCAGAAACGAGCCGAGGAACGGATGGATGTGGCCCTCGACGAACCCCGGCAGCATCAGGTTGCCCTTGAGGTCGACGACGCGGGTGTCCGGGCCCTCCAGCGCCGCCGCGCCGGCGTCGTCGCCCACATAGGAGATGGTGTTGCCCGTGACTGCCACCGCCTGCGCCCACGGCTGCGTGGGGGACACGGTGTGGATCCGGCCACCCCGGAACACCACATCGGCGAACGTCGTCGCGCCCGTCGCGGGTTGTTTACCGCCACAGGCGGCCGCGGCCGTCGCGGCCGCTGTCACCGCAGCAGCACGCAGCGCCGTCCGACGCGTCAGAACCCCGGACCCCAAGGCGCTGAAATGCGGCGCCCACTCACAAGCAGTACAGATGACATCCCCCCGAAATTGGTCAGCGCCTGCGGACGGTGCGTTGCACGCCCTTCATCTTGGCCTGTGCGGGCAGCGGGCCCTTGGGCATCGCGGCCGGACCCATCCGGGAACCCAGCGCGACGAGCTTGGACTCCAGCGAGTCCATCTGCTTGACGGTGATGTTGGCAGGCAGCTTGGTCAGATGTCGCTCCAGCTTCGCCAGCGGCACCTCGCCCTCGCCGTTGCCGACGATCACGTCGTAGATCGGGATGTCGCCGATCAGTCGCGCGGTGCGCTTCTTCTCCTGAGCCAGCAGCGGCCGCACCCGAGCCGCGGAACCCTCGGCGACGAAGATCACGCCCGGTCGGCCGATCACCCGGTGCACGGCGTCGAAGTGGCCGGTGGCCGCAACCCCCGGCGTCACCCGCCACTTGCCGCGCAGGTTGTCCAGTGCCCAGGCGGCGGCACCCGTCTGCCCCTCGGCCTTGCGGAACACCGACTTCTGCGCGCGCCGCCCGAAGATGATGAACGCCACCAGGGCGCCCAGCACGACACCGAGCACGATCAGCAGGTAGAGGGTGATCCCGCCGGCCAGCACGCCGGCGACCGCCGACGCGGCCACGATCAACACAAACGCGCCGATCATGTAGGGGAGCAGCCGCTTGTCTTCCTTGCGCTGCATCTGGAACGCCTGCCACAACTGGCTGCGGCGCTGCTTGGCTGCGGCCTTGCTGGCGGCTTTCGCCTCGGCCTTGGCTGCCTTGTTCTCGGCAGCGTTACGGGTTTTCGCCATAACTACCAAGAATACGGAACGGCGATCAGCGGTAAGCCGCGGTCACCGGGATAGCTTGTGCGCATCCGCGGCCTGCTGGTACAGCCGGCCGGCCCGATAGGAGGACCGGACCAACGGGCCGGACAGAACCCCGGCGAAACCCAGCCCCTCGGCGTATTCGGCCAGCGCGACGAACTCCTCCGGCTTGACCCAGCGCTCCACCGGATGATGACGCACCGACGGCCGCAGGTACTGGGTGATCGTCACGATGTCGCAGCCCGCGCCGTGCAGGTCGGCCAGCGCGGTGTGCACCTCGTCGATGGTTTCGCCCATACCGAGGATGAGGTTGCTCTTGGTGACCAGACCCGCCGCGCGGGCAGCAGTCAGGACATCGAGGCTGCGCTGGTAGCGGAACGCCGGGCGGATCCTCTTGAAGATCCGTGGCACCGTTTCCACGTTGTGCGCGAACACTTCTGGGCGCGAATCGAACACCTCACGCAGCAAGGCGGGCTCGCCGTTGAAGTCCGGGGCCAGTAGTTCGACGCCGGTGGCCGGGTTGAGTTCCTTGATGGCGCGCACCGTCTCCGCGTACAGCCACGCCCCGCCGTCGGGCAGGTCGTCGCGGGCCACGCCCGTCACCGTCGCGTAGCGCAGCCCCATCGCGGCCACACTCTCGGCCACCCGGCGTGGCTCGTCGCGATCCAGTTCAGCGGGCTTGCCAGTGTCGATCTGGCAGAAATCGCAGCGGCGTGTGCACTGCTCGCCACCGATCAGGAATGTCGCTTCCCGGTCTTCCCAGCACTCGAAGATGTTGGGACAGCCCGCTTCCTCACACACGGTGTGCAGTCCCTCGCGGCGCACCAGGCTCTTCAGCGCTGTGTACTCCGGACCCATGCGCGCACGGGTCTTGATCCACGGCGGCTTGCGCTCGATCGGGGTCTCGGCATTGCGGACCTCCAGGCGCAGCAGCTTGCGGCCTTCTGGAGTGACTGTCACGTTCTCAAGCTTACGGGCAGGCGGCCGTCGAGGGCGTCACACACCGCGTCGGCCACCCGAGTGCGGACGCCGTCGACGCCGACGTGGCGGCCCAGTTCAGCCGTCAGCGAAGTCACCCCCGCATCGGTGATTCCGCACGGCACGATCGCCGAGTACGCGCCCAGATCGCAGTCGCAGTTCAGTGCGAAGCCGTGCAGTGTGGTGCCGCGGGCCACCCGGATTCCGATCGCGGCGATCTTGCGGTTTCCGTCCACCCAGACACCGGAGCGACCTTCGACCCGGCCGGTCTCCAGGCCCAGTCCGGCGCATACCGAGATCAACGATTCCTCAAGCCGCCGAACATAATTCACCACATCCAGCGGCTCGGCCAGCCCGATGACCGGATAGCCGACCAGCTGGCCTGGGCCGTGCCAGGTGATCTTGCCGCCACGATCGGTGTCGACCACGGGTGTGCCATCCATGGGCCGTTCGTGGGCTTCGGTGCGCTTACCGGCGGTGTACACCGCCGGGTGTTCCAGCAGCAGCATCGTGTCGGGCCCGCCGGCCACTCGGGCATCGGCCAGCTCGCGCTGCAACTGCCAGGCGTCCTGGTAGTCGACGGTGCCCAGCTGGCGGACCTGCATGCCCGCTGAGCTCGATCGAATGGATTCCCGCACCCAATCGACGCTACTACCCCTGAGCGGACGTCGTGGCGTAGGCCAGCGCCTCGCCGATGGTGTTGTGGTGGAAGACGAACCCGGCCCGTTCCAGGGCGGCGGGGATCGCCCGCTGGCCGTCGATCAGGCCCTCGTCGGCGAACTCGCCCAGCAGGGTGCGCAGGGCGAACCCGGGCACCATCAACGGCGTCGGCCGGTTCAACGCCCGGCCCAGTGCGGCGGTGAACTCCGAATTGGTCACCGGAGCGGGTCCGGTGAAGTTCACCGGACCGGACAGGTCGCTGTTGTTGATCGCGAACAGCAGCGCGCGGACCTCGTCCTCGAGGCTGATCCACGGCATGTATTGCCTGCCGTTACCGATCCGGGCGCCGAGCCCCAGGCTGAACAGCGGTCGCAGCCGGGCGAGCACACCGCCGCCGGGGGAGAGCACCAGGCCGGAGCGGGCCAGTACCACCCGGGCGCCGGCATCCTCGGCGGCCAGCGCCGCAGCCTCCCAGTCCAGGCAGAGCCGGGACAGGAATCCGCCTCCGGCAGTGGCGGTTTCGTCGACGACCCGGCTTCCGGTGTTGCCGTAGTACCCCACCGCGCTGGCGTTGATCAGCGTCGGTACCCCGGCGTCGGCGACGGCCGCGGCGATCACCTCGGTGGGGCCGATGCGGCTGTCGCGCAGGCTCTGTTTGAACGAACCCGACCACCGTTTGTCGCCGACGCCGACACCGCAGAGGTTGATCACCGCGTCGACGCCCGCCAGCCCGGCCGGGTCGAACTCGCCGCTGTCGGGATTCCAGTGCAGTTCGTCGCCGTTGGCCGGCGCCCGGCGCACGACGCGCAGTACGCGGTGGTCGGCGGCGCGCAGCGCCGACACCAGTGCCGAGCCGATCAGGCCGGACGAACCGGCGATCGCGACGACGAGCCCGCCCGTTGGTTGGCTCATGGCGTCACAACCCCAGGTCGGCCTCGAATGCCCCTTCTTCGAGACGCCGCTTGACGGTGGTCAGGAATCGGCCGGCATCCGCGCCGTCGATCAGCCGGTGATCGTAGGTCAGCGGTAGGTAGCAGATGGAGCGCACGCCGATCGACTCGTTGCCGAGCTCGTCGACGATAACCCGGGGCCGCTTGACGATCGCACCGGTGCCCAGCATCGCCGCCTGTGGCGGCACCAGAATCGGGGTGTCGAACAGGGCGCCCTGGCTGCCGATGTTGGTGATCGTGAACGTGCCGCCGGACAGCTCGTCGGGCTTGAGGTTGCCGCTGCGGGCCCGGTCGGCGATGTCGTGGATGGCGCGCGCCAGCCCGGCCAGCGAGAGATCGCCCGCGTTGTGCACGACCGGCGAGAGCAGGCCCTGCTCGGTGTCCACCGCGAAGCCGAGGTTCTCGGCGTCGTAGTAGGTGATCTCCTTGGTGTCCTCGTTGTAGCTGGCGTTGATGTTCGGGTGCGCTTTCAGCGAGTCGATCACCGCGCGGGCGATGAACGGCAGGTAGGTCAGGTTGACCCCCTCACGCTCGGCGAAGCTCGTCTTCGCCTTGGCCCGCAGCGCCACGATCTTGGTCATGTCGACCTCGTGGGTCTGCGTCAGCTGTGCGGTGGTCTGCAGCGATTCGCGGGTCTTCTTGGCGGTGATCTGCCGGATCCGGTTCGCCTTCTGCGTCGTGCCGCGCAGATGTGCCAGCGGTGACGGTGCTGCCGCGGCGGCGGCAGCGGCCGGTGCCTTGGCGGGAGCCGCGGCGGGCTGCTCGGGTTTCGACGTCTTGGCCTCAGCGGCAGCCAGCACATCCTGCTTGCGGATGCGGCCGCCGACACCGGTGCCCTTGACGCTGGCGAGGTCGATCCCGTTCTCGGCAGCCAGCTTTCGCACCAGAGGAGTGACGTAGGGGCTGCCGTCGGACGCGTCGCCATCCTCGGCGGCGGCCGGTGCGGGGGCCTGCTTGGGCTCGGGCTTGGGCTCGGGCTCGGGCTTGGGTTCGGGCTTCGGCTCGGGCTTGGGTTCGGCCTTCGGCTCGGGCTTGGGTTCCGGTTTCGGTTCGGGCTTGGGTTCGGGCTTCGGCTCGGCCTGCGGCGCGGCGCCGGCATCCCCGATCTTGCCCAGTTCGCCACCGACGGCGACGGTGTCGTCCTCCTCGGCCGTGATGGACAGCAGCGTCCCGGCCACCGGTGACGGGATCTCGGTGTCGACCTTGTCGGTGGACACCTCGACCAGCGGCTCATCGACCTCGACCGAGTCGCCGACCTTCTTCAGCCACCGGGTCACGGTTCCCTCGGTGACGGACTCGCCGAGTTCGGGCATCAGCACCGGCGTCGCCGACCCTGACGACTCCGAGGATCCCGACGACTGCGCGGGTTCGGGTTCCGGCTCAGGTTCCGGTTCTGGTTCTGGTTCTGGTTCTGGTTCTGGCTCCGCCTGGGTCTCCTCGGCCGGGGCCTCGGACGACTCGGCCGGGGCTTCAGACGACTCGGCCGGGGCCGCCGACGACTCGGACTCCTCACCGGGGTCACCGATCACCGCGAGCTCGCCGCCGACCTCGACGGTGTCGTCCTCCTGCGCAACGATCTTCGTCAGCACACCGGATGCGGGAGCGGGAATCTCCGTGTCGACCTTGTCGGTCGACACCTCAAGCAGAGGCTCGTCGACCTCGACGGTGTCGCCCTCTTGCTTCAGCCACCGGGTGACGGTCCCCTCGGTGACGCTCTCACCGAGTGCCGGCATCTGGACGGAGACGGCCATTGTGTTGACTCCCTCGAACGGTCAGTCGTGCGGGTCGGACTTCTGGCATACCACAGCGTCGTGTACCCATCCTGTCATTGCCGGGCCACCCGCACGCACTCAGGGCGACGTGTGATTTCTCTGGCACCATCGAAGGGAAGGACCGCCGGAAGGAGTGCATCGGAGTTGGGGCTGTTCGACAGGTTCCGGTCTACCCGCCGGGCTGATTCCGCGCTCGCCGCCGATCGGCGGCACCTGCACGAATGGGCTGCGCAGCGCACCGGGGTGGAGGCCTACGTCGAGCCCAAGACCAGCGTGACCCCGATGACCGTCGTGCTCGTGGCCGCCGACGGTGAATGGACCCGTCGCCCTGCCGACGGTCCGGCCGGTGCCCGCCGACTCGGTGAAGAGCTCGGAATTCCTGTCTATGACGTGCAGAAAGTCGGGTATCCGCAGCGGATGCGCGACTATGACGCTCGGCGGCGGATCGAACGCCGCCGCCAACGAGACCTGGAGTTGTGATGACCATGCGCTATGTCGACAGCACCGACGGGACCCGCCTGGCGGTCTACGAGGAGGGCAATCCCGACGGCCCGACCGTCGTGCTCGTGCACGGCTACCCCGATTCGCACGTGGTGTGGGACGCGGTCGTGCCGCTACTGGCCGACACGTTCCGGGTGGTCCGCTACGACAGCCGCGCCGCCGGAGCGTCGACGGGGCCGAAATCGTTCTCGAAGTACACGATGGCCAACTTCGCCGACGACTTCGACGCCGTCGTTGCCGAATTCAGTCCCGGCCAACCCGTGCACGTGCTCGGCCACGACTGGGGCTCGGTCGGCATGTGGGAGTACCTCGGTCGGGCCGGTGCCGGTGACCGGGTGGCGTCGTTCACCTCCGTGTCGGGACCGAGTCTGCACCACCTGATCCGCTACGTGCGCGACGGGCTGAAGAAGCCGTACCGGCCAAAGTTGTTCGTGCGCGCGCTCTCTCAGCTGCTACATGTCACCTACACGGCCGCGCTGTCGGTTCCGGTGCTGGCGCCCGCGGCCATGCGGCTGGGCTCCGGGGTCATGCGCGCCGGACTCACCCGCGGCATTCCGAAGGATCTCGTGCATTACGGCGGGACGTTCGCCGACGACGCCGCCAGGGGCACAAAGATCTACCGGGCCAACGCTCTGCCCGCGCTGATCCACCGTCCGCTGGACTTCCACGTCGACGTTCCCGTGCAGCTGATCGTCAACCTCGACGATCCGTTCGTGCTGCCCCACGTCTACGACGACACCGCTCGGTGGGTGCCTCGGCTGTGGCGCCGCGACCTGCGCGCCAAGCACTGGTCGCCATTCACCCATCCACAGGTGCTGGCCGCCGCGGTCACCGAACTGGCCGAGCACCTGGACGGCAAACCGGCCGCCCGTGCACTGTTGCGGGCCCAGGTCGGCCGGCCGCAGAAGGACTTCGGCGACACCCTGGTCTCGGTCACCGGAGCCGGCAGCGGCATCGGCCGTGAAACCGCGTTGGCCTTCGCCCGGGACGGCGCCGAGTTGGTGATCAGCGATATCGACGAGGCCGGCCTCAAGGACACCGCGGCCAAGATCGGCGCACTCGGCGCGATCGCGCATCCCTATGTGCTCGACGTGTCCGACGCCGAGGCCGTCGAGCGATTCGCCGACGAGGTGTGCGCCGCCCACGGGGTGCCCGACATCGTCGTCAACAACGCCGGCATCGGGGTGGCCGGAGCCTTCCTGGACACTCCCGCAGAGCAATTCGACCGCGTGCTGGACGTCAACCTCGGCGGCGTCGTCAACGGCTGCCGCGCGTTCGCCCGCAGGCTCGTCGAGCGCGGCACCGGCGGCCACATCGTCAACGTGGCGTCCATGGCGGCCTACTCACCGCTGAAGGGGCTGAACGCCTACTGCACGTCCAAGGCGGCGGTGTACATGTTCTCCGACTGCCTGCGTGCCGAATTGGCTGGCGCCGGAATCGGATTGACCACGATCTGCCCCGGCATCATCAACACCAACATCGTGTCGGCCACCGAGATGATCGCACCATCGGGCAAGCGGGCCGCCGTCGCGACCCGGCGCGCGCAGCTGGAGAACATGTTCGACCGGCGGGGTTACGGGCCGGACAAGGTGGCCAAGGCCATCGTCTCCGCGGTGAAGAAGGACAAGCCGATCCGGCCGGTCACCCCCGAGGCGTACCTGCTCTACGGGACGTCGAAGGTGCTGCCGCAGGGGATGCGCAGCATCGCCCGCGCCGGCGTGGTCTAGCCGTTCGCGGCGATGTCCTCCAGGACGGCGAACATCGTCCGGGTCGGCACCCCGGTGCCGCCCTTGGGCGTGTAGCCCCACGGGCCGGAGGTGTTGTACGCCGGCCCGGCGATGTCGATGTGCGCCCACTGCACACCGTCGGCGACGAACTCCCGCAGGTACACCCCGGCGACCAGCATGCCGGCGAAGCGCTGCGAGCTGACGTTCGCCAGATCGGCGACAGTCGACTTCAGATCGTCCTTCAACTCGTCGGGCAGCGGCATCGGCCAGGCGTTCTCGCCCTCGGCCTGTGAGATCCGGGCCACCCGGTCGCGGAAGTCCTCGCTGCCCATCACGCCCGGGGTGCGGCCACCCAGCGCGACGGTCTGCGCGCCCGTCAGCGTCGAGGTCTCGATCAGGTAGTCGGGCTGGTCCTCGCAGGCCCGCACGATCGCGTCGGCCAGGATCAGCCGGCCCTCGGCGTCGGTGTTGAGCACCTCGACGGTGATGCCGCCGTACTGGGTCAGCACGTCACCGGGGCGTTGCGCGGTCGACGACGGCATGTTCTCGGCCATCGGCACTGTCGCGATCACATCGATCGGCAACCCCTGCTTGGCGGCCAGCACGACCGTGGCGATCACCGCTGCGGCGCCGCCCATGTCGGAGGTCATGTGGTGCATCGACGCGGCCGGCTTGATCGAGATGCCGCCGGTGTCGAAGGTGACACCCTTGCCCACCAGGGCGACGGTCTTAGCGCGCTTGCCCTTGGCGCCGCGATAGGCCAGCCGCACCAGCCGCGGCGGGCGCGACGATCCCTTGCCCACCCCGATGATGCCGCCGTAACCGGCCTTGGCGAGCGCCTTCTCGTCGAGCACCTCGACCTTCAATCCGGCGGCTTCACCCAAAGCCTCTGCCCGCTTGGCGAATTCGCCGGGGAACAGGTGGCTGGGCGGGGTGTTCACGAAATCGCGTGCGGTGGCCACCGCGGTGGCGATCGCGGTGGCCCGGGCGGCGTCCTTCTTGGCGCCCGCCGCAGTGCTCAGCGCGATGATCTTGCTCAGCGCGGCTTCCTTCGGCGCGGTCTTCGCGCTGCGGAACTCGGTGAACCGGTAGCTACCCAGGATCAGGCCCTCGATCGCGGCCTCCAGGTCCAGCTCGGTCAGCGTGGTGATGACGGTGTCGACCCCGGACAGCGAGCGGGCGGCCACCCCGGCCGCACGACGGATGACATCGGCCGGCCACTCGTCGCGCGGCGCGCCGAGCCCGACGGCCAGCACACTGCCGACCGCGAGCGACGGCACGTGCAGGCGGGTGACCTGCTCGGCGCCGCCCTTGGCGCCCAGCGCACGCAAGACCACCCCGATCTCACCGATTGCCTCGGCGTCCAGAAACGGGCCGCCGACGACGGTGGGGGAGCCGTCACCGGCTTCCCCTCCCAGGCCGGTGACGACCGGGACGATCAGCACCGACGACTGCGCGCGCTTGGGCAGTGAGGTCGCGACGGTGACAGTGGGGGCGGCGTATCCAGGTTCGGTGCTCACGAGGATTCACAGTAGACGCGGGGCACTAGTGTTGTTGGCCGTGACCGACACATCGGAACTCCTGTACGGCCCGCTCGACAGCCAGCACCGCGAACTGGGCGCCACCTTCGCGCCGTTCGGCGGCTGGCTGATGCCGGTGTCCTACGCCGGCACGGTCGGTGAGCACACCGCCACCCGCGAGGCGGTCGGGCTCTTCGACGTCAGCCATCTGGGCAAAGCTCTGGTGGCCGGCCCGGGCGCGGCGGAGTTCATCAACTCCACGCTGACCAACGACCTCCGCCGGATCGGTCCGGGCAAGGCGCAGTACACCCTGTGCTGCGCCCCCGAGGGCGGGGTGATCGACGACCTGATCGCCTACTACGTCAGCGACGACGAGATCTTCCTGGTGCCCAACGCCGCCAACACCGCTGCTGTCGTCGCAGCACTGCAAGCGGCTGCGCCAGAAGGTATTTCGATCACCGATCAGCACCGCTCGTATGCCGTGCTGGCCGTTCAGGGCCCGCGGTCCGCCGACGTGCTCGCCGCGCTGGGGCTGCCCGCCGACATGGACTACATGGGCTACGCCGACGCCACGTACTCCGGTGTGCCGGTACGGGTATGCCGCACCGGATACACCGGTGAGCACGGGTATGAGCTGTTGCCGCCGTGGGACTCCGCACCCGTGGTGTTCGACGCGCTCGTCGCCGAAGTGCAGTCCGCAGGCGGACAACTCGCCGGCCTGGGTGCCCGCGACACCCTGCGCACCGAGATGGGTTACCCGCTGCACGGACACGAGCTGTCACTGGACATTTCGCCGCTGCAGGCCCGCTGCGGCTGGGCGATCGGCTGGAAGAAGGACGCGTTCTTCGGCCGCGACGCCCTGCTGGCCGAGAAGGCGGCCGGCCCGCGCCGGCTGCTTCGCGGCCTGCGGGCCACCGGCCGCGGCGTGCTGCGTCCGGACCTGACCGTGTTGAACGGCGCACTGCCGGTGGGGGTCACCACCTCGGGCACGTTCTCGCCGTCGCTGAAAGTCGGTATCGCCCTTGCCCTCATCGACACCGACGCCGGGATCGAGGATGGCGCGCTGGTCACTGTCGACGTGCGCGGGCGTCCCCTGGAGTGCGAAGTGGTCAAACCGCCGTTCGTTGAGGTCAAAACTCGCTAGCGGCCCCGGTCTACAATCGCCGTATGACCAACGGCCCCCTCGAGTTCACGGTTGAGCACAACGCGAATCCGGCGACCGACGAGGTACGGGCTCAGATTCTGGCCGACCCCGGCTTCGGGCGATTCCACACCGACCACATGGTGTCGGTGCTCTACACCGACGAACTGGGTTGGCACGACGCCCGCGTGGTGCCGTACGGCCCGATCGAACTCGACCCGTCGGCCATCGTCCTGCACTACGCGCAGGAGATCTTCGAAGGGCTCAAGGCCTACCGGTGGGCGGACGGCTCGATCGTGTCGTTCCGTCCCGAGGCCAACGCCGCGCGGTTGCGCGCCTCCGCTCGCCGGCTCGCCATCCCGGAGCTGCCCGAGGAGCTGTTCGTCGAATCGCTGCGCCAGCTGATCGCCGTCGACAACCAATGGGTGCCGCCCGCCGGTGGCGAGGCGTCGCTCTATCTGCGGCCGTTCGTGATCGCGACCGAACCCGGCTTGGGCGTGCGGCCGGCCTCCGAATATCGCTACCTGGTGATCGCCTCGCCGGCCGGCGCCTACTTCAAGGGCGGGATCAAACCGGTCAGCGTCTGGCTGTCCACCGAATACGTGCGGGCCAGCCCGGGCGGCACCGGCGCGGCGAAGTTCGGCGGCAACTACGCCGCCTCGCTGCTGGCGCAGGCCGAGGCCGCCGAGCACGGGTGCGATCAGGTGGTCTGGCTCGACGCGATCGAACGCCGCTACATCGAGGAGATGGGCGGGATGAACCTGTTCTTCGTCTTCGGCAGCGGCGGGTCGGCGCGGCTGGTCACCCCGGAACTGTCCGGCTCACTGCTGCCGGGCATCACGCGCGATTCGCTGCTGCAACTGGCCGGCGACGCCGGGTTCGCCGTCGAGGAACGCAAGATCGACGTCGAGGAGTGGCGCAAGGGCGTGGCCGCCGGCGAGATCACTGAGGTGTTCGCCTGCGGGACGGCTGCGGTGATCACCCCGGTCTCGCACGTCAAGTTCGGTGACGGCGAGTTCACCATCGCCGATGGACAGCCGGGCGAGGTGACGATGGCGTTGCGGGACACCCTGACCGGCATCCAGCGCGGCACCTTCGCCGACACGCACGGCTGGATGGCCCGGCTCAGCTAGGCCGATGTGCCTGCCGAGTCAGCTGCTCGGCAGCCTCCAGTTCCGCCTCGGTGACCTCAGCATTCGGTTCCAGCGGGTCGATCGGGTCGTTGATCGTCAGCGCACCGGTCTGCTCGTGCACCTCGCAGGTGTCGATTGGGATTGCGCGCACCGCGACCAACCCGGCCAACGTCGCGGAGACGTCGCGGCGGCGGTCTCCGTCGGCGGTCAGCTCATCGGCCAATTGATCGGGTGCGGACACGTGCAGCAATCGCGGCGTGGTCGCCAGGTCGTAGCGGAAAGCACGGATCATCGCCACGCACGCCGCCACCATCACCAGGGAAAAGGGCAGCGCGGTAGCGATCGACGCGGTCTGCAGCGCCGTGAGCGAGCCGGCTCCGCCGACCAGCAGCAGCACCGCGGCCGCCACGCCTTCGAGAGTGGCCCAGTACACCCGGGTCGGCTTCGGCGGATCCAGGTCCCCACCCGAGGACAGAATGTCGATGACCAGCGATCCCGAATCGGAGGAGGTGACGAAGAAGAACACGATCACTGCCACCGCGACCAGGCTGGTCACCACGCCCAGGGGCAGACCGTCCAGCAGCCGGAACAGCGACGTGTTGGTGTCCACCGAGCCGTCGACGAGCATGTCGCCGTGGTTGCGCTGACGCAGGATCCCCGATTCACCGAAAATCGTGAACCACAGCGATCCGATCACAGTCGGGACCAGCAACACCGCCGCCACGAACTCCCGGATGGTGCGACCTCGGGATATCCGTGCGATGAACATGCCGACGAAGGGCGCCCAGCTGATCCACCAGCCCCAGTAGAAAATGGTCCAGTTCGACAACCACTTGCCGTCGGTGAACGGGCCCGTGCGCAACGCCAATTGCGGCAGTGACTGCACGTAGATGCCCATGTTCTGCACCCAGGCCTGCAGTAGGAACAGGGTGGGGCCGAGCAGCAACACGAACCCGGCCAGTGCTGCGGCCAGCGCCATGTTGATGTTGGACAACCATTTCAGCCCCTTGCTGACACCGCTGACCACCGATGCCGTGGCGATGGCCGTGATAGCGGCGATCATGGCCACGATCCACCAGTTGTTCACCGTGATCCAGCCCAGATACTCCAAGCCGGCGGCGATCTGGGTGATTCCGAAGCCCAACGAGGTTGCCACCCCGAACAGCGTGCCGACGACGGCGATGACGTCGACAGTGTGGCCGATCACCCCTTCGACACGGCGCCGTCCGATCAGCGGCTCCAACAGCCACCGCACCGACAGGGGGCGCCCGCGCCGATACGTCATGTACGCCATGCCCAGCCCGACGACCACGTAGATGGCCCAGGCGTGCAGCCCCCAGTGGAACAGCGTCAGCGCCATCGCCTGGTTGGCGGCGGCGTCGGTCGAGCCGTCAACACCGAGCGACGGCGGGGGGTCGACGTAGTGGGTGAGCGGCTCGGCTACCCCGTAGAACACCAGCCCGATGCCCATGCCGGCGCTGAACAACATCGCCAGCCACGCCCAGAAGCTGAACTCCGGCTTTTCGATGTCGCGGCCGAGCCGAATCGTCCCGACTCGGGACAACCCACAGTAGAGCGCGAATAGCACGAAGCCGGTGGTCACCAGGATGTACCACCAGCCGACGCTGCTGGTTATCGCGTCGTTGAGCCGGCCGAAGGCGTTGCTCGCCGTGGAGGCGTAGACGACGGCGAAGACGATCAGCCCGATGATCACCACCGACGCCGGGATGAACACCGGCAGGTGCATACTTCGCCACGCGGTTCTCAGTGGCCCCGGAGTCTCGGCTTCGGTGGTCTCGGGCATGGGCGAACTCACAGTGCCTCCCCAATGGTGTCGTCGTTTCGTGTGCCAGGAAGATCTGGTCGGATGGAGGGTCGTGTGCTGGTGACCCTACCTCGGCGCTAACTCAGGGCCGCCAGCAGAACCGCGGTCACGGTCGTCGTCAGCGCGACGACCGCGCCGAGGACATCGCCGGTGATCCCACCGAATCGGCGTACACAGTGCGCGACGAGCACTGCCGACGACGTCAACCCGGCCAACACGGCCACCGGGCCCGGCCACATCGCCGGAGTGATCGGGACCGCGGCGGCGAGAACCACCAGCGTCCAGACCACCACCACCGGCAGTGGCTGAGTGCCGGCCACCAGGCGGCCGAGAGTGCTGCCCTGCGCCGCCGGAATTCCGGTCCGGCAAGCCAGCACCACGGCGACTCGTCCAGCGGTGACCGCGACGGCCACCGCCAGCGCACCCCGCCAACCACCCGGACTGACCAGCACGGTGGTGAACGCGAATGCAGACAGGCCGATCGCCATCACCACGGCGGCGACGCCGAGAGGGCCCGCAGTCCCGTCCCGCATCACCTGAAGTGCCCGCTCAGGCGGTCCGTAGCAGCCGAGCGCGTCCACCGTGTCCGACAGCCCGTCGGCGTGCAGACCGCGAGTCAACAACAGCAGCGCCGCCACTGCCAGTAGGCCGGCCAACCCGTTGCCGGCGCCGAACACCGCCGTCGATGCCCAGCACACCCCGGCCGCTGTCACGCCCAGCGCCACGCCCACGACCGGCAACGCCGTCAACACACCACGGCCCGGTGCTGCCGTCAAGCCGGGCGACGGTGCCACGGTGGCGAAGGCGAAAGCGCCTGCCAGCGAACGGAACACGGTTCAGTCCGCGGCGCGATCGGAGACGCCGGCGTCGGAGAAGGTGGCCATCGAGGCCAGTGTTGCGACGGCCGCCCGCAGCAGCGGCAGGGCCACCGCCGCGCCGGTGCCCTCACCGAGGCGCAAACCGAGGTCGATGATCGGAATCAACTCCAGGTGGGCCAGCGCCAGCGTGTGCGCGGGCTCCGTCGACCGGTGTCCGGCCTGCCACCAGGCCCGCGCGCCGGGGGCCATCCGGTCGGCGACCAGAGCTGCCGCCGTCACCACGACGCCGTCGAGGAGCAGCGGTGTGCGTCGCACCGCGGCCTGCGCGCAGAAGCCGGCCATCGCCGCCAGATCCGCACCGCCACAGGTGCGCAGCAGCCCGACCGGGTCGGGCCGGAACTGGCGACCGCGGAACATGGCATCGCGCACCGCCGCGACTTTGCGAGCCCACGCGTCGTCGTCGATGCCGGTGCCGCGCCCCACCACCGCCACCGGCTCGGTGTCGGTCAGCGTGGCGATCAATGCTGTTGCGGCCGTGGTGTTTCCGATGCCCATGTCGCCCGCTATCAGCAGGTCGGCGCCGGCGTCCACCTCGTCGTCAGCGAGTCGGCGTCCCGCCTCAATGGCGGCCACCACCTGGTCGGCGCTCAGCGCATCCTCGACCGCGATGTTGCCGCTGGAGCGGCGGACCTTGTGCGCGCCGATCTCGCCGGTCAGCGGCTGCTCGCAGTCCACCGCGATATCGACGACCCGCACCGACGCGCCCGCCACTCCGGACAGTACGTTGATCGCCGCGCCGCCGGCATCGATGTTGGCCACCATCTGCGCGGTCACCTCCGGCGGATATGCCGACACCCCGGTCCGGGCGACGCCGTGGTCACCGGCGAACACCACCACCCGGGCTCGCTCGAATTGCCTAGGCGGACAAGCTCCTTGGCACGCGGACACCCAGACCGACAGATCCTCCAGGCGACCCAGCGCGCCCGTGGGTTTGGTGAGAATGTCCTGGCGACGCTTGGCCGCCGCGGCGGCACGGGAATCTGGCGGGGAGACCGCGGGGAAATCCATCAGCTCAACGCTTTCGTCGGTTTGACCCAGACCGGCAATCCCGCAACCACCAGGACCACCTGGTCACAGCACAGGGCGAGTCGTTGATTGAGTGTGCCGAGTTCGTCTGTGAAGCGCCTGCCAGAAGCAGTCGCCGCCACCACGGTCAACCCGACCTCGGGGCTGACCAATGCCAGCCGCCCGGTGAACGTCTCGACCGCGCCGACGAGCTCGTCGACGTCGGGTGTCACCGATCCGCCGTCCCAGCCGCGGCGATCGAACGTGGCGGTCAGCCAGCCGCCCAGATCGTCGACCAGGGTGGCCGTGCCCGGGCCGTCGCGCAAAACGGCTGCCACATCGGCGGTTTCGACGGTGCGCCAGGAATCCGGCCGACGCTCGCGGTGCGCAGCCACCCGGCGCGCCCAGGACGGGTCGGAATCGGCGGCCGCACCGGTGGCGACGTAGCGGACCTCGGATTCGTCGGCCAGCGCCGTCTCGGCCCAGCGTGACTTGCCCGACCGGATTCCGCCGAGCACCAGAGTGCGCACCGCCTGGCGGGACTCAGACAACCTTGGCGCCGCGCTCGACCTGCGGTCGCGGCGCGCGCATACGGCGGATCTGGGAAGCCCGGCCCGCGGCGTACATCCCGAGCTTGAAGGCGCCTTCGTCGTTGTCCGGGAACTTCGCGTCGACGGCCTTCTTCACCTTGCGGCCCAACAGGATTCCGTCGATCGCCATGACCGCCATCAAGACCAGCATCGCGGGGGAGATGAACAGCTGGACCTGCGGCACCGCCAGCATCACGAAGATCAAGCCCAGCGCGGACGGCATGAACAGCCCCAGCACATTGCGACGGGCGTCGACGATGTCGCGCGCGTACCGGCGCACCGGTCCCTGGTCGCGGGCCAGCAGGTAAGCCTCGTCGCCGGCCATCATCCGCTCACGGCGATCGTTCATCGCCGTGCGGCGCTGATCCTTCTCGGCGCGACGCTCCTCTTTGGTGAGGGTGGCGCGCATCTCCTTGCGGCGCTTGCGCGCCTCGGCGGAGGTCATCGGTGCGGGGGCGACCGGCCCGCGGCGCTTGGCCGTGGCACTGCGCTTCGGGGTCGGCTTGCCCTTGGGCGCGGTGGTGCCGGCCACCGCGGCAGACTCATCGACCTCGACCGGTTCGGCCTTGGCGGCACCTTCGTCGTTCTTGCGGCCCAGCAGCTTCACGTCTGCCAGGTTACCCTGCACGAATGCGGGTGCTGATCGCGCCGGACTGCTACGGCGACAGCCTGACCGCCGTCGAAGCCGCCCAGTCCATCGCGGCCGGCTGGCGTGACGCCAGGCCCTCCGACGAACTCGTCCTGGCGCCGCAATCCGACGGCGGCCCCGGCTTCGTCGGCGTGCTGGCCGGGAGGCTCGGCGAGGTTCGTCACACCCGGGTGGCCGGGCCGCTGGATGAGGACGTCGACGCCGAATGGGTCGACGACCGCGCCGCGTCGGCCGCCTACATCGAATGCGCCCAGGCCTGCGGCCTGACGCTGCTTCCCGGTCCGCCCACGCCGGACAGTGCGGTCGCCGCCCACAGCAGCGGAGTCGGCCAGCTGATCGACGCCGCGCTGCAGGCCGGCGCCCGCACGATCATCGTCGGCCTGGGCGGCAGCTCCTGCACCGATGGCGGCCGCGGAATGATCGAGGCGCTCGGCGGCCCGGAACAGGCCAGGGTCAAGCTGGCACAGGTCGATCTGATCGCCGCCACGGACGTGGAACACCCGCTGCTGGGCCCGATGGGGGCCGCGCGGGTTTTCGGCCCCCAGAAAGGCGCCGATCCGGACACCGTGGAGATGCTCGAGCAGCGGATGACGGCGTGGGCTGTCACGCTCGATGCGCTGGCAGGGATGACGATCAGCCCACTGCCCGGCGCGGGCGCGGCCGGGGGACTGGGGGCCGCGCTGCTGGCCCTGGGCGCACGCCGCGAATCCGGAGCGGCCGTCATCGCCGAGCACACCGGGCTGGCCGCCGACGTCGCGGCCGCCGACGTGATCGTCACCGGGGAAGGCCGCTTCGACGACCAATCGCTGCACGGCAAGGTGGTCAGCGCACTCGCCGGCGGCGCGCGGACCCGCGGTGTTCCGGTGATCGTGCTGGCCGGCCAGGTCACCCTGCCGCCCGCGGAGTTGACCGCGGCGGGAATCACCGCGGCGCACGCGATCGCCGACTACGCCGGGTCGGTGCAGGTCGCCATCGACGACGCCGCCGCTCAGCTCACCGGCCTGGCCCGCCGGACCGCCGCCGACCTGGTCGGCTGAGGACGAGCCCATCGACTCGGGAATAGCGCCCGGACAAGGTACCGTTGACGAAGTGGGTAAAGCCCGCAAAGACATCTGCTTGTAGGGAGACGCAATGACTGTTTCCGATCAGTCGACCGAAACCACGACCGAGACCCACGGCGCGATTCTGACCGAGGCCGCGGCCGCCAAGGCCAAGTCGCTGCTGGACCAGGAAGGCCGCGACGACCTGGCGCTGCGGATCGCCGTTCAGCCCGGTGGCTGCGCCGGCCTGCGCTACAACCTGTTCTTCGACGATCGCACCCTCGACGGTGACCTGGTCAGCGAGTTCGGCGGGGTCAATCTGACCGTCGACCGGATGAGCGCGCCGTACATCCAGGGCGCGACGATCGACTTCGTCGACACCATCGAGAAGCAGGGCTTCACGATCGACAACCCGAACGCCACCGGCTCCTGCGCCTGCGGCGATTCGTTCAACTAACCAAGCTTCAACCGCAACGGCCGTCCAGTCTCAGTACTGGGCGGCCGTTCGCAATAGATACGAGCACACCAGCAGCTGGTTGCCCTGGCGGAGCAGCTGAGCCACGCCTTGTTCCTCGCCGCGGTTGCCGCGGCTACCGGAGGACGCCACCTTCATGGTGAACAACACCTGCGCCTGATAGTTCGACCACGGGACGATCGAATCGATCGAGGTCACCTCGGCGCCGGCGAACTGCCTGCGAAACGCGTCGCTGGCCAGCTTGGCCAGCGCCAGGTCGGATTTGCGGTCCTTCACCCCGTCGTACATGCCGCACAGGTTGTTGCGCGCGATGGTCTCGGTGTCGCCCTTGGACAGCGCGGTCAGGTAGCTCGATATC
Source organism: Mycobacterium sp. SA01 (assembly GCF_041287105.1). NCBI lineage: Bacteria > Bacillati > Actinomycetota > Actinomycetes > Mycobacteriales > Mycobacteriaceae > Mycobacterium > Mycobacterium sp. SA01. The sequence goes on along the minus strand of NZ_JBGGNO010000022.1, from coordinate 236,053 downwards.
GACGACTTGGCTGCCGCCTCGCTGAACCCGCCCGCGGCCGTGGTGGACTCCCCGGTGCGGATCGTCAGGACCGCGGCCACCACGGCGGCCACGACGACCACGGTCAGCAAGCCCAGCCACAGCGCCGTCCGGCGCTTACGTGGCGCCGGCGGGTAGGCCACCGGCGGTGGAAGGGCGCCGGGGTAGACGCCGGGATAGGGCACCGGCGGGATCACGCCCGGCGGGCCGAACGGCTGCTCCGGGTACGGCTCGCCCTCGGCCCCGGCCTGCTGATGCGGCGGAATCGGGCCAGCCATCGATAAGTCTCCTGCGGTCGGTGGAGGCCAAAACTTCAAGCACCCGCCGCGGCGGGGCCGATGCCGGGCCATATAGTCGGCTCTTGTACGCAGGCTAGCGCACGGCCTCGGTGCTAGTCCCATTAGCGAATGAAGGGCGGACACAACGTGGCGATCGCGGTGACCGGATCCATTGCCACCGACCACCTGATGCGGTTTCCCGGGCGGTTCTCCGAACAACTCCTCGCCGAGCACCTGCAGAAGGTGTCGCTGAGCTTCCTGGTCGACGATCTGGTCGTCCACCGCGGCGGCGTCGCGGGAAACATGGCCTACGCGATGGGCCTGCTGGGCGGCAACCCGCTGCTGGTGGGTGCCGTCGGCTCGGACTTCGACGAGTACCGGCAGTGGCTGGAAGCCCACGGTGTGGACACCAGTGGCGTGCTGGTCTCGAAGACCGCCTACACCGCCCGGTTCGTCTGCACCACCGACGAGGACATGGCCCAGATCGCGTCGTTCTACCCGGGCGCAATGTCGGAAGCCCGTGACATCAAGCTCGCCGACCTCGTAGAGCGAAGCGGCGCACCGGAATTGGTGATCATCGGCGCCAACGATCCGGAGGCGATGTTCCTGCACACCGAAGAGTGCCGCGCGCTCGGTCTGGCGTTCGCCGCCGACCCCAGCCAGCAGTTGGCCCGGCTCTCCGGTGACGAGATCCGCCGGCTCATCGACGGCGCCACCTACCTGTTCACCAACGACTACGAGTGGGATCTGCTGCTGCAGAAGTCCGGCTGGTCCGAAGCCGAGGTGATGAACCAGATCCAGCTGCGCGTCACCACGCTCGGCCCCAACGGCGTCGACCTCGTCGGCCGCGACGGCACCTTCATCCACGTCGACGTCGTTCCCGAGACCCAGAAGGACGACCCGACCGGTATCGGCGACGCCTTCCGCGCCGGATTCCTCACCGGCCGCGGCGCCGGCTTGAGCCTGGAACGTGCCGCGCAACTCGCCTCGATGGTCGCCACACTGGTGCTGGAAGCGCCGGGCCCGCAGGAATGGACGTGGGATCGCGACGCCGCGATCGCGCGCATCAAGGGCGCCTATGGCCCGGAAGCCGCCGACGAGATCGCCGAGGCGCTGGGCTAGAGCTGCACCGGGTAGTGCGGTTCGCCGATCACCGGCACCACGCTCTGCTCGACGAAGATCGCGTGCCACAGCATGAAGATCAGCACCGTCCACAGCCGCCGGCTGTGATCGCCCTCGCCGGCGCGGTGCGCGTCGAGCATGGCGCGGACGGCCGTGCGGTCCACCAGATGATCGGCCTGCGAGGCCTCGATCATCCCGTACGCCCAGTCCATCAACTCACCGGAGCGCAACCAGTGCCGGATCGGTACCGGGAAGCCGAGTTTGGCGCGGTTGAGCACATGCGCGGGCACGATCGGCTCCAGCGCGCGGCGCAGCGCGTACTTGGTGGTGGTGCGGGTGATCTTCTGATCGAACGGCAGCCGGGAGGCGACCGCGAACACCTCGGGATCCAGGAACGGCACCCGCAGCTCCAGTGAGTTGGCCATCGTCATCTTGTCGGCCTTCACCAGAATGTCGCCGCGTAGCCAGGTGAACAGATCGATGTGCTGCATCCGGGCGACCGGATCCCAGGCGTGCGACTCGGCGTAGATGGGCGCGGTGACGTCGGTGTGCGTCCAGTCCGGGCGGAAGCCGGGCAGCACCGCGCGCAGCTGCTCGTCGGAGAAGCTGCGGGCGTTGCCGTAATACCGTTCTTCCAGCGTCAGCGAGCCCCGGTGCAGCAGGCTCTTGCCGCGCATACCGTCCGGAAGCGGCTTCGACGCCCGGCCCAGTGACTTGCGGACCGGCCGGGGAAGGTAGTCGAAAGGCTTGAGCGACAACGGTTCCCGGTAAATCGTGTAGCCGCCGAACAGTTCGTCGGCGCCCTCGCCGCTCAGCACCACCTTGACGTGCTTGCGCGCCTCGCGGGCGATGAAGAACAACGGCACCAACGCCGGATCGGCCACGGGTTCGTCGAGATACCAGACGATTTCGGGCAGCGCGGCCACGAACTCGGCCTGGCTGACCACCTTGGCCACGTGCCGCGCGCCGATCGCCTCGGCCGAGGCGACCGCGACGTCGACCTCGGAGAACCCTTCCCGCTCGAAGCCCGTGGTGAAGGTGATCAGGCGCGGGTTGTGCCGGATGGCCAGCGCGGCGATCGCGGTCGAGTCGATACCGCCGGACAGGAACGCCCCGACTGTCACGTCGGCGCGCATGTGCTTGGCCACCGAGTCCTCCAGGACCGCGGTGATCTCGTCGTAGCGGGCCTGCTCACCGCCTGCCGTGAACGCGGTCGAACTGAACCGCGGCACGAAGTAGCGGCTCACCCGCGGCTGCCCGCCGGGGCGGATGACCGCGTAACAGCCCGACTCGAGCCGGCGCACCCCGCGGTGCAGCGTCTCGGGCTCCGGGACGTACTGCAGCACCGTGTAGTGCTGCAGCGCGCGGACGTCCAGCCCGTCGTCGAATCCGATCTCCGCGGCCAGCCCGAGCAGACACTTCTTCTCGCTGGCGACTGCGGTGCCCGCCGACCCGGTCGCCATGAACAGCGGCTTGATCCCGAAGGGGTCGCGCGCGCAGAACAGCTCGCGGCTCTTGGTGTCCCACAGCGCGAACGCGAACATGCCGCGAAGCCGGCCGAGCGCCTCGGTGCCCCAGTGGTGGTACGCGGCCACGATCGCCTCGCCGTCACCGTCGGTGGCGAAGACGGCGCCGAATTCGGCGCTCAGCGCCTTACGCAGCTCGAGGTAGTTGTAGATCTCGCCGTTGAACACCAACACGTAGCGGTCGGGTTCTCCCGGCGGACCCCAGCGCAGCGGCTGATGGGAGTGCGCGATGTCGATGATCGAGAGCCGGTTGAAGCCCAGCACCACCTGATCATCGGACCACGTGCCCGGTTCGTCGGGCCCCCGGTGGCGCATCAGGTGCGACGCGCCCGCCACCGCCTCGACGCTTGCTTCGGTGACAGGGCTTGCAGGGTCCGTAACCAGGGCAAGCAGTCCACACACCGGCCCCAGTATGCCGTAACTCGCGGATGTGTCGGGCTGGGTGTTCGGGCGTGGTCTACGCTGCGTAGTATTCGATGCGCGGAAAGTTCCCGCGACGACGAAAATGCGGTGTGGGCCCCAGTCCCCAGTATCAGGAGGCGCCAACGTGAAGACCCGCGGTTCCCGGTTCCGGGTGCTGGCGCTAGCCGTCACCTTTGGTGCGCTGGCGCTGACCCTCAGCGGGTGCAGCTGGCAAGAAGTGTTCGGTCTGGGCTGGCCCAAGGGCATCACCCCGGAGGCGCACACCAACCGCGACCTCTGGGTCTGGTCGGTCATCAGCGCCTTCGTCGTCGGCATCATCGTGTGGGGCCTGACCTTCTGGGCGATGGCATTCCATCGCAAGAAGAAGAACACCCCCGACGATGCGCCGCTGCCGCGCCAGTTCGGCTACAACATGCCGCTGGAGCTCGTGCTCACGGTCGTCCCGTTCCTGATCATCTCGGTGCTCTTCTACTTCACCGTCGTGGTGCAGGAGAAGATGATGCACCGCGACCCCAACCCTGAGGTCGTCGTCGACGTCACCGCCTTCCAGTGGAACTGGAAGTTCGGTTACCAGAAGGTCGACTTCAAGGACGGCACGCTCAACTACGAGGGTGCCGACCCGGCGCGCAAGGCCGCGATGGTCTCCAAGCCCGAGGGCGTCGACGAGCACGGCGAGGAGAAGGTCGGCGCGGTGCGCGGCCTCAACCCGCAGGACCGCAGCTACCTGAACTTCGACAAGGTCGAGACCGAGGGCACCAGCAACGAGATCCCGGTGCTCGTGCTGCCGGCCGGCAAGCGGATCGAGTTCCAGATCGCCTCGGCCGACGTCATCCACTCGTTCTGGGTGCCGGAGTTCCTGTTCAAGCGTGACGTCTTCCCGAACCCGGAAGCCAACCACACCGAGAACAAGTTCCAGATCTCCGAGATCACCGAGACCGGAGCGTTCGTCGGGCGCTGCGCCGAGATGTGCGGCACGTACCACTCGATGATGAACTTCGAGGTCAGGGTGGTCTCGCCCAATGACTTCAAGGCCTACCTGCAGCAACGCATCGCGGGCAAGACCAACGCCGAGGCGCTGCAGTCGATCAACCAGCCACCGTTGGCGACCACCACGCACCCGTTCGACACCCGTCGGGGGCAGCAAGTGATCCCGCAGGCGAGCAAGTAGGGGACCGCAGATGCATATTGAAGCCAGGCTCTTCGAAATCCTGACCGCGTTCTTCGTCCTCGCCGCTGTCGTCTACGGCACGCTGACCGCGATCTTCCAGTACGGCGGCATCGAGTGGGCCGGCACCACCGCGCTGGTGCTCACCGCGGGTCTGTCGCTGATCACCGGAACGTTCTTCCGGTTCGTCGCGCGCCGCCTCGACACCCGCCCAGAGGACTACGAGGACGCTGAAATCAGCGATGGCGCAGGGGAGTTGGGCTTCTATGCGCCGCACAGCTGGTGGCCGATCCTGATCGCGCTGGCCTTCTCGACCGCTGCTGTCGGCGCCGCGCTGTGGTTGCCGTGGCTGATCGCGGCCGGCGTCGTCTTCGTGATGGCCGCCGTGTGCGGTCTGGTGTTCGAGTACTACATCGGCCCCGAGAAGCACTGAGCCGACGCGAAGGTCACAATCGAGACATCACGTGGCTCTTCAGGCGCGCTGCGTCGTATCCGGCCCGGCGGTTGGGTAGGGTTTTGCCAGGGCAACGGGAGCCGTCGGCGCGCTGTGTGTCAATCCTTGGCCCGCGTGCCGCGGTGATGTAGTCGAAAGAGGACAGGCGAGCATGAGCGGGCCGAATCCGCCGGATGAGGAGTCGGGCGAGGTGGGTGAAACACCCACCGGTACAGGCTTTGAGGCCTACTCTGCGCCCGAGTCCGAGCAGTACACGGCAGGGCCATTCATCGCCCCGGATCCCGCGCTGTACGACTACGACAGCTACGAGGCGGCTACCGAATACGTCGAGGATCCGCAGCCGCCGCGGTGGCCGTGGGTCGTCGGCATCACCGCCATCGTCGCCGCCATCGCATTGGTGGTGTCGGTCTCGCTATTGGTGACCAGCACCGACACCAACAAGCTGGCGACCCCGGCGACGACGACGACCGTCAAGCCGCCCCCAGTCCAGGACGAGATCACCACCACCACGCCGCCACCGCCGCCGCCCCCGCCGAACACCACGGAGCCGCCGCCCCCGCCGCCCCCCGAGACGGTGACGGTGACATCGGAACCGCCGCCGCCACCCCCGCCACCACCACCCCCGCCAGCGACGACGGAGGCACCACCGCCCGTGACCACAACGACAGCGCCGCCGGCGCCGGCCACCACGTCGACACCGCCGCCCGGTCCGCGTCAGGTCACCTACTCGGTGACCGGCACCAAGGCCCCCGGTGACATCATCTCGGTGACCTACGTGGACGCCTCCGGCCGCCAGCGCACCCAGCGCAACGTCTACATTCCGTGGTCGCTGACCGTGACACCGATCTCGCAGTCCGACGTCGGCTCGGTACAGGCCTCCAGCCTGTTCCTGGTGAGCCGGCTGAACTGTTCGATCACCACCAGCGACGGCGTCGTGCTGTCGTCGAACCAAAACAACGCCGCGCAGACGAGTTGCTGATGACTACAGACACAGACACAGAAGACCGCCGCTCACCGGAGACCGTGGACCGGCTGCTGGTCGGGGTGTGCGGCGCGATCTGGCTGGTGCTGCTTGCGGTCACGGTGATCGCGATTGTGGCGCTGGTCGACATGAGTCGCGGCCATTCCGCGAACGCGGGCGGCTCCGAGACCCCCTGGCTGCTGTACAGCATCATCATCGTGTCGGCGGTGATCATCGTCGGTGCGATCCCGCTGCTGATCCGGGCCCGTCGTACCGCGCTGAATGATTCGCGCCTGACGCCGGAGCCGGCCAAGGCCGCACCACCACGGCCCACGTCCGCGCCGGCGGCCCCGGCACGCGGCACCGAGGCGCCCACCGAGAAGCTGAAGGTGTTCGGCTCGACCGTGGACCCCTACGAGCGGTACCAGCCGGACTTCGCCCAGTCGTCGGCGTCGCGACGGGCCGATCCGCTGATCCCGGCCACCGAATTGGACCGGCTGTGGCTGCGCTGCACGGTCATGCTGGCCGGCGCGATCGGCCTTGCGCTGGTCGGGGTGTCGACCGCGACGTACCTGATGGCGGTGGACAACGACACCGCGGCGTGGGTGGCACTCGGCCTTGCCGGGGTCATCACTATCGCGATGCCGGCGATCCCCGTGACGTATCTGCGGCAGCTGCACGGCGCGGTGGAAGAGGCTGTGCCGGCCTAGCTTTGCCGCGTTCGCCGGGATGAGGCGTGTGCACGCCCTCGTTGGCACGCCCTCGTTGGACACGCCCTCCTTGAGTGAGCGCTGAGGTCCCATGTGCGTGCGCTGGATGAGACGTGAACGCTCACTGAAACGAGAGAACCCCGGGCCCTGTGGACCCGGGGTTCTCTCGGTTGGAGCCTAGTGGTGGTGGCCGTTGCCACTTCCGTTGCCGTTGCCATTCCCGTTGCCGCCGTACTCGCTGTCCTGCCATTCGCGCAGGGCGGTGAGTGTGCGGTGCTCGGCGGCGTGTGCGGCCTCGTTGAGCGCCGCATCCTCGGACGCCGGATCGGCGGTGAGGAAGCTGCCGTGGCCGGTTCGGCCACCGGAGCCCAACTTGTTCATCCGCTTGGGCAGAGCCGCTCCCTGGTACTCCAGGGGGAGCGGGTGACCGTGCTCGTCGACCGGGCCGAGCGGCTGGTGCAGCTCGACGTAGGCACCGTGCGGCAGGCGCTTGAGGATGCCCGTCTCGATGCCGTGCTCCAGCACATCACGGTCGCTGCGCTGCAGGCCGACCGCCCAGCGGTAGGCGATGAAGAACACCAGCGGAGGCAGCACCAACGAACCGATGCGACCGATCCACGTCGTCGCGTTCAGCGAGATGTGGAACTTCAGCGCGATGATGTCGTTCATCGCGGCCAGCGTCCAGACCATGTACAGCGCGATGGCCATCGCACCGATCGCGGTCCGCGTCGGAGCGTCACGCGGGCGCTGCAGCAGGTTGTGGTGCGCGGTGTCCCCGGTGAACTTCTTCTCCAGGAACGGGTAAGCGATCAGCAGCCCGAACACCAGACCCATGACCAGCGCGACCCAGAACGCCGCCGGGATGGTGTGGTGGCCGAGGTAGAGCTCCCACGGCGGGAAGATACGGGCCAGGCCTTCGGTCCACATCATGTAGAAGTCGGGCTGGCTGCCTGCCGACACCTGAGACGGCTTGTAGGGGCCGAGCTGCCAGATCGGGTTGATCTGCAGCAGACCACCCATCAGGCCCAGGATGCCGACGGTCACCGCGAAGAACGCACCGGACTTCACCGCGAAGACCGGCATGACGCGCACGCCGACGACGTTCTTCTCGGTGCGGCCGGGGCCGGGGAACTGGGTGTGCTTCTGGAACCACACCAGCGCCAGGTGAACACCGATGAGCGCCAAGATGATTCCGGGGATCAGCAGGATGTGCAGTGCGTACATCCGGGGGAGCAGGGTGCCCACCGCGCTGCACTGGTAGCCCAGCCCACCGCAGGGGAAGTCACCGCCGAACAGCGCCCAGTGCAACCAGGTTCCGACGATCGGCACGCTCATCGTGATCGACGACAGCGCCGCACGAAGGCCGATGCCGGACAGCAGGTCGTCGGGCAGCGAGTAGCCGAAGTACCCCTCGAACATGGCCAGGATCAGCAGCAGCGACCCGATGACCCAGTTGGCCTCACGTGGCCTGCGGAACGCGCCGGTGAAGAAGATGCGCGCCAGGTGCACCATGATCGCCGCGGCGAACAGCAGCGCGGCCCAGTGGTGGATCTGGCGGACGAACAGGCCACCGCGCACCTCGAAGCTGATGTCGAGCGCCGAGGCGAACGCCTTCGACATCTCGACGCCGCGAAGCGGTTGGTACACACCCTGATACGTCACCTCGGCCATCGACGGGTCGAAGAACAGCGTCAGGTACACGCCGGTGAGCAGCAGCACGATGAAGCTGTACATCGCGATCTCACCCAGCAGGAACGACCAGTGGGTGGGAAAGACCTTGTTCAGCTGTCGTCGAACCGCGGCCGACGGGTGGTAACGGGAGTCGATGGCGTCGCCCTGCTTGGCCAGGGCATCGTTGAGTTTCGGACTCATGATGTGCGCTCCCAGAATGCGGGTCCGACGGGCTCGGCGAAGTCGCCGTTGGCGACCAGATACCCGTCCTTGTCAATGGTGATCGGCAACTGCGCCAATGCGCGCGCAGCCGGACCGAAGATCGGCCGTGCGAAATGCAGTGCGTCGAACTGCGATTGGTGGCACGGGCACAGGATGCGATAGGTCTGCTGTTCGTACAGCGAGGCCGGGCAGCCCAGGTGCGAACAGACCTTGGTGTAGGCGAACAGGTCGCCGAAGTTGAAGCTCTCCTGGCCTGCACGCTTGACGACCTTGGACATGTCGGCCGGCTTGATGCGGATCAGCATCACCGGATTGCGCACGCCCATCGCGATTTCGCTCAGTCGCTCGTGGCTTTCGACGGTGGTGCCGTCGCCGTCGCTCTCACGCCACGGGAACACCGTCTCCATGCCGCCGGCGTCGATGTCCTCGGGTCGCAACTTCACGAACGGCGACTCGCCCGGCAGGCCGGTGGCGCGCGCCAGGAAGATGGTCTCGCCGGTGAACCGCGGGGTCCATCCCGAGGTCCACAGCACCGCCTTCTTGCCTTCGGCGGTGGGAACCACCGGCTTCCACGGGTTCTTGATCAGACCGCCGATGAACGCCACCAGCGTGCCTGCGCCGAACGCGCCCATCCCGATCCCGAGCGACAGCCCAACCAGCTTGCGCCGCTTGATCGTCGATTCTTCGAGAGCGTCGGTGAGGTTGGCGACGACGGTCTTGCGCTGGATCAGCGGCGAGGCGCCGTCGTGGCGCTCCTGGACCGAGATCTCCTCGGGGATGAACTTCTTCTGGTAGAGCACCGCGCCGATGCCGATCGCCAGGATCGACATGCCGAAGGTCAACCCGTAGAGCGGGGTGGCCAGCTCGGACAGGGAGCGCTCGTTCGAGCCGTCCCACTGCCACGGCCAGAACAGGAAGACCAGCAGCAGCGCCAGACCGAACAGGCCGCCGAGCAGCAGCCAGATCGACACCAGACGCGCTGCGCGCTTCTCGGCCTTGGTGCCCTCGACCGGCCAGCGCGGGTCCTTGACGATGGTCTCGACGCCGTCCATCCGGCCGCCGAGTTCGACCAACTCCTCGCGCGACATCCCAGCGAGTTGCTCGTCGGTGGGCTGATTTACGTCACTCATGAAGATCTCGCTCCGATCCACAGCGCCGCGGCGATGACGGCGACCATGCCGATGATCCAGGCCGCCATGCCCTCAGATGAGGGGCCGAACCCGCCGAGGCCGTAGCCGCCGGGGTCCGGCGCGCGAGTCGCCATGCGCACGTAGGCGATGATGTCTTTCTTCTCCTCAGGAGAAAGCTGGCGGTCGCCGAATTTGGGCATGTTCTGCGGGCCGGTCAGCATCGCGGTGTAGATCTGGGCCGGGGTGGCCGGCTCGAGGTCGGGTGCGTACTTACCCGACGACAGGGCGCCGCCCTTGCCGGTGAAGTTGTGGCACGAGGCGCAGTTGAGCCGGAACAGGTCGCCGCCGCGGGCGACGTCGTTGCCGAGCAGCGAGTGGTCGGCGATCTGGCCGTTGGCGTCGCGGGGGACCAGCGGTCCGCCGCCGTTGGCCTGAACGTAGGCGCCGAGCGCGTCGATCTGGGCCTCGTCGAAGACCGGGTCCTTGCGCGGAGCCTGGGCTTCGCCGCGCATCGCCGGCATGCGGCCGGTCGACACCTGGAAGTACACCGCCGCCTCGCCGACGCCGATCAGGCTGGGGCCGCGGCCCTCGACGCCCTGGAGGTTGGCGCCGTGGCAGGTGACACACGAGGTGTCGAACAGCTGCTTGCCGGTGCGCAGCAGTGCGGACTGCGATTCGTCGGCCACCGCGACCTGCGGTGTGGGTGTCAGCGTGGCGGCCAGGCCACCCGCGACACCGAGCCCGACCAGCAGCAGTACTGCACCGGTCAGGCGGCGACGAAGCCGGCGACGCGACTTGTCACGCGTCGCCGAAGACTCCACCCGCGCCGATCTCTTGAGCATCGAACCCCTTCTCATCGGATGAAGTAGATCGTCGCGAACAGGGCGATCCACACGATGTCGACGAAGTGCCAGTAGTAGGACACGACGATCGCGGCAGTCGCCTGCGCAGGCGTGAACTTGCTCATCGTGGTCCGCAGCAGAAGCAGGACGAATGCGACGAGACCGCCGATCACGTGCAGGCCGTGGAAACCGGTCGCGAGGTAGAACACGCTGCCGTAGGAGCTGCCCGCGATGGTCGTGCCGTGAGTGACCAGGTGGTAGTACTCGTAGCCCTGTCCGAGGACGAAGAACAGTCCCATCAGGAAGGTGATCACGTACCAGCGGCGGAGCCCGTAGACGTCACCGCGCTCGGCCGCGAACACACCCATCTGGCAGGTGAACGACGATGCGATCAGCACCAGCGTCACCGGAACCGCCTGATACAGGTTCAGTTCGGTGGGCGGTGGCGGCCATACCCCGCCGGCCTGAGCACGGGCAGTGAAGTACATCGCGAACAGTCCAGCAAAGAACATCAGCTCACTGGAAAGCCATACGATGGTGCCAACACTGACCATATTCGGCCGGTTCAGCGAATGTACGCGCGATGTGATCGCAGTTCCCGAAGTGCCAACAGCGCTCGTCACAACAAGAAGTATGACGCTTTGTAGTTGTCGAGGTACAGCCAGGGGGCCAATTGGTCACATCTGTCTGAAAACTGACGTGTGGACATGCCCTGCGGCATGGGAACATCGGCCCGTGACTCACCCCCATTCCCCGCCCGGCGCAGGCTCGCCGGATACGTCATGGCCGCAGGTCCTGGACCGGTTGACGGCAAGCCTGGAACTCCAGCCGGGGCAGGCGAGTTGGGCGATGGACCAGATCATGAGCGGCGTCGCGACGCCGGCTCAGATCGCCGCCTTCGGCGTGTCGATGAAGATGAAGCGCCCGACCGCCGCCGAAGTACGTGAATTGGCCGACACCATGCTCGGCTACGCGCGCATGGTGCCCACCGACGAGATCGGCACCGACACCGTCGACATCGTGGGCACCGGTGGCGACCGCGCCAACACGGTGAACCTGTCGACGATGGCGGCGATCGTGGTTGCCGCCGCCGGGATCCCCGTCGTCAAGCACGGCAACCGGGCGGCGTCGTCCAAGAGTGGCGGCGCCGACATGCTCGAGGCCCTCGGGGTGCGCATCGACCTCGGTCCCGACGAGGTGGCCCGCTGCGTGGCCGAAGTCGGCATCGGGTTCTGCTTCGCGCCGGTCTTCCACCCGTCGTACAAATTCGCCGGGCCGCCGCGCCGCGAGATAGGTACCCCGACGGTCTTCAATCTGCTTGGGCCGCTGACCAATCCGGCCAGCCCGCGGGCCGGCCTGATCGGCTGCGCGTTCGGCGATCTGGCCGAGGTGATGGCCGGGGTGTTCGCCGCCCGCCGCAGCAGTGTGCTCGTGGTGCACGGCGACGACGGCCTGGACGAACTGACCACCACGACCACCAGCACGATCTGGCGGGTACAGGCCGGCACCATCGACAAGCTCACCTTCGACCCGATGGGATTCGGTTTCGCCCGGGCCCGCATCGAGGAGCTGGTCGGCGGCGAGGCCGAGGATAACGCCCAGGAAGCGCGCGAGGTGCTCGGTGGCGCCACGGGAGCCGTGCGCGATGCGGTGATCCTCAACGCGGCCGGGGCGATGGTCGCCCACGGCGGGCTATCCAGCCACGCCGAATGGCTGCCGTGCTGGGAGGACGGGCTGGCCCGCGCCGCGGAGGCGATCGACTCCGGGGCGGCCGAACAGCTCTTGGCGCGTTGGGTGCGGTTCAGCCAGCAGCTCTGAGTCCATCCGCTGCGCCTGTTCGGCGGCCAACCGTGCCGAGCGTGCGGCCGCGGCCCACTGCGCCCATGGTCCGGCAGAGGCCAGCGGTGACGTCAAACCCGTTGTGGCACTGACGATTCGGACGCCCGCGCTGTTGATCCAGCGGGCGATCAGGGCGGTCTCTTCGACCAGCGCGCCGCCCAGTGGCGCCGGCCGCGGGAGCACCACCTGCGCGCCTGCCCGGAGGGCATCGACCACGGGCATCGGGGGAACCCGACGCGGCGCGACGCCTGCCGCGGCGAGTTGCCCATGCCGGATCACCGCCAGCTGCCAGCCGCCCGCACCGTCCGGCGCGGCGGCGACGAGTTCTTCGACGGCACTGAGCGACCGCAGGCGTTGCCCCCGCCACAGCACGTCGACGGCCACGGCGACGTGGTCACGCAGCCGCGCCGCGCTTTCGTAGCGGGACTTCTGCGCCAGTGCGCCGACCTGGTCGACGGCCGCACCGAGCGCGGCGTTGTCCAGACCTTCGATCAGTGCGGCCGCCAGCTGCGGAGCCGCCGCATACTGCTCGGCGGTGATGCCGCGCGGCGCGGGACAGGGGGAAACCTCGCGCTCCGGACAGGATGGTCCGTGCTCGGCCGCGCGGCCGATACGGCTGGTACAGGTGCGCACACCGGTGAACCGGGCGATCAGGGCCGCGGTGTCGAGGGCGTCGGCCCGCGACCGGAACGGGCCGATCGCGCGGTCGTGTCGCGGCTCGCGGACCACCGAGAGACGCGGGAACGCCTCGTCGGTGAGCGTCACCCACCACCAGCGATGCGGAAAGCGGGACCGGCGGTTGTACGGCGGCGCATGCGCGGCCAGCAGCCGAAGCTCACGCACCCCGGCTTCCAGCGCGTGGGCGCATTCGACATGGTCGACCGCTGTCGCCAGCGCCACCATCTCCTTCATCCGGCCGCGTGGATCGGCGCCGTTGAAGTACTGGCCAACCCGGCGGCGCAGATCGGTGGCGGTGCCGACGTAGAGCACTTCGCGAGCCGGCCCGCGGAACAGGTACACCCCCGGACGGTGCGGCAGGGTGCGGGCCAAAACCCGTTTGCTCCGTTGGGCGTTCGAGATGTTGGGCAGATACCCGCGCAGATCGGTGTAGGTGTGCACGCCCTGATTGCCGACACGCTCGATCAGCGCGTGCAGCACGTCGACGGTGGCGCGGGCGTCATCGAGCGCCCGGTGGGTCGGCTTGGTGGCCGAGCCGACCAGCGCGGCCAGTGTGGACAGCCGCACGCTGGGCGCCTCCTCGCGGGTCAGCACGCGCCGGGCCAGCCGCACCGTGCACAGCACCGGCGGCCGGGGCCAGGGGATGCCGCACTGTTCGGCGGCGGACTTCAGGAAGCCGATGTCGAAGCCGGCGTTGTGGGCGACCAGCACGGCGCCACGGGCGAACTCGAGGAACATCGGCAGTACGGCGGCGATGGTCGGCGCGTCGTGGACCATCGCGGTGGTGATCCCGGTGAGCTGAACGATCTGCGGCGGGATGGACCGCTGCGGGTCCACCAGGGTGGCGAATTCGCCGAGCACCTCACCGCCGCGGACGCGGACCGCACCGATCTCGGTGATCGCGTCGCGGGAGCCGTCGGCCGATGCGGTGGCCCGGCCGCCGGTGGTCTCCAGGTCGACCACCACGAATGTGGTCTCCCGCAGCGAGACGTCGGCCGCGGGGTCGACGTCGGCGAAGCTCAGCTGCGCATCGATCGGTGTGGCCGGCACAGCACTTGACGGTAGGCAGACCCACCGACAACGGCGGTGTGCCACTCCGCGACCGATCGGCTTTCCGGTGGCGGGACGGGCGGACTTGTCGGTACCCGGCGATAGCGTGCGGCCAACTCGATAGAAGGAGTCCCGAGATGGGAATGGAGCCAGCCGAACCGGTCGTCATCGACTGCGACGACTGTGCGGTGCGCGGCCCTGGTTGTCGCGACTGTGTGGTGAGCGTATTGCTCGGTGTCCCGGAAACTTTGCTGGAAGACGAACGGGCGGCCCTCGACGTGCTTGCTGAGGCGGGCTTGGCGCCGAAGTTGCGGCTGGTGCCGATCCACCGCACCGGGGGGCGGGGGCTCGCCAGCTAGCGCCGAGGCCGCGTCCTGCTAGGTTGGTTGGCAGGTTGTGACTGGTGTGGCTTGGGTGGCTGAGAGTCTGCTGAATTTCCGCCCCACGTTTGGACAACGCCGATGCCATTTCGTAACCTGTTCGAGACCTAAGGCACTCGATGCATCAACGTCGACGGCACTTAAAGGAACGCAATTTTGAGCTCTGACCGCAGATACCTGACTAAACGCGTTCTCAAACGCCCTCTAGTTGGTGGAATTGCGGGCTTCATGGTGCTGTCCGCCGTTATCTCCGGCGCCTCGCACGCCGACCCCGCCGAAGACGGTGTGGCCAAGCTGAACGAACTGTCACGACAGGCAGAACAGCTCACCGAGTCGATGCATTCCGCTCAGCTCGATCTTGACAAGAAGCTGCAGGCGGAGAGCGTTGCGGAGAAGAAGCACACCGACGACCTCGCCGCAGCTGACAGCGCAAAGGCCCAGTTGGCCACCTACCAGGGTGCGGTCGATAAATTTGCTGCCGCGGTTTACATGGGTGGCCGCACCGACGGCCTCAATGCCATCCTGACCGCCGAGTCGCCGCAGGGCCTGATCGACAAGATGGCCGTGCAGCGAGTGATGGCCACCGAGATGGCCGCCCAGATGCAGAGCTACCGCCAGGTGAACGAGCAGCTGCGCCAGGCCGAGGCCGAGTCCGCCAAGTCGGCGGACGCGGCCAAGACGGCCGCCGAGCAGGCCGCCGCGGTCCGCGCCGACCTGCAGCGCAAGCAGTCTCAGCTGCAGGTGCAGATCTCGGTTGTGAAGTCGCGTTACCAGACGCTCACCCCGGAGCAGCGCACCGCGCTGGCCGCCCCCGGACCGGTGCCGCCGGCCGACATCCTGGCCGCTCCCGCGCCTGCGGGCCTGCCGCCGCTCAACGATGTGCCGCCGCCTGACGCCCTCCCGCCGGCACCGGACGCCCCGCCGCCGCCGGACGCCGCCCAGGTCACCCCGATGGCCGCCGTACCGACGCCCGGCGCCGGTGGCGAACAGGGCGCAGTCGCCGTGCAGGCGGCGCTGACCCGGATCGGTGACCCGTACGTCTGGGGTGGATCTGGTCCCAACCAGTTCGACTGCTCCGGTCTGGTGATGTGGGCCTTCCAGCAGGCCGGCATCTTCCTGCCGCACTCCAGCCAGGCGCTGGCCGCAGGTGGTCAGCCCGTCTCGATGGACCAGATGCAGCCCGGCGACGTCGTGAACTACTACTCCGACGCCTCGCACTCGGCGATCTACATCGGCGACGGAATGATGGTTCACGCCTCGACGTTCGGCCGGCCGGTGATGATCGCTCCGGTCAACAACGCCCCGATCTACAACGTCCGTCGCTACTGACGCACCCCGGCGGCGCGCGCTCGCGGCCGTCCTGGCCGTTGTTCTCATCACCGAATTGCTCGGTGGCTCGGCACTGGTAGCAGTGCCGTCGGCGACTCCGCCGTCGCCGCGCTCCGCAGTCCCCGCACCGTCGCCCCTGATCGTCGGCGACGGTCGCACCGTGCGACTGATCAGCCTCGGTGGAGACCGCACCGACGGCCTGCTCACCCGCATCGCCGGGGACATCGGTGCCGCCGTCGCCGCCGTCGAGAAGTTCTGGGGCACCGACTGGGATCGCGAGATCGTCATCATCGCCACCGGCTCGCAGCAGGAATTTCTCACCCAAGCCGGCCTGGATCCGCGCGGCCAGTGGCAGGACATCGCCGCGGTCTCGGTCGCCGACCAGGTCGATTTCGCGCACCATCGGGCCAGTGGGCAGCGCATGGTGTTCGCCCCGGGTGCCGTCGCGATGAACGATCAGTCGCTGCGAATCGTGTTGACCCACGAGCTGTTTCACCTCGCCGCTCGTGCCGACACCGTCCTGGACGCGCCCCGCTGGCTGGTCGAAGGGGTGGCCGACTTCGTCGCCCGGCCGCCCACGCCGCTACCGCCGGGTGCGGCCGCGGATACCGCGCTGCCCGCCGACGCCGATCTGGACGCCGCCGGTCCGCAGCGTGTCCACGGCTACGACCGGGCCTGGTGGTTCGCCCGGTTCGTGGCCGACACCTACGGCGTCGATGCCTTGCGAAGGCTCTACACCGAGGCGTGCGGGCCCGGCCACGGTGACTTCGCGACGGCCGTGCGTCGCGCGCTGAACACCGACACCACCGCGCTACGCGCCCGCTGGGCCCAGTGGTTGACCGGCTAGCGTGTACCGCGATGACGCGAGTCCTGCTGGTCACCAATGACTTTCCACCCCGTCGGGGCGGTATCCAGTCCTACTTGGAGCAGTTCGTCGGACGGCTTGCGGACAGCGGTGAACACCAGATCACCGTCTACGCCCCAGCGTGGAAAGACGCCCAGGCCTACGACCAGGCGGCCGGTTACCGCATCGTCCGCCACCCCGGCACGTTGATGCTGCCCGAGCCCGGGGTGGACCGCCGGATGCGCGAGCTGATCCGTGAGCACGACATCGACACGGTGTGGTTCGGGGCCGCCGCCCCCCTGGCGCTGCTCGCCGGCCGCGCCCGCGGCGCAGGCGCCCGCCGGGTGGTGGCCAGCACCCACGGCCACGAGGTGGGCTGGTCGATGCTGCCGATCGCGCGTTCCGCGCTGCGCCGCATCGGCGACACCACCGACGTCGTGACATTCGTCAGTCACTACACCCGCGGGCGGTTCGCCTCGGCGTTCGGGCCGAACGCCGCACTGGAACACCTGCCGCCCGGCGTCGATGCCGACCGCTTCCGTACAGACCCCGCAGCCCGGGCCGACCTGCGTTGCCGCTACGGCCTTGGCGAGCGGCCCACCGTGGTCTGCCTGTCGCGGCTGGTGCCGCGCAAAGGCCAGGACATGCTGATCAAGGCGCTGCCCGGTATCCGCCGCCGGGTGCCCGACGCCGCGCTGGTGATCGTCGGCAACGGCCCCTACGCCGACGACCTGCACAAGCTCGCCGCGCAGGTGGGCGTCACCGACGATGTGGTGTTCACCGGGGCGGTGCCCAGTGCCGAGCTGGCAGCCCACTACGCGATGGCTGACGTCTTTGCAATGCCCTGTCGCACAAGGGGTTCCGGGCTGGATGTGGAGGGTCTCGGCATCGTCTTCCTGGAGGCGTCGGCCGCGGGCGTGCCGGTGGTGGCCGGGAACTCCGGAGGTGCGCCCGAGACCGTGAAAGACGGCGAAACCGGACGGGTGGTGGACGGGCGTTCGGTCGAGGAGATCGCCGAGGCCGTCTCAGGCATCCTCGACGACCCCACCCTCGGTGCGCGGATGGGGGAGGCCGGCAGGCGATGGGTCGAGAAGGACTGGAACTGGGCGGCGCACACCGCGCGGCTTTCCGAACTCCTGCGCGTGGCCGACCACGCCGTGTGACGATGCTCAAGATGAGCCGAACCCGGGTCGCCGCGTTCGGTGCCGTTCTGGCCGCAGGTGCAGCCCTGGTCGGCCCGGTCGGCGCCGCGACGGCCGACGACTGCCCCGACGTCGAGGTGATCTTCGCCCGCGGCACCGGTGAGCCGCCCGGCCTCGGGCGGGTGGGGCAGGCCTTCGCCGACGCGCTCGCGCCCCGCCTGGGCGGGCGCAGCATGGGCACCTACGCGGTGAACTACCCGGCGAGCTTCAACTTCCTCGCCGCGGCGTCCGGCGCCGACGACGCGGCCGCCCGCATCGCGGATATGGGGGCGCGCTGCCCGCAGACCACCCTGGTGCTCGGTGGGTTCTCCCAAGGGGCGGCGGCGGTGTCGATGCTGGCCGGTGTCCCGCCGGTGGGGCAGCGGATCGGCAGCATCGGCTCGGCCCCACCGCTGCCGCCGGCCGCCGCCGGCCAGATCGCGGCCGTTGCGGTGTTCGGCAACCCGGGGGCCCGGTTCGGCTCCCCGCTGTCGAGCACCGGCCAGTTCGCCGGCCGCGCAATCGACATCTGCAGCGGCGGCGACCCGATCTGCTCGCCCGGCCTCGACCGTGCCGCCCACAGCAACTACGAGCTGCCGCCGTACCCCGACCAGGCGGCAGGCTTCGTGGCCGGCCTGCTCTGACGGGTATCCTCGCCGGTTTCCTGCTGTTTCGCCCGTGGGTGACCGCGGTGGCCGCCGGCGCGGCTGCACAGGCTCACCGGGGTCGCTACGTGCCGGTGCCCGGGCAGCCGTCGAACGCGTTGCCCGTCCACGTGGGATGAGCCTTCATGTTCTCGGCGCACCATGCGGCGCCGTCCTCGGTCGTGCTCTTCCACTCATAGGCCTGCTCGTCCTTGAGCGCCTGCTGCCCCTCTGGACTGGCTGCCGAGTTGCCGGGCTTGCCTGCTGTCGCGACGGCGGCGTTGCAGTTCAGGAACAGCAGCACCGTGTTGTTGGTCTGCTGGAAGTTGTCGCCCTTGACCCAGGGTGCCTTCTGCGAACGTGTCACGATGCACTGATCCGTCGGCAACTCCGAGCCAACCCGCCCGGCCACGACGGCCGTCAGGC
This sequence comes from Mycobacterium sp. SA01, assembly GCF_041287105.1. NCBI lineage: Bacteria > Bacillati > Actinomycetota > Actinomycetes > Mycobacteriales > Mycobacteriaceae > Mycobacterium > Mycobacterium sp. SA01. The sequence continues at coordinate 217,160 of NZ_JBGGNO010000022.1, read as the reverse complement.
CTGACCCGCTCAGTGCGCTGGCGGCATCGCCGTAGGTCTCGCCTGCGTAGCTGTCGGCCGACGCGACCGGGGACCCGACCATCGCCGTTGACACCATGATCGCGCCGGCGACAGCGGTCACACCGGCAGGAAGTTTGCTCACCATGTTCGTACCTTTACCTGCATCGGGCGCGCCGCGGGGCTACTTCGCATAGATCGCTCCGATCTCGTCGGCGAACTTTTCCGCAACCACATTGCGCTTGACCTTCAGCGTCGGGGTCAGTTCACCGGTCTGCACAGTGAAGTCCTCGGGCAGTATTCGGAACTTGCGGATCGATTCGGCATGGGAGACATGCTGATTCGCGTCCTTGACGGCCAACTCGATCTCGGCGATCAGATCCGGATCCGTCCGCAGATCACCCACCGAGGCGCCGGCGGCCTTGCCGTGCTGGGTCTTCCACCCCTCGAACGACTCAGGGTCGATGGCGATCAGGGCACCGATGAACGGCTGGTTGTCGCCGACGGCCATCGCCTGGCTGATCAGCGGATGGGCCCGCAGGGCGTCTTCGAGCACGGCAGGGGCGACGTTCTTGCCGCCCGCGGTGACAATGATCTCCTTCTTGCGGCCGGTGATCGACACGAAACCGTCGGCGTCGATGCTGGCCAGATCCCCGGTATGGAACCAGCCGTCGACGATCGCCTCGCCGGTCGCCTTCTCGTTGTGCCAGTAACCGTCGAACACGACGCCACCCTTGACCAGCAGCTCGCCGTCTTCGGCGAGCGCCATGCTGTTGCCCGGCACCAACTTTCCGACCGTGCCCACCTTGAGCTCACCGATGCGGTTCACCGTGATCGCCGCGCTGGTCTCGGTCAGTCCGTAGCCCTCGTAGATCGACAGGCCGGCGCCGCGATAGAAGTGGCCGAGCCGCTTGCCCAACGGCGCGCCGCCCGAGATCGCGGCGTGGCAGTCACCGCCAAGGGCGGCCCGCAGCTTGCTGTACACCAGTCGGTCGAAGACGGCGTGGCCGAGCTTCAGCAGCAGGTTGGGGCCATTGCCGGCCAGTGCCTCGCTGTAGGCGATCGCGGTCTTGGCGGCCAGCTCGAAAACGGCGCCCCGGCCGCTGTTGCGGGCATTCAATTCGGCTGTGTTGTAGACCTTTTCGAACACTCGGGGAACCGACACCACGATCGTCGGCTTGAAGGACTGCAGCATCGGCACGAGGTTCTTGATGTCGCTGGTGTAGCCGAGCGTCACCTTGTTGGCGAACGCGGTCATCGACAAGGCGCGCGCCAGCACATGCGCCAACGGCAAAAAGACCAGCAACCGCTCGTGCTGGCGCAGCAGAGTCGGGAAACATGTTGTGGTGCCGCGGGTTTCGAACAGCAGGTTGGCGTGCGTGAGCTGCACGCCCTTGGGTCGGCCGGTGGTGCCCGAGGTGTAGATCAATGTCGCCGGGTCGGCCGAACGCAGCGCCGCCAGCCGGCGTTCCAGCTCTGCGGGGTCCGCGCCGGCGGCGGCCTTGGCCAGCTCGTCGAGCGCGGTGGGTCCCGAGGACTCGATCCGCAGGGCCTTGCGAAGGTCCGGCAGCTCGTCCTGGAGCTCCTTGACCATCTGAGCGTGGGACTCGGTCTCGGTGAACACCAGCACCGCCCCGGAGTCCTGGAGCACCCAGCGGACCTGGTCGGTCGAGGACGTCTCGTAGATGGGCACCGTCACCCCGCCGACCGACAGGATCGCGTAATCGAGGATCACCCACTCGTAGCGGGTCGCCGACAGGATCGCCACCCGGTCGCCGGCCTGCACGCCCTCGGCGATCAATCCCAGCGCCGCCGAGCGGATCTGGGCGGCGACCTCGGCGCACGTCACGTCGGTCCAACCGCCCTCGACCTGCCGCTGCACAATCACGTAGCTCGGATCGGTGCGCTCGTGGTCGTACACCGAGCTGACGACATTGTCATGCTCTCCGACGGTGAACGACGCCGGAACGTTGTACTCACGCATGTCAACAGCGTAGTCACCGGCAGCCGGGCACCCTGCCCGTGGACCCGATATGTGAAGCTGTTGGCATGAACAGCATCCAGGTCGCCGACGAGACGTTTGTCGCGGCAGATCCGGCGGCGGTCGGGCGCGCGGTCGCGGACCGGGCGAGCTGGCGGCGGTGGTGGCCGGACCTGCGGCTCGAGGTCGTCGAGGACCGTGCCGACAAGGGCGTGCGATGGACGGTGACCGGCCCGCTGACCGGGACCATGGAGATCTGGCTGGAGCCGGTGCTCGACGGGGTGCTGCTGCATTACTTTCTGCACGCCGAGCCCTCGGGGGTCGCGGCCTGGCAGCTGGCCAAGATGAACCTCGCGAAGCTCACGCATCAGCGCCGGGTGGCCGGTAAACGGATGGCGTTCGAGGTGAAATCGACGCTGGAGGCGTCCCGCCCGGTGGGCGTCGCACCCGCCACCTGATATCAGGTCAGACCCTCGGGCGGGAGGGTACCTTTGTGGCCGAGGGAGCGGACCCTGTCGGGTCACGCAGCGCAAGCGATGGGAATTGGCAACAGTGGCTGACAAGACGGCGCAGACCATCTACATCGACGCGGACCCCCGCACCGTGATGGATGTCATCGCCGATATCGGGTCGTACCCGCAGTGGGTTTCCGAATACAAGGAGACCGAGGTCATCGAGTCCGACGACGCCGGTTACCCGCTGGTCGCGCGCCTGGTTCTGGACGCCGCCGTTCTGAAAGACACCATGGTGCTGGCTTACGAGTGGCCGGCCGACCGCAAGTCGGTGCGCTGGTCATTGGTTTCAAGCTCGCTCTTGCGCGCACTCGACGGCGCATACACGTTGCAACCCAAAGGTTCTGGAACCGATGTCACCTACGAGTTGTCGGTGGATCTGATGATCCCGATGATCGGCCTGCTCAAGCGCAAGGCCGAGCGCAGGCTGACCGACACCGCGCTCAAGGACCTGAAGAAATGGGTCGAGGGCTGAGTGACTGATCGGGCCCGGATCAGTTTCTTCGTCGGCAAAGGCGGCGTCGGCAAGTCGACGCTGGCCTCGGCGACGGCGGTCCGGGCGGCGCTGGCCGGGCAGCGGGTGCTGGCCGTGTCCACCGATCAGGCCCACTCGCTCGGCGATGTTCTCGGGGTGGTGGTCGCGCCGACCGGGTCCCGCGAGCCGGTGCGGATCCTCACCGAGGAGGACACCGACGACACCGCCGGCGGTCACCTCGACGCGCTGGCGCTGGACACCCTGGCCCTGCTCGCGGACAGATGGCGGGCCGTCGCGCCGGTGTTGGCCGCCAGATTTCCCGAGTCTGACATCAAAGACGTTGCCCCGGAAGAGCTTTCCGCTCTGCCTGGCATTCAGGAGGTATTAGGGCTGGCCGAGGTCGCCGCGCTGGCCGACTCCGGCCGGTGGGATTACGTCGTGGTCGACTGCGCCTCGACGGCCGATGCGATGCGGATGCTGACGCTGCCTGCCGCCTTCGCGATGTACATCGAGCGGGCGTGGCCACGGCATCGCCGGCTCAGCGCCGCCGTCGACGGCATGCACGCCGCGGCCACCGTCGCCGTGGTCGAGGGCATCAGTGGGGCCGTCGAAGGGTTGTCCGCCCTGCTCACCGATGCCGAACGGGTCAGTGCCCACCTGGTGCTCACCGCTGAGCGGGTGGTGGCCGCCGAGGCGGTCCGCACCCTGGGCTCGCTGGTGCTGATGGGTGTACAGGTCGCCGAATTGATCGTGAATCAGGTTCTTGTCCAAGATGATTCGTACGAGTACCGCAATCTTCCGGACCATCCGGCGTTCGGCTGGTACGCCGAGCGGATCTCCGAACAGCAATCGGTGCTCGACGAGCTCGCCGCCACCATCGGCGACGTTCAACTGGTGCTGGCCCCCCACCTGGCCGGTGAGCCGATCGGCCCCAAGGCGCTCGGCCAACTACTCGACAGCGTCCGGCGGCGGGACGGCTCCGCGCCGCCCGGGCCACTGAAGCCGGTGGTGGACCGCGAATCGGGCTCAGGGCTCGATGCCGTCTACCGGATGCGGCTAGAGTTGCCGCAAATCGATCCGGGCACGCTGACGCTGGGCCGGGTCGACGACGACCTGATCATCGGCGCCGCGGGGATGCGGCGCCGGGTACGACTGGCGTCGGTGCTGCGGCGGTGCATCGTGATGGATGCGGCCCTGCGCGGTACCGAGCTGACCGTGCGCTTTCGACCCAATCCGGAGGTGTGGCCCGCGTGAACGGCCAGCACCCCGACCTGGGGCCCGAACTGCGCGCCCTGGCCCAGGCGATCCTCGACCGGCTCGACCCGGCCGTGCGGGCCGGTGCCGCAATGGCATCCGGTGGCGGGCAGGGCAAGTGCCAGCAGGTGTGGTGCCCGGTGTGCGCGCTGGCAGCGCTGGTCAACGGCGAACAACATCCGCTGCTGACCGTGGTCGCCGAGCACAGCGTGGCGCTGGTGACGGTGATCCGGACGATCATCGCCGAGGACGGCACGAGCCCGCCCGATCCGGACCGCACACCCCCGGACCGGCCGGGCCCGGATTCGCCGGAGCGCCCCGGCAGCCGCTACCAACACATTCCGGTCAGCGTCGAGGACTGACGCTGGCCGCGCCCTGATGATCCGGTGAGAACCGGGTGCGACCTGTGGTCGGTGTCCGCGGACCTGGGTACAGTTGCACGAAAGCGTGCGGTGATCGGGAGGCTCCATGTGGTACTGGCTGTTCAAGTACATCTTCATGGGCCCGTTGCTGGCTCTGTTAGGTAGGCCGAAAGTCGAAGGGCTGGAACATCTTCCAGACAACGGCCCGGCAATCCTGGCCAGCAACCACCTGGCGGTGGCGGACAGTTTCTACCTCCCGCTGGTGGTCCGGCGACGGATCACGTTCCTGGCCAAGTCCGAATACTTCACCGGCACCGGCATCAAGGGCTGGTTCACCCGGTGGTTCTACACCGTGGCCGGCCAGGTCCCGATCGATCGCACCGACGCCGACGCCGCGCAGGCGGCGCTGACCACCGCCGAGCGACTGCTGTCGCAGGGCAAGCTGATGGGGATGTATCCGGAGGGCACCCGCTCCCCGGACGGCCGGCTGTACAAGGGCAAGACCGGACTGGCGCGCCTCGCGCTCGAGACGCAGGTCCCGGTGATTCCCGTCGCGATGATCGGAACCGACGTCGTGAACCCGCCGGGATCCAAGATGTGGCGCTTCGGCCGGGTGACGGTGCGCTTCGGCAAGCCGATGGACTTCTCCCGGTTCGACGGTCTGGCGGGCAACCGCTTCATCGAGCGGGCCGTCATCGACGAGGTCATGTACGAGCTGATGGAGCTGTCCGGTCAGGAGTACGTCGACATCTACGCCGCGACGTTGAAGAACAGCGAGGAACCCGGGGGCCCTAAGCAGGGTGGACCAGATCAGCCACCGGCGCGGATCCCGGAGTCCGCCGCAGGTTAGCGATCGGCGTGGTCACCGTCAGCCCCGCGACGATGATCACGGCCAAGGCCCACCAGACATAGGACATTCCGAGCAGCTGTCGCCACCACGACGCCGACTCCTCGTGATGCTGGGGCAGCAACTCCAGCGGAATCCACACCATCAACGCCACCCCGGCAGCGGTCACCACGCCGAGCGCTATGTTGCGCCGTCGGTAGGCGGCCACCGTCGCCGTGATCACGGTCGGCAACGCCCAGACCCAGTGATGTGACCACGAGACCGGCGAGACCATCAGCCCGAACAGGGCGACACACATCAGCGCCAGCGTCGGTTCGCCGGCGGCCAGCACCCGGCGGACCGCCCAGATGGTCAGGCCCAGGACGGCGAAGCAGGCCAGCGTCCAGAGGATGAAGTGGGTGCTCTTGTCCAGGCCCAGGCGGGCCAGTGCGCCCGCGATGTTCTGGTTGGTGTTGAGCGCCGCACTGCCGATCCGGTCGGTGTGGCGGATCGTGGTGGTCCAGTACTCCAGCGAATCGCGCCAGGCCAACGCACAGCCCAGCAGGCTGGCCGCGACGAACGTGCCGGCCGCGGTCAGCGCGGCGCGACCATCGCGGCGCAGCAGGAGATACAGCAGGAAGACCGCCGGGGTCAGCTTCAGCGCGATCGCCACCCCGAGCAGCATCCCGCGCGGCCAGGGAGTGCGGCGCGGCACGCAGTCGGCGATCACCAACGTCATCAGCACAACGTTGATCTGGCCGAACGCGAAGTTGGCGTCGATGGGTTCCAGATACATCACCGCCAGCGCCACGAGGCCCGCCGACAGCCAGGCCCGGCGCAGCCACGCCGGCTCCCGGGTCAGCGCCGAGGCCGGCCACACCGCCAGGCGGGTCAGCACGATCCAGGTGGACACCAGCAGCAGGACCAGCGTGATCACGGTGATGATCACGCTCGCCACCGACAGCGACACCCAGGCGAACGGACTGAACACGATGGCCGCCAGCGGGGGATAGGTGAACGGCAGACCGAGCCCGATCGTGGTGTGGAACGTCGCATCACCGGCGTAGAGGGACTGGCCGTGCAGCCACGCCTGGCCGCCCATCCGGTAGACCTCGATGTCGATCCGGTAGGGGATATGCCCGAACAGCAGCCAGCCGGCATAGACCAGGAGCGCGACGATCGCGACCTGCGTCACCCGCCACCCGGCGACCAACCAGGGCCGCGCCGAACTGCCCACGTCGCTACTCATCTCGCAAACCAGACTATCTCCGGCGCCGCGACGCGCCGGAGGTATCCCGGCCGTGCCGGGCCCATCGGCGCGTGTCGGCGCGTATCTTCACGTCCCGTGTCCTACCACCTGCACTTCGACGTCGTCGCTCCCGGGCGCGTGCCGTTGATGTGGTGTTTGATCGCGTTCATCCTCACGTTCTTCGTGACGCGCACGATCGTCCGCTACATCCGGCACAACGCCGGCAGCGACGCTCCCCGCAAATGGTGGCAGCCGCGCAACATCTCCGGCCACGGCGGCCTGCACATCCACCACGCGGTGTTCGGCATCATCCTGGTGATGATCTCCGGAGTCGCCATGGTGACGATGGCCACCGAGGGCGGGACCAGCGAGTTCACCGCTGCTGCAATCGTTTTCGGCATCGGCGCGGCACTGGTTCTCGACGAGTTCGCGCTCATCCTGCACCTGGAGGACGTCTACTGGGCCGAGGACGGCCGCGCCTCGGTGGACGCGGTGTTCGCCGCGATCGCCGTCGCCGGGCTGCTGATCATGGGTTTCAACCCGCTGTCGTTCTTCGACATCGGGATCTGGCGGGCCGACGATTCCGTCGGCGCGCGCACCCTGGTCGTCGTGCTCGCCGTGCTGACGCTCGCGCTGGCCGTCGTGGTGCTGCTCAAGGGCAAGGTGTGGACCGGCCTGATCGGGATGTTCATCACGCCGCTGCTGATCATCGGTGCGATCCGGCTGTCCCGGCCGCATGCGCCGTGGGCGCGCTGGCACTACCAGGACAAGCCCAGGAAGATGCACAAAGCCCTGGAGCGGGAACGCTACATGCGCCGCCCCGTCGTGCAGGCCAAGTTGTGGTTGCAGCACATCATCGCCGGTGAGCCGAGCTTCCCGGCCGACGCCGAGGTCGACGCCGAGCTCGACAAGGAGATTCACGCCGCGCCCGCGCCGCCGAACCGGGCCGAGGCGAAGGGATAGGGTGCGGCCGGTGCGGTACTTCTACGACACGGAGTTCATCGACAACGGTCGGATCATCGACCTGATCTCGATCGGCGTGGTGGCCGACGACGGACGCGAGTTCTACGCGATCTCCACCGAGTTCGACCCGGACTCCGCAGGCCGGTGGGTGCGCACCAACGTCTTGCCGAAGCTCCCGAGCCCGTCGTCGCAGCTGTGGCGCTCGCGCCGTCAGATCCGGGAGGGCCTGGAGGAGTTCCTGGGTATCGACGGCGACGAGCCGATCGAGCTGTGGGCCTGGGTGGCCGCCTACGACCACGTCGCGCTCTGTCAGCTGTGGGGGCCGATGACCAGCCTGCCGCCGCAGATCCCGCGGTTCACCCGCGAGCTGCGCCAGTTCTGGGAGGACCGCGGCAGCCCCCGGATGCCGCCGCGACCGCAGGACACCCACGACGCCCTGGTCGACGCCCGCCACAACCGGCGCCGGTATGTGCTGATGACCACCGGCGTCGACCTGGGTGCGACGCCGGTCAGCCGGTAAAAGGGGATGCGCGGCCCGGTTACCATGGACGGGTGAACTGGACCGTTGACGTACCGATCGAGCAGCTGCCGTCGCTCCCGCCGCTCCCGGCTGACCTGCGCGGACGGCTCGATGCGGCGCTGACGAAGCCGGCGCTGCAGCAGCCCAGCTGGGATCCCGAGCAGGCCGCCGCGATGCGTACCGTCCTCGAGAGCGTGCCGCCGGTCACCGTGCCGTCGGAGATCGAGAAGCTCAAGGCGCAGCTGGCCGACGTGGCCCTCGGCAAGGCGTTTCTGCTGCAGGGCGGCGACTGCGCCGAGACCTTCGTCGACAACACCGAGCCGCACATCCGCGCCAACATCCGCACCTTGCTGCAGATGGCCGTCGTGCTCACCTACGGCGCGAGCATGCCGGTGGTCAAGGTGGCCCGCATCGCCGGGCAGTACGCCAAGCCGCGCTCCTCGGACACCGACGCGCTGGGGCTGAAGTCCTACCGCGGTGACATGGTCAACGGTTTCGCCCCCGACGCCGCGGTGCGCCAACACGATCCGTCGCGGCTGGTCCGCGCCTACGCCAACGCCAGCGCCGCGATGAATCTGGTGCGGGCGCTGACGTCGTCGGGCTTGGCCTCGCTGCACGCGGTGCACGACTGGAACCGGGAGTTCGTCCGGACCTCGCCGGCGGGTGCCCGCTACGAGACGCTGGCCAGCGAGATCGATCGCGGCCTGCGCTTCATGACGGCCTGCGGCGTCAATGACCGCAACCTGGACACCGCCGAGATCTACGCCAGCCATGAGGCGCTGGTGCTGGACTACGAGCGCGCGATGCTGCGAATGGATGCCGACGCCGTCGGTGGGCCCAAGCTGTATGACCTGTCGGCGCACTACGTCTGGATCGGGGAGCGCACCCGCCAGCTCGACGGCGCCCACGTGGCGTTCGCCGAGGTGATCGCGAACCCGATCGGCGTCAAGATCGGCCCGACCACCTCACCGGAACTGGCGGTGGAGTACGTCGAGCGGCTCGACCCGAACAACGAGCCCGGCCGGCTCACGCTGGTCAGCCGGATGGGCAACGGCAAGGTGCGCGATGTGCTGCCGCAGATCATCGAGAAGGTGCAGGCGTCGGGCCATCACGTCATCTGGCAGTGCGACCCCATGCACGGCAACACCCACGAGTCCTCGACGGGCTACAAGACCCGCCACTTCGACCGCATCGTCGACGAGGTGCAGGGCTTCTTCGAGGTGCATCGCGCGCTGGGCACCCATCCCGGCGGCATGCACGTCGAGATCACCGGCGAGAACGTCACCGAGTGTCTCGGTGGCGCGCAGGACATCTCGGATTCGGATCTGGCCGGGCGCTACGAGACGGCGTGCGATCCACGACTGAACACCCAGCAGTCACTGGAGCTGGCGTTCCTGGTCGCGGAGATGCTGCGCGACTAGCCGATCAGGCCTTGCAGGTTGGTGCCGAGCGTCCAGCCGGCTGCGGCCATCCCGCCGGTCAGCAGCAGCACGATCAGAGTCCAGAACATCAGCGCCCGCCGGGCGCGCTGCCGTTCCCAGATGAATTCACCGATGTCGATACCGGCGAATTGGCTTGCGAGTTCCGGAGTCTCGTCGTCTGCGGCGTCCGGCTGCCAGTCCTGCGGGTCGCGAATGAGCTGCCGGGTGGGATTCTTGACGGCCGGTGGCGGCGCCAGCGGCGGCGGGGTCTGCGCAGGCACCGGTCGCGGGACCGGGTGGAAGTCGACGGTCGGTCGGCTGTGTAACGCGGTGGCCGCGGCGTGCTGAGCGGAGTTCTTGGGTGCAGGCACCCGGAACTTCGGCAGCGCCAACTCCACGGCGATCGCGTCCAGATCCTCGGCCATCTCCGCCGCGTCGGCGAACCGGGCCTCGGGGTCGCGAGCCGTTGCGCGCGCGATGAACTCGTCGAACTGGGGCGGCACCCCGCTGATCGCCGCACTCGGCGGCGGGACATCGTGGTCCATCCGCTGGTATGCCACAGTCAGCGGATTGTCACCGTTGAACGGCGTTGCGCCGGTGATCAATTCGTAAGCCAGCACACCGACGGCATAGACGTCGCTGCGGGCGTCGGCGGCTCCGGTGCTGACCTGCTCGGGGGACAGGTAGGCCGCCGTGCCCAGAATCACGCTGGTCGAGGTGATCCCGGCTTCGGCAACCGCACGAACCAACCCGAAGTCGACCAGCTTGACCTCGCCGTCGTCGGAGATCAGTACGTTCTCGGGTTTGACATCGCGGTGCACCAGTCCGGCGCGATGTGCGGTGGCCAGTCCGCCCAGCACCGGGCGCAGCACCGCCGCCGCCGCGTGCGGGGGCATCGGTCCGCGCTCGCGCAGTAACTCGCGCAGTGTGCCGCCCTCGATCAGCTCCATGACGAGGAAGGGGTGGCTGCCGTCCAGGCCCTGGTCGTAGACCGCGACCAGCCCGGGGTCCTTCAACCGGGCCACCGCGCGGGCTTCCCGCTGGAAGCGGGTGAGGAATTGGCTGTCTCCCGCGTACCGCGCGTCCATCACCTTCAACGCGACCGGACGGTCCAGACGTACATCCAGACCGCGGTACACCGTGGACATGCCGCCGGTGGCGATCTTGGCGTCGACGCGGTACCGGTCTTCCAGCAACACGCCGTTGAGGGGGTCCGACGTCACCGACACATGGTATGCCGAGGCCGAACAGTTCTAGACTGGGCCGGTGAGCAGCATTCCCGCCGGCGAAGACGTGCTGGATCCCGACGAGCCGGTCTACGAGCTGTCGGCGGTCGCCGAGTTATTGCACGTCCCGGTGACCAAGGTGCACCAGCAGTTGCGCGAAGGCCATCTGGTAGCGGTGAAACGCGGCGGGGTCCCGATGATCCCGAAGGCCTTCCTCAACGCCGAGGGCGAGGTGGTGAAGAGCCTGCCCGGCCTGCTGGCGGTGCTGCGCGACGGCGGCTACCGCGACACCGAGATCCTGCGCTGGCTGTTCACCGCCGACCCGTCACTGACCATCACCCGCGATGGGTCGCGTGAAACGGTCAGCAACGCTCGCCCGGTGGACGCGCTGCATGCTCATCAGGCTCGTGAGGTGGTTCGGCGCGCTCAGGCGATGGCGTACTGACTCTCAGCGAGTACCAGGCCGCCAGAGCGCACGCGGTGGCCAGCAGCACATGGATCCACGAGTACATCCCGTGTGAGCCGTCCGGTTTGAAGATCACCATGATCCAGGTGGAGAACCCGGCGATCAGTGCGATCGCGGTGCGGGACTGTGCCAATGCCGACAGCACCGCCAGCGGCCAGGTGTAGTACCACGGCAGCGCCGCGGGCACGAAGAGCACGACCACCAGCATCGCCCACGCGATGCCGGTCAGCGCTTCGCGATCGTCATGCCGAAACCGCCACCACAGCAGGGGAAGTGACACGGCGATGATCGCGATGCCGACAATCCGGGTGACATCGAGCACCGCGTAGAAGTTGACCGGCATGAACAGTCCGCCGATGGCGTTGGTGAGGTTCGCGACGGCCGTCGGGATGGTCAGCCAGTTGATGATCTTCACCGATCCGGCCAGCGCGGTCAGCCAGCCCAGGCCGACCCCGGCCACCCAGGACAGCACCGCGAACACCGCGACGAAGATCGCCACCGACGCCGCCGATGCGGTCGCGAAAGCCGTTATGGCTCTTTGCTTTTTCCGGTCCCGCAGGTGCCGCATCCACACCCACACCATGAACGGCAAGGCCAGCACCGCGGTTGCCTTCACCGCGACGGCGATCGCGATCAGCGCCGCCCCGGCGGCGTGGTGGCGGGCGAACGTCAGCGCGATGCCGGCCATCATCAGGCCGACCATCAGCATCTCGTTGTGCACCCCACCCATCAGGTGAATGATCACCAGCGGGTTGAGCGCGCAAATCCACAGTGCCACCGAGCCGTTCGCGCCGATGTGACGAGCCACCCGGGGCGCCGCCCAGATCAGCATCGCCAACCCGGGGAGCATGCACAGCCGTAGCAGCATGGTGCCGGCCACCACGTGGTCACCGACCAGGGTGGTGACGAACCGCGCAACCAGGATGAACGCCGGGCCGTAGGGCGCGGTGGTGGTGGTCCAGATCGGACTCACGTTGTCCAGCAACGAGTTCTGGTTCTCCACCGGTCCGACGGCGTACGGGTCGAGGCCATCGCGCAGCAGCGCGCCTTGCGCCAGATACGAATAGGTGTCGCGGCTGAACAGCGGAACGCTCAGCAGCAGCGGAGCCAGCCAGAACCCGGCGGTCGCGATCATCGAGAATTCGCTGATCTCGTTGTCCCGCCGAACGACGCGGCGGCCCACCCACAGCCATGCCACCAGCATCAGCACGACGCCGCCCCACAGCAGCACCGACGACACCACCAGGCCGTGGCCGAATCGCAACCAGGACAGGTGCATCGACTCGAGCAGTGGATCGTGCTGACGGGTGCTGCCCGCGCCGAGGCCGCCGAGGGTGAGCAGGATCGCGCCGAGGAAACCCAGTAGGGCCGGGCGGCCCTCCTCGGCGGCGGTGAACGCCACCAGGCGCGCGAGGCCGGCCCGGCTGGTCGGTGTGGTGGGTGTGGTGGCGGACATGGGCCTAGGCGGACCGGTTGGCGGCCAATCTGGCGAGTTCGGTCAGACCGGCTTTGGCCGGTGCGTTGATGGGCGCGCTCTCCAGCAGGCTCAGTGCCCGGTTGGTCAGCAGTTCGATGCGGCCTTCCACCGCGGCCAGCGCGCCCACCGACTCGATCACGTCGCAGAGTTGGCGTACGTCGGCGTCGGACAGTTCGGTGCCGATTCCGGCGCGCAGCCGGTCCGCGGCGGCCGAATCCGAGGCGGTTGCCCGCTGCACCGCCTCGGCGAGCAGCACGGTGCGCTTGCCGGACCGCAGGTCATCCCCGGACGGTTTGCCGGTCACGGCGGGATCGCCGAACACGCCGAGAACGTCGTCGCGCAGCTGGAATGCCACCCCGAGGTCGGTGCCGAGTTCGTAGAAGATGCGCTGGACGTCGGGCCGGTCGGCGGCGGCCGCGGCGCCGAACTGCAGCGGCCGCGAGATCGTGTACGAGGCGGTCTTGTAGGTGTTCACGTTCATCGCCGACTCGATGGACTCCGCACCGCTGGATTCGGCGACGATGTCGAGGTATTGACCGCCGAGCACCTCGGTGCGGATGTCCGACCACACCCGCCGGACGCGCCGCCGGCCGTCGTCGTCGAGATTCGCCGCGGCGATGATGTCGTCGGCCCACACCAGGGAGAGGTCACCCAGCAGGATCGCGGCCGAACGCCCGAACTGCTCGGACGAGCCGCGCCAACTGCTGCTGCGGTGCAGGTCGGTGAAGTGGACGTGGACCGTCGGCCAGCCGCGCCGTGTCGCCGAATCGTCGATGACGTCGTCGTGCACCAGTGCGCAGGCGTGCAGCAGCTCCAGCGCCGAGAACAGCCGCAGAGCGTCGTCGTCCACCGGCAGATCAGGGTCGGCGGTGACGGCGCGGTAGCCCCAGTAGGCGAACGCGGGACGTACCCGTTTGCCGCCCCGGAGCACGAAATCTTCGAGGGCGCCGATCAGCGCGTCGTAGTCGGTTCCGATGTAGGCGGCGTCGGCGCGGCGGCCGGCCAGGTACTTCCGAAGTTGGTCGGTGACGGCGCCGGCCAGCTGGACGGCAGACGGAGCTGCTTCGACGCTCAGCGCAGCGCCCCTTTCTGTGTACGAGCCGACGGGAGATCCGGGTGGAACCAGACTAGAACGTCGGCTAGCTGTCGGCCTGATCGGAGTTGGCGAATCGCGGCGAACGGTCCCTGCTGACCCAGGCCAGGCTGCCGATGACGCCGCACACCGCGAGCGCACCCAGTCCGAGCCAGAGCGCCGCTCCGGTGAACGACCTGGTGCTGGGGTCGGTGGCGCGGGCCTGGGCGCTCATCGTCGACACCACGCCCGGCTTGAGCTTCCACTCGACGACGTCGGTGTCGAGGCGGTCGCCGTTCGTGGACGTCACCTCCCCGGGGAAGGAAACCGTCAGCGAAACGTCAGCGTCGGTGTCGGTGACGCTGGTCAGGTCGACCCGGCCTTCGAGGATCACCAGATTGCCTGCCCGCCGCAGCGAGATGTCCACCCCGGCGGCCTCGCGGTTGAGGTTGGCCAGTTGCGGCACTTCGGCGAAGCTCAGGTTCGAGAACACCGCCTCGGAGCCGACGAAGTCGTCGGATTTGTACTTCGACACCGAGATCTTCTGGCTGAACGGCACGTTGAGGTCGAACTGCGGCCCCTGGTCGTCTGAGTCGCGGGCTTTGGCGGCGGCGATGATCTGACCGGAGACCTGGTCGTCCGGCGACACCGTGATCGAGGCGTGCACTCGCACGCAGCCGACCGCCAACGGCGCGATGATGAGCAGCAACAACGCCAGGGCGCGTAAGCGCAGGCGGCGGGATGGGTCGCGCACGTGGGTATCGTGCCAGATCCGCGCTACAGCGGGAGGCTACGACCCAGAATCGCGAACGCCCGCGGATCGCCGGCGAAGTGGTAGCCGCGGATCACGTCGGTGAAGCCGAGCCGCCGGTACAGCCGCCAGGCCCGGTTGGCCTCGCCGATGATTTCGGGGGTCGACAGCAGTACGTGGGACTCGCCGCGGTCGGCGAGTAGCCGTCGGGCCAGCGCTTCGCCCAGCCCGCGGCCCTGGGCGCTCGGGTGGATGTGGAGCTCGGTCAGCTCGAAGTAGCTGCTGGTCAGCCTGCCGATCTCCTCGGCGGGCACGCCGATGCGGTGCAGCCCGGCGACCACCTGCTGCTGCCACCACTGGTCGGGGGCGCCGCAGTAGCCGTAGGCGATACCGAGCAGGGGAGCCGCCGACAGCTGCGCGGTCCCGGGCTCGGCGGCGGGTGCCACGTCGGCTTCCACGGCGGCGACGGCTTTCCACCCGTGCCGGCGGGTGTGCTCGAGCCACATCGCCGCCCGCTGGCCTTCGGTGCCGCGCGGGTAGCGCATGGCGTCGACGTACACGCTCAGTGCGTCGTGAAGACGCTGCGCCATGTCGGTGGGCGACAGATCGATGAGGAAAGTCGCCAACGCCACGATGCCTTTCTGTCTGCCGATCGATCCGGGGGTGCATGGCCATTATCAGTGCACTCGCGACCCGGCTCTGCCGCTGCTGTGGTGACCAGGCCCTTACGTGGCGATGGCGGGGACAGAACAACGCCTGGACACAGCTACAATCGGGTGGACCAACTAGGTGGTACGCCGCACATCTAGCTCGTATCATTTGGTTAGTCGCCCCGTACATTGCTGGGCAGCCAAGTTCTATCGGAATCGTGACCGGCCGTGTCGGCAAGGAGGGACGAATGCCACTCTCCGATCATGAGCAGCGCATGCTCGATCAGATCGAGAGCGCTCTCTATGCCGAGGACCCCAAGTTCGCCTCGAGTGTGCGGGGCGGAACTCTGCGGGCCCCCTCCACGCGCAGACGATTGCAGGGCGCCGGCCTGTTCGTGATCGGTCTGGCGATGCTGGTTGCCGGGGTTGCGTTCAAGGCCACGATGATCGGAAGCTTCCCGATTCTGTCGGTGATCGGTTTCGTGGTGATGTTCGGCGGCGTGGTCTTCGCGATCACCGGCCCGCGTGTCGCCGGCGGCCGGGACCGGTCGGGCCCGTCGTCACCGTCGTCCGGTTCGCGTCAGCGCCGGCCCAAGGGCGGCGGCGGATCGTTCACCAGCCGCATGGAGGATCGCTTCCGGCGTCGTTTCGACGAGTGACCGTCAGCGTCTCGAATACGGGGTAGCCGCTTCGGCTGCCCCGTTTTTGTTTGCCTGGACCCCGCTCCGGCTGTTCGCCCTGCGCGATATCGACACGAGGGCTGTTGATCCGCCGTCGGAGTGACCGTGGTGTCGATCTCGCCGCGCGCCGATTACCCCCACTTCGCCCCACCGGCCGTTGAGCTGCGCTTTTGTGGGTCGATCCGACGGCCGGAGTGCTCGGGCCAGGGTAGAGGTGGCAGAGAGTGGCGGATGCAGATCGAAAACAGACCATTATGTGGAGCAAAGTGGGGGATTGTGGGGTATTGTGGCGGTTAACGGAGCGACGGCTCCGGGGCGTGAGGGCAAGGAGATGTGCACAGCATGTTTCTCGGCACGTACACGCCCAAGCTCGACGACAAAGGGCGGCTGACATTGCCCGCCAAGTTCCGCGACGCACTGGCAGGAGGGTTGATGGTCACCAAAAGCCAAGATCACAGCCTTGCCGTCTACCCGCGTTCGGAATTCGAACAGCTGGCCCGGCGGGCTTCGCAGACCTCGCGCAGCAATCCGGAGGCGCGTGCGTTCCTGCGCAACCTGGCGGCCGGCACCGACGAACAGCACCCCGACTCCCAGGGCCGGATCACGCTGTCGGCGGACCACCGCCGCTACGCCAACCTGTCCAAGGAATGCGTGGTGATCGGCGCCGTCGACTTCCTCGAGATCTGGGACGCCCAAGCCTGGCAGGAATACCAGGAGACCCACGAAGAGAACTTCTCCGCGGCCAGCGATGAAGCACTCAGCGACATCATCTGAACCGGCCGCCCAGCCGGAGGTAGCCCGTGCATCGTGGTCTCTGCCCGAACCGACCCTGACGTACTTCCCCAACGCCAGGTTCACCTGTTCGGACAGGGACCTCGATGCAAGGGCACCCGGTGCCCACCCAGAACCCGGAGGTCCCGTCGTGGTTGACGAATCCGACCCCCAATCAGGACACGGGCACATCCCTGTCCTGCTGGATCGGTGCGTCGAGATTCTCGGCCCGGCGCTGACCCGACCGGATGCGATCCTCGTCGACGCGACCCTGGGTGCCGGTGGCCACTCCGAGCGCTTCCTGACCGAATTCCCCACGCTGCGCCTGATCGGGCTGGACCGCGACCCAGGTGCCCTGGCCGGTGCGCGAGAGCGGCTGGCCCCGTTCGCCGACCGGATCACCCTGGTCCACACCCGCTACGACGGCATCGCCGACGCTCTTGCCGAAGCCGGCTGGGAGGCAACCGAATCCATCGACGGTGTCCTGTTCGACCTGGGTGTCTCCTCGATGCAGCTCGACCAGGCCGAGCGCGGATTCGCCTACTCCAAGGACGCGCCGCTGGACATGCGGATGGACACCGACGCCCCGCTGACCGCCGCGGAGATCCTCAACACTTACGGCCGCGCCGAACTGACCGACATCCTGCGCCGCTTCGGTGAGGAGAAGTTCGCCCACCGCATCGCGGGGCTGATCGTCGAACGACGCCAGCACGCGCCGCTGACCACCACCGGCGAACTCGTCGAGATCATCTACCAGGGCATCCCGGCGCCGGCGCGCCGTACCGGGGGTCACCCTGCCAAGCGCACCTTCCAGGCCCTGCGGATCGCGGTCAACGCCGAGCTGGACTCGCTGACGGCGGCACTGCCCGCGGCGCTGGCCGCGCTGCGTCCCGGCGGCCGGATCGCGGTGATGTCCTATCAGTCTCTGGAGGACCGGATCGTCAAGACGACATTCGCCGCGGCAACCGCCTCCCGGTCACCGGCCGGCCTGCCCGTCGAATTGCCCGGCTATGAGCCGGAATTCAGCGCGATCACCCGCGGTGCCGAACGCGCCGACGCCGCGGAAATCGAACGGAATCCACGCAGTGCACCGGTTCGGCTGCGGGCACTGCAACGCGTGAAGTCGGTCAACCGGGGACGGGGAGGAGACAGCTGATGAAGGTGGGGCGCAAGCCGGTTGATTCGATGGATCGCGCAGGGGCCAAACGGGACGGGGCCAAGCGGGACAAGAACGAACCGACCAAGTCGGCCAGGAAGAAGGCAGGCGCAGGCACGGCCACCGCCCGTCGCCGCGGCACCGAGGCGCCGGCACGGGGCGGGCGCGCATCGGCCCGCCGCCCGCACGAGCCGCGAGCGCTGCGGCAGGGACCGCAGACCGCGCCGGTCGCACGGCCCGCCGAACGCCCCACCCGGGCCAAGAACGTCAGTCAGGCCAAGGCGCGGGCGAAAGCGCGTAAGGCGAAGGCCCCCAAAGCCATTCGGCCGCCACTTCGCGATCGGCTGATCGCTCGGCTGGCCGGTATCGAGCTGCGTCCGCACACGCTGGTCGCGAAAGTCCCGTTCGTGGTGCTGGTGATCGGGGCCTTGGGTCTCGGGCTGGCCGTGACGCTGTGGCTGTCCACCGACGCCGCTCAGCGGTCCTACCAGTTGGGCACCGCCCGGTCCACCAATGAGGCGCTGTCCCAGCAGAAGGAGGCGCTCGAACGCGACGTCCTCGAGGCGGAATCCGCGCCCGCGCTGGCCGAGTCCGCGCGCAATCTGGGCATGATCCCGTCGAAGGACACCGCGCATCTGGTTCAGGATCCGACCGGCAACTGGACCGTGGTGGGCAAGCCGAAGCCGGCCGAAGGGGTGCCGCCCCCGCCGTTGAACAGCAAACTGCCCGACGACAAGCCGCTGCCGCCTGCCGCACCCGTGCCGCCGCCGGTGGCAGCGCCGAAGCCGGGAAGTTCACCCGAGGTTCCGGTGCGTGTCGCACCCACTCCGCTCGGTGGTCTGCCGTTGAATGGTGCGATGCCCTTTGGCGTTCCCTTGGCAACCTTGCCCGGCACGGTTCTGGCACCCGGCGCTGTCCCGGCTCCCGGCACTGTCGCACTTCCCCCCGCCGCGGCGCAGGCGCCGTTGCCCGGCACGCTGGCGGTTCCGGCTCAGGCGCCGGCGCCTGCGGCCGCACCGGCGCCGGGCCTCGTGCTCGCACCGGTGCCCACGCCTGCTGACGCCGTACCGCCCGCAGCCGTACCGCCCGCAGTCGCACCGCCTGCCGTGGCACCGCTCGTGGCCGCACCGCCCGCGGCCGCACCCGATGCCCCGGTTGCGCCCCCGGTCGATCCGCCCGTTGCGCCCGCCGGAGCCGGTCAGTGAGTCGCCGGGATTCCAAACGGCAGCGCACCTCCGCGGGCAAGGCTCAACCGGATCCCGGTCCCGGCCGTTCGGCAAAGGCTCGTCGGACCCGTGAGATCATCGAAAGCGGCTCCCGCACAGCGTCATTCGTCTTCCGGCACCGCGCGGGCAACATCGTCATCTTCCTGGCCATCGGCGTGGCCGCCATCCAGCTGTTCAACCTGCAGGTGCCACAGGCCGCCGGTCTGCGCGCCGAGGCCGCCAGCCAGCTCAAGGTGACCGATGTCGAGAAGGCGGTGCGCGGCAGCATCGTCGACCGCAATTTCGACAAGCTGGCCTTCACCATCGAAGCCAGGGCGCTGACCTTCCAGCCCGCCAAGATCCGCAAGCAGCTGACCGAGGCGAAGGAGAAATCGCCTTCCGCACCGGATCCCGACAAGCGGCTCACCCAGATCGCCACCGAGGTCGCAGGCAAGCTCAACAACAAGCCCGATGCGGCCACCCTGCTCAAGAAGCTGCGCAGCAACGAGACCTTCGTCTATCTGGCCCGCGCGGTCGATCCGGCGATCGCCGATGCCATCACCAAGAAGTTCCCCGAGATCGGCGCCGAACGCCAAGACCTGCGCCAGTATCCCGGCGGCGCCCTGGCGGCCAACATCGTCGGCGGGATCGACTGGGACGGCCACGGTCTGCTCGGCCTCGAGGACTCGATGGACTCGAAGTTGTCCGGCACCGACGGCTCCATCACCTATGACCGTGGCTCCGACGGTGTCGTCATCCCCGGCAGCTACCGCAACAAGCACGACGCCGTCAACGGCTCCACCGTGCAGCTGACGCTCGACGACGACATCCAGTTCTACGTCCAGCAGCAGGTCCAGATGGCCAAGGACGCTTCCGGCGCCAAGGACGTCTCCGCGGTGGTGCTGGACGCGAAAACCGGTGAAGTGCTGGCGATGTCGAACGACAACACCTTCGACCCCAGCCAGGACATCGGTCGGCAGCAGGACAAGCAGCTGGGCAATCTGCCGGTCACCTCGCCCTATGAGCCGGGATCGGTGAACAAGATCGTCACCGCCTCCTCGGTGATCGAGTACGGGCTGTCGAACCCTGACGAGGTGCTGCAGGTGCCCGGTTCGATCAACATGGGCGGCGTCACCGTCAATGACGCGTGGAGCCACGGCGTGATGCCGTACACCACCACAGGGGTGTTCGGGAAGTCGTCGAACGTCGGCACCTTGATGCTTGCGCAGCGGATCGGGCCGGAGCGCTACTACGACATGCTCGGCAAGTTCGGCCTCGGGCAGCGCACCAATGTGGGTCTGCCCGGTGAGAGTTCGGGCCTGGTGCCGCCGATCGACCAGTGGTCGGGCAGCACGTTCTCGAATCTGCCCATCGGGCAGGGTCTTTCGATGACCTTGCTGCAGATGACCGGGATGTACCAGGCCATCGCCAATGACGGGATGCGGATCCCGCCGCGGATCGTGAAGGCCACCGTCGCCCCGGATGGCACCCGCACCGAAGAGCCGCAGCCAGCCGGCATCCGGGTCGTGTCGCCCGAGACCGCCCGTACGGTGCGCAACATGTTCCGTGCGATCGTCCAGCGCGACCCGATGGGCTACCAGCAGGGCACCGGGGCGCCGGCCGCCGTCGACGGCTATCAGATCGCAGGCAAGACGGGAACGGCCCAGCAGATCAACCCGGCGTGCGGCTGCTACTACAGCGACGTCTACTGGATCACCTTCGCCGGCATGGCGCCCGCCGACGATCCCCGCTACGTCATCGGCATCATGATGAACAACCCGCAGCGCAACCCGGACGGAACGCCAGGTCACTCGGCGGCGCCGCTGTTCCACAACATCGCGGCCTGGCTGCTGCAGCGGCAGAACGTCCCGCTCTCGCCGGATCCCGGCGCGCCGTTGATCCTTCAGGCCACATAACCGGTTCACGGTGTCGGCTCGGTAGGGTGACAACCCAATGACCAACGCCCTGCGGCCCCGCGCCACGCCGGCGCTGACCTTGCCGACGCTGGCCGCCCGGGTCGGCGCGGTTCCGGCTTCCGGCGGCACGACACCCGACGTGCGAATCACCGGTATCACCCTGCGCGGCCAGGACACGGTGGGCGGTGACCTGTTCGCCGCGTTGCCCGGTTCCTCGGCTCACGGCGCGCAATTCGCCAAGGCCGCCGTCGAGGGCGGGGCCGTCGCCGTGCTCACCGACGCCGAAGGGGTCGCCGTCATCCACCGCCTGCTCGGCGAACCGGCACCCATCCCGGTCCTGCTGCATCCGCAGCCCCGCGCCGTGCTCGGTGAACTGGCCGCCGCGGTCTACGGGCACCCGTCAGACCGCGTTGTGGTCGTCGGCGTCACCGGAACCTCCGGCAAGACCACCACCACCCACCTGATCGAGGCGGGCCTGCGATCGGCCGACCGTGTTCCCGGGCTCATCGGCACCGTCGGTGTCCGGATCGCCGGGGAGGACGTGCCCAGCGCATTGACCACCCCGGAGGCCCCGGCGCTGCAGGCGCTGCTGGCGGTGATGGCCGAGAAGGGCGTCGACACCGCCGTGATGGAGGTTTCCAGCCACGCCCTCGAACTCGGTCGCACCGACGGCATCCGGTTCGCCGTCGGCGGTTTCACCAACCTGTCCCGCGACCACCTCGACTTCCATCCCACGATGGCCGCCTACTTCGAAGCCAAGGCGCGGTTGTTCGATCCGGCCTCACCGGCGCACGCCGCGGTGTCGGTGATCTGCGTCGACGACGACGCGGGCCGCGACATGGCCCGCCGGGCCGACGATTCGGTGACGGTGTCCGCCGACGGCCACCCGGCGGATTGGCGGGCCGAGGACATCACGGTGCTCGACGGCGGTGCCCAGGAGTTCACCGCGGTGGACCCCGCCGGGGTGCATCACCGGCTGCGGATCCGCCTGCCCGGGCGCTACAACGTCGCCAACGCGCTCCTAGCGTTGGCGATGCTCGACGCCATCGGGGTGTCACCCGAACAGGCCGCACCCGGGTTGCGCGCGGCGGCTGTGCCCGGCCGCCTGGAACCGATCGACCGCGGGCAGGACTTCCTGGCGGTCGTCGACTACGCCCACAAACCCGGTGCGCTGCAGGCGGTGCTGGCGACTCTCAAGCCCGCGCAGGGCCGGCTGGCGGTGGTCTTCGGCGCCGGCGGCGACCGCGATCCCGGAAAGCGGGAACCCATGGGCCGCATCGCTTCCGAGCTCGCCGACCTGGTGATCGTCACCGACGACAACCCCCGCAACGAGGATCCCGCGACGATTCGGGCCGCGATCATGGCCGGCGCCGGAGGCGCCGACGGCGCTGAGGTCATCGAGATCGGGGACCGGCGCGCGGCGATCCGGCACGCGGTGGGCTGGGCCCGCAGCGGCGACGTCGTGGTGATCGCGGGGAAGGGGCACGAGAAGGGCCAGACCGCGGCCGGACAGACCCGTCCCTTCGACGACCGTGCCGAGCTCGCGGCCGCCCTCGACGCGCGGGGAGCGGGCGCATGATCGCGCTGTCCGTTTCCCGGATCGCCGAGATCGTCGGCGGCGAACTCGCCGACATCAGCGCGGACGCGGCGGCTGAGCGGATCGTCACCGGGACCGTCGAATTCGATTCGCGCGCCGTGGGTCCGGGTGGTTTGTTCCTCGCGCTGCCGGGTGCCCGCAGCGACGGACACGACTTCGCCGAGGCCGCCGCCGCGGCGGGTGCGGCCGCGGTGCTCGCGGCTCGGCCGGTGGGGGTGCCCGCGATCGTGGTGCCGCCGGCGGTGGCCGCCGACGCGGGAGCCGGGGTGCTCGAACACGACGTCGACGGCTCCGGTGCCGCCGTGCTGGCGGCACTGTCGAAGCTGGCCGCGGCGGTCGCGGCCGAACTCGTGGCGGGCGGTCTGACGATCGTCGGGGTCACCGGATCGTCGGGTAAGACGTCGACGAAAGATCTGATCGCCGCGGTGCTGCGCCCGCTGGGCGAGGTCATCGCCCCGCCCGGCTCGTTCAACAACGAACTCGGGCTGCCCTGGACCGTGCTGCGGGCGACCGAGGACACCGACTACCTGGTCCTGGAGATGTCGGCCCGCCACCTCGGGAACATCGCCGCGCTCGCCGCGATCGCGCCGCCGTCGATCGCGGTGGTGCTCAACGTGGGCACCGCGCACCTCGGCGAGTTCGGCTCGCGTGAGGTGATCGCCGCCACGAAAGGTGAACTGGTAGAAGCAGTTCCGGCCTCCGGGGTGGCAATTCTGAACGCCGATGATCCGCTGGTGTCGGCGATGTCGGACCGGACCGCCGCCCGGGTGGTGCGGGTCGGGCAGTCCGAGGCGGCCGACATCCGCGCCGAGAACGTTCAGCTCGACGAGCTGGCGCAGCCGCGCTTCACCTTGCTGACCCCGGCCGGCTCCGTCGAGGTGCGGCTGGCCGTGCACGGCGAGCATCAGGTCGGCAACGCCCTGTCGGCGGCGGCGGTGGCCTTGGAATGCGGGGCGACGCCGGAGCAGGTGGCCGCCGCACTGGCGACCGCGGGGCCGGCGTCGCGGCACCGGATGGAGGTGCATACCCGCGCCGACGGCGTCACCATCGTCAATGACGCCTACAACGCCAACCCCGACTCGATGAAGGCCGGGCTGCGGGCGCTGGCCGTGATGGCCCGCTCGGGTGAAACGCGCCGCAGTTGGGCGGTGCTCGGTGAGATGGCCGAGCTGGGGGATGAGTCGATAACCGAGCATGATCGTGTCGGTCGGCTGGCCGTGCGCTTAGATATCAGTCGACTCGTCGTCGTCGGAACCGGGAGGCCCATGAGCGCCATGCACCACGGGGCGGTCATGGAGGGATCCTGGGGTTCGGAATCCACCATGGTCGCCGACGCCGACGCTGCCCTGGCGGTGTTGCGTGCCGAACTGCAGCCCGGTGACGTCGTCCTGGTGAAGGCCTCCAATTCGGCGGGCCTCGGCTCGCTGGCCGAAGCCCTGCTCGACGAGGGCGCCTCATGAGACTGATCCTCGTCGCCGTCGCGATCGCGCTGGCGGTCTCGATCCTGCTGACGCCGGCGCTGATCAAGCTGTTCACCCGCCAGGGTTTCGGCCACGAGATCCGCGAGGACGGGCCGCCGAGCCACAAGACCAAACGCGGCACACCGTCGATGGGCGGCGTGGCCATCATCGTCGGGATCTGGGCCGGCTATTTCGGCACCCATCTGGTCGGTCTCGCGCTCGACGGCGACGGCCCGTCGGCCTCGGGTCTGCTGGTGCTGGGTCTGGCCACCGCGCTCGGCGCGGTCGGATTCGTCGACGACCTGATCAAGATCCGCCGCTCCCGCAACCTCGGCCTGAACAAGACCGCCAAGACGGTCGGGCAGATCACCGCCGCCGTGCTGTTCGGCATCCTCGTGCTGCAGTTCCGCAACTCCGACGGGCTCACGCCGGGCAGTCCAGAGCTGTCCTATGTGCGCGAGATCGCCACGGTCACGCTGAGCCCGCTGCTGTTCGTGCTGTTCGCCGTCGTGGTGGTCAGCGCCTGGTCCAACGCGGTGAACTTCACCGACGGCCTGGACGGGCTGGCCGGCGGCAGCATGGCCATGGTCAGTGCCGCGTACGTGCTGATCACGTTCTGGCAGTACCGCAACGCTTGCGCGACCGCCCCCGGACTGGGCTGCTACAACGTGCGTGACCCGCTGGATCTGGCGCTGCTCGCGGCGGCCACCGCCGGGGCGTGCATCGGCTTCCTGTGGTGGAACGCCGCACCGGCCAAGATCTTCATGGGCGACACCGGGTCGCTGGCCCTGGGCGGGATGATCGCCGGCCTGTCGGTGACCAGTCGCACCGAGGTTCTCGCGGTGGTGCTGGGCGCGCTGTTCGTCGCCGAGGTGACGTCGGTGGTGGTGCAGATCCTGGCGTTCCGCACCACCGGGCGACGGGTGTTCCGGATGGCGCCGTTCCACCATCATTTCGAGCTGGTCGGCTGGGCGGAGACGACGGTGATCATCCGGTTCTGGTTGCTCACCGCGATCGCCTGCGGCCTCGGCGTGGCGCTGTTCTACGGCGAGTGGCTGTCTGCCATAGGAGCCTGACGGTGCCGGGGCCTGACATGCCCGGGCTGGAGCCGCTGACCCCAGGGGTGCAGGTGCTGGTGGCCGGCGCCCGGGTGACCGGGCGTGCGGTGGTGTCGGCACTGGCGGCGCTCGACGTGCACATCTGGGTCTGCGACGACAACGCCGAATCGTTGAAAGCGTTGGCCGACAACGGAATCCATGCGATCACCCCGGCCGAGGCGGTCGTGTCCATCAGGGACTTCGCCCTGGTGGTGACCAGCCCGGGCTTTCCGCCGACCGCACCGGTGCTGGCCGCGGCCGCCGGGGCCGGACTGCCGATCTGGGGTGACGTCGAGCTGGCCTGGCGCCTTGATGCCGCAGGCCACTACGGTCCGCCGCGGCGCTGGCTGGTGGTCACCGGCACCAACGGCAAGACCACCACGACGTCGATGCTGCACGCCATGCTGGTCGCCGACGGCCGCCGCGCGGTGTTGTGCGGCAACATCGGCGACCCGGTACTGGACGTGTTGGATCAGCCGGCGGACATCCTGGCGGTGGAGCTGTCGAGCTTCCAGCTGTTCTGGGCGCCGTCGCTGCGCCCGGCGGCCGGGGCGGTGCTCAACGTCGCCGAAGACCACCTGGACTGGCACGGGTCGATGGAGGCCTACGCCGCCGCGAAGGCCCGGGTGCTCGACGGCCGGGTCGCGGTCGTCGGTCTCGACGACCCGGTTGCGAGCGGTCTGCTGCCGGGCGCGGCCGCAGCCGTGAAGGTCGGTTTCCGGCTGGGGGAGCCGCACGCCGGGGAACTCGGCGTGCGCGACGGCATGCTCGTCGACCGCGCGTTCGCCGACGATCTCGAACTGGCCCCGGTCGAGGCGATCTCGGTGGCGGGTCCGGTCGGTGTCCTCGACGCGCTGGGCGCGGCGGCGCTGGCCCGCGCCGTCGGCGTCGCGCCCGCCTCGATCACCGACGCGCTGAGCACGTTCCGGGTCGGGCGGCACCGTGCGGAGGAGGTGGGCGTCGTCGACGGGGTGGCGTACGTCGACGACTCCAAGGCCACCAACCCGCACGCCGCGCAGGCATCGATCACCGCGTATCCGCGGGTCGTGTGGGTGGCCGGCGGCATGCTCAAGGGCGCGTCGGTCGACGACCTGGTCGCCCGGGTGGCGGACCGGCTGGCCGGTGCGGTGCTGATCGGCCATGACCGTGCGGTGGTTGCCGAGGCGTTATCGCGACACGCGCCCGATGTCCCCGTCATCCAGGTGGTGACGCGGGAGGATGCTGTGGTGCATGAGACCAATGAGTCAGGTGTTACTCATGAGACTCGAGTGGTCGACGCCTCTGCTCCGGGCCTGGGCGCCCGGGTGATGACCGAGGTCGTCGCCGCCGCCGCGAGCCTGGCCCACACCGGCGACACGGTGCTGCTGGCCCCCGCCGGCGCGTCGTTCGACCAGTTCGCCGGCTACGCCGACCGGGGCGACGCGTTCGCCGCCGCCGTGCGCGCCACGGCGCGGTAAAGGCCGTGCCCACGATGCTGTCCCGGCTGCGCCGTCGCGGCTCGGCCGACACGACCGACTCCACCGTCGAGGCCGACACCGACGCCGTCGACGCACCGGACACCGAGGCCACCACCGCGCCGGTCGCCGCCACCGAGGCGCCTGCCAACCACCGCTTCGAGGTGCACCGCAGGTTCGGCGCCTGGCTGGGCCGGCCGATGACGTCGTTCCACCTGATCATCTCGGTGGCCGCGCTGTTGGTCACGCTCGGCCTGACGATGGTGCTGTCCGCGTCGGGCGTGCACTCCTACGACGAGGACGGCTCGCCCTGGGCGATCTTCGGCCGCCAGGTGATGTGGACGGTGCTGGGTCTGTTCGCCTGCTGGATCGCACTGCGGTTGCCGGTGAACTTTTTGCGCCGCACCGCGTTCGCCTCGTTCGCCATCACGATCGTGATGCTGGTGCTGGTTCTGATCCCGGGCATCGGTCACGAATCCAACGGTTCCCGCGGCTGGTTCGTCGTCGCCGGGCTGTCGATGCAGCCCTCGGAGCTGACCAAGATCGCGTTCGCCATCTGGGGCGCGCACCTGCTGGCGACCCGGCGCCTGGAACACGCGTCGCTGCGCGAACTGCTGATCCCGCTGATCCCCGCCGCCGTGGTCGCGCTGGTGCTCATCGTCGCCCAGCCCGACCTCGGGCAGACCGTGTCGCTGGGCATCATCCTGCTGGCGCTGCTCTGGTATGCCGGCCTGCCGCTGAAGGTGTTCGTCACCTCGCTCGGCGCCGCGGTCGCGG
The DNA here is from genome assembly GCF_041287105.1 of Mycobacterium sp. SA01. NCBI lineage: Bacteria > Bacillati > Actinomycetota > Actinomycetes > Mycobacteriales > Mycobacteriaceae > Mycobacterium > Mycobacterium sp. SA01. The sequence continues at coordinate 189,845 of NZ_JBGGNO010000022.1, read as the reverse complement.
CCGCCGCCGTACTGGCGGTCTCCGAGGGCTACCGCTCCGACCGGGTGCGGTCGTGGCTGGATCCCGGCGCCGACGCGCAGGGCTCGGGATACCAGGCCCGGCAGGCCAAGTTCGCGCTGGCCAACGGCGGTGTCTTCGGCGACGGGCTGGGGCAGGGCACCGCGAAGTGGAACTACCTGCCCAACGCCCACAACGACTTCATCTTCGCGATCATCGGTGAGGAACTCGGCTTCGTCGGCGCCTTCGGGCTGCTGGCCCTGTTCGGGCTGTTCGCGTACACCGGCATGCGGATTGCCCGCCGCTCGGCTGACCCGTTCCTGCGGCTGCTCACCGCCTCGGCCACCATGTGGGTGGTCGGCCAGGTGTTCATCAACGTCGGCTACGTCATCGGCCTGCTGCCCGTCACCGGAATCCAGCTGCCCCTCATCTCCGCCGGTGGAACATCAACGGCGACAACGCTGTTCATGATCGGCCTGATGGCCAACGCGGCCCGTCACGAACCGGAGGCGGTCGCGGCGCTGCGCGCGGGCCGCGAAGACCGGATGAACCGCATCCTGCGACTCCCGCTGCCCGAGCCTTATGTGCCCTCCCGGGTGGAGGCGGTGCGCGACCGGCTGCGCAGCAGGCCGAACGCCGCCAAGGCCACCAAAGCCGCCAAACCCGCCAAACCCGCGCGGCCGGCCCGCCCGGCCAGGCCGGAGAAGAAACCGGCCAAGAAACCGGCCCGCGCAACCCAGTCCACCCGCGACCGTGCCGCTCTACCTGCCAAAACCAGGACGGCGCAGCGACCCACCCGACGCTCAGGGCATCATGGTGACGCTCCGCGTAACAGCGCGCAGCAGCCGAAAGAGGGAAGCAGTCGCGCACGGCGGTCCCGCACATTGGAAGGTCAGCGTTACGGGTGAGTGACTCGGTGTCGGTTGTGCTTGCCGGTGGAGGCACCGCCGGGCATGTCGAACCGGCCATGGCGGTGGCTGACGCGCTCAGAGCGCTGGACGCGGATATCCGGATCACCGCATTGGGCACCCCGCGCGGTCTGGAGACCCGGCTGGTGCCCGACCGCGGCTACGACCTGGAACTCATCACCGCTGTGCCGCTGCCGCGCACGTTCAACGGCGACCTGATGAGCCTGCCGCTGCGGGTCCGCCGCGCGGTGCGGGAAACCCGTGCCGTGCTCGACGACGTCGCCGCCGACGTGGTGATCGGGTTCGGTGGGTATGTCGCCGTCCCCGCCTACCTGGCGGCACGGCGCCGTCGCATTCCCGTCGTCGTGCACGAAGCCAACGCGCGCGCCGGGATCGCCAACAAACTCGGCGCCCGCGGCGCCCGCAGAGTGCTGGCCGCCGTACCCGATTCGGGGCTGCGGCACGCCGAGGTGGTGGGCATGCCCGTGCGGGCGTCGATCACCTCGCTGGATCGGGTCGGGTTGCGCGCGCAGGCCCGCGAGTACTTCGGATTCGCCGACGACGCCACCGTGCTGCTGGTGTTCGGCGGTTCGCAGGGCGCGGCGTCGATCAACCGTGCGGTGGCCGCTGCTGCCGCCGATCTGGCCGCCGCGGGCATCGCGGTGCTGCACGCCCACGGCCCGAAGAACACCCTCGACCTGCGCAGCACCCAGCCGGCCGACCCGCCGTACGTCGCGGTGCCCTACCTGGACCGGATGGACCTGGCCTACGCCGCCGCCGACCTGGCGATCTGCCGCTCCGGCGCGATGACGGTGGCCGAGGTGTCGGCGGTCGGATTGCCCGCGGTCTACGTACCGCTACCGATCGGCAACGGCGAGCAGCGCCTCAACGCGCTGCCGGTGGTCAACCCCGGCGGCGGGCTGCTGGTCGAGGACGCCCAGCTCACCCCCGAGTTCATCGCCCGCGAGGTGGTCGGCCTGCTGACCGACCCGCCGCGACTGCAGGCGATGACGGTGTCCGCCGCGCGGGTCGGACACCGGGACGCCGCGCAGCGGGTCGCCGCGGTGGCCCTCGACGTCGCGCACGCCGGAAGGGTCCGCCGATGACCGCGCCGACGGGTCCCCGGGCGCTGCCACCGGAACTGCAGCGCGTGCACATGGTGGGCATCGGCGGCGCGGGGATGTCGGGTATCGCCCGGATCCTGCTGGACCGCGGGGGCCTGGTGTCGGGTTCCGACGCCAAGGACTCCCGCGGTGTGGTGGCGTTGCGCGCGCGCGGAGCGATGATCAGCATCGGTCACGATGCGGCCAATCTCGACCTGCTGCCGGGCGGCCCGACCGCGGTGATCACCACCCACGCGGCGATCCCGAAGACCAATCCCGAACTGGTGGAGGCACGCAAGCGGGCGATCCCGGTGATTCTGCGCCCGGTGGTCCTGGCCAAACTGATGGCCGGTTTCCGCACGCTGATGGTGACGGGCACCCACGGCAAGACCACGACGACCTCGATGCTGATCGTCGCGCTGCAGCATGCCGGGCTGGATCCGTCGTTCGCGGTCGGCGGCGATCTCGGCGAGGCGGGGACCAACGCGCACAACGGAAGTGGCGACTGTTTCGTCGCCGAGGCCGACGAAAGCGACGGCTCGCTGCTCGAGTACACCCCGGATGTGGCGGTGGTGACCAACATCGAGGCCGACCACCTCGACTTCTTCGGTAGCGCAGACGCCTACACCGCGGTGTTCGACGCCTTCGTCGAACGCCTGGCGCCGGGCGGCGCCCTGGTGGCGTGCGCGGACGATCCCGGTTCGGCCGCACTGGCCGAACGCAGTGCGGCCCTTGGGGTTCGGGTCTTGCGCTACGGGGAAGGCCCGGCGGACGGACTGGCCGGTGCGCTGATCGGCTGGGAGCAGCACGGCACCGGTGCGGTCGCCCACATCCAATTGGCCGGCGAGGCTCATCAGCGGGTGTTGCGGCTGGCGGTGCCGGGCCGGCACATGGCACTCAATGCCCTGGCCGCGCTGTTGGCCGCGGCCGAGGCCGGTGCGCCGATCGACGAGGTGCTCGACGGGTTGGCCGGGTTCGAGGGGGTGCGGCGGCGCTTCGAGTTGGTCGGCACGGCCGACGGGGTGCGGGTCTTCGACGACTATGCCCATCATCCGACCGAGGTCAGGGCCGCGCTGACCGCACTGCGGGCGGTCGCCCAGCAGGACCGGACCGGGCATCCCACGATCGTCGGCGCGCGCAGCATCGTGGTGTTCCAACCGCATTTGTATTCGCGCACAAAGACTTTCGCGCGTGACTTCGGCAGCGCGCTCGATACCGCCGACGAGGTGTTCGTCCTCGACGTCTACGCGGCGCGTGAGCAGCCGATCGCCGGGATCAGCGGCGCGACGGTGGCCCAGCACGTCAGCGTGCCGGTGCATTATGTCGCCGACTTCTCGGCGGTGGCCGCGCAGGTCGCCGCGTCGGCGCGCCCGGGTGACGTCGTGGTCACGATGGGCGCCGGTGACGTCACGATGCTGGGGCAGGAGATCCTGACGGCGTTGCAGGACAAGGGGAATCGATGAGCGATCCCGAGGCGGGCGAAGACGCCCCCATTCTGCCCAAACCGACAGATGGCAGCGAAAGTGCGAGTGAAGACGAGCAAAACGTCGATCTCGGCGACGCAAAAGAAGGCCCCCGCATGCGGGAACGCCGCGAGCGTGCCGAGCGCCGCGCCGCGCAGATCCGGGCCACCGCGATCGAAGAGGCTCGCCGGGAGGCCAAGCGCCGGGTTCGCGGTGAGGCCACCGAAGAGCCGAAAGCTGTGGGCAAGGGGACCGTTCGCGGTCTGCGGCTGTTCATCTGGCTGATCGTCCTGGCGATCATCAGTGTCGGGCTGGGATTGATCCTCTATTTCACCCCGGTCATGTCGGCCCGCTCGCTGGTGATCACCGGGATCGGCGCGGTGACCCGCGAGGAGGTCGTCGACGCGGCGAAGGTCCGGCTGGGCACGCCGCTGCTGCAGATCAACACCGACCAGGTGGCCGATCGGGTGGCCGGCATCCGGCGGGTGGCCAGCGCACGGGTCCAGCGCGAGTATCCGTCGACGTTGCGCATCACGATCGTCGAGCGAATCCCGATCGTCGTGAAGGACTATCCCGACGGTCCGCACCTGTTCGACAAGGACGGCGTGGATTTCGCGACGGCGCCGCCGCCGCCCGGCCTGCCGTACATCGACGTCGACAAGCCCGGCCCGAGCGATCCGCCGACGCGGGCCGCGCTGGAGGTGATGACGGCGCTGCGCCCGGAGGTGGTGGGTCAGGTCAGCCGGGTGGCCGCGCCGTCGGTGGCGTCGGTGACGCTGACGCTGACCGACGGGCGCACGGTGGTGTGGGGGACGACGGACCGCACCGAGGAGAAGGCGGAGAAGCTGGCCGCGCTGCTGACCCAGCCGGGCAAGGTGTACGACGTGTCGAGCCCGGATCTGCCGACGGTCAAGTAGCCGGTCGGCGCAGGCCGGTGAGGAAATTCGCCGGCGACACCCCGGCGCGCCTCCCACATCCGGGCACCACCGGCCATACCGTTCTGGTTGCACGGCACTACTTGACATAACTCTAAGCCTCTGGTTGAGGTTGAGGGTTTGCCGGAAGGGCCGAAGACCCGATCCCCACCTGGGAGGAAGACAGACGATGACCCCCCCGCATAACTACCTCGCCGTCATCAAGGTCGTTGGCATTGGCGGCGGCGGCGTCAACGCCGTCAACCGCATGATCGAGCAGGGACTCAAGGGCGTGGAGTTCATCGCGATCAACACCGACGCCCAGGCGCTGTTGATGAGCGACGCCGACGTCAAGCTCGACGTCGGCCGCGACTCCACCCGCGGTCTCGGCGCCGGCGCCGACCCCGAGGTCGGCCGCAAGGCCGCCGAGGACGCCAAGGACGAGATCGAGGAGCTGCTGCGCGGCGCCGACATGGTCTTCGTCACCGCCGGCGAGGGGGGTGGCACCGGCACCGGTGGCGCACCCGTGGTGGCCAACATCGCCCGCAAGCTCGGCGCGCTGACCGTCGGTGTGGTGACGCGACCGTTCTCCTTCGAGGGCAAGCGCCGCTCCAACCAGGCCGAGAACGGCATCCAGGCGCTGCGCGAGAGCTGCGACACCCTGATCGTCATCCCCAACGACCGGCTGCTGCAGATGGGCGACGCCCAGGTCTCGCTGATGGATGCCTTCCGCAGCGCCGACGAAGTGCTCCTCAACGGCGTGCAGGGCATCACCGACCTGATCACCACCCCGGGCCTGATCAACGTCGACTTCGCCGACGTCAAGGGCGTCATGAGCGGTGCGGGCACCGCCCTGATGGGTATCGGCTCGGCCCGCGGTGACGGCCGCGCGCTCAAGGCCGCCGAGATCGCGATCAACTCGCCGCTGCTGGAAGCCTCGATGGAAGGTGCGCAGGGCGTGCTGCTGTCGGTGGCCGGCGGCAGCGACCTCGGCCTCTTCGAGATCAACGAGGCCGCCTCACTGGTGCAGGACGCCGCGCACCAGGATGCCAACATCATCTTCGGCACCGTGATCGACGACTCGCTCGGCGACGAGGTCCGGGTCACGGTCATCGCCGCCGGGTTCGACTCCGCCGGCCCGAGCCGCAAGCCGGTCGTCGGGGCGGCCGGCGCCGCCACCGGAGCGCAGCCCATCGCGCCCGGTGCGGCAGGCAAGCTCAGCTCGTCGCTGTTCGACCCGATCGACGCCGCGAGCGTGCCGGTGCACACCAACGGTGCGACGGTGAGCATCGGTGGCGGCGACGACGGCGGAATCTCCGACGACGACGTCGACGTGCCGCCGTTCATGCGGCACTGACGCTTTCCGCACTGCCGCAATACTGGGTTTGTGACAGTCATCCGTCGCGTGACCACCACCCGTGCCGGTGGTGTCTCGGTCCGACCGTTCGACACCTTCAATCTCGGTGACCACGTCGGCGACGACCCGAAAGCGGTTGCGGCCAACCGGACACGGCTGGCCGCCGCGATCGGGCTGCCCGAGGACCACATCGTGTGGATGAACCAGACCCACAGTGATCACGTCGCCGTGGTCGACGGTCCGCGTGCCGACGCCGTCGACGACACCGACGCGCTGGTGACGACGACGCCCGGGCTCGCCCTGGCCGTGGTGACCGCGGACTGCGTGCCCGTGCTGATGTCCGACGCCCGCGCCGGGGTGGTCGCCGCCGTCCACGCCGGGCGGGTCGGCGCCGCCGACGGTGTGGTGCTGCGAACCCTGGACACCATGCTGGCCAACGGTGCGCACACCGCGGACATCTCGGTGCTGCTCGGCCCGGCCGTCAGCGGCGCCAACTATGAGGTGCCCGAACAGATGGCCGCCGATGTCGAAGCGCGGCTGCCTGGCAGCCGGACCCGGACCGCCAAAGGCACCCCGGGACTGGATCTGCGGGCCGGGATCGCCCGGCAATTGCGCGACGCCGGGGTGAAGGCCATCGACGCGGACCCGCGCTGCACGGTGGCCGACACCAGATTGTTCAGCCACCGCCGCGACGCCCCGACCGGTCGCCTGGCCTGTTTGGTGTGGATGGAATGACGAGCCCCACCGACCGGGAGGCCCAACTGGCCACCGCCCTGGCCGCACTGACCGACCGGCTCGCGGCGGCCGCGCGCGACGCCGGCCGCGACGTCGCCGAGATCGACCTGCTGCCGATCACCAAGTTCTTCCCGGCGACCGACCTCGCCATCCTGTGGCGGCTGGGTTGCCGGGTGTTCGGTGAATCCCGCGAACAGGAGGCCTCGGCGAAGATCGCCGAGGTGGCCGATCTCACCGGTGCCGGTGACCTGCGCTGGCACATGGTCGGTCAGATCCAACGCAACAAGGCCAAAGCGATTGCGGCGTGGGCGGATACGGTCCACTCGCTGAGTACGGCCAAGGTGGCCGCGGCGCTGGACCGCGGTGCCGCGCTGGCTATCGAGCAGGGCGTGCGGAGTGCACCGATCAACGTGTTCGTCCAGATCAGCCTCGACGGTGACACCTCACGCGGCGGTGTGGACATCGGCGATCCGGGCGCCGCCGACGAGCTGTGCGCCCTGGTCGCCGAGGCGGACGCGCTGCGGCTGGCCGGGCTGATGGCCGTCCCGCCGCTGGGTGCCGATCCCGACGCGGCATTCGCGGCGCTGGCCGACGAACACCGCCGGATATTGCGCAATCACCCTGGTGCGACAGCGTTGTCGGCGGGGATGTCGGGCGACCTGGAGGCGGCGGTGCGACACGGATCTACGTGTGTGCGTGTCGGAACCGCGCTTATGGGACAACGTCCTCTAACGTCTCCCTGAGTAGTCACTCCAGTCACATCTTCATCACAGACACCGCACTTCACGCTTTCAGAAGGGTCCAGCGATGAGCACTCTCCACAAGGTCAAGGCTTACTTCGGTATGGCCCCGATGGACGACTATGACGACGAGTACTACGACGACGACGACCGCGGCGCTCACCGCGGTTACGCCCGCCGTGAGCGCTTCGCCGACGACGAGTACGAGCGCCCGGGCCGCTTCGACGACCGCGACCCGCGGATGGGTCGCGAGTATGACGATCTCCGGGACCCGCGCGAGGCCGACTACGCGCCGACCGGTGGCTTCCGCGCCCAGTACGGCGACGAGCCGCGGTTCCGTCCGCGCGAGTTCGAGCCCCACCCCCACGACATGCCGCGCTCGTCGCGGTTCGGCTCGCTGCGCGGTTCGACCCGCGGCGCACTGGCGATGGACCCGCGCCGGATGGCCGAACTGTTCGAAGCCGGCAGCCCGCTGTCGAAGATCACCACCCTGCGCCCCAAGGACTACAGCGAGGCCCGCACCATCGGCGAGCGTTTCCGCGACGGCCAGCCGGTGATCATGGACCTGGTCTCGATGGACAACGCCGACGCCAAGAGGCTGGTCGACTTCGCCGCCGGTCTGGCCTTCGCCCTGCGCGGGTCGTTCGACAAGGTGGCCACCAAGGTGTTCCTGCTGTCGCCGGCCGACGTCGACGTCAGCGCCGAGGAGCGCCGGCGGATCGCCGAGGCGGGTTTCTACAGCTACCAGTGACCGACAGCGGTGGTCCGACGTCTCGGAGCACCGCAGGTCTTAGGTAGGCTGACTGCGTCGCGCTGGCCTCAAACCCAGCGATGTCGGCAATGTCACATCCGCTGTTGATTAAGGACCGGCTCTAGTTGTCGCTGTTCTTCGAAATCCTTGGCTTCGCGCTGTTCGTGTTCTGGCTGCTGTTGATCGCCCGGGTCGTCGTCGAGTTCATCCGGTCGTTCAGCCGGGATTGGCATCCGCGAGGGCTCACCGTGGTGATCCTCGAATTGATCATGACGGTCACCGACCCACCGGTGAAGCTGTTACGTCGGCTTATCCCGCAGCTGACCATCGGCGCGGTCCGGTTCGACCTGTCGATCATGGTGCTGCTGCTGCTCGCGTTCATCGGCATGCAGCTGGCATTCGGCGCAGCCGCCTGAGGGCGGCAAGTTACCCCATCGGGCCGCGAAATGCGATTAGCCACGCCGTGGAAGCGGTATGTAGAAAATTGAATTTAGCTCTTAATTAGGCAACCGGCGGTTCTGGTGTGACAGGATGGACGCCAGTTACAGTACGGACCGACGAACGTTCGACACGTTCTAGACTTTGCACCCGTTCAACCGTTCAGACCCGAGGGGGCAGATGATGCCACTTACACCGGCCGACGTGCACAATGTGGCGTTCAGCAAGCCGCCCATCGGCAAGCGAGGCTACAACGAGGACGAGGTCGACGCCTTCCTCGACCTGGTGGAGAACGAGCTGACCAGGCTCATCGAGGAGAACTCGGATCTGCGCCAGCGGGTCGCCGAGCTCGACCAGGAATTGTCCTCCGCGCGCTCCGGCGGCGCGGTTCCGCAGCCGACGCAGGCCATTCCGATGTATCAGCCGGAGCCGGAGCCCGAGCCCACCCCGGCGCCCGCGCCGCAGGCGGCTCCCGCCCCCGCGCCGAGCCCGGCCGCCAGCGAGGAGCAGGCCATCAAGGCCGCTCGGGTGCTGGCCCTGGCCCAGGACACCGCCGACCGGCTCACCGGCACGGCCAAGGCCGAGGCCGACAAGCTGCTCGCCGATGCGCGCAGCAATGCCGATCAGATCCTGTCGGAGGCCCGCCACACCGCGGAGACCACGGTCGCCGACGCCAAGCAGCGTGCCGAAGCACTGCTCAGCGATGCGCAGAACCGTTCGGAGACCCAGCTGCGGCAGGCGCAGGAGAAGGCCGACGCCTTGCAGGCCGACGCCGAGCGCAAGCACACCGAGATCATGGGCACGATCAACCAGCAGCGGACTGTCCTCGAGGGACGACTGGAGCAGCTGCGGACGTTCGAGCGCGAATACCGCACCCGGCTCAAGACCTACCTGGAGTCCCAGCTCGAGGAGCTCGGTCAGCGTGGCTCGGCCGCACCGGTGGATTCCGGCGCTGCCAGCGACGGCGGTGGGTTCAACCAGTTCAACCGGGGCAACAACTGAGCGCTGCGCGCGCTGGAGGTTGATCGATGCTGATCGTTGCGCTGGTGCTGGCGGTGATCGGCCTCGCGGCCCTGGTCACCGCGGTTGTCACCAGCAATGAGCTGGTCGCATGGGTATGTATCGCGGCCAGCGTCGTCGGAGTGATCCTGCTGATCGTCGACGCGATCCGGGAGCGCCAGCAGCGTCGCATCGATGAGGTGGAGCCGGCGACCGTGACGGCCTCCGACGAGTCGGTGGAGTCCTCGGCGACCGCCGAGACCACCGCCTACTCGGAAACCGACGAGACGGTCGACACGACCTATTCGACGTTCGACGCCGACTACCCCGACGACGAGACGCCGGCGGCGACGGAGCCGGAAACGGTCGAGGACGCCCCCGACGAGCCCGACGAAGCCGACGAAGCCGCCGATGAAGCCGCATCCGAGGGCGAGACCGAACCGGTCGCGGACGAGCCCGACGAGCAGAAGTCCGGCGACTCCGGCTCACGCTGACCTTTTCGTGACCCCTGCGGGGCGCCCGGTCAATCGGGTGTCCACACGGGTAAAAGGGAGCCATGGGCATCCACTACTCGAGCATCGTCGACCATCCTGTTGACGAGGTCTTCGCCTGGCACACCCGGCCCGGCGCGATGCGGCGCCTCGTTCCGCCCTGGCAGCCGATGCAGGTCATCGCCGAAACCGAATCGCTGGCCGACGGCCGGGCGGTCCTGGGTCTGCCCGGCGGTCTGCGCTGGGTGGCCCGGCACGACCCCTCCGGCTACGACCCGCCACATCAGTTCGTCGACGTGCTGTCCTCGGACGGGCTGATGACGCTGCCGCCGCGGATCATCGGATGGTGGCGGCACACGCACACGTTCGCCGACGCCGGTGCGGGCCGTACCGAGATGCGCGACGAGGTGGACACCACGGTGCCCGGCGCCGCGCTGCGCTCGACGTTCGTCTACCGGCACCGGCAGCTGGCAGATGACCTCGCCGCCCACCGGGATGCCCGGCAGGCCGGTGCCGGCCAGTTGTCCGTCGCCGTCACCGGGTCCACCGGTCTGGTCGGCACCGCGCTCACCGCCCTGTTGTCCACCGGCGGGCACCGGGTGATCCGGCTGGTCCGCCGTGACCCGGTCCGGCCCGACGAAAGGCGTTGGGAGCCAAGTGATCCCGCGCCAGATCTGCTCGCCGGGGTGGACGCCGTCATCCATTTGGCAGGCGAGTCGATCGCCGGGCGTTTCACCGAGAAGCATCGCCGCGCGATCCGCGACTCCCGCATCGAGCCGACCCGCAGGCTGGCCGAGTTGGCCGCCGGCGCGAGGGTGAGCGCCTTCGTCAGTGCTTCGGCGATCGGGATCTACGGGTATGACCGCGGCGACGCCGAGCTGTCCGAGGACAGTGCGCGCGGTGACGGTTTCCTGGCCGACGTGGTCGCCGACTGGGAGGCCGCCACTGAGCCCGCCGCGACCGCGGGGGTTCGGACGGTCTGCGTGCGCACCGGCATCGTGCAGGCTGCCCGGGGCGGCACGCTGCGGTTGATGCGCCCGCTGTTCGCCGCCGGCCTCGGCGGCCGGTTGGGCAGCGGCGAGCAGTGGCTGTCGTGGATCGGCCTGGACGATCTGCTGGACATCTACTATCGCGCCGTCTACGACGAGGCGATGGTGGGTCCGGTCAACGCGGTCGCACCGAATCCGGTGCGCAACAAGGCATATACGAAGGCACTCGCGGCGACGCTGCATCGCCCGGCGGTCTTGCCGGTGCCGTCGCTCGGCCCACGGCTGCTGCTGGGTAAGCAGGGCGCCCAGGAACTGGCCGAGGCGAATCAGCGGGTGCTGCCGGCGAAGCTGGCGGAGCTGGGCCATCGGTTCCGGCAGCCGGAGGTCGAGGGCGCGCTGGCCCACGAACTCGGACACGACCCCGGGTAGCTCAGTCGGTGGCCCGCCACGAGTGCAGACTGCGCAGCAATGAACTCTTCTTGTGCTCGTGGCCGGCCATCCGCCCCAGCACATCGTCGAGGGTGACGACCGCGTCGGTGATGTAGGGACCCTTGTTGAGCATCACGCACTCGGCGCGTTCCGCCATTGCCGCATCGGTGATTTCGGCCCGGGACGGAAGGCCGGTGGTGGCGAGCTGCTCGAGCACCTGGGTCGCCCAGATCACCGGCAGGTGCGCGGCTTCGCAGAGACACAGCGTCTCCTCCTGCAGCTCCGCCACCCGTTCGTAGCCCACCTCGACGGCCAGATCGCCGCGGGCGATCATCACCCCGACCCGGCGTCGGCGCATCGCGGTGAGCAGCAGCCGCGGCAGATGCTCGAACGCCAGCCGGGTTTCGATCTTGAGCACCACTCCGAGGTCACGGTCACCCAGACGGTCCAGTTCGTCGAAGAGGCGAATGACGTCGGCGGGTTCGCGGACGAACGACAGCTCGACGAAGTCGGCCAGCTCGACCACCGTCGCCAGGTCCGCGATGTCCTTGTCGGTCAGTGCCGAGATCGGAAGGTCGGTGTCGGGAACGTTGATTCCCTTGCCGGCGCGCAACTTTGCCGTGCCGTGTGCGGGGCGCTCGATGCGCACGTCGAGGGCGTCGGCGGTCACCGCGACCACCACGCCGCCGAGTTTCCCGTCGTCGAAGAACACGCGTTCACCCACCTCGGCGGTGTCGAACACCTCGGGCAGCGTGCACCCGATCTGCGGCGGGCGCCCCTCGTCGACCGGTGCCGGTGTGCAGTCGCGGGTCACCCGCACGACGTCGCCCGCGGCCAGCCGCAGGCTCTGCTCGACGGCGGGTAACTCACCGACCTTGGTGGAGTCTTTCCTTCCGGCCTTGAGTACCGTCCCGGTGCCCACATAGGTGGTCTTCTCCGTGGTGACGATGAAGCCGCCAGGCGCCGCGGCGGCCAGCAGCAGCCGTCGCTTCGATCCGCGCGTGTCGCGCAGCACCAGCTCGTCACCCTCGGCGCGGTTGGCCAGCCAGTCCGCTTTGACCGGCAGGGTGGCCAGATCCGGCTCCGGCGGGCGGGCCGGCCGTCGCGCCGAGGTCAGCCAGCCGCGCCCGGCGGCGACCACTTGACCCTGGTCGTTGCGGGTCGGCCGAAGGCGCAAAACCCGGGGTCCCGGCTGCAGCGGGCCGGTGCGCAGTTTGGGCCCGCCCAGGTCCATCGCCACCAGGCAGGTCCGGCCGGCCGCCTCGGCGGCGGCGCGGACGTTGGCCGCCATGGCTTTCCATGCGGCGGCGTCGTCATGGGCGCAGTTGATCCGGGCGATCCGCATACCGGAGTCGATCAGTGTGCGGGACAGGGTGGGGTCGGTGGCCGCCTCCGAGGGCAGGGTGACCATGATCCGGGCCGCGCGGTCCTCGGCCGCGGGCCCCAGCAGCTCGGTGGCGTTGCGCTCGAGCAGGCGGCTGCCCTCGGCGACCTCCACGCAGACCTGGTCGTTCGGTGTCCAGCCCTGTCCGCGCATCGCGGCGAGCGCGGCCGACACCAGGCGCAGCGTCGCCTGGACGTGTGCTTCGCTGCGGCCGAGCGAGGAGAGCCCCACGGCGGTCAGCTGCTGCTGGATATCGCGGAGTTCGACCTGCCGCATCGCCCAGTAGTGGACCAGGTTTGTTGCACTGCACCGGTTCTCGTCGGCAACCGGGTCGGTCCACGGTTGCCATCGCAGCTCGGCATCGGCCAGCTGGGCCAGCAGCACGTCGACATCACCCTGCAACTGGGCCAGCTGCTGCGCGTCTGCGGACATGGTCCGGCACGCTAGTCACTCCAGGTTGCGGTTGGGTGAACGGTTGCCCCTCAGCAAGCGGCAAGTGGCACGTTGCTGCTGGTGGGATGCTAGCGAGCGACCTTCGCGAGGAATCCGCGCACCAGCTGCCTGAGCCGTCGCGCGGCATCGTCGACATGGGTGGTGGTGTCGGCGCGCAGGTCCTCGGCGCGCAGCCCGAGCCGGGTCAGATCCCCGCCGCCGCGGGTGCGGTCATCGTCGATCCACAACTCCAGCAGCTTGTGGTCGAGTTCGGGGTGGAACTGCAGACCGAGAGCCGGTCCGTGTACGAAAGCCTGTGTGGCGCGGCCATTCTGGGCGACCACGGTGGATCCTGGCGGGGCGGTGAAGCGGTCGAAATGCCACTGGAACCACGGCCCGGCGTCGGGCACCAGTTCGGGGTCGCTGCTGTGCACCTGATGCCAGCCGATCTCGGGATCGGGGGAGCGCTGGACCGAACCGCCCAGCGCGGTCGCCACCAGCTGACCGCCGAAGCACACTCCGAGCACCCCGACACCGGAGTCGACAGCCCGTCGCACGACGTCGATCTCACCGGCCACCCACGGCAGCCGTTCGTCATACACCGCCCAGCGTGAGCCCAACGGAACGATCACGTCGTAGCCGGTGGGGTCGGGGAAGGTCACGTCTACGGTGGGGTCGCCGGCTCGCTCCGCCGGGACGACCTCGAATGTGTCGACGTCGAAACCGAGTTCGGTGAACGTCTCGCCGAGCAGCGCTTCGGGCGCGATCGGATCGTTGTAAATGAACAGGACCTGACGGGGCACCCGCATACGGTACGGCAGGGGTGCGGCTACACGCAGTCCGAGGCGCCGTCGACGACCAGCACCGCGCCGTTGATGTAGCTGCTCTGCGCCGTGCACAGGAACGCGATGGCCGGTGCGACCTCGTCGACCCGGCCCATCCGCCCGGCCGGGATGTGGGCGATCTCGGTCGCCATGATCTCCGGGACGGCATGCATCGGCTCGGTCATCGCGGTCTCGATGGTGCCCGGCGCGATCGCGTTGACGCGGATGCCGTACTTGGCCCACTTGACCGCCAGGTTGCGGGTGATGTTGACGATCCCCGACTTGGCCGCACCATAACCGGGGACCATCGTGACCGCACGCAACGCCGACATCGAGGCGAGGTTGACCACGCTCGCGCCTCCCGCCGCGGTCGACGCCGTGAGCGCGCGGCGCAGCCCGACGGTGAGCCGGTACGGCCCGGTGAGGTTGAGGGCGACGGAGGCGGCGAACCCGTCGGGGGTGGATTCGTCCAGGCCGTCCGGGAAGTTGGCGCCGGCGTTGTTCACCAGCACATCGAGCGACGAGATGCTCTCGGCCAGGTTGTCAATGGAGGCATTGTCGGTGAGCACAAGTTGCCGATAGGTCATCCCGGACAGGTCGGTGTCGTAGTCGCCGGCACCGGGCCTGGTGCCCGTCACGGTGACTGTCGCGCCGGCGTCGCGCAGGAGTACGGCCACAGCGTGACCGATGCCGCTGGTCGCCCCGGTGACCAGTGCCCGAGTCCCGGTGAAGTCGAAGCTCAGCTGGGCGGTCATGTGTACCTTTCGATCTGCTTGGTCAGCCACGCGCTTTCCCAGAAGTTCACGCTGTCGGCCAGCAGCCGCTCATGGGCGTCCTTGAGGACCGCCCGCGCCGCGGCGTCATCGGGCGCGGTGGTGGTGACGACTTCGGCGAGGTGGATGGCCTCCAGTGGGCGGCCATCGGCGAGGTGGCGCCGGGCCCGGGCGGTCAGGGCCTCGGCGCCGGCGAGTTCCACCAGGTCCGCGCTGACGGCCTCGGCTCCGATCGGGTACAGCTCGGTGGTCGACCGGTGATGGAACCACCCGGAGTAGTTCTCCCAGATCGCCCGCACATCCCAGGCCACCTTGCCGTAGCCCTGGCCGACCGCCAGGTGGTCGGGCAGCGTGATCTCGCGCATCAGCGTCCGGACGTCCTTACCGGCGTTCATCCCGGCCACCGTCTGGTCGTGCAGATACTGCACGGCATCGCGCAGCCGGGTCAGCTCGGCGTCGATCAGGTCGGCCCCGCGGATGGGGTCGAAGTGTCCGGTGAGCAGCACCTCGGGGCGCAGTGACCGAACCCGTTCGATGGTGTCGATCACGGTCAGCGCATCCCGGTAGCGGTCGCCGCGGATGGTGACCAGATTGGGGATGTGGCCGAAGATGGGTCCGAAGGTGTTGCTGCACAGGCAGACCCGCTCATCGGGTAGCCAGATCACCATCGAGTCGGTGGTTTCCCCACCGGGAGTGGCGATCAGTTCGAGGCGGCGGTCTCCGACGGTCAGCGACAACCGGTCGTCGACCACGAGGTCGGCGCACCCGGCGCTCTGCGGCGGCAGCTTTGTGCCGAAGCGCTGCTGGATCTTGGCGATACCGCCGGCCAGTCGGTCGGAGAACGCGAACGCGCTGCGATTGGCCCGGTAGGGCAGCAGCCGCTCATTGTCGTTGCGCCATTGATCCCAATTCGCCTGTGCCACAACCGTGGTATCCGGGTCACGCAGGGTGTCCAGGCCGCCGACGTGGTCGTAGTGGCCCTGGGTGATCAGGATGTAGCGCACCGGTGACGAGTCGACGGCGTCGAAGACCGCGCGGTGCACCGGGGCTTCGAATCCCATCCCGGTGTTGACGACCACCCGGCCCTCGGAGGTGGTGAGCAGGTAGGCGTTGGTCAGTCCGGGCGAGCACCAGATCCCGGGGGCGACTTCCTCGGCGCGTTCGGCGGCGGCAGGAGCCATGGCGTCGGCGCCGGGCCGGCTGCGGTAGAGGGGTTCCACTGCGTTCCTTCAGATCTCGGGGCGGACGTCGAAGCGGTCGAAGTAGAACGCGAACCGTGACCGCATATCGTCGGGCTCGACACCGAAGTGTCGTCGGAGGTCGTAGGGGATGCGCCCCTTGGCGCCGCGACGGTTGTCGTCGATGTAGGTCTGGAATCGGGTGGCCACCTTGGGCGGGATGTCGATCCCGGCTTGCTCGTAGAACGAGGTGAGTACCGGCATCTCGTTGCCGTTGAGGTGATGGAAGCTGATGTCGACGCTGCGGTCGGCAGCCACCAGATCCCGGTCCCGCACGCAGGCGGTCAGCAGGCGGTGGATCCGGTCAGTCCAGTAGTCGACCAGCCAGTCCGGGTCGATGCTGGTGCGGCGCAACCGATCCGAGTACGCCATCATCGTGATCGCCGACTGGATCACCGCGACGGGGTCGCGATGGGTGAAGGCGACGGTGGCATCGGGAAAAGTGGTCATCAGCGGACCGAGTTGCTCGGCATGTTGCGGCGACTTCAGCACCCAGGTGCGCGGGCCGCGCAGGAACGTCAGCGCCTGCAGGATCTTCTTCAGGTAACCGTAGTGACGGACGTGGTCCAGGCCGAGGTAGAAGTCACGCCAGCCCGGCACGCGAGCGTGCCACTCGAGGACGTAGCCGGCCATGTCGAGGTCGAGCAGTTCCACCTCCTCCTCGATGGCCTCGGGGAACCTGTCGTGCATCGCCGCGACGTACGGCGTGCTGGCCATCAGCGCCTCGTGCTCGGCCTTGACGCGGGTGTAGCGGGGATCGACACCGAACACGTCGGGTCCCTGCCCGAGCGTCGGAATCGGGTCCTCGGCCTCCCAGTACGGCAGGGCCCGGCGGCGCCGGTCTTGGGCGATCAGGTTGACCAGGTGGGTGGTGCCCGAGCGGGGCATGCCGACCACGATCAGTGGCCGCTCGATCGGGATGGATTCGATCTCCGGGTAGCGCTTGAGCAGGTCGGTCAGCGACAGCCGGTTGCGAACCTTGCGAATCACTCTGGCGCGCAGACTGCTTCGGATCAGCTGGCGTAGCCCGGTATCGGACTCGATGGCCGCCACGTGGGCGGCCAACCGGTCGGCGAAACCGTCGTCGTCGGCCAGATCATCACTGCCGGCCTGCTGCACCGCTTCGGCGAGCATCTCGTCGATATCGAAGGTGATGTGCTGCGACTCGGTGTAGTCGAGGATTTGGCGCTGGGTTTCGGTCAGCACGGGGTCGGTGAGGTCGTCGAGGTTCAGGGTCTCCAGTGCTGACCGCGTCGCCATGTCCAGGCACTTTAATGCTCGGCGGCGGTCCCGGACGGCAATTCTCGCTGGGCGGGATCAGGCTTAGAACTCAGCTCCAGCCGTCGTCGCGCCAGCACACCCAGTCGATCTCGACGCGGGCACCCACGGCCAGACCGGTCGTGCCGACGCAGGTTCGGCTCGGCAGCCGGTCGGGGAACCACGGTGCGTAGGCGGCGTTGAAATCGGCGTAGTCGTCCCAGTCGAGCAGAAACGCCCGCACCGAGACCACGTCGGCCAGGCCGCCGCCACACAGCTCGGTGACGCGCAGCAGATTGGTCAGCACCTGATCGGTCTGCGACGCGACATCCGCGCCGACCACCGTGCCGCTGGTGTCGGTCGGCATCTGGCCGGTGACGTAGAGGGTCTGGCCTGCGGCCGTCGCGTGGGCGAACGGCGCCACCGCGGGCGGGACACCGTCGGCCGGGGTGAACGTGAACGCCCGAATACCGGTCATGCAGCGGGATTCTGCCACCGCGGGAAGCATCGCTTGTCGATTCGGCCGTGCACGCCCTGACGCTGGTCGACCACCTGAGTCACGGTGAAGTCCACCGCCACCGACATGAACGAGTACGCGTCGGCCCGCGACAACCCGAAGTGACAACGCAGCAGCTGCAGAGTGCGCAGCGTCGCGCATTTCATCGCCGCGTCCAGGCTGTCTCCGAAGCCGTGCACCAGCAGCTCGGTGGCGGTTTCCAGAACCGGCACGGTGAACGGCAGATCACGGCGAATGGTCAAGCGCAGCAACCCGTTCAGCGATGACTCCAGCGCGGTACCGCTGACTTCGCCGTCGCCCTGCGAGACATGCGGGTCGCCGACCGAGAGCAGCGCGCCGGGCACCTGGACGGGGTAGTACATCCGGCCGCCTGCGCCGATGCGCCAGTTGTCGACGTTGCCGCCGTGGTCGCCCGGCGGCACCGAGGAGACTCGCACCGGATCCGCCGGTGCCACACCCATGGTGCCGAAGTGCGGTCGCAGCGGAACCACGACTCCCGGCAGCGCAGGCTCGCGGCTCGCGGGGTCGGGCGCGACGATCGTGCCCGGCTCGTTGGCCAGCGGGGTCGCGGTCCAGTCGTAGCCGAACAGCGCCCGTCCCTGCAGCGCGTTGACATCGAGTTCATAGATGGTGACCCGCTCGACGGGGATCTCGTCGTAGAGGTAGCCCCAGTGGCCGGCCAGGTTGGATCCGTACGGCAGGCGCGGGGTGGCCTCCAGGATGTCGACCTGCAGCACATCACCGGGTCGGGCGCCGCTGACCGCGATCGGCCCGGTGAGGACGTGCGGTCCCGGCCCGCGGTCGTCGACCTCGGCGAACACCCGCGAAATGCGCTCGTCCATCAGCAGATCGGGGGCGTCTCCGGCGTGATGGGTCAGTGTCTCGATCGTCACCAGGTCGCCGGATTCGACGGTCAGTGCCGGAGCCTGCCGTGGGTCGAAGAAGCCCCACTGCACCGACTGCGCGGTCGCCGGGAGGTGGTGGGATGCCATAAGCGACAGATCATGCCAGCAGCCCGGCCCTGGCGCGCGCTGAAGAATTACACCGCGTGATAGCGACGCTCAGGCCGCCCAGCCCCGTACTGCAATCGCAGTCCGACCGCACCGGTGGTCAGGAAGTGTTCGAGGTAGCGGCGCGCGCTGACTCTGGAGATGCCCACCAGGTCAGCGCATTCGGCTGCCGACAGCTCGCCGGCCCCGCGGACCGCGTCGAGGACCAGTCGCGCGGTCTCGGCGCCCAGCCCTTTGGGCATCGGTGCTGAGTCGCCGGGTGCGGGGGAATGTCCGAACAGAGTGTCGACGAAACTCTGGTCGATGCCACGGTCTGCGCCCAACGCATCGGCGCGGGCGGCGAATGCCGCCAATTTGGTTCTCAGCTGGTCGAACTCGAACGGCTTGATCAGATAGTCGGCGGCACCGCCGTCGAGAGCGCCGCTGACGGTGTCCAATTCGCGTGCGGCAGTGATCATGATGACGCCCACCGGGTCACCTTCGGCGCGCAACGTCTGCAGCATCTGCAGGCCGGTCATGTCGGGGAGGTAGACGTCGAGCAGGATCAGATCCGGGCGCACGGTTCGGGCGGCGTCGAGTGCGGCGGCGCCGGTATGGGCCACCTCGACGGTATGGAATCCCTCGATGCGGTCGACGAAGCGCCGGTGGATGTCGGCGACCATGAAATCGTCGTCGACGACCAGCACCTCACGCATGACTCACCGACTCGGTCCGCGGCAGCCGGGCGACGAACAGGGCGCCGCCACCGTCGGCGTCGTGCACCTCGGCGGTTCCGCCGTGCTGGGCGGTGATCAGCCGGACCAGCGCAAGGCCGATGCCGCGACCGCCGGGGACATCGGGCTTCGACGTCACGCCCCGGGAGAAGATCTGGCTGCGTTGTGCTTGCGGCACACCGGGTCCGGAGTCGGCGACCTCGATGGTCAGACCGTCGGCGTCGTCGATTCGCACCTCGACGCGCGAGGCGGCAGTGCCTTCGGATACGTCGACGGCGTTGTCGATGAGGTTCCCCAGCACGGTGATGACATCGGTCGCCAGTGCCGGGCTCAGCGCCGCCAGGTGTGAATCGTCGGCCAGCTGCAGCGACACGCCACTCTCGGCGGCCAGCGTGGTCTTCGCGATCAGCAGCGCAGCGACGGCGGGATCCGAAATATGCTGTGTCACAGCAGCATCAATCTCGGCCCGGCGACGGGTCAAGGTGCCGACCAGATCCCGCACCGACTCGTACTCGCCAAGCTGGACCAGCCCGGAGATGGTGTGCAGTTGGTTGGCGAATTCGTGGGTCTGCGCGCGCAATGTGTCGGTCACGCTTTTGTGTGAGGACAGCTGGCCCTGCATCGACGCCAGCTCGGTGCTGTCGCGCATGGTGGTGACCGTACCGATGCGCTGACCCTGGCTGGTCGCCGCCCGCCGGTTGAGCGCCAGCACCCGATTCGGTGTGGCGATGACGACGTCGTGGCCGTCCTCACCGGACATCAGGAAGTCGGCCACGGCCGGGTCGATCCCGGCGTCGCAGACCCGGCGGTTGACGGCGTCAGGGCCGATCCCCAGCAGCTCCTGGGCGCTGTCGTTGACCACGGTGATCACCCCGTCGGTGTTCACCCCGATCACACCCTCACGAATGCTGTGCAGCAACGCTTCTCGATGTTCGGCCAGCCCGGCTATCTCGGCGACCTCCAGACCTCGGGTGTGCCGTTTGATCCGGCGGGACAACAGCCACGAGGCGACCAGGCCCAGGGCCGCCCCCAGACCGAGGTACGCCAGCAGCCGCTCACCCGCGCCGCTGAGCAGCTGCCAGACCGAGGGATAGGGCTCGCTGACCGACACCACCGACAGCACCGCCCCGTCGGTGGACAGGATGGGGACGTGGCCGGCCAACGTGTGGCGGCCGTCGATGTCGAGGTCCCCGAACCAGGCCCGGCCCTCGACGACCCGACTGGGGCCGAAGTCCACGGTGCGGCCCACCCGCGACGGATCGGTGGACACCCGCACCCGCCCGGAGGGGCCGATGATCTCGGCGAGCCCGGCCCCGGACAGCGCCACCGCCCGGTCGACATCCGGCGCCAGAATCTGGGCCGCGAAGGGGTCGCCGTACCGGTCCCGCACCAGCGGTGTGGACGCCACGTTCTCGGCGACGGCGATCATGCGCTGGCCACGTACGTCGCGGAACTCCTTGGTCGACTGGGCGATCGACACCGCACCGACGGCGACCAGCACGACCGCCACCACGAGCAATTGGAAGGCGAGGAACTGGCCCGCGAGGCTACGGCCGCTACGTACCAGCGATGACCACAACGACCACAACTTCCTCTGCGTCCGAAAGAGTGACTGCCGTCACGTCCTCGACCAGTATTGCTGAACATCACATGTGGACGAACTCTTCCCACCAGGAAACGGGGTCGACGAATGGTGCGACGACGCACGAAGCGGTTCGCGGTGCTCGCCACCGTGCTGGCCGTGACGTTCCTGCTCGCTGGGTGCGGCGTGACGCGGGGCGACGATCCCTCCGGCTTGCACCGGCTGCGGATGATGGTGCCGAACAGCCCCGGCGGCGGCTATGACCTGACGGCGCGAACGGCCGTCAAGATCATGGAGGACCGCGACATCACCGGCCGCGTCGAGGTGTTCAACGTCCTCGGCGCCGGCGGCACCGTGGCAATGGCGCGGCTGATGAACGAGCGGGGCAACAACGACCTGATGATGACGATGGGCCTGGGCGTCGTCGGCGCCACCTACACCAACGGGTCCAAGGTCAAAGCCTCCGATGCGACGGCGATCGCCAAGTTGATCGAGGACCCGGGCGCGATCTTCGTGCCCGCCGATTCGCCGTTCAAGACGGTGCAGGACTTTGTCACTGCCTGGAAGGCCGATCCGGCCACGATGACGATCGGCGGGGGATCCTCACCGGGCGGGCCCGATCACCTGTTCCCGATGGAAGTCGCCAAGAAGGTCGGCGTCGACCCGAAACAGGTCAACTTCATCACCTACGACGGCGGTGGAGACCTGTTGACCGCGCTGCTCGGCAAGAAGATCACCGTGGGAACCTCCAGCCCGGGCGAGCTCATCGACCAGATCGAGGCGGGCCAGCTCCGCGTGCTGGCGGTGTCCAGCGAGCAACGCGTCGAGGGCATCGACGCGCCGACGCTCAAGGAGGCCGGCATCGACCTGACCTTCGCCAACTGGCGTGGTGTCCTTGCGCCGCCGGGCATTTCGGACAGCGCCAAGAACGACATGGTCAAGGCGCTCGAAGAGATGCACGGCACGACGGAGTGGAAAGAGGCGTTGGTCAAGAACGGGTGGACAGACGCCTTCGTGACCGGTGCGCAGTTCGAACAATTTCTCAAAGACCAGGACAACCGGGTCGCGTCCACGCTGACCGAATTGGGGCTGCTGTGAGCATTGATGAAAAACAGGCAGAGCCGGCCCATGGAGTCGATCATGCGCAGTACATCGTGGTCGCCGTCCTCGCGCTCGTCGGCGGATTCCTGGTCTACAGCGGACTGACCCTGGAAGAGGGTTTCGCCAAGGTGGATCCCGTTGGGCCCAAGTTTTTCCCGTTGGTCATCGGTGTTGCGGCACTGCTGCTCGCGGTGATCCTGGCCGTCGCCATCCCGCGCGGCAGCAAGGGCGAGGCCGACGCGGGCGAGGACATCGATCCCGAAGCACCGGGGGACTGGCGCACCGTCGGACTGCTCATCGCGCTGTTCGTCGCGATGATCCTGTTGGTCAACCCGGTGGGTTGGGTGATCACTAGTGCGCTGTTCTTCGCGGGTGCGGCAACGATTCTGGGTGCCAAGCACTACGTGCGCAACATCGTCATCGGTGTCGTCCTCGCACTGGCCAGCTTCTATGCGTTCTACTCCGGGCTCGGAATCCCGCTGCCCGCAGGCATCTTGGACGGGATTCTGTAGATGGACAATCTCAACTGGCTGCTACAGGGCTTCGCCGAGGCGGCGACCCCGATGAACCTGCTCTACGCCGTGATCGGGGTGCTGCTGGGCACCGCGGTCGGGGTGCTGCCCGGCATCGGGCCCGCCATGACAGTGGCGCTGCTGCTGCCCATCACCTACAACGTCAGCCCCAGTGCGGCATTCATCATGTTCGCCGGCATCTTCTACGGCGGTATGTACGGCGGATCCACCACGTCGATCCTGCTGAACACACCGGGGGAGTCGTCCTCGGTGATCACCGCCATCGAGGGCAACAAGATGGCGAAGGCGGGCCGGGCCGCGCAGGCATTGGCCACCGCGGCAATCGGCTCGTTCGTCGCCGGCTCCATCGGCACGGTGCTGCTGGCCGCGTTCGCGCCCGCGATCTCCCGGTTCGCCGTCACCCTCGGCGCGCCGTCGTATCTGGCGATCATGCTCTTCGCACTGGTGGCGGTGACCGCGGTGCTGGGCTCATCCAAGTTGCGCGGCGCCATCTCGCTGGTGCTGGGCCTGGCGATCGGCATCGTCGGCATCGACTTTCTGACCGGGCAGCCGCGGGCCACGTTCGGTATCCCGCAACTTTCCGACGGTATCGACATCGTGGTGATCGCGGTCGCGATTTTCGCTGTGGGAGAGGCACTCTGGGTGGCCGCGCACCTACGGCGAAGGCCTGCCGACGTGATCCCGGTCGGGCGGCCGTGGATGGGCCGTGATGACTGGCGCCGGTCCTGGAAGCCGTGGCTGCGCGGCACCGCGTTCGGGTTCCCGTTCGGTGCGCTGCCCGCCGGTGGCGCCGAGTTGCCCACGTTCCTGAGCTACATCACTGAGAAGAAGCTGTCCAAGCACCCCGAGGAGTTCGGGCGGGGCGCCATCGAAGGGGTGGCCGGACCCGAGGCGGCCAACAACGCCTCGGCCGCGGGAACCCTGGTGCCGATGCTGTCGCTGGGCCTGCCGACCAACGCCACCGCCGCGGTCATGCTCACCGCATTCGTCTCCTACGGGATTCAGCCCGGGCCAACACTGTTCAGCAAGGAGCCGCTGCTGATCTGGACGCTCATCGCCAGCTTGTTCATCGGCAACTTCCTGCTGCTGGTGCTCAATCTGCCGTTGGCGCCGCTATGGGCCAAGCTGCTGCGCACGCCGCGGCCGTACCTGTACGCCGGCATCCTGTTCTTCGCCACACTCGGGGCGTTCGCGGTGAACATCCAGCCGCTGGATCTGGCGCTGCTGCTGCTGTTCGGTGTGCTCGGCCTGATGATGCGCCGGTTCGGACTTCCGGTGCTGCCGCTGATCATCGGCGTCATCCTCGGTCCGCGTATCGAACGTCAACTGCGCCAGAGCCTGCAGCTGGGCGGCGGCGACTGGTCGAGCTTGTTCACCGAACCGGTCGCGATCGCCACATACGTGTGCATGGCCGTGCTGCTGATCATCCCGCTGGTGCTGCGGCTGCTGCACCGCAATGAGGAAACGCTGCTGGTGGTCGAGGACGACAAGGATCAGAGAGAGAAGGCGCAGACGTCATGATCGTTGTGGGATACACCAATGACCAGCACGGCCGGGCGGCAGTGGACGCCGGCATCGCCGAGGCCACCCTGCGCAACACCGATCTGCTGGTGGTCAACTCGACGCCGGGGGACTCCTACATCGACGCCGCGTTCGCCCAGCCCGGCCAGGTGCGCACCATCGAAGAGCACCTGCGCCAGAGCGGGGTGCGCTACGAGCTCTCTCAGCCGGTCGGGGTGTACGCCGCCGACGCACTGCTGCAGGCGATGGAGCACCCCGATGCCGAGCTCCTGGTGATCGGCCTGCGGCACCGCAACCCTGTCGGCAAACTGCTGCTGGGCAGCGTCGCGCAACAAGTGCTGATGGAATGCCCGAAACCTGTGCTCGCGGTCAAAGCTGGCTAATAACGAATAATGGATGTCATGGACATCACCGGATCGGTCTGGTTCATCACGTGCGCAGTCATCCTCGGGCTGTTCGTGTTCGACTTCTACGCCCATGTGCGGGTGCCGCACGAACCGACGTTCAAAGAGTCCGCGATCTGGTCGTCGGTGTACATCGGCCTGGCGGTGGCATTCGGGTTCGTCGTGTGGTGGCTGTGGGGTGGGACATTCGCCGGCGAGTACTTCGCCGGGTACGTCACCGAGAAAGCCCTGTCCGTCGACAACCTGTTCGTGTTCACGGTCATCATGGGCACGTTCGCGGTGCCGCGGGAATTCCAGCAGAAGCTGCTGCTGATCGGGATCGTGCTGGCGCTGGTGATGCGCGCCGGGTTCATCGCCGTCGGCGCCGCGGCCATCAGCACGTTCAGTTGGGTGTTCTACCTCTTCGGACTCTTCCTGGTGCTTACCGCGATCAAGCTCGCGAAGGAGGCCGGTCACGAGAAGGAGGTCGAGGAGAAGCGCGACAGCCGCATCATCGCCCTGGTGCGCCGCCTCGTCCCGACGACCGACACCTACGACGGCGACAAGTTCCTCACCACGGTCGACGGTAGCCGCGCCGTCACACCGATGTTGTTGGCGCTGATCGCAATCGGCTTCACCGACGTACTGTTCGCCCTCGACTCGATCCCGGCGATCTACGGGCTGACCGAGCAGCCCTACATCGTGTTCACCGCCAACGCGTTCGCCTTGATGGGGCTGCGGCAGCTGTACTTCCTGATCGGTGGTCTGCTGGACCGCCTGGTGTACCTGTCTTACGGGCTGGCGCTGATCCTGGCGTTCATCGGTGTCAAGCTGGTGCTGCACGCCTTGCACGAGAACAGCCTTCCGTTCATCAACGGCGGCGAACATGTCACGGTCCCCGAGATCTCCACGGGCATGTCGATCAGCGTGATCGGGGTGGTGCTGCTGGTGACGACGGTGGCGAGTCTGGTCAAGACGCGGGGGCGCGCGAGCACGCCTGACTCGGTCTAGGACTGGCCCGCCGGGCGGGTGCTCACAGTCGGTTTCATCGCCGCGCGTGCCACCCGGACCCCGTAGGCAACCGCGCTCGCCCCGAACAGCGCTGCCGTCAGCAGAAGCCAGCGTCCCAGATAGGGGGCCTGGGTCAAGCCGGTGGCCGCATGAAAGTTCACGGCGCCCTGCTCGATGATGCCGGGCAGGAAGACGACCAACGTCAACGCCGCACCCATCAGCGGCACTCGCACATAGTTGATCAGCGGGACGGTCGCGGTGCTGGTGATGGGGGCTGGTCGGTGACGGAGCGCGGCCACCAGAACGCGGTCGACAAGTGAATAGAGCGGAAACAAGACCAGATCATGAGCGACGATGGCGGCCGCGAACCACACCGCGATCGACTGCCACCACGTGGTGGGATTCCACAGCTGGTCAGGACCCAGCGTGACGAGAACATAAGTGAACAGGGCGAATCCGGCTGTCAACGTGAGCAGGTGGAGCGGATGCGAGCCATAGACGTCGCGGAACACCGACCTGAACGACGACATCTCACACCGTCCTGAAGTCGATCGACGTGACCCACTTGGTGCTGTGCACGCCGGGCAGGGCGGGGACGATGATGCGCGCCGGGTACCCATGATCGGGGGACAGGTCGGCACCGTTGACTTTCAACGCCAACAACGAATCCCGGGCTGACACCTGATTTCCTTGGAGCGTCGCCTGGTTGAAGCCATACCGCTCGAGCGAGCGGACGTACGCCGAGACCGGATTGGGCACCCCGACCAACACGGCCAGACTGCGCAGCGGTACCCCTGTCCAGTCCTGAGTGCTGGACCACCCCTCGACACAGGCGATCGGCAAGGTGGCGGTGTGCTGCGTCATCGCCAGCAACGCCGCACGATCGAGCACCACAGGCCGCGGTCCACCGGTCACGGTGAGCCGCCAGGCGTCGGCCGTGGCACGGGGATCGATCAGCGATGCGGCGAAGGTCTTGTTCACCTCGAAGTCATTCGGTCCGTTGCCGAGGTCCCGGCCACGCGGCAGGAGGAGCGCGAGATGCCGCGTGACCCCGCCGATCGTCTGCCCGGCGGTGATCGCGGCGATGAACACCGAGCCCGCGCCGACGAGAAGCAGTGCACCCCGACGGCTCACGGTGGCCGGTGCGGGGTCAGCGGCGACCAGCCCGTCGGGGTCCGCTGGTTCCGCACGGGTTTCGGCCACCGGGGTGGTCAGCACCTGCCGAAAAGGTAGTGACCGCAACCCGGCTCGCATCTTCGGGATTTTGATGGCGATGTGAACGAGGAATCCCGCGATGAACACCCACGCGCCGAAGTAGTGCGCGGTATAGAAGCTGAACCCGAAGATGTAGTCGTACTGGATGTTCAGGACGCCGGTCACAATTTCGAAGAGGATCCCGCCGACCAGCATGATCAGCGACAGACGTTCGATCAGCTGGGCCGGCGAGCGCGAGGGCGGCCAGGAGAAGAAGCGCGGGATCACCGACCACAACTTCGCCAGGATCACCGGGATCAGGATCAAGCCCAGCCCCACATGCAGACCTTGGGTGAGCCGATACAACCAGGACGGGTTGGTCGGCCAGTCGAATGTCGGCAGTTTCAGAAACCCGACATCGACGGGTATCGCCTGTCCGAACTGGGGGCCGTACGCGATGTACGAGAGCAGGCCGGTGATGATGACAACGGGCAGGGTGATCAGCAGCACCAAGCCGAATACCGAGGTCAACCACGGGCCGCGCAACGGGCTTCGCCACCGGCGGAGATGCCCCGCCCCGGGTGGCGGATGTTTGTCCACAGTGCGCCACAACACCTTTGGGAACCCATAACCACCCGGGTCGACGGGTGGCTCGTCGCGGTCGTCGCTGTCCATACGGACTGGAACTCCTCCGGTCGTGCGGCGCGTCAGGTGAGGCGCTGGCTGGTACGACCTTGAGTCACGCACGGAGGCCGAAGCGTTACACCGATCGGCAGAAGCGGTCAGTGCCAGTCGCGGAAAGCGTTGAGCAGCTTGGCCCGGAAGTCGGGGTCGACGTGCTCATGATCGATTCGGCCCACTGCTTCTATGGTGATCCGGAACTGCTGCAAGTAGTTCTCGCACCCGTCGCAGTCGAGCAGGTGCATGTCGAACCGTGACCTGTCCGTCGGGTCCAGCGATCCGTCGAGATACGCGGTGACGAGTTCGACCAATTCGTTGCAGTTCATGCCGTTGGCGTTCATCGCGCCTCCCGCACGTAGTCCTCGAGCGCCTGTCTGATCGCGGCGCGGCCGCGATGCAGCAGTACGCGCTGGTTGGCGACGCTGAGATCGAGCAGTTCGCACACCTCTGCAGAGTCGAACCCCAGAAGGTCGCGCAAGGTGACGACCATACGTTGGCGTTCGGGGAGCTTGTCCAATTCGCGACGTGCGAGATCGAGAAATTCCGCTCCCAACACGGAGCCTTCGGGAGTGTCGGGGAACGGGACCGGCGCCCGGTCGTCCTTCCAATGTCCGGGCCAGTCCGGGTCGCCGGCGGGACGGAATCTGCTCGAGTCGACGGTGCCTCCCGCCGCCGCCATCTCGGCATCGGAGTGCCGCCGATCTCGGACGCCGCGGGTCTTGGCGATGTTGATCATCACCGTGAAAAGCCAAGTGCGAAGCGATGATCGGCCTTCAAACTTCTCGATGCCTTTGATCAGGGCGATCCAGGTCTCCTGGACCACCTCTTCGGCCGATTCGTGGGTGCGCACATAGCCGCGGGCCACCCGCAGCATAGCGGGAGTGTAGCGGTCGACGAGCCGGGCGAAGGACATCTCGTCGCCGGCCCGCAGTGCTGCGACGAGTGCTGTCTCGTCGTCTTCCGTCCCGGGCATCGAGACGGAATGTTATCCGCTCAGCGGTATTCCGGATTGGCGAAATCAAAGCGGCAGCCCGCGTCCCAGCCCGCCCGTACATTCCCGTAGGCCGGTAGGCCACCGGCGCTGCGCAGCAACTGCGCCATATGCATCAGATTCCATGTCATGAAGGTGGTGTTGCGGTTGGTGAAGTCGTTCTCCGGGCCGCCCGAACCCGGGTCGAGGTAAGACGGTCCGGGACCTGCTTCGCCGATCCATCCGGCGTCGGCCTGCGGGGCAATGGTGTAGCCGATGTGCTGCAGGGTGTAGAGGACGTTCTGTGCGCAGTGCTTCACCCCGTCCTCGTTGCCGGTGATCAGGCACCCGCCGACCCGGCCGTAGTACAGGTATTGCCCAGCGTCGTTGAGGAGGTGTGAACCGCCGTAGAGTCGCTCGTGCACCCGTTTCATCACCGAGCTGTTGTCGCCGAGCCAGATCGGCCCGGCGAGCACCAAAATGTCTGCGGCAAGGACTTTTTCGAACACCTGCGGCCAGTCGTCGGTGGCCCATCCATGGTCACGCATGTCAGGCCATACACCGGTGGCGATGTCGTAGTCGACAGCTCGCACCACGTCGACGGCCACTCCGTGCCGAGCCATGATCGAGGTGCTGATATCGATCAACCCCTGGGTATTGCTCGGCTCGGGTGAACGTTTCAGGGTGCAGTTGATGAACAATGCGCGCAGACCCGCGAAATCGTAGCTCGGACCAGTCATCGGGGCGTTCTCCCTTCGTCACCGTCCCCACGTAGTGGGCCGGGCGGTCGACACCGTTACGCCGCTGCTCACAGCGCCTCCCGCACGCACTGCCGGAGCCAGCGATGTGCGCCGTCGGCATCGTGGCAGGGATGCCACGCCATGCTGATCGTCAGCGGGGGCAGCTCCAGCGGGATCGGGAAGCTTTTGAGGTTCAGCGCTTCGATCGCGGACTGTCCCAGTCCGGCCGGCATCATGGCGACCAGGTCGCTTCCGCGAACGAGGAACAGCCCGCCCGCGGGAGTGGGTGCACACACCGCGACGCGTCGGTGCAGGCCGTGCTCGGCGAGAAGGTCGTCGACCGGCCCGCGCAGCCGCCCGCGGCGGGAGAACACGACGTGTTCGGCATCGGCGAATCGTCGGACCGTGACACGCCGCTTCAGGAGTGGATGGCCGGCCCGGACGACGCCGACCATCCGGTCGGTGACGAGGTCCTCGACCCGGATCTCCGGGTCGAGATGACTCGTCTGTCCGATCTCGAGGTCCACGCTGCCGTCCCGCAGGGAGTGGGTGTCCTCGTGGCTTTCGCCGACGAAGCGTACGACCACGTCCGGAGCTTCAGTACGCACTCGTGTGAGGAGCCTTTCGGCGAGGGTGCTGAGCATCCCGATGTCGCCGACCTGCAACGAGAACGTGCGCGACAACCGGCGAGGTTCAACGGCTTCGGGTGGTGCGAAAAGTGTTCGGGCGCGGTCGATCACATCACGAACGTCGGCTTGCATGGCCAGCGCCCGGGGCGTCGGCGTCATCTGTCTGCCGGCTCGCACCAGCACCGGGTCGTCCAGTCGGCGCCGTAGCCGGCCGAGTGTGCGACTCATCGCCGGCGCCGAGGTGTGTAGTCGCTCGGCCGCCACACCAACGCTGCGGAACTCGAGCAGAGCGTCGAGCGCCAGCAGCAGGTTCATATCGAGGTCGTGTGTGGATTCCATTTCTGATAATCCCTACTTATCAATGATGCACTGGAGGTAATCCAGCATCGAGCATACGTTGAGGTCATGACAAACAACTCCCTGACAAACCCCGCGGTTTCGGTTGTCCTGCAACGCCTTCTGTCGAGTGAAGAGACCGGTGACGAGGCCATCATGGCGACGGTGCTCGACGCACCGCGCTCGCCGTGGGACCTCGACGCCGCCCAGCGCGCCGACATGTTCAAGGACGTCTACATGTCCGTGTCCGGCGCCGGCGGGCAGCTGCTGTATCTGCTGGCCAGGGCGATCGGCGCCCGCAACGTCATCGAATACGGCACGTCGTTCGGGGTGTCGACGATCCATCTGGCGAGCGCCGTCCGCGACAACGGCGGCGGCCGGGTGATCACCACCGAACTGCAGCAGGACAAGGCCGACGCCGCGCTGGCCAACTTCGCCGAAGCCGGTGTCGCCGACCTCATCGAGCTGCGCCGCGGCGACGCCCGCGAGACGCTCGCGGACATCCCGTGGGTCCCGGACCTGGTGCTGCTGGACGGCTGGCCGGATTTGGCGCTCGATGTCCTGCGGGTGCTGGAGCCGAACCTGCGGGCCGGCACCCCGATCCTGATCGACGACGTCACCGCCGACTTCGGCCGGGACGTGCACGGACCGCTGCTGGCTTACCTGGGTGATCACGCCAACGGCTACGCGACGATGACGTTGCCGATCGCCGACGGCATTCAGATCGCCGTCCGGCTCTAGAGAAAGTGTCCGAGGGGGGACTTGAACCCCCACGCCCGTTAATAGGGCACTAGCACCTCAAGCTAGCGCGTCTGCCATTCCGCCACTCGGACCTTCCCCTGAAGACCAGCCCAGGGGCGCTTAAGGCTAACGGATCAGTGACCCGAGTCCCAAATGAGGGCCTCACGGTTCGAATCCGTGGCCGAGCGTGACGCCAGGGTGACGCTCGCCGCCGAATCGCGCCCTGGCGTTACGGTCGGCGCGTCAGCACCTCAGGCGCTCGGCAGCCGTCCGGCGATCTGGCCGGCGATCGCGCTGGCCGCCGCAGTCGGCCCGTCCAGGCTGCATGCCTCCACATCGACCGCGACATTGCTGTGCACCGTCAAGGCGCGCTGACAGGCCCACCGCTGCGGGCTCTGCTGTACCCGTGACACCGCGAGCACGTCGCGGTCGGTGCTGGTCTGTCCCACCGACCACACCTGCGGGGGTCCGATCGGCTGGGCGTAGTTCAGCTCGCGGTTCGAGCACTCCGCCCAGCCGCGCTGCGACGCGGTGAAGAAGTCCGACGCCGCCTGCGCACTGGGGAACGACACCACCGCCTGGACGGCGTAGTGCTCCCACGCCGGGGCCGTCGGCGCCTCGCGCAGCACCTGACCGTGCACCGCGGTCGACCCGCTGCTCGAGTACACCCCCTGCTGGGCGGCACCGGCGATGGCCAGGCAGTTCACGTCGGCGAAGTGGGCGCTGTCGTTCCACGCTTTGCTCACGTCGGTGGTGACGACGACGTCGTCGCTGGCCAGCGCCGCGCCGACATCGGGTGCCGACAGCAGGAGCGCGGGCAGGGCGTCCGGGCTGGTCAGCGGCGCACGGTCGGCCGGCTGCGCAATGCCCGCAGTGACAGCAGAGCAGCCGCTGACCGACAGGCACAGCAGCGCCGCGATCGCGGGCAGGCGGGGAGTCATCCGCTAAATCAAACCCTAAATCGGCGTGTTGCGCGAGTGGTTCTTGGGAAACATGTGGTAGAGGCCGACCTCCGCGCCCCCGGTCACCCGGCGCCAGTGGTAGGAAAGGGGACTGTGACACAAGCCGTCGACGAGGTGGTTGATCTCGTCAGTTCCCTGATCCGGTTCGACACCTCCAACACCGGCGATTTGGCGACCACCAAGGGCGAGGCGGAATGTGCCCTGTGGGTGGCCGAGCAACTCAGCGCGGTCGGCTACGCCACGGAGTACGTCGAATCCGGAGCTCCGGGCCGCGGCAACGTCTTCGCCCGCCTGCCCGGCGCCGACCGCAGCCGCGGCGCACTACTGATCCACGGCCATCTCGACGTGGTGCCCGCCGAGCCCGCGGACTGGAGCGTGCACCCCTTTTCCGGGGCCATCGCCGACGGGTACGTGTGGGGCCGCGGTGCGGTCGACATGAAAGACATGTGCGGCATGATGATCGCGGTCGCCAGGCACTTCAAACGGGCCGGCATCGTGCCACCCCGAGACCTGGTGTTCGCGTTCGTCGCCGACGAGGAGCACGGCGGGACCTACGGCGCGCAGTGGCTGGTGAACAACCGGCCCGACCTGTTCGAGGGCATCACCGAAGCCATCGGTGAGGTGGGCGGCTTCTCGCTCACCGTGCCCCACAAGGACGGCGGGGAACGCCGGCTGTACCTCATCGAGACCGCGGAGAAGGGCCTGTCCTGGATGCGGCTCACCGCCCGCGGGCGCGCCGGGCACGGCTCGATGGTGCACGACGACAACGCCGTCACCGCGGTCGCCGAGGCCGTCGCCCGTCTGGGGCGGCACCAATTCCCGCTGGTGCTCACCGATTCCGTGCAGCAATTCCTCACCGCGGTCGCCGAGGAGACCGGCTACAGCTTTGATCTGGACTCGCCGGATCTCGACGGCACGATCGCCAAACTCGGCGGCATCTCGCGCATCGTCGGCGCGACCCTGCGCGACACCGCCAACCCCACCATGCTCAAGGCCGGGTACAAGGCCAACGTCATCCCGCAGACGGCCGAGGCGGTCATCGACTGCCGGGTGTTGCCCGGCCGCAAGGAAGCCTTCGAGCGGGAGATCGACGAGCTGATCGGCCCGGACGTCACCCGCGAGTGGGAACGGGACCTACCGTCGTATGAGACCACGTTCGACGGTGACCTCGTCGACGCGATGAACGACGCGCTGCTGGCCGTCGACCCGGAAGCGCGCACCGTGCCATACATGCTCTCCGGTGGAACGGATGCGAAAGCCTTTGCCCGACTGGGCATTCGGTGCTTCGGCTTCATCCCGTTGCGGCTGCCGCCCGAGCTGGACTTCGCGGCACTGTTCCACGGCGTCGACGAGCGGGTACCCGTGGACGCGCTGCACTTCGGCACCCAGGTGCTCGAACACTTCTTGAAGAACTGCTGACAACCGAAAGGAAGCCCGTCACATGGCATTTCCCTACAACCCCTACGAATTCCTGCCCCAGCTGCCCAGTTTCACCCTCACCAGCACCGACTTCGCCGACGGTGAGCCGTGGAAGAACGCTCAGGTCAGCGGCATCATGGGCGCCGGTGGTGAGGACGTCTCGCCGCAGCTGAGCTGGTCGGGATTCCCCGAGGAGACGCGCAGCTTCGCCGTCACCGTCTACGATCCGGACGCTCCGACCGCCTCCGGCTTCTGGCACTGGGCGGTGGCCAACCTCCCGGCGACCGTCACTGACCTGCCGTCCGGTGTCGGGGACGGTTCGGTGCTTCCCGGTGACGCCCTGACACTGGTCAACGACGCCGGCATCCGCCGCTTCCTGGGCGCCGCCCCGCCGCAGGGGCACGGTTACCACCGCTACTACGTGGCCGTGCACGCGGTGAAGGTGGAGAAGCTCGAGCTCACCGAGGACGCCAGCCCGGCCTACCTCGGGTTCAATCTGTTCATGAATTCCATTGCGCGCGCGGTCATTCACGGCACGTACGAGCAGAAGTAAGCTCCGCGCGGCGCTGGCAGTCGTCGCGTTGGTAGCCGGCTGCAGCACGGCGGTCGAGGGCAAGCCCCAGGCGACGACGCCGGCACTGGGTCCACCGGTGCCGGTGGCGTGGTCGCCGTGCCGCACGGCCGGCGCCGAGTGCGGCGACGTCGAGGTGCCCGTCGACTACGCCGAGACAGGCGGCGCCATCGCGCAGTTGGCGCTCATCCGATTTCCGGCGACCGGCCAGAAGATCGGTTCGCTGGTCGTCAATCCCGGCGGTCCCGGCGGGTCAGGTGTCGACGCGGCAATCAAACTGGTCAATTCGCTACCGCCGCAGGTACGTCAGCACTTCGACTTCGTCGGATTCGACCCTCGTGGAGTGGGCTCCTCGACTCCGGCGCTGTGGTGTAACTCCGACGCGGACAACGACGCGGCCCGGACCGACCCGCAAGTGGACTACAGCCCCTCGGGCGTCGCCCACATCGAGGACACCCGCAAACAGTTCGCCCAGCGCTGTGTGGACAAGACGGGCACGAAATTCCTGGCCAACGTCGGTACCGTCAACGTCGCCCGGGACCTCGATCGCATCCGGGTTGCCCTCGGCGACGAGAAACTGACCTACCTCGGGTACTCGTATGGCACCGAGATCGGTGCAACCTATGCCGAGGCCTATCCCGACAAGGTGCGGGCGATGATTCTCGACGGTGCGGTGGACCCCGACGCCGATCCGATCCAGGCCGCCGTCGATCAGGCCGCGGCGTTCCAGAAGGCATTCAACGATTTCGCGGCGGACTGCGCCGGCGACGGCGGCTGCCCGCTCGGCGCCGACCCCGCCAAGGCCGTTGACGTCTACCACGAGCTGGTGGATCCGCTGGTCGCCGCCCCCGCGGGGACCGATGATCCGCGGGGGCTGGGTTACAGCGACGCGTTGACCGGGACGATGATGGCGCTGTACTCACCGAAGATGTGGACGACTCTGAGTCGCGGCCTGGCCGAACTGGCTCAGGGGCGTGGCGACATTCTGCTCACGCTGGCCGACGCGTACCTGGGCCGTGACGACCAGGGTCACTACCTGAACACCAACGACGTTCAGACCGCGGTGAATTGCGTCGACGTGCCACCCAACACCGACCGGGCCAAAGCCGCCGACAAGGACCGGCAGCTGCGACAGGTGGCACCGTTCGGTACCTACGGGCCGTTCACCGGCAACGCGCCCCTCGACGTGTGTGCGTTCTGGCCGGTGCCGCCGTCCAGTGGGCCGCACACGGTGTCCGCGCCGGGCCTTCCGCCCGTGCTGGTGGTCTCCACCACCGGCGATCCGGCCACGCCCTATCAAGCCGGCGTCGAGCTCGCCAGACAGCTCGGGGGAGTGCTGCTGACGTTCGACGGCACCCAACACACCACGGTGTTTCGGGGCGAACCCTGTGTCGATTCCTATGCGGCGGCGTACCTGATCGACCTCACCCTTCCACCAAAGGACGCTCGGTGCTGACAGTGCACAGACTCTTCGCCACGGTGGCAGCCGCCGCGGTCGTGGCCGGATGTGGTTCTGGCGCAACCACTACGCCCCCGGCCAGTAGCCAGAGGGACGCGACGTACGACGCTTACCGGCAGAGCTACACCGTGCCGTGGGTGGGGTCGCCGGACTTCGCGAACCTGCGAACCACACTCAAGGTCGATGCGTCGGTCAACGGTGGCCCGGTGTCGCCGTTCACGGTGGACACCGGGTCGGTGGGCGTGGTGGTACCGGCCTCGGAAGTGCCGAATATTCCGGCCGACTCGCCGCCCGGCAGCCTCACCTACAGCTCGAGCGGGTTGGAGCTGACCGGAGTGTGGGTGCCGGCATCGGTGTCGTTCCCGCAGGCCGTCGACGCCACCGGTGCCGGCGTGGCAGCGCAGGCAGCAGTGCCGGTGCTGGCGGTGACCAGCTCGAGATGCCTTGGCGGCGGCGTGAATTCGGGCCGCTGCACGGCGGTGATCCCGCACATGCTGGGCGTCGGCTTCGGTCGCGGAAACACCGCCCGCGCCGCGCCCACCCACAACCCGTTCCTGAACCTCACCGCGATGACGGCAGGGACGATGCGGCGCGGGTACCTGATCGGCCGGGCCGGCCTGTCGCTGGGCCTGACCGCCGCCAACGTCACCGGATCGTGGACCATGCAGCAGCTGACCAGTGCCGGCTCCCCGGCGGAGGGGCCCCACAACGACTGGCTGACCCCGACGGGCGGCTTCCAATCAGGCTCAGGGCCAATGCATTCCGGCAAGGTTCTGGTCGACACCGGTCTGCTGGACATGATCGTGGAGGCCGACGATCTGCCGTCGAGTGGGACCGTGCCGGTCGGCACCGCGATGACGATCACGGTGGGCGATCTGCGCTACAGCTTCGCGGTCGGCGACGGCGGACCGCAGACGCCGACCGCGGTGCACCGCGCGCCCGCCCGAAACGGCACGTTCGTGAACACCGGGCTGCGGGCACTGGGCCACTACGACCTGCTCTACGACGCGGACGGCGGAATCTTGGGATTGCGCCCGGAGTGAGCCGACCCGACGGCCTCCGCCAGCGATGAGAAGCCGCCGGCGTGCAGTCGGGCGGCGATGCCGTCGTGAATCTCCTTGGCCCACAAGCCGCCGCCGTAGATGAACCCGGTGTAGCCCTGCAGCAGGGACGCCCCGGACGTGATGCGCTCCCAGGCGTCGTCGGCGGTCTCGATGCCGCCCACACTGATCAGCACCAGGTCGTTGCCGACCCGGCTGTACAACCGCCGCAGGATCTCCAGGGACCGGCGCGCCACCGGCGGTCCGGAAATGCCGCCCGGGCCCAGCTCGTCGACGCCGGGAGTGCGCAGGCCGGCGCGCGAGACCGTGGTGTTGGTGGCGACGATGCCGGCCAGCCCCAGCTCGACGGCCAGATCGGCGACCGCGTCGACGTCCTCGTCGGACAGGTCCGGCGCGATCTTGACCAGGACGGGGGCCGAGGTCTCGGCCAGCACCGCCGACAGGATCGGGCGCAGCGATTCGACGGCCTGCAGGTCACGCAGTCCGGGCGTGTTCGGGGAGCTGACGTTGACCACCAGGTAGTCGGCCAGCGGGCCGAGTAGCCGCGCGCTGGCGCGGTAATCGTCGGCGGCCAGCTCGGGCGGGGTGATCTTCGACTTGCCGATGTTGACCCCGATCGGCGAGTCGGGCCGGTAGCGGGCCAGCTGCAGAGCCAACCGTCCGGCGCCGTGGTTGTTGAAGCCCATCCGGTTGAGCAGGGCCCGGTCCTCGGGAAGGCGGAACAGCCGCGGCAACGGATTGCCCGGCTGAGCACTCGCGGTCACCGTGCCGACCTCCGCGTAGCCGAATCCCAGCGCGTCCCAGGTCTTCAGCCCGAGGCCGTCCTTGTCGAACCCGGCGGCCAAGCCCATCGGACCGGGGAACCGCACCCCGAACACGGTGCTGGCCAACACCGGATCGCGGGGTGCGAGCCTGCGGCGCAACGGTCCGCGGGTGGCGTTGGTGGCCGTGACGGCGCGCAGCGAGCCGAACACGAACGTGTGGATGCGTTCGGCCGGCACCAGGAAGAATGCCCGCCGCAGCGCGTCGTACATCACAGCTCGGGCTGATCGGTGATCTGGCCGTTGATTCGAGATTTCTTGCGTCGCAAGAGGATTCGACGGCTGCCGTCGGTGTAGAGGCGCACCCGGGTCAACTCCCAGCCCCGGTACTCGGCTTCGATCGACAGTCGGGTCGACGCGCTGATGCGGGTGACGTCGGGCGGCAACCGCAGCGGAATCCACTCGTAGTCATCGGAGAGTTCGACTTCCCAACTCGCCGGCATCCGGCCGCGGTAGGCCGCGCTCACCGGGCGCCCGCCGCATTGCGGATAACCTGCACACCCGCGCCGGCGCCCGACACCACATAGAGCGTGTCGGAGTTGTCGTCGAAAGCCAGCGAGTTCGGTTGCTGCACGGTCGGGTAACGCACTTTCTCCACAGGAATACCAGTCGTCAAATCGTAACCAACAACCATGTTCGACGCGGTCTGCGAAACCCAGGCCAGATTGCGTGATCCGGCCAGCCCGTACGGCGCATCCGGAACCGGGTAGGCCTGCCGCTCGATTAGCGGATCGACACCGAACACCAGCAGTTGTCCGCCGCGGGTGTCGGTCACCAGGACACGGCCCAGCGGGTCGGCCACCATCGTGGTGGCGCCCAAGCCGGCGCGCAGGGCCTGCTGGGTGCGGCCCTCGGCGTTCAGTGAGGTCACCGAGGTCTGACCGCGGTCGAGAACCACGGCATTGTTGCCCTCGGCGACCACGGCGTCCACCCGCGCGAAGATCTTCACCTTCTCGGCGACCGCGGTGTCCGATCCCAGGGTGTAGGCGGTTCCGTCGGCGCTGCCGAGCACCAGCCGACCGTCCGCGCGGCGGGCGATCGCGGTGAAGTCGGTGTCGGTCTCCTCGTTGATCGACACCGGACTGGCCGTGCCCGCGGCCAGATCGACGGTGACATAGCCACCTCGGGTGGACAGGAACGCCGAGCCCTGTCCGTCGCCGGTGATCGCGGTGGCCGGACCGGGCAGGGTGAGCTCGCGCGGAACGCCGCTGGAGTTGAACATCGTCAGTGTCGCGGCGGCCTGGGGGTCGGCGCCCGGGGTCAAAACAGCCAGTGACCCGGTGCGATCGTCGAAGATCGCGGCCTCGGGATTTCCGCCGAGCGGCAGAATCTCACCGGCGGGGCGGGTGGCCGGCGGCGGGGACGCCGCGGGAGCGGCCGGCTCGATCGTCGGAGGCGGCGCTGCCAGCGGATTGGTCGAGCAACCGGCCATGACGGTGGCGCAGGCCAATAAGATGGCGGTTGACCTGCGCAAACCGGCGCGGTTTACGATTTTTGCCAACGGGTAGCCCCCGGTTGTGTTCAAGATCGAGCGACCGAATCGCCCACTGTCGATCAGGAAGTCTAGGCGGGCGGGAGGAAGACAAAATGGTCAGATTGTCTTCTCAAGTCCCGTAACTCGCGTTATGGTGACCTCATGACGCTGGCCGTGACTCGGGATTCCGATAGGCGAGAGTTCGCTATCGAGGACATCTCCACTGGTGTGTTCGCCAGTGGTTTCGGCCATCTCGGGGACGGTCGCAGTTTCTCGTTCCAGATCCGTCGGGGGCAGCTCCTGGTGGAGGTCTATCACCCGCGGTTGGCCGGTCCGGTGCCGCTCGAGGAGGACGTGGTCGCCACGGCGGCCCGGAGCCTCACCGACTTCGATATCGACGACGAGCGCAGCCTGACCGCCGCCGTGCGGGACGCGGTCGCGCACGCTGCGCCGGTAGCCCGCCCTTCACGCTGAACCACCAGCTCTATCCAGTACGGTCGGCGACGTGAGTGTCGCGTCGATGTCGTGGTTGCAGGTCGTCGTCCTGTCGATCGTCCAGGGTCTGACCGAGTTCTTGCCGATCTCGTCGTCGAGCCACCTCGCGATCGTGTCGAGGGTCTTCTTCTCCGCCGACGCCGGTGCGTCGTTCACGGCGGTGTCCCAGCTGGGCACCGAAGCCGCCGTGGTCATCTACTTCGCCCGCGACATCTGGCGGATACTCAAGGCCTGGTTCAACGGGCTCTTCGTCAAGGCTCACCGGGACAACATCGATTACCGGATGGGCTGGTACGTCATCATCGGCACACTGCCGATCGTGGCGATCGGCCTGGCGTTCAAGGACGCGATCCGCGGTGAGGTTCGCAATCTCTGGGTGATCGCCACCGCGATGCTGGTCTTCTCGGCCGTGATCGCCGCTGCCGAGTACTTCGGGAAGCAGACCCGCCACCTGGAGCAACTGACGTGGAAGGACGGCCTGACAGTCGGCGTGGCCCAGTGCCTGGCCCTGGTGCCGGGGGTGTCCCGGTCCGGTTCGACGATCAGTGCCGGCCTGTTCCTCGGGCTTGATCGTCCGCTCGCGGCGAGATTTGGCTTCCTGCTTGGCATTCCGGCCGTGCTGGCCTCCGGCATCTTCTCGCTTCCCGATGCTTTCCATCCGGTGACCGAAGGAATGAGCGCCACGGGGCCGCAATTGCTGGTGTCGGTGGTCATCACGTTCGTCGTCGGCTACGTGGCGATCGCCTGGCTGCTGCGCTTCGTCGCCAACCACGCCATGTACTGGTTCGTTGGCTACCGGGTGGTGCTGGCACTCGTCGTGATGGCGCTGCTGGCGTCGGGTGTGGTGGCGGCCTCTTGACCGTCATCCTGCTACGCCACGGCCGCTCGACGTCCAACACCGCGCACACGCTGGCCGGCCGGACCGAGGGTGTCGAACTCGACGACAAAGGGCAGGACCAGGCCGGCGCGCTCGTCGACCGGGTCAAGGGCCTGCCGATCAAGGCGCTCGTCCGGTCCCCGCTGCTACGCTGCCGCCTCACTCTGGAGCCGCTGGCCGCCGAACTGGACCTCGAGCCGGTGGTCGACGACCGCCTCGCCGAGGTGGACTACGGGCAGTGGACCGGCCGGGCGCTGAAGGATCTGGTGAAAGAGCCGCTGTGGGCGGTGGTTCAGCAGCAGCCCAGCGCGGCCGTCTTCCCCGACGGGGAGGGCCTGGCACAGGTTCAGGCCCGCGCGGTGGCCGCGGTACGCGAGCATGACCGCCGCCTCGCCGACGAGCACGGTCACGACGTGCTGTGGATCGCCTGTACGCACGGCGATGTGATCAAGGCTGTCGTCGCCGACGCACTCGGTGCCCATCTGGACAGCTTCCAACGGATCACCGCCGACCCGGCGTCGATGAGTGTCATCCGCTACACGCCGTTCCGCCCATTTGTCGTGCACGTCAACCACACCGGCGCCGAACTCGCGTCGGCGCTCAGCGCGCCGCCGCCCGCCGAGGGCGACAAGACCGCCGGGGACGCC
This sequence comes from Mycobacterium sp. SA01, assembly GCF_041287105.1. NCBI lineage: Bacteria > Bacillati > Actinomycetota > Actinomycetes > Mycobacteriales > Mycobacteriaceae > Mycobacterium > Mycobacterium sp. SA01. Next base: position 149,175 of record NZ_JBGGNO010000022.1, on the reverse strand, counting down.
GTCGTCGGTGGGACCACCGACTGACCCGGCTGCCGCCGATTACGGCTGGCTGCTTTCAGCCGGTATTTTGGACATAACATGGCCCGCGCAATTCACGTCTTCCGCACACCCGACCGCTTCGTCGCCGGGACCGTTGGGCAGCCCGGAAATCGCACGTTCTATCTCCAGGCCGTCCACGACACCCGGGTCATCTCCGTGATCCTGGAGAAACAACAGGTCGCGGTGTTGGCCGAACGTATCGGCGCGCTGCTGGTCGAGATCAACCGCCGGTTCGGCACCCCGCTGCCGCCGGAGAAGGACGTCGACGACCTGAGCCCGCTCGTCACACCGGTCGACGCGGAGTTCCGGGTCGGCACGATGGGCCTCGGGTGGGATTCCGAGGCGCAGACCGTCGTCGTCGAACTGCTGGCCGTCAGCGACGTCGAGTTCGACGCGTCAGTGGTGCTCGACGACGCCGAGGAGGGCCCCGACGCGGTGCGGGTGTTCCTCACGCCCGAGTCGGCCCGCCAGTTCGCCTCCCGCTCGACCCGGGTCATCTCGGCCGGCCGGCCGCCCTGCCCACTGTGCGACGAACCGCTGGATCCGGAAGGTCACATCTGCGTGCGCACCAACGGATATCGGCGCGGGGCGTTCGGCGAGACCGACGACGACTTCGACTCGTGACAGCCGCCGACGAGGCCTCGGCCCGCGACGCGCTGCGCTGCGGTGAGCTGACCATCCTCGGGCGGATCCGCTCGGCAAGTAATGCCACCTTCCTGTGCGAGGCCACCGGGCCCGCGGGGCCCGACCATCCGGTGCACTGCGTCTACAAACCGGTCGCCGGCGAGCAACCACTGTGGGATTTCCCGGACGGCACCCTGGCCGGCCGGGAAGTGGGCTCGTATCTGGTCTCGGCCGCACTCGGCTGGAACATCGTGCCGTACACCATCATTCGGGACGGCCCTGCCGGTCCGGGGATGGTGCAGCTGTGGGTCGATCAGCCCGGCGATAGCGACGACGCCGAATCCGAAGGACCTGACCTGGTCGACATCTGCCCGCCGGGATCCATTCCGCCTGGCTATCTTTCGGTGCTGCGCGCATACGACTACGCGGGCAACGACGTCACGCTGGTGCACGCCGACGACACGCGGCTGCGGCGGATGGCGGTGTTCGACGTGATCGTCAACAACGCCGACCGCAAGGGCGGCCACATCCTGGCCGGCATCGACGGCCGGGTGTACGGCGTCGACCACGGGGTGTCACTGCATGTCCAGGACAAGCTGCGCACCGTGCTCTGGGGCTGGGCCGGAAAGCCGATCGACGACGAGACGCTGGCGGCGATCGCCGGACTCGGCGAGCAGCTGGCCGGCCCGCTCGCCGACCAGCTACGCGAGCTCATCACCCCGGCGGAGGTGGCGGCGTTGCGGCGGCGGGTCCGGATGCTGGTCGCCGAGCCCGTCATGCCCGCACCCGATCGGCACCGGCCGATTCCCTGGCCGGCCTTCTGAGCCCTGGTCCCGCGGGGCGACCGACGGGACTGATCATGATTCGGCAATACTGACTCAGGTGAGCATGACCGACGCGGCGCTGGCCGCCGACCTCGCCGAGGAGGCCGGCCGGCTACTGCTGTCGGTACGTGACGAGGTCGGTTTCGACTTCCCGCCCGCGCTCGGAGATGCCGGCGACGTGCGCGCCAATGCCCTGATTCTGCGCAGGCTGCGTGCCGAGCGTCCCGGTGACGCCGTGCTCTCCGAAGAGGCCTACGACGACCTCAAGCGGCTTCAGGCCGACCGGGTGTGGATCATCGACCCGCTCGACGGCACCCGCGAATTCTCCATGCCCCGCCGCACCGACTGGGCGGTCCACGTGGCCCTCTGGCAGCGCACCGGCGGACCGGACGGCACCATCACCGATGCCGCCGTCGCGCTGCCTGCGATGAGCGAGGTGTATCGCTCGGACACCGTGACCGCCCCGCCGCCACCGCCGCCCGGCCCGATTCGGATCACCGCCAGCTCCAACCGCCCGCCCGCGGTGCTGTGGCGGCTGCGGGACCGCCTCGACATCGAGTTTCTGCGGATCGGATCGGCCGGCGCCAAGGCGATGGCGGTGGTGCGCGGCGACGCCGACGCCTACATCCACGCCGGCGGTCAGTGGGAGTGGGACTCGGCCGCACCCGCCGGGGTGGTGCAGGCCGCCGGTCTGCACGCCACCCGCATCGACGGGTCGCCGCTGCGCTACAACCGGCCGGACCCCTACCTGCCCGATCTGCTGATGTGCCGGGCCGACGTCGCCGACCTGCTGCTCGACGCCATGTGGCTGGCGAGTTAGGGAATCAAACCTGTCGCCGCGTTGTCTGAAGTAACGCGAGACAGCCGGTCACCACACCACCTGAGAGCGCCGTGAACAGCGAACCCCCTAGAGTCGAGGCCATGCAGTCCTGGTCGGCCGTCGACATCCCACAGCTGCCCGGTCGCGGGCCGGCCCTGCGGTTGTACGACACCGCCGACGGCCAGGTCCGTCCGACGTCGCCGGGGGAGACCGCGACGATGTACGTCTGCGGCATCACGCCCTACGACGCGACGCACCTGGGCCACGCCGCGACGTACCTGACGTTCGATCTGGTCTACCGGGTCTGGCGCGACGGCGGCCATCAGGTTCATTACGTGCAGAACATCACCGACGTCGACGACCCGCTGTTCGAACGGGCCAATCGCGACGGCGTGGACTGGCGGGAGCTGGGCGCGCGGGAGATCCAGTTGTTCCGCGAGGACATGGCCGCGTTGCGGGTACTGCCCCCGCGCGACTATGTCGCCGCCACCGACGCGATCGGCGAAGTGGTCGAGTTGGTGGAGAAGATGCTGGCGTCCGGGGCGGCGTATGTGGTCGACGACGACGAGTTCCCGGATATCTATTACCGCGCCGACGCCACCACCCAGTTCGGTTATGAATCGGGCTACGACCGCGACACGATGATGCGGCTGTTCGCCGAACGCGGCGGCGACCCGGATCGGGCGGGCAAAGCCGACCCGCTCGACGCACTGCTCTGGCGTGCAGCCCGCCCGGACGAGCCGAGCTGGCCCGCGCCGTTCGGTGCCGGACGGCCGGGGTGGCACGTGGAGTGTTCGGCGATTGCTCTGAGCCGCATCGGTTTCGGCTTCGACGTGCAGGGTGGCGGCAGCGACCTGATCTTCCCGCACCACGAGTTCTCCGCCGCGCACGGTGAATGCGTGGTCGGAGAGCGCCGGTTCGCGCGGCACTACGTGCACGCCGGGATGATCGGCTGGGACGGGCACAAGATGTCCAAGAGCCGCGGCAACCTGGTGCTGGTGTCCCGGCTGCGCGGGCAGGGGGTGGACCCGGCGGCCATCCGCCTTGGCCTGCTGGCGGGGCACTATCGCAGCGACCGGTCGTGGAGCGACACGGTGCTCGACGACGCCAACACCCGCCTGCACCGGTGGCGGTCAGCTGCGGCTTTGCCCGCCGGACCGGATTCCGCCGACGTCATCGGACGGCTGCGGCAGTACCTGGCTGATGACCTCGACACGCCCAAAGCCCTTGCCGCCATTGATGGTTGGGTCACCGATGCACTGGAATACGGTGGCCATGATGACAGCGCGCCGACCGCGGTTGCGGCCGCGGTCGACGCGCTGCTGGGCGTGTCGCTCTAGTTCCTACAGAGCGACGGCGCCGTAGCTGCCCACCTGCGAGCTGAGGAATCGCAGCTGATCGGTGGCCGACCCGAGGGTCTGGTCGATAGCGGTGAGCCGTGCGGCGTAGTGGGCCACCGGGTATTCGGCGGTCACGCCGATACCGCCGTGCATCTGGATCGACTCCTGGGCGATGTGCTTACCCGACCGTCCGATCTGCAGCTTGGCCCGGGCCGCGACCATGGGATCCAGCCGGCCGTCGCTGATGCACATCGCGGCGTAGTAGTTCATGCTGCGAGCCAGCTCGAGCGACACGTACATGTCGGCGGCACGCTGGGTGAGCGTCTGGAACGTCTTGAGCGGCACGCCGAACTGCTTGCGTGCGTTCAGATACTCCGTGGTCATCCGCAGCGATTCATCCATGGCGCCAACGGCTTCGGCGCACAGGGCCGAGGAGTAGCGGATCAGCGTTGCGTGGATGCGTTCGCTGGCATCGCCGCCGTCGCCGAGCGGCTGCGCCGGGGCGTCGGTGAAGTCGATCTCGGCGCCGCGCTGCCCGTCGAAGGTCCGGTACCCGCGGCGGGTGGTTGCCGCGGCGTCGACGAGGAACGCGCCGATGCCACCATCGGGCAGGGCGGCGGTGACGACCAGCGCATCGGCGCTGTCGCCGGCCAGGACCGGGTTCTTGCGGCCGGTGATGGTCCAGGAGTCACCGGTTTTGGTTGCGCGCGTCGACAATTCGTCAAGCCCGCGCAGGCCCTTCTCGGTGTGCGCCAACGCGAGCAGTCGCTCACCGGCGGCGACGTCGTCGAGCTGAGCGCGCTGAGAGTCGCTGCCCAGTTCGGCGATCAGGCCGCCCGGGATCAGTGCGGCCGCGGCCACCGGCTCGGGTGCCAGACGGCGGCCGAGCTCGGTCATCACGACGATGATCTCGATCTGGCCGGCTTCCTCGGGCTCGAAACCCAGTCCCAGGATGCCGATCTCGGCCAGCTGACGCCACACGTCGCGGCTCCAGCCGAGCTCGGAGTCGACGGTTTTGTTGCGGGTCTCGATGTCGTAGGTGCGGGAGAACACCTCGCGCGCGGTGTCGCGGAGCAGTTCTTGTTCGTCGGTCAAATCAAAGTTCATGGCTGGCCGTCCCTCACAGTCCCAGGATCGTCGAGGAGATGATGGTGCGCTGGACCTCGTTGCTTCCGCCGTAGATCGAGGTCTTGCGGTAGTTCAGATACTTCGGCGCGGCGTGCTGCGCCCAGAGCGGGGATTCGATATCGGCGCCGCCGTCGAACGGCAGCGCATCCGGTCCGGCCACCTCCACGGCCAGCTCGGTGACGGCCTGCTGCAACTGGCTGCCGCGCAGCTTCAGAATCGACGACGCCGGGTTCGGCTTGCCGGTGCCCTCGTCGCCGCTGACCCGCAGCTGCGTGAGTTCCAGTGCCAGCAGGTCGTTTTCGATCTCGGCGACCTTGGCGGCGAACAGTGGATCGTCGAGCAGGCTGCCCGCGCCGACCTTGGTCTGGGCGGCGTTCTCCTTGACGTCGGCGAGCCACAGCTTGGTGGTGCCGATCCGGGCGATGCCGGTGCGCTCGTTGGACAGCAGGAACTTGGCGTAGCTCCAGCCCTGGTTCTCCTCGCCGACAAGCTGATTGGCGGGCACCCGGACATCTTCGAAGAACACCTCGTTGACCTCGTAGCTGCCGTCGATCAGCTTGATCGGCCGCAGCGTGATGCCGGGGGTGTTCATCTCGACGAGGATGAAGGAGATGCCGGCCTGCTTCTTCGGGGCATCCGGGTTGGTGCGGGCCAGCACGAAGATCCAGTCGGCGTACTGGCCGAGCGTCGTCCAGGTCTTCTGGCCGTTGATGACGTAGTCGTCGCCGTCGCGCACCGCGACGGTCCGCAGCCCGGCCAGGTCGGAGCCGGCTTCGGGCTCGGAAAAGCCTTGGCACCACCAGATGTCGAGGTTCGCCGTCGGCGGCAGGAAGCGTTCCTTGATCTCCTGCGAACCGAAGTGCGCGATCACGGGCCCGACCATGCTGGCGTTGAAGGCCAGCGGCTCGGGGACGCACGCCATGCGCATCTCGTCGGCCCAGATCTGGCGCTGCAGCGGGGTCCAGTCCTTGCCGCCCCACTCCACCGGCCAGTTGGGCACACCCAACCCGGCCTTGTTCAGGATCCGCTGGGTCGTGATCGCGTCATCGGGGAAGTTCAGGCTGTCCGTGCGAGCCCGTTCGCGGATGTCGGCGGGGACTTGGGTGGTGAAGAACTCGCGGAGTTCGTCGCGGAACTTTGCGTCCTCGTCACTGAGTGCCAGCTTCACGAGCGCAACCTCGATTCTTGTTACTCGGCAGTATCTATTGCTCGATCCATTGCACGGTAGCGCAGCCCTACCAACTGGTCGGCAGGAGACCTCCCGGCGCCGCGTTTGGGCGCCTGCCTGCTACTGTCAGGGCAGTCGTACAGGGCGATCGCCCTACTTCTGCGCGAGAGGTGGTCGACGGTGGTGAGTTCCCCAGCGTCAGAACGGGGGCGTGAGGTGCGTCAGCGGCTGCTGGCCGGGGCGGTCGAACTCATCGCCGAACGTGGCTGGACCGCGGTGAGTACCCGCACCCTGGCCGAGCGGGCCGGCGTCACCCCGTCGGTGGTGCACTACCACTTCCCGTCCATGCAGGCACTGCTGCGCGAGGCGGTGACGACGGGGATGCGTGCGGCGGTGAGTGAACTCGACGCGTATCTGGACGGCGCCGGCGGCGCCGGAGATCTGGTCGAGGCCATGTTGGCGTCGGTGGCCTCGTATTCGGGCACCGATCCGACGTCGATGTTGTTCATCGAGGCCTATCTCGCCGCCACCCGCGATGACACGCTGCGCGATGACATCGCCGATGCACTGCATGGCCTGCGGGTCAGCCTCGGTCGCCGGCTGGCCGACCGTGGGGTTGCTGATCCGGACGGCACCGCCGCGGTGCTGCTCGCCGCCCTCGACGGAGTCCTGCTGCATCGGGGTCTCGGCAGCGGGGTGGGCGGCCCGGCTGCGGCGGCCATCCTGCGCCGGTTGGTCACCTGACCGGCGGACGCACGCGGCCCCGACCCCAACAGAAAAGCTCCACCACACGAAAGGAGATGCCCATGAAGGTGGCGATTTGTGGAGCGGGAATGGCCGGGCTGGCGCTGGCCAACCGGATCCGGGCGATGGGCGCGGAGGTGGCTCTCTTCGAACGCGCACCGGCACCCCGCACGCAGGGCTACATGATCGATTTCTTCGGACCGGGCTTCGATGCCGCCGAGGCGATGGGGCTGGTGCCCGCGATCGATGAGATCGCCTATCCGGTGGACGAGGTGAGCCTGGTCGACGAGCGGGGGCGTCGGCGGGCGGGCTTGCCCTACCGGCAGTTCGCCGCCGCTGTCGGCGGACGGCTGCGCAGTGTGATGCGCCCGGATTTGGAGCAGGTACTGCGCAACAGCCTCGACGACGGTGTGGACATTCGGTTCGGGTGTGCCGTCGTGGGTTTCGACGATCACGGCGACGGCGTGACCGTGCATCTCGAGGACGGCACCAGCCTGGCGGCCGACCTCCTGGTCGGTGCCGACGGGATTCACTCGACGGTACGGCGGCTGGCGTTCGGCGACGAGGCGAAGTTCGTGCGCTACCTCGGTTTCCATACCGCGGCGTTCGTGTTCGACGACCCACAGTGCCGGGAGGTGACGGCGGGCCGCTTCGTCCTGACCGACACCGTGGGCGAGCAGATGGGTTTCTACACGCTGCGCGACGGGCGTATCGCCGCGTTCGCGGTGCACCGCCAGGCCGATCCGGCATTGCCCGACGATGTGCGCTCGGCGGTTCGGCGCGCCTACCGACACCTGGGCTGGCTGGCTCCCCGTGCCCTCGACCGGTGCCCACCGGCCGAGGACATCTACTACGACCAGGTCGCCCAGATCCAGCTGCCACGCTGGAGTCGGGGCCGGGTGGTGCTGCTGGGTGACGCCTGCTACGCGGTGTCGCTGCTGGCCGGCCAGGGCGCCTCGTTGGGCATCGCGGGAGCGTATGTGCTGGCCGACCGGCTGCAGCGGTCACCGTCGATCGAGCAGGCGCTTGCCGATTACGAGCGGTTGTGGCGACCGGTCGCCGAGGAGAAGCAGGCCAGCGGCCGCCGGGCGGCCCGCTGGTTTTTGCCCAAGTCGGCGCTCGGGCTGTGGGTGCGCCGCACCGCGCTCGCGGCGGCCGCCCGGCTGCCGCTGGCGAATCGCTACGTCGGCGCCGCTCTGGCCGGCAAATCCAGCGGGCTGATCTCCCAGCTCCGCCGCAAAGACCACTCCTGGCAGGAGGTTGTCAAGTGAGCCAATGGAATCCGGGGCGACTCACCCGCGCGCTGTTCCGGGCGCCCACCTGGCTCTACGGCCGCGGCCTTGGCTGGCTGCTGACCGGCCGGCTGATGTGCCTGACCCATGTCGGCCGGCGGTCGGGCCGGCATTACCGCACCGTGCTCGAAGTCGTCGGCCGACGAGGCGAGGAGATCTACGTGGTCTCGGGCTTCGGCTCATCCTCTGACTGGTATCGCAACGTCACGGCCAACCCGCCGGTCGAGGTGATCAACGGTCGGCGCCGGTTCACGCCGGTGTGCCGGACGCTGGAGCCCGCCGAAGCGGCGTCGGTGATCGCCGACTACGAACGGCGCAACCGGCTGATCACGCCGGTGGTCCGCAAGGGGCTGTCCAAACTGGTGGGCTGGGATTACGACGGCACGCCGACCGCGCGCGAACGTCTGGTCCACGAGGTTCCGCTGCTGGGCCTCCGCCCGGCGTGAGGTCGGGCTAGCCGCGAAAACCCGGACCCCGCCGGCGCAAGTACCGCTCGAACTCGGCGGCCAGCGCGTCGCCGTCGACCTTGGAGAGCGCCTCGTTGACATCGACCTCAGCGTCGCCGCGCTGTTCCAGGGAGGCCACGTACTCGGCGATCTCCTCGTCCTCGGCGGTCATCTCGGTGACGGCCTGCTCCCACTCCTCGGCCTGCGCGGGCAGATCGCCCAACGGCACCTCGATGTCGAGCACATCCTCGACGCGCCGCAGCAGCGCGACGGTGGCCTTCGGATTGGGCGGTTGCGACACGTAGTGCGGCACCGCGGCCCAGAACGTCACCGCCGGGATACCGGCCGCCACGCAGGCATCCTGGAACACGCCGGCGATCCCCGTCGGGCCCTCGTAGCGGGTTTCCTCGAGACCGAAGAACTTCGCGGATTCGGGGGAGTAGGCCGCTCCGGAGACCGGGACGGGCCTGGTGTGCGGGGTGTCGGCCAGCAGCGCGCCCAAGATCACCACGGTGTCCACGTTCAGCTTGTCGGCGATCGCGAGCAACTCGGCGCAGAACGTGCGCCACCGCATGTTGGGTTCCACCCCGTGCATCAGCACGATGTCGCGGTCCGAGCCGGGCGGGCGGCAGTGAGAAATCTGCATCGACGGCCACACCAGTTCGCGGGTCACGCCGTCCACCTGCCGGATCACCGGACGATTCACCTGATAGTCGTAATATGCCTCGTCGTCGATCTCGACGATCGTGTCGGCCTCCCAGATCGCGTCCAGGTGCTCGAGCGCGTCGCTGGCGGCATCGCCGGCGTCGTTCCAGCCCTCGAAAGCCGCGACGATGATCGTGTTCTGCAATTCGGGCAGATCCGGGCCTTTCGCGCCGCTGAAATTCGACGGGGTCACGACTTCAGCCTAAGGGTTGCTCGGCTTCGATGAGCCTTCTCGGACCGACTACCCTGGTGTCGTGGCGTGTGCTAGTAGACGCGTCATCGGCACGTGGTTGCGGGCCCGGGCGTCCCTGGTGCGAAATACGTTCGGCTGCAATCTGGTTAACCCGACGGGTTAGGCGTCCAGAAGTCCATTGCAGGACGACGTAGACTTTTCACCGTCGAGAGGCGTTGCAACGGGTCCGGCCGGCTGCCGGTATCCGCCACGCTCGGCAGAGTTAAGGACGCCTTCCGTCATGGAAGGAACGTTTGTGAGCACCCCTGAGTCGAACGGCTTCACGCCGAACATCCGCCCGGACTGCACTGATGCGTTGGCAGCGGCCATGCGCGAGCGGATCCTGGTGATCGACGGTGCGATGGGAACGGCGATTCAGCGCGACCGACCGGATGAGGCCGGGTATCGCGGCGAGCGGTTCAAGGACTGGCCGAGCGACCTGGTCGGTAACAACGACCTGCTCACCCTGACCCAGCCGCACATCATTGAGGGCATCCACCGCGAGTACCTCGACGCCGGCGCCGACATCCTGGAGACCAACACGTTCAACGCGAACGCGGTCTCGCTGTCCGACTACGGCATGGCGGAGCTGGGTTACGAGCTGAACTACGCCGGTGCGGCGCTGGCCCGCACGGCCTGCGACGAGTTCAGCACGCCCGACAAGCCGCGTTACGTCGCGGGTGCGCTGGGCCCGACGACCCGGACCGCGTCGATCTCCCCGGACGTCAATGACCCCGGCGCCCGCAACGTCTCCTACGACCAGCTGGTCGCCGCCTACCTCGACGCCGCCAACGGGCTGGTCGACGGCGGTGCCGACATCCTCATCGTCGAGACGATCTTCGACACGCTGAACGCCAAGGCGGCGATCTTCGCCATCGAGACGCTGTTCGAGGAGCGCGGCCGCCGCTGGCCGGTGATCATCTCGGGCACCATCACCGATGCGTCCGGGCGGACGTTGTCCGGTCAGGTCACCGAGGCGTTCTGGAACTCGATCCGACACGCGAAGCCGCTCGCGGTTGGTCTCAACTGCGCCCTCGGCGCACCCGAGATGAGGCCGTACCTCGCCGAGATCTCGCGTATCGCGGACACCTTCGTGTCCTGCTATCCGAATGCCGGTCTGCCCAACGCCTTCGGCGAGTACGACGAGTCCCCGAAGCGTCAGGCCGGATACGTCGAAGAATTCGCCGACGCCGGTCTGGTCAACATGGTCGGCGGCTGCTGCGGAACGACACCGGCGCACATCGCCGAGATCGCGAAGGTCGTCGAGGGCAAGACGCCCCGCGAGGTGCCGCAGATCGCGGTCGCCACCCGGCTCGCCGGCCTGGAACCGCTCAACATCACCGACGAATCGCTGTTCGTGAACATCGGTGAGCGCACCAACATCACCGGCTCGGCGCGGTTCCGCAACCTGATCAAGGCCGAGGATTACGACACCGCGTTGTCGGTGGCGCTGCAGCAGGTCGAGGTCGGCGCGCAGGTCATCGACATCAACATGGACGAAGGCATGATCGACGGCGTCGCCGCGATGGATCGGTTCACCAAGCTGATCGCCGCCGAGCCCGACATCAGCCGCGTCCCGGTGATGATCGACTCCTCCAAGTGGGAGGTCATCGAGGCCGGCCTGAAGAACGTGCAGGGCAAGCCGATCGTCAACTCGATCTCCATGAAGGAGGGCGAGGAGAAGTTCGTCCGTGAGGCCCGGCTGTGCCGCAAGTACGGTGCCGCCGTCGTGGTGATGGCCTTCGACGAACAAGGGCAGGCCGACAACCTGGAACGCCGCAAGGAGATCTGCGGGCGCGCCTACCGGGTCCTGACCGAAGAGGTCGGCTTCCCGGCCGAGGACATCATCTTCGACCCGAACTGCTTCGCCCTGGCGACCGGCATCGAGGAGCACGCCACCTACGGCATCGACTTCATCGAGGCCTGCGCCTGGATCAAGGAAAACCTGCCGGGCGTGCACATCTCCGGCGGCATCTCGAACGTGTCGTTCTCGTTCCGGGGCAACAACCCGGTCCGCGAGGCGATCCACTCGGTGTTCCTGTTCCACGCCATCAAGGCCGGCCTGGACATGGGCATCGTCAACGCCGGCGCACTGGTGCCGTACGACTCGATCGACCCCGAGCTTCGCGACCGCATCGAGGACGTCGTACTGAACCGTCGCGAGGACGCGGCCGAACGCCTCCTCGAGATCGCCGAGCGGTTCAACAGTTCGGAGAAAGCTGACGATCCGGCCGCGGCCGAATGGCGGTCTCTGCCGGTCCGCGAGCGGATCACGCATGCTCTGGTGAAGGGCATCGACGCGCACGTCGACGACGACACCGAGGAGTTGCGGGCCGACATCGCCGCCGCGGGAGGTCGCCCGATCGAGGTGATCGAAGGTCCGCTGATGGACGGCATGAACGTCGTCGGTGACCTGTTCGGTTCCGGCAAGATGTTCCTGCCCCAGGTGGTGAAGTCGGCCCGGGTGATGAAGAAGGCCGTCGCCTACCTGCTGCCGTTCATCGAGGCAGAGAAGGAGGCCTCCGGCGCGTCCCAAGATGGAAAGGCCGGTAAGGACACCAACGGCACGATCATCATGGCCACCGTGAAGGGCGACGTCCACGACATCGGCAAGAACATCGTCGGGGTTGTGCTGCAGTGCAACAACTTCGAGGTGATCGACCTCGGTGTGATGGTGCCCGCGGCCAAGATCCTGGAGGCGGCCAAGGAGCACGACGCCGACATCATCGGGCTGTCCGGTCTGATCACCCCGTCCCTGGACGAGATGGCCAACTTCGCCGTCGAGATGGAACGCCAGGGCCTGCAGATCCCGCTGCTGATCGGTGGCGCGACGACCTCGCGCGCCCATACGGCCGTGAAGATCTCGCCGCGCCGCAGCGGCCCGGTGGTGTGGGTGAAGGACGCGTCGCGCTCGGTGCCCGTCGCCGCCGCGTTGCTCGACGACAAGCAGCGGCCGGCTCTTCTTGAGTCCACCGAGAAGGACTACGCGTCACTGCGGGAACGGCATGCGCAGAAGAACGAGCGGCCGATGCTCACCCTGGAGAAGGCCCGCGCCAACCGGACACCGATCGAGTGGGACGGCTACACACCGCCGGTGCCCGCCCAGGGCCTCGGCGTGCGGGAGTTTCTCGACTACGACCTCGCCGAGCTCCGCGAATTCATCGACTGGCAGCCGTTTTTCAACGCCTGGGAGATGAAGGGCCGGTTCCCCGACATCCTGAACAACCCGGCGTCCGGCGAGGCGGCCCGCAAGCTGTACGACGACGCCCAGCAGATGCTCGACACCGCGATCAAGGAGAAGTGGCTGACCGCCAACGGGGTGATCGGCTTCTTCCCCGCGAACGCCGTCGGCGACGACATCGAGGTGTACACCGACGAGACCCGCACCGAGGTGCTGACCAGGTTGCACAACCTGCGCCAGCAGGGCGAGCACCGCGACGGCATCCCGAACCGGAGCCTCGGCGATTTCGTCGCGCCCAAAGACACCGGCCTGGCCGACTACGTCGGCGCCTTCGCCGTCACGTCAGGGCTCGGCGGCGGCGAGAAGATCGCGGAGTTCAAGGCCGCGCTCGACGACTACAGCGCGATCCTGCTGGAGTCGATCGCCGACCGGCTGGCGGAGGCGTTCGCCGAACGCATGCATCAACGGGTCCGCAAGGAGTTCTGGGGTTATCAGCCCGACGAGCAGCTGGACAACGACGCGCTGATCGGCGAGAAGTACGTCGGAATCCGTCCCGCGCCCGGCTATCCCGCCTGCCCGGAGCACACCGAGAAGATGACGCTCTGGGAGTTGATGGACGTCAAGGAGCGCACCGGTATCGAGCTGACCGAGTCGATGGCGATGTGGCCCGGCGCCGCGGTCAGCGGCTGGTACTTCTCGCACCCGCAGTCGCAGTACTTCGTGGTCGGCCGGCTGGCCCAGGATCAGGTTGCCGACTACGCCAAGCGCAAGGGCTGGACCCTGGCCGAGGCCGAGCGCTGGCTGGCGCCGAACCTCGGCTACAACCCGGAGGACTAGGTCCTAGCGCCGGAAGTACAGGCTGCCCCGGAACTGCAGCAGCACAGCGACGGTCGCGGTCCAGCCGGTCTGGTGGCTGGCGCCGAGGCCGCGGCCGGTGTCGCCGTCGAAGTACTCGTGGAACGGGATCAGGTCGCGCCAGTGCGGGTCGCTCTGGAAGTACTCGTTGTCCCCGAACACCGCTCGCCGGCCGTTCTCGTCGCGGACCAGGAGGCCGGTGAGCTGGCGAGCCAACCGGTCGGCCACCACGTGCAGGGTGACCTCGTCGGCCGACCCGGCGGGATCGGGAACGCGGTAGGTATCGCCGAGGAACCGGGCGTAGGAGTTCAGCGCCTGGACGATAAGGAAATTGGTGGGCAGCCAGACCGGGCCGCGCCAGTTCGAGTTACCGCCGAACATCCGGCTGCGTGATTCGGCAGGCTGATAGTCCACGACGTAGTCGGCGCCGTCGACGTGGTAGGTGTACGGGTGGTCCCGGTGATACCGCGACAGTGACCGGATTCCGTTGGGGGACAGGAACTGCTCGGGGTCGAGGAGCCGTCGCAGGATATGGGTGAGCCGGTCCTCGTGGATGACGCCGATCATCAGATGCGTGCCGTCGCCGCCACTCATCACCAGTTTGACGTCGTCGTCGGTGTGCTCGTAGGTCTTGGCCAGCGCTTCGAGACAGTGCCGCAGGGTCGAGGTCACCTCGGTCGCGCTGGTCGGGATGGCGATCGCGGCGAACAGTGGAACGATCGCCTGAATCGAGAACACCTCCAGCGATCTGCTCGTCCCGTCCGGCATTTCGATGACGTCGTGATAGAAGTTCGTGTCGTCGTTCCAGAAGCTGACCCGGTAGGTGCCCTTCTCCAGCGAATTGGCCACCAGCCAGGCGTCCCACACCCACCGGCTGAACATGTCGGTGTAGCTCGGATCCGTTTGGGACAGTTCGATCGCCATCTCCAACAGATGGAAGACCAGCGCCGCCATCCACGCGGTGCCGTCGACCTGGGCGAGTTCGCCGCCGGTGGGTAGCGGCTCGTCGCGGTCGAACACCCCGATGTTGTCCATGCCGAGAAACCCACCGCCGAACACACCGCGGTTGGTCTCGTCCTTCTGATTCAGCCACCACATCGCGTTGAGGGTGGCTGATCGGTACGCGGTGGCCAGGAAATCGAAATCGCCCACACCGCTGCGGAGCTGATCGAGTTGGTAGACCTGCCACGCCGCCCAGGCATGCACCGGGGGATTGGTGTCACCGAACTTCCATTCGTAGGCCGGGATCTGGCCGTGCGGATGTTGCGCGGTGGAGCCGTGCAGCACGAGTACCTGTGCCTTGGCGAAGTCGGGATCGATGAGCGCCATGGCGACACAGTGAAAGGCCAAGTCCCAGGCGGCGAACCACGGGTACTCCCAGGCGTCGGGCATCAGGATGACAGCGCTGACCGCGAAGTGCTGCCAGTCGTGGTTGCGTGCGCTCCAGCGTTCGCGCGGCGGTGGCGGCTGCTCCGGGTCGCCCTTGAGCCAGCGCCGCACCGCGTAGTTGTAGAACTGTTTGCACCACAGCAGCCCTGCGAAGGCTTGTCGCTGGACCAACCGCTCGTCGTCGCTCAGGTCCGGTGCCGCCACCGCGTGATAGAACTGGTCGGCCTCACGCTTGCGGTCCGCCAGCACGGCATCGGCGTACCCGGGCGGGCGAACAGCATCCGTGGTAGCGAAACACACTGTGACGGTGCAGCTTTCACCGGGCTGCAAAGTAGCGGAGACGATCGCGGCGACCTTGCTGCCCTCGGCGGGGTCGACGGCTCCGGCGATGCCGTCCACCACATAGTCGTTGATGCCGTCTTTGGTGGTGGCCGATGCGTTGGGCGAGGAGAACAGCAGGCGGTTGTTGGTCTCGTTCTCGCAGAACACCAGTCGCGGAGTGTCGGTGCAGGAGCTGGTGACCGTGTACCACCGCTGCCCGAGCATGGGGTGCCAGGTGCGCGCCGTTCCGTCGCCGCAGGCGGTGATCCGTGGCCTGTCCTGGCCGGGATCCCAGGACCAGGTGTTGCGGTACCACAGCTGCGGCAGCACGTGGATCGGCGCGGCGTCCGGTCCGCGGTTGGTCACCGTGATGCGGCAGAAGACGTCCTCGGGACCGTCCTTGGCGTAGGCCACCTCGACGTCGAAATAGCGCTGCTGCAGCCATTGTTCGCGCAAGGCCTCGAACAGTTCGTACTCGTCGTCCGCCGGCCCGCGCTGCTGGTTCGTGCGCAGCAGGTCGTCATAGGGGAATGCGGCCTGCGGGTATTTGTAGACCAGGGACGCATAGGCGTGGGTGGGCACGTTGTCGGTGTAGAACCAGTAGTCCTTGACGTCCTCGCCGTGGTTGCCCTCCTCGTTGGCCACCCCGTAGGGCCGCTCCTTGAGGATGCGGTCGTGACCGTTCCACAGCGCGACGCCCAGACAGATGGTCTGCTCGTCATCGCACCAGCCCGCCAGGCCGTCGTCGCTCCACCGGTACGCCCGGCTGCGGGCGTGATCGAACGGAAAGTAGGCCCAGGCGTCGCCGTCGGCGCTGTAGTCCTCTCGCACGCTGCCCCAGGCGCGTTCGCTCAGGTAGGTTCCCCAGCGGCGCCAGGGTGCCACCCCGGTCGTGGCCTCGTCGAGACGGGTCTGTTCGGCCGTGCTCACTGGTGGTCGGGCAGCCAGGGCTGACGCCAGGCCGGATAACCCGCCACCAGTGCGTCGGCTCCCTTCGGTCCCCACGAACCCGGTTGGTAGATCTCGACCGGCGGCGGTGAATCCAGCAGCGGCTCAACGATCCGCCAGGTCTCCTCAACACCGTCTTCCCGGATGAACTGGCTCGAATCGCCGTGCATGGCGTCTCCGAGCAGTCGCTCGTACGGCTCGGGGGCGGCGGCCATTTCGTCGGCGAACACCAGGCAGAGGTTGACGGCGCGGGTGGCGTCGGCGCCCGATTCCTTGGCCTGAAGCACGAGGTCGACGCCGGGGCTGGGGTCGATCCGGAAGATCAGTTCGTTCTGTTCGTCGATCTCGGGCAGGAACGGCAGTGGGGGCGGTCGCTTGAAGATGACCCGAATCTCGGTGGCCCGCACCGCAAGAGCCTTGCCGGCCCGGATGAAGAACGGCACGCCCGACCAGCGCCAGTTGTCGATGTACAACTTCAGCGCCGTGTAGGTCTCGGTCTGCGAGTCAGGCGCGACACCGTCGATCTCCTGGTAGCCGGCGTACTGACCGCGCACGTAGTGCTTGGGGTCGGCGGGACGGATGGACTTGAACAGCTCGACCCGTTTGTCCCGGAACCCGTCCGGGCCGCCGCTCGACGGTTCGGAGGCGATCAGCCCGATGAGCTGCAGCAGATGATTCTGTACGACGTCGCGCAACGCCCCGACCGGGTCGTAGAAGTGGCCGCGATCCTCGACGCCGAAGTTCTCGGCCATCGTGATCTGCACGGCCTCGATCCGGTCGCGGTTCCACAGCGGCTCGATGATCGAGTTGGAAAACCGGATGTAGCGGATGTCCATCGCCGGTTCCTTGCCGAGGAAGTGGTCGATGCGGTAGATCTGCCACTCCTGCAGGTGTGCGCTCAACTGGTCGTTGAGGGCCTTCGCCGACGAAAGGTCGTGTCCGAACGGCTTTTCCACCACCACGCGGGCATTGTCGGTGAGGCCGGCGCCGGCGAGGCCGTCCACCACCCGCCCGAACAGTGACGGCGGGATCTCCAGATAGAACACCGGAGCGGTGCGTCCTTTGATGGCGTCCGCCACCTTGGTGTAGGTCGCGGCGTCCGCGAAATCGCCGGAGACCATCGACAACCGCGCCGCGAATCGGGCGAACACGTCGTCGTCCACGGGCTCGCCGGTGGCCTCGATAGCGGTTCGGGCGTGCTCCCGCAGGGTGTCGGCGGACCAGTCGTCCAGCGCCACCCCGACGATCGGGCACCCGAGCAGGCCGCGCCGCTCCAAGCGGTACAACGACCGGAACGTCATCTTCCTGGCCAAGTCGCCGGTGATGCCGAAGATCACCAGAACATCTGCGGCGGAACCGCTTTGAGCGGCCATCACTTCTTCTCCGCGTGGCCGCCGAATTCGCTGCGCATCGCCGAGCAGATCTTGTCGGTGAACTCGCCCAGCTGCCTGGACTGGAAACGCTCGTAGAGGGCGGTGGTGATGACCGGGGCGGGGATACCTTCGTCCACCGCGGCGAGCACCGTCCAGCGTCCTTCGCCGGAATCCGATACCCGCCCGGAGAACTGGTCGAGGCCGGGTGAGGCCGCGAACGCGTCCGCGATCAGGTCCACCAGCCAGGATCCGACCACCGATCCGCGGCGCCAGACTTCGGCGACCTCGCCGACGTTGATGTCGTACTGATAGGCCCACGGGTCGCGCAGCGGAGTGGTCTCGGCGTCGACCACCCGATCGACCGTGCCGGCGTTGGCGTGCTTGATGATGCTCAGCCCTTCGGCGATGGCGGCCATCATCCCGTACTCGACACCGTTGTGAACCATCTTCACGAAGTGCCCGGCGCCGTTGGGGCCACAGTGTAGGTAGCCTTCGGGGGCGGTTCCGGCGGCGTCCGCGGGCCGGTTCGGGGTGGGCTCAGCGGTACCGATCCCCGGTGCGATGGTCTTGAAGATCGGATCGAGGCGATCGACCACGTCGGTTTCGCCGCCGATCATCAGGCAGTAGCCGCGGTCCAGCCCCCAGACTCCGCCGCTGGTGCCGCAATCGACGTAATGCAGGCCACTTTCGGCGAGCTTCCGCGCCCGGGTGATGTCGTCGCGGTAGTACGAGTTGCCGCCGTCGATCACGGTGTCGCCGGACGAGAGCAGCGGGACCAGTGCGTCAAGAGTCGAGTCGACGATGGCGGCGGGCAGCATCAGCCATATCGCGCGCGGACCGTCGAGTTGTGCGACGAATTCGTCGAGGCTGGCCGCTCCGGTGGCGCCCTCGCCTTCCAGCTCGCTGACCGCGGCGGGGTTCACGTCGTACACGACGCACGTGTGCCCGCCCCGCATCAATCGGCGAACCAGGTTCGCGCCCATTCGTCCCAAACCAACCATGCCGAGTTGCATGACGCCACCCTAGTGATCCGTCGCAGCAAACTCGCCGGATTCGAGGTCAGGGCCTGGTACATGGCACAATCGTGGGCGTGCGAGCGGTGTTATGGGACATGGACGGCACTCTCGTCGACTCCGAAAAGCTCTGGGACGTCGCGATCAAGGAGCTGTACACCCGCCACGGCCGGGTGTTGTCTCCGGAGATCCGCGACGCCACAGTGGGCGGCTCTGCCGACGGGGTGATCCGGATCGTGTTCGCCGACCTCGGTCTGGATCCGCACCCGGGGCACATGGCCGAGGTCGCCGACTGGATGCACGAGTACGTCGGAGAACTGTTTTCCACCGGCCTGCCGTGGTGCCCGGGTGCCCGGGAACTCCTCGACGCGCTGCGGGCCGCCGACGTGCCGATGGCGCTGGTGACCAACACTCGTCGGGACCTCACCGAGAATGCGTTGAACAGCATTGGCAGGCATTATTTTTCGGCCACCGTATGCGGCGATGAGGTGCCTGAGGGCAAGCCCGCCCCGGACATCTACCTGCGCGCCGCCGAGCTGCTCGGGTTTGCCGCAGGTGAGTGTCTGGCTATCGAGGACTCGGTCACCGGCACCGCTGCCGCCGAAGACGCCGGATGCCCGGTGCTTGTGGTACCCAACGAGATCCACGTGCCCGCCACCCCTGGCCGGCAGCACGTTTCGTCGCTCGACGGGTTGGGCATCCCGCAGCTGCGACAGATCTATACGGACCTGCGGCTGGGGCTCGGCGAGCGCTCGGCGTGAACGGCTGACCGATATCGGCGTGGTGCGGCTGCGACTGTGCAATCGTAGGTGCCACCAGATTTCGCAGTGCTGCGGAAAGGACGCCTCATGGCTGGCCAAGGACCCACCAGCGATTCACCGACAGGACTCGAGAACGAGGACTTCTCCTCGGGCGGCACCGCGGTTCGGATAGCCTCGGTAGCCGCCCTGGGCGGTCTGCTCTTCGGCTACGACAGCGCGGTGATCAACGGTGCGGTCGACTCGATCCAGGAAGACTTCGGCATCGGTAACGCCGAGCTCGGCTTCGCGGTCGCATCGGCGTTGCTCGGCGCCGCAGCCGGTGCGATGTCCGCGGGCCGAATCGCAGACCGCATCGGCCGCATCTCGGTGATGAAGATCGCAGCGGTGTTCTTCCTCATCAGTGCCATCGGCACCGGTCTGGCGCCCAATGTGACGACGGTCGTGATCTTCCGGATCGTCGGCGGCATCGGCGTCGGCATCGCCTCGGTGATCGCGCCGGCGTACATCGCCGAGACCTCCCCGCCACGCATCCGCGGCCGGCTCGGCTCCCTGCAGCAGCTGGCGATCGTCTCCGGCATCTTCCTGTCGTTCGTCGTGAACTGGCTGCTCCAGCACGCCGCCGGCGGCCCGAACAAGGAACTGTGGCTGCACCTCGACGCCTGGCGGTGGATGTTCCTGGCGATGGCGATCCCCGCAGTCCTGTACGGCGCGTTGGCGTTCACCATCCCCGAGTCACCGCGGTACCTGGTGGCCAGTCACAAGATCCCCGAGGCTCGCCGGGTGCTGAGCATGCTGCTGGGTGAGAAGAACCTCGAGATCACCATCAGCCGCATCCGGGAAACCCTGGAGCGGGAGGACAAGCCCTCCTGGCGGGATCTGCGCAAGCCCAGCGGCGGCCTGTACGGCATCGTCTGGGTTGGCTTGGGACTGTCGATCTTCCAACAGTTCGTCGGCATCAACGTGATCTTCTATTACTCGAATGTGCTGTGGCAGGCCGTCGGCTTCGACGCCGACCAGTCGGCCATCTACACCGTCATCACGTCGGTGGTGAACGTCGCGACCACCCTGATCGCGATTGCGCTGATCGACAAGATCGGCCGCAAGCCGCTGTTGTTGATCGGCTCGTCCGGGATGGCCGTCACCCTCATCACGATGGCCGTCATCTTCGCCAACGCGACTCTGGTCGACGGAAAGCCGAACCTGCCGGGCGCATCCGGGGTCATCGCGCTGATTGCCGCGAACCTCTTCGTGGTGGCGTTCGGTATGTCCTGGGGCCCGGTCGTCTGGGTGCTGCTCGGTGAGATGTTCCCCAACCGCATCCGGGCGGCCGCACTCGGCCTGGCCGCGGCGGGACAGTGGGCGGCGAACTGGCTGATCACCGTGTCGTTCCCGGGCCTGCGTGACCACCTCGGTCTGGCGTACGGGTTCTACGGACTGTGCGCGGTGCTCTCGGGACTGTTCGTGTGGAAGTGGGTCATGGAGACCAAGGGCGTCTCGCTCGAGGACATGCACGCCGAGCTCCTGCACGAGGACAAGCCGGCGCGCTCCGGCTAGCCGAGGTCAGGGGACGTCGGTGTACACCCAGGTCGCGCCGGTGTTGGAGAACGTGAATCCCTTGCCGGTCTGTTCACTCAGGCACGAGATGCCGGTCTGCTGCTGAATGTTGCAGCGAAATCCGGCGGCAGCGAGGATCTTGTTGAACGGCAACGTCTTCGGAGCGCCCGACGGCTGTGTGAATTGCTCAGCCGGTACCGAGGCGAACTGGGGATCGTCTTGGGTGAACACCACGATGGAGTTGGGTGCGACGCTCTGCCCGTCGGCGTCGGTCACCGTATCGGGCGCACCCGTCACGCCGATGCGACCGGTTCCCGAGGTCGACTGGCAACCCGCCCAGGTACGGGGGACGATCACGCAGCGCCAGCTGCCGCTCGGACTGGTGAAGTAGTAGCCCGAATGTACGTCATCGGTCCGGGTGTAAAAGTCGAACGCATTGACCAGCTTGTCATTGCTGGGATGCGCTGAAGTAGTGGCGGCCGGGGGTGGCGCCGTTTGCTCCCCGGACTCCTTGGTGGTGACGATCGGGCTGGAACAGCCGGCCAGCGCCGCGACGGCGGCGCCCAGGACGAACAGTGGCCGGGATCCTCGCACGAGAAGCCAGCCTAGTGGCCGACCGGAAACCGCCGTGACGGCGGCTGCACCCGCATGGAACAATCGCAGGCCGTGAAGACCTTCGAGGAACTGTTCGCCGAACTGGGGGAGCGAGCCCGCACCCGACCGGCGGGCAGCGCCACCGTCGCCGCGCTGGACGGCGGTGTGCACGCCCTCGGCAAGAAGATCCTCGAAGAAGCCGGCGAGGTGTGGCTGGCCGCCGAGCACGAATCCGACGAGGCGCTGGCCGAGGAGATCAGCCAGTTGTTCTACTGGGCGCAGGTGATGATGGTCGCCCGTGGCCTGACCCTCGACGACATCTACCGGAAGCTCTAGGTGGCTGCCATGTTGCGCGTTGCCGTCCCGAACAAGGGGGCGCTGTCCGAATCCGCAGCCGAGATCCTCTCCGAGGCGGGCTACCGGCGGCGCACCGATCCCAAGGATCTCACCGTCATCGACCCGGCCAATGGCGTCGAGTTCTTCTTCCTGCGTCCCAAGGACATCGCGATCTACGTCGGCTCCGGGCAGCTCGACTTCGGGATCACCGGCCGTGATCTTGCCGCCGAGTCCGACGCCCCGGTGACCGAGCGGCTGGCTCTGGGCTTCGGCTCGTCGAGC
This sequence comes from Mycobacterium sp. SA01, assembly GCF_041287105.1. Lineage (NCBI taxonomy): Bacteria > Bacillati > Actinomycetota > Actinomycetes > Mycobacteriales > Mycobacteriaceae > Mycobacterium > Mycobacterium sp. SA01. The sequence goes on along the minus strand of NZ_JBGGNO010000022.1, from coordinate 127,206 downwards.
TTCCGGTACGCCGCACCGGCTGGACGGGAATGGACAGTTTCCGACCTGGCGGGCAAACGGATCGCCACCGCGTACCCGAACCTGGTGCGGAAAGACTTGGCCAGCAAGGGAATCGAGGCCACCGTCATCCGCCTCGACGGGGCGGTCGAGATCTCGATCCAGCTCGGCGTGGCCGACGCGATCGCCGACGTGGTCGGTTCGGGCCGAACGCTGCGGCTGCACGATTTGGTGGCTTTCGGTGAGACGCTGTGTGATTCGGAAGCAGTGTTGATCGAACGGGCCGGCAACGGCGACGACTCCAACCGGGCCGCGCGCGACCAATTGGCGGCCCGCGTCCAGGGTGTGGTGTTCGGCCAGCAGTACCTGATGCTCGACTACGACTGCCCGCGTTCGGTGCTCGAGCGCGCCACCGCGGTCACCCCCGGTCTGGAGTCACCCACGATCGCGCCGCTGGCCGACCCGGACTGGGTTGCGGTGCGCGCCCTGGTTCCGCGCCGCGATGTGAACGCGATCATGGATGAGCTCGCGGCCATCGGTGCCAAGGCGATTCTGGCCTCCGACATCAGGTTCTGCCGCTTCTGAGGTTGGCCCGCCGCGGCGGCGGCTGCGTGTTAGCGTCCCTTTAGTTGCCACCGGCCCGAAGGACCGTTATGACGCACGCTCTCGTTCTGTTGCTGGCCCTACTGATCGGTGTGATCGCCGGATTGCGCGCGCTGACCGCGCCCGCGGTCGTGGCGTGGGGCGCATTTCTCGGCTGGATCGACGTCACCGACAAGTGGTCGGCCTGGGTGGGCAGCTGGATCACCGTGGCCGTGCTGACGGTCCTGTTGCTCGTCGAGCTCGTCACCGATCAGCTGCCGAAGACGCCCAGTCGCAAGACCACCGCGCAGTTCCTGACCCGCCTGCTCACCGGTGCGTTCGCCGGTGCGGTGATCGGCAGCGCGTTCTTCCATACGTTCAGTTCACTCGGGGCCGGCATCATCGGCGCGGTGCTCGGCACCCTCGGTGGCTACGAGGCGCGCTCACGGCTGGTGGCGGCCAATGGGGGCCGCGATCTGCCGGTGGCGATCGGCGAGGACGTGATCGCAGTCGGCGGCGGCTTCCTGGTTGCTTACCTGGTCAGTCTTCTGTGACTCACGTAGACGCGATCATCGTCGGTGCCGGGCAGGCCGGCCCACCCTTGGCCGGGCGACTGACCGACGCCGGTCACACCGTCGCGGTGATCGAACGCAAACTCGTCGGCGGAACGTGCGTCAACTCCGGCTGTATACCGACCAAGACCCTGGTCGCCAGCGCGCACACCGCCCACACCGCGCGCCGCGGAGCCGATTACGGGGTGTCCACCGGTGACGTGTCGGTCGACATGGCAAAAGTGAAGGCGCGCAAGGACGGAATCGTGCTCGGCGATCGCAGTGGCGTCGAATCGTGGATCGAGGGCATGCCGGGTTGCACTCTGATTCGCGGCCATGCCCGGTTCGAGGATCCGCACACCATCCGCGTCGGGGACGAGGTCCTGACAGCCGACCGGATCTTCCTCAACGTCGGGGGCCGGGCGGTGGTGCCGGAGCTGCCCGGGCTCGGCGACATCGACTACCTGACCAATGTCGGCATCCTCGAACTCGACGTGGTGCCTGACCATCTGGTGATCGTCGGCGGCAGCTACATCGGGCTGGAGTTCGCCCAGATGTATCGCCGGTTCGGCGCTCGGGTCACCGTCCTCGAACGGGGGCCCAGGCTCACGCCGCGCGAGGACGAGGACGTCTCGGCGGCCATCGAGGACATCCTCACGGCCGAGGGCATCACCGTCGTCACCGGCGCATCCGGTCTACGATTTACCAAGCGCGACAACGGTTTCGAGGTGATTCCGTACGACGGAGCCGAGCCCATCGCCGGTTCACACCTGCTGGTGGCCGTGGGCCGCCAGCCGAACACCGACGACCTCGGCCTCGACCGTGCCGGTGTCGAGGTCGACGGCCGCGGCTACATCGTCGTCGACGACCAACTTCGCACCACCGCCGAACACATCTGGGCGATGGGCGACTGTAACGGCAAGGGTGCCTTCACCCACACCTCCTACAACGACTTCGAGATCGTCGCGGCCAACCTGCTCGACAACGATCCGCGCCGAGTCAGCGACCGGGTACCGACCTACGCTCTCTACATCGACCCGCCACTCGGCCGGGCCGGCCTGACCGTCGACCAGGTGCGTAAGTCCGGCCGTCGGGCACTGGTGGGCCGGCGGCCGATGACCAGGGTCGGCCGGGCGGTGGAAAAGGGCGAGACGCAAGGCTTCATGCAGGTCGTCGTGGACGCCGACACCGAGCAGATCCTCGGCGCAGCGATCCTCGGGGTCGGCGGCGACGAGGTCATCCACTCGATCCTCGACATCATGTCCGCCAAGAAGCCTTACACGGCGATATCGCGCACCATGCACATCCACCCGACCGTCAGCGAGCTGGTGCCGACCATGCTGCAGGAGCTGGAACCGCTCACGTAGCGGCGGGGGCCGGCGCGATCCGGGCGCAGATTCTTGCTCTTCTGGGTTGGGCCCGGCTCTGGCATGCTGTGGGGCATGACTGAGCCGCAGTTCGGAGGCACCGAGGGCGCGCCGCCGCCCAACTACCAGGCCCCGCCGAATTACCCGATGCCGCCGCAGTATCCGGGTCCGGGTGGCTACGTGGATCCCGCCGCCCCGTTCGGCCGTCATCCGGTCACCGGTGAGCCGCTGTCGGACAAATCGAAGATCGTCGCCGGGTTGCTGCAGCTGCTCGGCTTGTTCGGCCTGGTGGGGATCGGCCGCATCTACCTCGGCTACACCGGACTGGGGATCGCCCAGCTGCTGGTCGGGCTCGTCACGTGCGGCGTCGGCGCGGTCATCTGGGGGATCATCGACGGCGTCATGATCCTCACCGACAAGGTGCGCGACCCGCAGGGACGTCCCCTGCGTGATGGGTAGCGTCGGCCAGCCACCCAGAACCCGGCTCTACACCGGGCTCGCCACGGGTGCGCTGGGGATCGGTGCGCTCACCTATGTCGGCATCGCCGACCCGCACCGGCCCGGCTCACTGTTTCCGCCGTGCCCGTTCCGGTTGCTCACCGGCTGGAACTGCCCGGCGTGCGGTGGCCTGCGAATGACCCACGACCTGCTGCACGGCGACGTCGCAGCCGCCGTTGTCGACAATGTGTTCCTGCTCGTGGGTTTGCCGATGCTGGCACTCTGGGCGATCTGGCGGATCCGGCGAGGGGAGCGGCCGTTTCCGCTGTCGGTGATCAGCGTGATCGCCGTCGCGGCGATCAGCTGGACGGTCATCCGGAACCTGCCGGGCTTCCCGCTGGTGCCCACATTAATCGGGCAGTGATGCCCACACCGCGCTGATACACTCGCAACTGAAATCATCGGGCCGGTGCAGTCCCAGACATCACACGTCAGACTGCGGTAAGGCCAATCATCACGCGCATCGCGCACACCAGCTTTCCGCCTCATGACCGACCGCGGAGGAGCGTGAAATGCTGTTCTCGGCACTTCCCGAAGCGCAGGGTCTCTACGACCCCCGGCACGAGTCCGACTCGTGCGGTGTGGCGATGGTGGCCGACATCCAGGGCCGACGGTCACACCAGATCGTCGCCGACGGACTGACGGCACTCGAACACCTCGAACACCGCGGTGCCGCCGGGGCCGAACCCAACAGCGGAGACGGCGCCGGAATCCTGCTGCAATTGCCGGTCGAATTGCTCTCCGCTGTGGCGGAATTCGATCTTCCCGCACCAACGATCAACGGCTGCAACAGCTTTGCCGCCGGCATCTGCTTCCTGCCGACGGACCCGTTCGCTCGGCAAGCCGCTGTCGGCCGGGTCGAGGCGATCGCCGAGGAGGAGGGCCTGGAGGTCCTCGGGTGGCGGGCCGTGCCGGTCGACCCTGACGGCGCCGAAGTCGGCGCCACCGCGCTGGGCTGCATGCCGCACATGTCGATGCTGTTCGTGGCAGCTCCCGAACGAAACGGCCACCGGGCCGGCGGGATCGATCTCGACCGCCTGGTGTACCCGCTGCGCAAGCGCGCCGAGCAAGGGCCCGACAGCGTCTACTTCCCGTCGCTGTCCAGCCGCACCATCGCCTACAAGGGCATGCTCACGACAATGCAGCTGCCGCAATACTTTCCCGATCTGCGCGACGAACGCTGCCGCAGTGCGATCGCGATCGTGCACAGTCGTTTCTCCACCAACACCTTTCCGTCCTGGCCGTTGGCGCACCCCTTCCGGTTCGTGGCGCACAACGGCGAGATCAACACCGTGCGGGGTAACCGCAACCGGATGCACGCCCGGGAAGCGATGCTGGCCAGCACCATGATTCCCGGTGATCTGAGCCGGCTTTCGCCGATCTGCACCCCCGATGCGTCGGACTCCGCGTCCTTCGACCAGGTGCTCGAGTTGCTGCACCTCGGCGGCCGCAGTCTGCCGCATGCCGTGATGATGATGATCCCCGAGGCGTGGGAGAACAACACCACCATGGATCCGGCCCGCCGGGCGTTCTGTCAGTACCACGCCTCGCTGATGGAACCGTGGGACGGACCCGCGTGTGTGACGTTCACCGACGGCACCGTGGTGGGAGCTGTCCTGGACCGCAACGGCTTACGGCCCGGCCGGTGGTGGCGCACCATCGACGACCGGGTGATCCTGGCCAGTGAGAGCGGCGTGCTGGACATTGCGCCGGGTGAAGTGGTGGCCAAGGGTCGGTTGGAGCCGGGCAAGATGTTCCTGATCGACACCGCCGCCGGTCGGATCGTCAGCGACGACGAGATCAAGGGTCAGCTCGCCGCCGAAGCGCCGTACGCCGAATGGCTGCACGCCGGTCTGCTCGATCTGGCGACTCTGCCGGCCCGGACCCGGGTCTCGCCGAACCACGAATCGGTGGTGCGGCGCCAGGTCGCGTTCGGCTACACCGAAGAAGACCTGCGGATCATGCTCACCCCGATGGCGGCCTCCGGCCAGGAGTCGCTGGGGTCGATGGGCACCGACACCCCGGTGGCTGTGCTGTCCCAGCGCCCCAAGCTGATCTACGACTACTTCGTCGAACTGTTCGCCCAGGTGACGAACCCGCCACTGGACGCGATCCGCGAGGAGATCGTCACCTCGATGGCCCGCGTCATGGGCCCCGAACAGAACCTGCTCGAACCGACGGCCGCGTCCTGCCGCCAGATCCTGCTGCACTGGCCGGTTCTGGACAACGACGAGCTGAACCGGATCGTCCACATCAACGACGACGGCGAGCAGCCCGGCCTGAAGTCAGCCGTCCTCAAGGCGCTCTACGATGTCGAGCGCGGCGGGGAAGGCTTGGCCGAGGCCATCGAGGACCTGCGCCACCGGGCGTCCGACGCGATCGCCAAAGGCGCACGCACGCTGGTCATCTCCGACCGCGACTCCGACCACACCCGTGCGCCGATCCCGTCGCTGCTGGCCGTCGCCGCGGTGCACCACCATCTGGTCCGGACCAAACAGCGCACCATGGTGGCGCTGGTGGTGGAAAGCGGTGACGCCCGCGAGGTCCACCACATCGCGCTGCTGATCGGATACGGGGCGGCCGCGGTCAACCCGTATCTGGCGTTCGAGTCGATCGAGGACCTGATCCGGGAGGGCGAACTCACCGGCATCGACCCGGGCACCGCCGTGCGCAACTACCTCAAGGCACTCGGCAAGGGCGTCATGAAGGTGATGAGCAAGATGGGTATCTCGACCGTCGGCTCATACACGGCTGCACAGGCTTTCGAAGCCATCGGGCTGTCCAAGGATGTGGTCGACGAATACCTCACCGGCACGGTCAGCCAACTCGGCGGTGTCGGACTCGACGTGCTGGCCGACGAGGTCAAGCTGCGGCACCGCCGGGCCTATCCGGAGAACCCGACCGAGCGGGTGCATCGCCGCCTCGAGGTCGGCGGAGAATACCAATTCCGCCGCGAAGGTGAACTGCACCTGTTCACCCCGGAAACGGTTTTCTTGCTTCAGCATTCGACCCGCACCGGGCAGAGCGAGGTGTTCGCCAGGTACTCCGCGGAGGTCAACCGGCTGTCCCGTGAGGGCGGTACGCTGCGCGGACTGTTCGGCTTCAACAAGGGTCTGCGGCCACCGGTTCCGCTGCACGAGGTGGAGTCCGTCGAGGCGATCTGCAGCCGCTTCAACACCGGCGCCATGAGCTACGGCTCGATCTCGCAGGAAGCCCACGAGACCATGGCCATCGCCATGAACGCCCTCGGCGGGCGGTCCAACAGCGGTGAAGGCGGCGAAGACGAAGACCGGCTCTACGACCCCCGCCGGCGCAGTGCCGTCAAACAGGTGGCGTCCGGCCGGTTCGGTGTCACCAGTGACTATTTGGTCAACGCCACCGATATCCAGATCAAGATGGCCCAGGGCGCCAAGCCCGGTGAGGGCGGGCAGCTGCCCGGCTTCAAGGTGTATCCGAACATCGCCAAGACCCGGCACTCCACGCCCGGGGTGGGCTTGATCTCGCCGCCACCGCACCATGACATCTACTCCATCGAGGATCTGGCACAACTGATCCACGACCTCAAGAACGCCAACTCCCAAGCCCGGATCCACGTCAAACTGGTCAGCTCGGTCGGGGTCGGCACGGTCGCGGCCGGGGTGTCCAAGGCGCACGCGGATGTCGTGCTGATCTCCGGATACGACGGCGGCACCGGCGCGGCGCCGCTGACCAGCCTCAAGCATGCCGGGGCGCCGTGGGAGATCGGTCTCGCCGACACCCAGCAGACGTTGGTGCTCAACGGACTTCGCGATCGCATCACCGTGCAGTGCGACGGCGGTCTGCGCACCGCCCGCGACGTCATGGTCGCCACACTGCTCGGCGCGGAGGAGTTCGGCTTCTCCACCGCCCCGCTGATCGTCGCGGGCTGCATCATGATGCGGGTCTGCCACCTCGACACCTGCCCGGTGGGGGTGGCCACCCAGAACCCGGAACTGCGAGCACGTTTCAACGGCAAACCGGAGTTCGTCGAGAACTTCTTCCGGTTCATCGCCGAAGACGTCCGGGTGATGCTGGCCGAGTTGGGCTTCCGGAGCATCGACGAGGCCGTCGGCCACGCGGAGGTGCTCGACACCGACGACGGGGTGGCGCACTGGAAGACCAAGGGCCTGGACCTGAGCCCGATCTTCGCGGTGCCCACCGACGCGCACGGCGGCGCGTTGCCGCAGCGACGGCGGCTGCGGGATCAGGAGCACGGCCTCGAGCACGCTCTGGACCAGACCCTGGTTGCGCTGGCCGAAGGTGCGCTGGAGGACGCCCACCCGGTTCGGCTGGAACTGCCGGTCCGCAACGTCAACCGCACCGTCGGCACCCTGCTGGGTTCGGAGGTCACCCGCCGCTACGGCGCCCAGGGCCTGCCGGATGACACCATCCACATCACGCTCACCGGCTCGGCGGGCCAGTCCATCGGCGCATTTCTGCCGCCCGGTATCACCCTCGACCTGATCGGTGACGCCAACGACTATGTGGGTAAGGGACTTTCCGGTGGCCGGGTGATCGTCCGCCCGCCCGACGACGTCCTGTTCCTGCCCGAGGACAACGTGATCGCCGGCAACACCCTGCTGTACGGGGCGACCTCGGGCGAGGTGTACCTGCGCGGCCGGGTCGGTGAGCGGTTCGCCGCCCGCAACTCCGGTGCGCTCGCGGTGACCGAAGGGGTGGGGGACCACGCCTGTGAGTACATGACCGGCGGGCGCGTCGTGGTGCTGGGCCGCACCGGACGCAACATGGCGGCCGGAATGTCCGGCGGCATCGCCTATGTGCTGGGTCTCGACCCGGCCATGGTCAACACGGCGATGGTCGAGCTGCACGCCCCAGACCCCGACGACCTGGAATGGCTGCACGACGTCGTGGCTCGCCATGCCCGGTGCACCGGCAGCACGCTGGCCCGTTCGGTGCTCTCGGACTGGCCAAGGCGCAGCGCACAATTCACCAAGATCATGCCCACCGACTACCGGAAGGTGCTCGAGGCCACCCGGATGGCCAAGGCGGAGGGGCGTGACGTGGACACCGCGATCATGGAGGCGACACGTGGCTGATCCCACCGGGTTTCTGAAAGTACCGAAGATCGAGGCCGCCAAGCGGGCCGTCGACGAGCGGGTCGGCGACTGGCGCGAGGTGTACGAGCGCCAGAATCCCCAGGAACGCGCCGGCGAGGTGGCCCAGCAGGCGCGCCGCTGTATGGACTGCGGAATCCCGTTCTGCCACTCCGGAACTGCGGGGTGCCCGTTGGGCAACCTGATCCCGGAATGGAACGACCTGGTACGACGCGGCCGCTGGGACGCCGCAAGCGAACGCCTGCACGCCACCAACAACTTCCCGGAGTTCACCGGCCGCCTGTGCCCGGCGCCGTGCGAAGCGGCCTGCGTGCTGTCGATCGGCGAGGAGCAGACCGGCGGCAGCGTGACGATCAAACGGATCGAGAACACCATCGCCGACCAGGCCTGGCGGCTCGGCATCGTCGAAGCGCAGCCCGCCGCGATCGGCACCGGCCGCAACGTGGCGATCGTCGGCTCCGGGCCCGCGGGGCTGGCCGCGGCCCAGCAGCTGACCCGCGCCGGTCACCACGTCACCGTCTACGAACGCGACGACCGACTGGGCGGTCTGCTCCGGTACGGAATCCCCGAGTACAAGCTCGAGAAGGCCACGCTGAACCAGCGGTTGGCCCAGATGCGCGCCGAGGGAACACGTTTCGTCACCGAATGCGAAGTGGGAGTGGATATCTCGGTCGAGGAGCTGCGCAACCGGTTCGACGCCGTCGTACTGGCGGTCGGTGCGTTGCGCGGCCGTGACACCGACGTCGAGGGCCGCCAGCTGGCCGGTGTCCACCTGGCGATGGAGCATCTGGTCCCGGCCAACCGGGAGTGCGAGGGTGACGGGCCGTCGCCGCTGTCGGCCAAGGACAAGCATGTGGTGATCATCGGCGGCGGCGACACCGGAGCCGACTGCCTGGGCACCGCACACCGCCAGGGCGCGGCATCGGTGACCCAGCTCGACTACAACCCGCAACCGCCGGACGTCCGCAACGATGAGCTGACCCCGTGGCCCACCTGGCCGCTGGTGCTGCGCACGTCGCCCGCGCACGCCGAGGGCGGCACCGTTCACTATCAGGTCGCGGTGCAGCGGTTCGTCGGTGACGGCGGGGGCAACCTGCGCGCACTCGAGATCGCCGAGGTGAAGGTCGAGCGGGTCGACGGCCGGCGGGTCATCACGCCGGTGGGTGAGGCCATGGAGATTCCGTGCGATCTGGCGCTGCTGGCGATCGGCTTCGAAGGTGTCGAACACATGACACTTCTGGACGACCTCGGCGTCGCGTTGAGTCCGCGCGGCGTCATCAGCTGCGGATCGGACTGGCAGACCGACGCACCCGGCGTCTTTGTTTGCGGCGACGCCCACCGCGGCGCCTCGCTGGTGGTGTGGGCGATCGCCGAGGGGCGCGCCGCCGCTCACGCGGTCGATGCGTATCTCATGGGTGAGTCGGATCTCCCCGAGCCGGTACGGCCGCACCAATTGCCATTGGCCGTCGGCTGAGTGAATACCGTGCTGCCGCCATCTGGATCGGTCGAGATGCCCATGAACCGCGACTATGCTGAGGCGTCGTGAGTAGACGCGGGAAGATTGTCTGTACCCTCGGCCCGGCCACCAGCACCGATGAGTCGGTGAGAGCTTTGGTCGACGCCGGCATGGACGTGGCCCGCCTGAATTTCAGCCACGGCGACTATGTCGATCATGAGGCGGCCTACAAGCGGGTTCGCCTGGCATCCGATGTGACCGGACGTGCGGTCGGGATCCTGGCGGACCTGCAGGGACCCAAGATCAGGCTGGGCCGCTTCGCCGACGGACCGACGTATTGGGCCAACGGTGAGACGGTGCGGATCACCGTCGAGCACTTCGAGGGCAATCACGACCGGGTGTCGACCACCTACAAGAACCTGGCCAGGGATGCTCAGCCGGGTGACCGTCTGCTGGTCGACGACGGCAAAGTGGCGCTCGTCGTCGAACACATCGACGGCGACGACGTGGTGTGCATGGTCACCGAGGGCGGTCCGGTCAGCAACAACAAGGGCCTGTCCCTGCCCGGCATGAACGTGTCGGTGCCTGCGCTGTCGGAGAAGGACATCGAGGACCTCGAGTTCGCGCTGCGCCTGGGAGTGGATCTGGTGGCGCTGTCGTTCGTGCGCTCACCCGCCGATGTCGAGCTGGTGCACGAGGTGATGGACCGGGTCGGCCGTCGCGTCCCGGTGATCGCCAAGCTGGAAAAGCCGGAAGCGATCGACAATCTCGAGGCGATCGTGCTGGCCTTCGATGCCGTCATGGTGGCCCGCGGCGATCTCGGCGTCGAGCTGCCCCTCGAAGAGGTCCCGCTGGTGCAGAAGCGGGCCATCCAGATGGCCCGGGAGAACGCCAAGCCGGTGATCGTGGCCACCCAGATGCTCGAGTCGATGATCGAGAACTCCCGGCCCACCCGGGCCGAGGCCTCCGACGTCGCCAACGCGGTGCTGGACGGTGCCGACGCGGTCATGCTGTCCGGGGAGACCTCGGTCGGCAAGTACCCGCTGGAGTCGGTGCGGACGATGGCTCGCATCATCGGTGCGGTCGAGGAGAACTCGACGGCGGCCCCGCCGCTGACCCACGTGCCGCGCACCAAGCGCGGCGTCATCTCCTATGCCGCTCGTGACATCGGTGAGCGCCTCGACGCCAAGGCCCTGGTCGCGTTCACCCAATCCGGGGACACCGTTCGGCGGCTGGCCCGGCTGCACACCCCGCTGCCGCTGCTGGCGTTCACCGCGCTGCCGGAGGTGCGCAGCCAGCTGGCGCTGACCTGGGGCACCGAGACCTTCATCGTCGGGCACATGGAAACCACCGACGACATGATCCGCGAGGTCGACCGCTCGATGCTGGAGCTGGGCCGCTACAAGCGCGGTGACCTAGTGGTCATCGTCGCAGGTGCTCCGCCGGGCACAGTAGGCTCGACAAACCTGATCCATGTCCACCGGATCGGGGAGGACGACCACTAGGGGAGAGAACTCTTGGCCAACGCGGACCTCGACGAGCTGCTGGCCATCCTCGATCTCTCCCCAGTCGGCGACGACGTGTTCGCTGGGGCGCACCCGCACAAGAACCCGCCGCGCACCTTCGGCGGGCAGCTGATGGCCCAGGCCTTCGTGGCGGCCACCCGCACTCTTCGGCACGAGATCGCACCCAGCGCGTTGTCGGTGCATTTCATCGCAGGCGGCGATCCGGAGGCCGACATCGAATTCCATGTCGTCCGGCTGCGCGACGAGCGGCGGTTCGCCAACCGGCGTGTCGACGCCGTCCAGAACGGCACACTGCTCGCCACCGCGCTGGTGTCCTACCTGTCGGCGGGAAGCGGCCTCGAACACAACACCCCGATGCCCGACCTGCCCGCGCCGGAGACGCTGCCCACGATCGACGAGCTGCTCGTCGGGTACGAGAAAGTGGTGCCCGGATTCGTCGCGGCGCTCCGCCCGATCGAGTGGCGCTACACCAACGACCCGTCGTGGATCATGCGCGAGAAGAACGGCATGCTGACCGCAAATCAGGTGTGGCTCAAGGCCGATGGCCCAATGCCCGACGACCCGACGCTGCACACCGCCGCGATGATCTATTCGTCCGACACCACGATCCTGGATTCGATCATCACCACCCACGGTCTGTCCTGGGGCTGGGACCGCATCTTCGCGGTCACGGTCAACCATTCGCTGTGGTTCCACCGGCAGGTCGACTTCTCCGAGTGGGTGCTCTATTCGACGAATTCGCCGGTCGCCGCGGAGTCCCGCGGCCTGGGCACCGGCCACTTCTTCAACCCGACCGGGGAGGTGGTGGCCACTGTCACGCAGGAGGGCATCGTCAAGCACTTCCCCGGAAATGCCTGATAGAAGGCGTATCGTCGGTCACGTGACCGAGCCGCCGGTTCAGGTCGCGCATCGTGTGCGCGCAAGGGAACGGGTTGTCGTCAATGTCGACACCCTGGCCGCGCGCTGGGTGGGCGCGCTGGCACTGCTCATCGCCTGCAGTTGGCTCACCGTGCTGATGGTCCGCGCGCACCGCCACCACACCGACTGGCAGACCGACAGCCGGGTGGCGTGGTCGCTGACGATCCTGGCTGCCGTCGCGTTGATCGCCCGGGGCATCTTCCTCGGCCGCCCGGTGACCGCCGCGCATGCGATCGCCGCCGCCGCGGCGGTGCTCGCCGGATTCGCCGCCCACCTACTGGCCTTCGACCTCACCGGCGACGTGCTGATCGCCTCCTCGGGGTTGCTGCTGATGTGGCCGACGACCGCGCGACCCGATCCGTCCCAGCTGGCCAGGGTGTGGGCCCTGGTCGACGCCACCAGCGGTGACCCGGTGGCGCCGTTCGCGATGCAGAACCTCAAGAGCTACTTCTTCAGCGCCGACGGCACCGCCGCGGTCGCCTACCGAACCCGGCTGGGTTACGCCGTCGTCAGTGGCGACCCGATCGGTGACGAAGGCCGTTTCGAGGAGCTGATCGGCGACTTCACCGGCATGTGCCACACCCACGGCTGGCGCGTGGTGGTCCTGGGCTGCAGCGAGCACAGGCTCGGGCTGTGGCGAGATCCCGCGGTGATCGGGCAGGCCTTGCGACCGGTTCCGATCGGCCGCGACGTGGTGATCGACGTGCCGTCCTTCGACATGGTGGGCCGCAAGTTCCGCAACCTGCGGCAGGCGGTGCAGCGCACCCACAACTTCGGGATCAGCACCGAGATCGTCGCCGAGTCCGAACTCGACGACCATCGGCTGGCCGAGCTCACCGACGTGCTGCTGTCGTCGGCCAAGGGGTCGCGCACCGAGCGTGGTTTCTCGATGATTCTCGATGGCACGCTGACCGGTCGCTACCCCGGCGTCCTGCTGATCATCGCGCGTGACCGGGCGGGCCGGGTGCAGGGATTTCACCGCTACGCGGTCGCCGGTGCCGGCAGCGACATCACCCTCGACGTTCCGTGGCGGCGCCGCGGCGCCCCGAACGGCATTGACGAGCGGCTGTCCGTGGACATGATCGACGCGATGAAAGCCGAGGGAGCTCAACGCCTTTCGCTGGCATTCGCGGCGTTCCCGGAGATCTTCAACGAAAAGCAGCGGGGAGCGCTCAGCGCATTCTTCTACACGGCGATCCATCTGGGCGACTCGCTGATCGCGCTGGAGTCGCTGTACCGGTACCTGCGCAAGTTCCACGCCCTCGGTGATCGCCGGTACGTGCTGCTGTCGCTGAGGCAGGTGCTGCCGCTGCTCGTGGTGTTGCTCTCGCTGGAGTTCTTCCCGAGGCGGCGGCAGCTGCCCACGGAGTCCGGGGAGGACGACCGATAGGTCCTACGGCGTCGGGGTCAAGGTGACGCTGAACTTGTTCTCCACGGACTGCTTGAACTCGTCGGCGCACTGCTGAACCTGCTGCTGGTCCTGGCCGGCCTTCTGCAGGCAGTCGATGTAGTCGGTGGCGCCGACCTCTTTGAACACGCCGACCCACACGGCGATGAACGCGAGACCGACGATGATCGCCAGAAAACCGAGGATGACGCCGGCGAGTGCGACGCCGCCGTTGTTGGCTTCACCGCGCTTGACCCGGCTGCGGCCGGCGAAGCCGATGATCACCGCCACGATGCCCAGAATGACGCCGCCGACCACGGAGAACGACGACAGCAGTGCGACGATCGCGATCACCAGGGCGGTGACGCCCAAGCCGTTGCGAGGCCCGGTGGGCGGTGGCGTGTAACCGGCATACGGCTGCGGCGGGGCAGGGGGATAGCCGCCGGGATACTGGCCGTACGAGGGAGCGGGATAGCCGGGGGGAGGAGGTGGTGGCGCCCCGTACGGGGGCGGGGTGGGCTGCTGAGGTGCCTGCTCTGGGGGCTCAGTCATGGATTGCACGTTACCTGCCGTCGCCGATCGATAGTCGCGGACAGGTGATGTCGATACCAAGTTGATGGCTGGCGACCACCACGGTGCGGTGTGCGCCGAGCAGGCTGCCGTCGAGCAGGGCGGTCAGGATGCGTTGACCGTCGGCGGCATCGAGGTGTTCGGTCGGTTCGTCGAGGAGCACGATCGGTGCCGGACACAGCAACACCCGGGCCAGCAGCAGCCGGCGTCGCTGCCCGGCCGACACCGCGGCCGCACCGCCGATCAGCACCGTGCCCAATCCGTCGGGCAGCGCGGCCAGCCAATCGTCGAGGCCCACCGCGGAGAGTGCGGCGGTGAGCTCGTCGTCGGTGCAATCGCCGCGCGCCACCAACAGGTTGTCCCGGACGGTGGTGTTGAACAGGTGTGCGTCTTCGGCGAAATAGCTTATGGTGCTCCGTAATTGAGATTCGTTGAGCTCGGTCGTCGCTTTCCCGTCGATGGTCACTGCGCCGTCGACCGGTGGCAGCAGGCCGGCCAGCGTCATCAGCAGTGCGGTCTTGCCCGCACCGCTTCGCCCGGTGATCGCCAGCCGGGCACCGGGTTGCAGCGTCACAGCGACGTGCTCACCGGTCGGCCCGCCGGGATAACCGGCACGCAGGTCGGCCGCCAGCACCGGTGTCGTGACGAGAGTGGTGACGACGACGTCGGATTGGACGGCCCCCGACGGCAGCAGCTCGCGCAGGCGCGCGGCGGCGATCCGGCCGCGAGTCAGAGCGACCGCTGCTGCCGGCAGGGCGACGGTGGCCTCGAACGCCGAGAGCGGCAACAACATCAGCACCGCGAGTGTGGTGGGGGCGGTGTGCGCGGCGATGCCGATGCCGGCGACGACGGCCCCGATCGCGCTGGCTCCGATCGCCAGGGTCGGCACGGCGGCCGCCGCGGCGGCGGGTGCTGCCGCGCGGTCGATCGCCGAGCCCCAATCCCGCTGGCGCTGTTCGGCTTCGGCGATCAGGGCCGGTAGCCGCCCGGCCACCCGCAGCTCGGCGGCATGATCGAGCGCGGTGAGGGCGGCGATGTCACGGTCCGATTGTTGAGCGCGGGCAACAGCTTCCTGTGCCCGCGCGGCGCGTGCGGCCAATACCGGTGCGAGCACACCCGCGACGAGCAGGCACAGCGCGAGGACCACGGCGGCGGCCGGCGAGATCATCGCGATGACGGCCGTGGCGGCGACGCCGAGCACGGCCGCGACGCCGATCGGGACCGCGGCGCGAACCGCGACATCGGCGAGCGTGTCCACGTCGGCGCCGACCCGGGTGAGCAGATCACCGCTGTGCAGCCGAGCCGTGATGTCGGCTGGGCCATGGGCCAGCCGGCGGTAGATCTCGGCTCGGGCACCGGCCGCCGCCCGCAGCGCGGTGTCGTGGGACGCCAACCGTTCGCAGTAACCGAAAACCCCCCGCGAGATGCCCAGTGCGCGCACCGCCACCACGGCGATCGACAGGTCCAGCACCAGCGGCATCTGCCACGCGCGGGTGATCAGCCAGGCCGACACCCCGGCCAATGCCAGTGCGCTGCCCAGCGCCAGCGTGCCGAGCGTGATGGCCAGCAGCAGCCGGAGTCGGTCAAACGCGGGCATGGTGATCGGCCTCCACCGCGATGACGTGGTCGGCGATCCGGACCACACTGTCTCGATGTGCGACCACCACGACGGTGGATCCGCCTGCTGCGCGATCGCGGATCGCCTGCAGCACAGTCTCTTCGGTGGCCTCGTCCAGATGCGAGGTCGGCTCGTCGAGCAGCAGCACGGGCGCGCGGGACCCGAGTACCCGGGCCAGGCCCAGCCGCTGGCGTTGCCCCAGCGACAACCCCACGCCGCCGCGGCCGAGCACGGTGTCCGGTCCGTGGGGCAGTGCGGCCAACACCTCGGTGAAACCGGCTGCGTCGCAGGCGGCTTGAGGGTCGGCGAGCGCGCCGAACAAATCCAGGTTCTCCGCGACCGTGCCCGGGATGATCACCGGGCGTTGAGCCAGCCAGGCCAGCTGCGGCCACCAGGCCGACCGGTCCATCTCGTCGACATCGAGACCGGCAACGGTGATCCGGCCGTGGGTGGGACTGACCAGTCCCGCTATCGCGAGCAGGGTGGTGGACTTGCCGGCGCCGTTGGCGCCGGTGAGCACGGTGACGC
This sequence comes from Mycobacterium sp. SA01, assembly GCF_041287105.1. Taxonomy (NCBI): domain Bacteria; kingdom Bacillati; phylum Actinomycetota; class Actinomycetes; order Mycobacteriales; family Mycobacteriaceae; genus Mycobacterium; species Mycobacterium sp. SA01. Next base: position 111,115 of record NZ_JBGGNO010000022.1, on the reverse strand, counting down.
TGCCGGGCAGTATGCGCCCGGACAGGAGGTGCGGTGACATTCCGTCGCGGCCGGTGACACTCAGGGCGTCGATGACGATCTCCGCGCCGGCCGCGTCCACGGTGCCGGTGCCGTGCAACGGGGCGGGATTCTGCTCGATCAGTGCGAACGCTTTGTCGGAAGCCGCCTTTCCGTTCTGCGCGGCGTGGAATTCGACACCGACCCGGCGCAGCGGCCAGAACACGTCGGGCGCCAGCAACAACACGGTCAGCCCCGCGGCCAGACTCATTTCGCCGTACACCAGTCGCAGACCGATGCTGACCGCGACCAGCGCGACGCCCAGGGTGGCGATGAGTTCGAGTACCAGTGCCGACAGGAACGCGATGCGCAGGGTGGCCATGGCCGAACGACGATGGGCGGCACTGAGTGTGGTGATGCGTTGTGCCGGGCCGTCGGCACGGCCGAGGGCCCGCAAGGTGGGGATGCCGGCGATGAGATCCAGCAGCCGGGCCTGCAGTGTGGTCATCGCGGCCAGCGCCGCCGCTGATCGCTCCGCGGTGGCCAGCCCGATCAACACCATGAAGATCGGGATCAGTGGCAGGGCGACGAGGACGATCAGCGCGGACTGAAAATCGTTGAACGCGATCACCACAACGGTGGCCGGCGTGAGGATCGCTGCCAGAAACAGCGCTGGGAGATACGCGGTGAAATATGGCCGCAGACCGTCGAGTCCGGTGGTGATGATTGTTGCGGCGTCGTCGTGCTGGGCGTCGCGAGCAGCGGGTGGCAGCGCGGTCACGGTCCGCAGCACCCGGCCGCTGAGGTCGGCGATCACCGCACTGGCGCCCCGCTGACCGAGCCGGCCCTGCAGCAGCAGGATCAGCGCCCGAAACAGCCAGAGCCCGGCCAGGATCGCCAGTTCGGTGCGCCAGTGGCCGAGGCTGCGGGTGGCCGGGTCGGTGATGACGCCGGCCACCAGATGGCCGAGGATCACGGCGCCGGCGATCGCGCAGCCCGCGATCAGCGTTCCGCAGCCGACTGTCGCGACCAGATACCGGCGCACAGCCGAAGAGGCCCGCCACAGACGTGGATCCAGCGGGCCCGACCGGCGCTGGGAGCTCAGGGCACGCGCCTCAATGGCAGGCCGACGGACTTGGGAATGGACTCGGCAAAGACACGTTTACGGAACACCCAGTAGGTCCAACCCTGGTAGATCAGCACGATCGGAGTGAATATCGCAGCCGCCCACGTCATCACCTTCAGGGTGTACGGACTGGACGAGCCGTTGTAGATCGTCAGGTCGTAGGCCGGGCTGATGGTCGACGGCACCAGGTTGGGGTACAGCGACCCGAACAGCAACGTCACCACCGCGGCGACGACGATCGTCGTCGCCAGGAACGCCCAGCCCTCCCGGGCTGCCCACGCCGCCGCGACGGCGGCCAGTTGGGCGATCACGGCGATGGCCAGGACCGCCCAGGTCCACGGCTTCCCGTGTGCCAGTTGCGTCCACACGCCGAACGCGGCGACCAGTACCGTCGCGGGCACGCTGAGCGTGCGGGCCAGCCCGACGGCATCGCTGCGTACCGCGCCGCCGCTCTTGAGGGCCAGGAACACCGCGCCGTGGAACAGGAACAGTGCACAGGTGGCCAGCCCACCGAGCAAGGTGTACGGGTTCAGCACGTCGGACACGGCGAGGTCGGCGACGTTCTTGTCCGGCCCGACGGGCAGTCCGTTGACCAGGATTGCGAACGCCACACCCCACAGGATCGCCGGCAGCCACGACCCGGTCGCGATGCCGATGTCGCACCAGCGGCGCCACTTCGGATCGTCGATCTTGCCGCGCCATTCGATGGCCACGACGCGCGCGATCATCGACAGCAGGATCACCAGCAGCGGGAGATACAGCGTGGAGAACACGGTGGCATACCAGTGCGGAAAGGCCGCGAACATGGCGCCGCCCGCGGTGATCAGCCACACCTCGTTGCCGTCCCATACCGGGCCGATGGTGTTCAGCACCGCCCGACGATGAGACTCTGCGTCTCCCTTACCGATCCGGCCCAGCCAGGTCATCACCATGCCGACGCCGAAGTCGAAGCCCTCCAGGACGAAAAAGCCCAGGAACAGCACCGCCACGATCACGAACCAAATCTGTTGCAGCCCCATGGTTGGCTCCTCAGTAGGCGACGGGCTAATACGCGAAAGATAGGGGTGCGACTTCGTCGTCCCCGGGCGGGGTGGGCGGCGCCGGCTCGGCATCGTGCTCGAGCGGGCCCGCGGTCACATATCTGCGGACCAGGTAGAACCAGATCACCGCCAGCACCGCGTAAATCAGCGTGAACGAGATCAGCGATACCCACACCAGGCCCGGTCCGTGCAGTGACACGCCTTGTCGAACGGTCAGCCGGACCAGTTGATCGCCGTCGGGGTTCGGTGCGACCACCCACGGCTGGCGGCCCATCTCGGTGAACACCCAGCCGGCGATGGCAGCCAGGAACGGTGTCGGGATCGTCCACAGCGCGAAGCGGGAATACCACTTTCCTTCCCGTGCGCCCGGCACCCGGCCGCGCCGCGTCAGCCACAGTGTGGCCAGTGCGAACAGCAGCGGCACCGCCATCAAGCCGATCATCGCGCGGAACGCCCAGTAGGTGACGAACAGATTGGGCACATACCACCCGGGGCCGAACTTCTGTTCATATTGCTGCTGAAGGTCTTTGGTGCCCTGCAACGTCACTCCGCTGAACTTGCCCTCAGCCAGGAACGGCAGTGCGAAAGGCACCTCGATGACGCGGGTGATGCTGTCACAGTTGTTGTGCGTCCCGACGGTCAGAAGCGACAGGTTGGGATCGGTTTCGGTGTGGCACAACGATTCCGCGGCAGCCATCTTCATCGGCTGCTGATGGAACATCAGCTTGCCTTGCACGTCGCCGGTGAAGAACAAGCCGACGCAGGCGACCAGAGCGACCAGTGAGCCCAGGATCGCGCCCGGACGGTACATCGCGACGGCGTCGGGGCTGGCTTTGGACCGCACCATCCACCACGCGCAGACGGCAGCCACGAACGTCGCGGCGGTGAGGAACGACGCGGTGACCGCATGCCAGAAGGCCGCGACTCCGGTGTTGTTGGTGAACAACTCGACGATGCTCTGCAGTTCGGCGCGACCCGTCTGCGGGTTGAACCGGGTGCCCACCGGGTGCTGCATCCACGAATTCGCGGTGATGATGAAGAAGGCCGACAGGTTGACCGCGATGGCCACCAGCCAGATCGACGTCAGGTGCAGCCAGCGGGGGAGTCGGGTCCAGCCGAATATCCACAGCCCGATGAACGTCGACTCCAGGAAGAACGCAACCAGGCCCTCCAGCGCCAGCGGCGCGCCGAACACATCGCCGACGAAGCGGGAGTATTCGCTCCAGTTCATCCCGAATTGGAACTCCTGGACGATGCCGGTCGCGACACCGATGGCGAAGTTGATCAGGAAGATCTTGCCGAAGAATTTGGTCAGCCGATACCAGGCCGGGTTGTCGGTGAGGACCCAGATCGTCTGCATGACAGCGATCAGCGGCGCCAGCCCGATCGTGAGCGGCACGAATATGAAGTGGTAGACCGTCGTGATTCCGAATTGCCATCGGGACACGTCAAGAGCGCTCATCGCCGAACTCTCCAACCAACGCGAAAGGCGCGGATCGCCTATCTACGACAAAGTGTAGTAGCGATCCGCGCCGTTCGCGCTAGAGCCTTTTGGCCTTTGTGACGAGAATCCTAGGGCGTTGTGGCGGCGATTCGGTCGCCGAGGTTCTTCGACGCTTTGCGGATTCCGAAGGAGGCCACCACTTCGAAAACTCCGATGACGACCAGCCAGATACCCACCACGAGGGTCAGCGTGGCCAGCGACGGGAACGGCGACGCCAGCACGACGATGCCGGCGATGAGGCTGATCACGCCGACGAAGATCTCCCAGCCGCGGCCGGGGGTGTCCGGGTCGCTGATCGCGGACACCGCGGTGGCGACGCCACGGAAGATGAAGCCCACACCGATCCAGATCGCCAGCAGCAGAATGGAGTTCTGGATGCTGCGGAAGCAGAGCACCGCCAGGATCAGGGCAGCGGCACCGCTGATGAACAGCATGACCCGGCCGCCGGCCGACACGTGCAGGGTGAAGGCGTGGAACACCTGCGAGATGCCCGTCACCAGAAGGTAGGCGCCGAAGAAGATCGCGGCGACGAGGATGGAGATTCCCGGCCAGACGAGTACCAGGATTCCGAGAACGAGCGACAGAACGCCCGACAGCAGGACCGACTTCCACAGATGCGGCAGAAGCGGCGGGGCAGAGGTGGTTGTCATGGCCGGAAGTGTTGCACAGCGGGTTGACGATCGACGTCATTTGACCACTTCAACGGGTGAATTGACGTCAAAGAGTGTCCTCGTCGTCACCGCGTTCGCGCAGCGACAGCCAGTACAGCATGGTGATCAATCCGAATATCAGGAGCGCGGCGATCAGGTCGGACCACTGGAACGGGTAGACGGCTCCGTCGATGGACAGCACCATCACGGTTTCGGCGACGGCGAAGAACAGAAAGAAGACGCCGAGGAACCGGCGGGCCGGCGACCGGTGCAACCGGGTCCGGCGGACTTCCACCATCAGGCTCAGCAGCAGCACCGGCAGCACTTGCGCGAGGGTCGCGGCCGTGGGGCCGTCCATGATGGCGAAGTGGATTCGATTCAGGTCAGGCACGGCGGGCCACACTAGCTGCGCGTACCTGTGGATCCGCTGCCAGATGGTTACGGTGCTACTACTGTTCCGTTACCGGGAGTACAAAACCCGGATCAGGCCATTACTTTCGGGCAGGACAGCCCGCAGTCGAGAGAAAGAGGCAACCGTGCAGAAATGGTGTCGCATTGCCGGAGTGGTGGCCGTAGCGGGTGCCATGGCCCTGTCGGGCTGCAGCAGCAAGGATGATTCCGGCGCTGGCCCGTCGACCGCAACTACGGCGGCCAAGGCGCAGAAGGTCGACGAGATCGCCGCGACCGTTCCCGATGACATCAAGAAGTCGGGCAAACTGGTCGTCGGCGTCAACATCCCTTACGCGCCCAACGAATTCAAGGATTCCAGCGGCAAGATCGTCGGCTTCGACGTCGACCTGATGAACGCCATCGCCTCCACGATGGGCTTGACCGCCGACTTCCGCGAAGCGGATTTCGCCAAGATCATCCCGTCGATCCAGCAGGGCACCTTCAACGTCGGTATGTCGTCGTTCACCGACACCAAGGAGCGCCAGCAGTCGGTGGACTTCGTCGATTACTTCAACGCGGGCATCATGTGGGCGCAGCGGCCCGGGTCGCCGATCGATCCGAACAACGCGTGCGGCAAGAAGGTCGCCGTGCAGGCGACCACCACCGAGGAAACCGACGAGCTCCCCAAGAAGAGCAAGGCGTGCACCGACGCCGGGAAGCCGGCCATCGAGATCCTGAAGTTCGACGGGCAGGACGCCGCCACCAACGCGGTGGTTCTCGGCCAGGCCGACGCGATGTCGGCGGATTCGCCGGTGACCGCGTACGCCATCAAGCAGAGCAACGGCAAGCTCGAGGCTGCCGGCGAGATCTTCGACTCCGCGCCCTACGGCTGGCCGGTCGCCAAGGGTTCGCCGTTGGCTGCTTCCCTGCAGAAGGCGCTCGAACACCTCATCGAGACCGGTGATTACAAGACGATCGCCAGCAACTGGGGTGTTGAAGCCGGGATGATCACCAAGCCGGTCATCAACGGGGGGACCAGCTAACCGATATGGCTGTCGACGAGTCGGCTCCACCTGCCATCAACGCGGTACCGCTTCGTCATCCGTGGCGGTGGGTGGGGGCGGCCGTCATCATCGTTCTGGTTGGCCTGTTCATCTATGGCGCGGCCACCAACCCGGCCTACGGCTGGTCGACGTACGGCGAGTATCTGTTCAACGACCGGATCATGCTCGGTGTCTTCAACACACTGCAGCTGACGGTGTACGCGATGGTGCTCGGCGTCGTGCTGGGTGTGATCCTGTCGGTGATGCGACTGTCGCCGAACCCCGTATTCGGTTCGGTGGCATGGGTTTTCCTGTGGATCTTCCGCGGCACACCGGTGTACGTGCAGCTGGTGTTCTGGGGGCTGATCCCGACGATCTATCAGCACATCCAGTTGGGCGTGCCGTTCGGGCCGTCGTTCTTCCATCTCGACCTGCAGAACCTGTCCATCCCGTTCCTGCTGGCGGTCATCGGTCTCGGACTCAACGAGGCCGCGTACATGGCCGAGATCATCCGGGCAGGCATCACGTCGGTGCCCGAAGGGCAGTCGGAGGCATCGACCGCGCTGGGTATGTCATGGGGAATGACGATGCGCCGCACCGTGCTTCCGCAGGCGATGCGGGTCATCATCCCGCCGACCGGCAACGAGGTCATCAGCATGCTGAAGACCACATCACTGGTGACGGCCGTGCCGTATTCCTATGACCTGTACAGCATTGCCTCGCGGGAGATCGCGGCCCGGACCTTCGAACCGGTTCCGATGCTGCTGGTGGCGGCGACCTGGTACCTGGTGATCACCAGTGTGCTGATGGTGGGGCAGTACTACCTCGAGAAGTACTTCTCCCGCGGCATCTCCCGGCAGTTGACCTCCAAACAACTCGAGGCCTTGGCCAAGGCACAGACCGGTACGGAGGCGGGACACGTATGACCGGCGAACCCATGGTGCGCGCCGAGCGGGTGTGCAAGGACTTCGGGGCCCTGTCGGTGCTCAAGGGTGTGACGCTGTCGGTGGACCCCGGCAAGGTGCTCGTGCTTGTCGGGCCGTCGGGCTCCGGCAAGTCCACATTCCTGCGCTGCATCAATCACCTCGAAACTGTCAGTGCCGGAAGGCTTTACGTCGATGGCGATCTCATCGGGTATCGCGAGCGTGGCGACAAGCTCTATGAGATGCCCCCGCGCGAGGCCGCCAAACAGCGCCGCGACATCGGGATGGTGTTCCAGCACTTCAATCTTTTCCCGCACCGCACGGCGCTGGCCAACATCATCGAATCGCCGGTGCACGTCAAGCGGATGAAGAAGGCGGCCGCGCTCGATCGGGCTCGGGATCTGCTCAATCAGGTGGGCCTGTCCGACAAGGCCGACGCCTACCCGGCGCAGCTGTCGGGCGGCCAACAGCAGCGGGTGGCGATCGCACGGGCACTGGCGATGGACCCCAAGCTGATGCTGTTCGACGAGCCGACCTCGGCGCTGGACCCCGAACTCGTCGGCGAAGTGCTGGGCGTGATGAAAAAACTTGCCAGCGAGGGCATGACGATGATCGTGGTGACGCACGAGATGGGTTTCGCCCGCGAGGTCGCCGACGAACTGGTGTTCATGGACGGTGGGGTGATCGTCGAAAGCGGGCCGCCTCGGGAAGTCCTGAGTAACCCGCAGCACGACCGGACGAAGGCCTTCCTGTCCAAAGTCATGTAGCGCCCGGCGTGACGAGGATGACAGCGAATGGGGGCAGGTTTACCGGTCACATCCTGTTGAACGAGGCATGACGACAGCGACTGGTCAACGACGAAACCCCGTAGAAGTAACCGGATTCCAGGCCTCGGCAGATTTGGCAGGCAACCTGCAGCGAGTCCTGGTGGACCTCATCGAATTGCATCTGCAGGCCAAGCAGGCGCACTGGAACGTCGTCGGAACCAACTTCCGCGATCTGCACCTGCAGCTCGACGACGTCGTCGACTTCGCCCGCGAATCCAGTGACACGATCGCCGAGCGGATGCGTGCGCTGGACGCGGTGCCCGACGGCCGCTCCGACACCGTCGCGGCGACCACCAGCGTCCCGCAGATTCCCGGGTACGAGCACAACACCAGCGAGGTGGTCGAGCTGATCACCACGGCGATCTACGCCGTCGTCGCCACCCTGCGCGACGTGCACGACGCCGTCGACGCCGAGGACCCCACGACAGCCGACCAGCTGCATCAGATGATCGACGGGCTCGAGAAGCTGGCGTGGCTGCTCAAGTCGGAGAACCGCAAGGTCTAACCGGTTGGACTTTCGACCCGCCCAGTCTCTTCCTGGGCGGGTCGATCGCTGCCCGGACCGGTGGTGGCTCGGCGGTCGACCAGGTACCAGGTGTGCATGAGGCCCTTGCCCTTCACGTCGACGTCGCCGCGCTCCTCGAGGACGAACCTGTCCCGCAGCCGTTCGTAGACATCCTGGGGGACCTGAATGCGGCCCTCGGGGTCGGTGGTCTCCATGCGGGAGGCGACGTTGACCGCGTCGCCCCACACGTCGTAGAAGAACCGGCGGGCGCCGACCACACCGGCGACCACCGGGCCGGCGGCCATCCCCATCCGCAGCGGCACGAGTTGACCGTTGGGATCGCGCAGATCCCGCACGGCCTTGGCCATGTCGAGTGCGAGGTTCGCCAGCGCGTCGGCGTGATCGTCGCGAGGCTCGGGCACGCCGCTGACGACCATGTAGGAGTCGCCGGTGGTCTTGATCTTCTCCAGGCCGTGCTTGTCGACCAGGCGATCGAACGTGGTGTACAGCCGGTCGAGGAAGCGCACCAGTTCGGCGGGTGCGATCTGGCTGGCCCGCTCGGTGAAGCCGGCGATGTCGGCGAACAGGATCGAGGCGTCGTCGTATCGGTCGGCGATCGTGCCGCGGGCCGGGTCTTTCAGGCGCGCCGCGATGGTGGCCGGAAGGATGTTGGCCAGCAGTGCTTCGGAGCGCAGGTACTCGAATTCCATTGCCGCCTCGGCGCGCGAGACTTCCCGCATGGCGTACCAGACCGTCGCGAAGATCATCACGCAGGCGGACACCGTGGTGATCACGAAGCCGGCGTTGACCAGCCAGCGCGGCTGGATTCCTGTGTCGCCGGGGACCAGGAACTGCGATGCGATGGTCAGCCCGGCGCCGATCGCCACCACCATCGAGGCCAGCACGACATGCTCGACGCCGAGCACGAGGACGGCCAGCGACGCCGACACCAGATAGTAGAACTGGATGCCGGAGTCGGTCCCGACCTGCCAGCCGACGATTGTCAGGGACAAGAACGCGAAGAAGATGAAGGCCAGCGCGGCGATGCTCTCGCCGAAGCGGTGCAGTAGCGGGATGACCCCGAAGATGGCCGCGGTGCCCAGATTGACCAGCCCGATCGCCACCAGGTGTTCGGCGGTGATGAACTGCAGGATCCCGATGACGGCGGTGACGACGGCGGCCATCGTCGCCGCGATGTTGAGCACGCGCTGACGGCGGGTGATCGACTCGGCCCAATGCAGGTTGCGAGCCGGCGCGCGGCGCTGCATCTTCTCGCAGTCCGCGCGCTGGGCCGGTCCGTCCGACGGCACCGAACCAGCGCATTTCCGCAGGGTGCCCACACTGGCAGCCTATCGGTTGGCGGCAAGCACCGAGAGGAGTTCGTATCCGACGTGGGCGGCGGCGATCCCGGTCATCTCGGCGTGGTCGTAGGCCGGGGCCACCTCGACGATGTCGGCGCCGACCACGTCGAGGCCCACCAGCCCGCGCAGCGTGTTGAGCAGTTCGCGCGACGTCAACCCACCGGCTTCCGGCGTTCCGGTGCCGGGCGCATGCGCAGGATCGAGGACGTCGATGTCGACCGAGACGTACACCGGGCCGCCCTCGAGACGCTTGCGCATCCGCTCCACAATGCTTGTGACACCGTCGAATTCATAATCATCGGAGCGGATCACCTGGAAGCCGAGAACGGCGTCGTCCTCCAGGTCGGTCTTGCTGTACAACGGGCCGCGGATGCCCATGTGCAGCGATCTCTCCATGTCGATCAGCCCTTCCTCGCTGGCCCGCCGGAACGGTGTGCCATGGGTGTAGGGCGCGCCGAAATAGGTGTCCCAGGTATCGAGATGGGCGTCGAAATGCAGCACCGCCACCGGGCCGTGGTCGCGCGCCAGCGAGCGCAGGATGGGCAGGGCGATGGTGTGGTCACCGCCGATGGTCAGAACAGTCGACCCGTCCTTGCGCAGGTCGGTCATCGCGGTGTCGATTCCGGCGATCGCCTCCTCGATGTCGAAGGGGTTGACGGCGATGTCGCCGCAATCGGCCACCTGCTGAGTGGTGAACGGATTGACGCCCAACGCCGGGTTGAACGGCCGCAGCAGCTTGGAGGCCGCGCGGACATGCGATGGTCCGAATCGCGCTCCCGGCCGGTAGGACACCCCGCTGTCGAAGGGCACCCCGACGATGCGAACGTCGGCGCCGGGCACCTCGGAGATCCGCGGCAACCGCGCGAACGTCGACGGCTCGGTGTAGCGGGGATATTTCGTGGCGTCGACGGGTCCGACGATCCCGGAGTCCGGCACGTTGTCGATCTCGGATGCCATGCTTCCTCCTCTGCCGGTTCCCTGCGGCGAGGTTAGCCTGCAAGGATGACCCGGATCGCGTGCGCCCAGATCGACCCCACCGTCGGCGCGCTGGCCGACAATCTCGAGCTTTCGACGGGTGCTGTTGCTGACGCCGTCGCGCGCGGGGCCGACGTCGTGGTGCTGCCGGAACTGGCCACCTCCGGCTATATGTTCGCCGATGCCGACGAAGCCCGCTCGGCGGCGTTGCGCCCCACCGACCCGGCGTTCGACGGGTGGCGTTCCGCCGCCGGCGACGCGATCGTGATCGGCGGGTTCTGCGAACTCGGTGACGACGGGTTGCTGTACAACAGCGCGGTCGCGCTCGACCGCGACGGAGTGATTGCGACCTACCGCAAGACACATCTGTGGGACCGGGAGAAGCTGATCTTCACCCGCGGCACCGAGCTGCCTGCGGTGCTGAAGACGCGGCACGGCGCGATCGCGGTGATGGTCTGCTACGACCTGGAGTTCGGTGAAGTGACCCGCCAGGTGGCCGTTGACGGCGTGGAATTGATTGCGGCGCCGGTGAATTGGCCACTGTTCCCGCGTCCCGAGGGGGAGCGTCCGGGTGAGGTGATCACGGCGATGTCCACCGCGCGGCTCAATCGGGTGGTGGTCGCGGTGTGCGACCGCGCGGGAGTCGAACGTGGCCAGCCGTGGACGCAGGGCAGTGTGATCGTCGACCCCGACGGCTGGGTGGTCGCCGAAGCAGGATCGGGACCGGGGCTGGCCATTGCCGACGTCGACCTGACCGCCACGCACGACAAGACTCTGACGGAGTATGTCGACCTGCTCGCCGATCGGCGCCTGGACCTCTACTGAAAAGCCGCCCAAAAGTTTGCTTGAGCGGTATGCTCCCCCCATTGGACCCACAGCGGTCATCCAGTAAAGTAGCCTTTCGCCACTTCGGCGTACACAGATAGGAAACATCATGAGCTCTGGTCGCCTGACTCGTCAGATTGCACTCTTTGCTGGCGGGGCCGCAATCGTCGGGATGGGTGCGCTGACCGCGTGCAGCTCGAACGCGAAGGACGCCCCGTCGTCGACGACTACGACCACTCCGTCGTCCACCGTGGTGCCCTCGCCGACGGAAAAGGCTGTGTCGCCCGGTGGCGCGAACTCGTTCTCGCCGACGGTCAACCCTGCGCCGCCGGGAGCGGTCTGCAAGGAAATCGTCGGCAACAACTGCGTTCGGTGATCTCGGCCCGCCGTTAGTCGGCGGGCAGCAGCGTTCAGACGGTACGGCTATGCGTCCGCCTCAACAGGCGGTCGCCGGCCGTGCCGTTTGGCCTTCGGGCCCGCGACGTGATGGCCGCAGCACTCAGTGCCACGAGCGCCCCGCCGAGCACCATGCCCCCGATGACATCGGTGAAGATGTGAGCGCGCACGTAGAGCGCCAGCCAGGCGACGGCGAGGACACCGATCACGGCAACGCTTGAAATCACGGCCTTCGCAGCCTGATTGCGCCCGACGCCGACGCACACCGCGATCGTTCCGAACAGCGTGGCGGCTCCGGTGACATGACCGGAGGGAAACGAATGCATGTAATCGAGGTCTGACCAGTCAAGCATTGATCCGTCGCGCAGCTGGGCGAGATTCTGCGGCGTTCGTCCGACAGTGTGCTTGAGCGTTTGCTCGAGCACCGCACCCGCACCGACGGATCCGGTCACGGCAATGAGGCGGATGATCGAACGCGCGCTCACGGCCAGTAGCGTTCCGCTCACCAGTCCGGCGACTGCCACGTGGATGGGTTGACCGATGAAGTCGAAGATCCCGGCCGAATCGCCCCTCCCGCTATGCGATCGATGCGCGTCGAACCAGTTCCACACCGATGTGTCGAGCGCTGTCATCCACCACGAGTTGATCTCGGCAGCCATGAACGCCAGGACGCCGAACAGGCCCGAGGCAAGCAGGACCAGCGCGAGTCGCTGTCGTGTCGGTGTGATGTCGATGCCGCTCATTGTGCCCCAATGGCCCATTCTCGTCGTTGCGGGTGGGGCTTGCGGACAACGGGCCGAGCGTTCGGTGACACGCCGTTGTATTGAGTAGTGACGAAATCGTCGGCACACGAGGGCCGGCCAGGTCCGCGCATTCAGCCTTAGTGATGCAGACCACTCATGGCCTCGGTTATGCACGTCTGCGAACTGGAAATCACTGTTGGTGAGGCCCGCCACGGCGATGGGGGAATCAAAGGGGGTCGTGGCGGGCCTCCCTTTCGGGCTCAATTCCCGCGCCGAAAACAGAAATCTCACCCGACATTGCTGCCTGTTCAAGAATTGGTAGGCAACGGCGTGCACATCAAAGGCGGAGTCGGTTTCGAATAGTTACGCAAGCCGAATGCGTGCAGCCAAGCGGGGATTGAGCCGAACCCGGTCAAGGGAACCCGCCACGGCAAGGGGGGGATAAGGGCCGTGGCGGGTTCGCTAGGTCAACGGTGGGTGGACCGGATCAGTTCCCTGACCGCGACGCCGATGCGGGGTGGGGATCTGCAGGCGCTTCTGCACCTGCGCTCCGCAGGCCTCAGCGGGCTGGCTGCCAGCGGGATGGCTAGTTCTGGTGCCCTCGGTGAGATTCGAACTCACACTGCACGGGTTTTGAAATCGTGCGCTTGGCAAACCCGCAGGTCACGAAAAGTTGTTGACTCTTGTGGCCTTTTGTGGAAAGTGGGTCGAAAGGGTGTCTGAACTGCGGTGGAGGACTAGGGACAACCCGTGGTGGTTAGAGGTGTCGATTGGTGCCGTGCCTACTGCGTGCCTACTGGTAGAGAATCTAGGACCCATCGACATCGACGATCCGGTCGTCGCTCAGAAGCTTGAGAACTTCTAAGCGCAACTCATGCACCGCCACGCCATCCGCTTGGTCGGGGAGCCGCCAGAGAAATTGATTGATAACCATCAGCATGTCGTGGACCATTGCCCGAATCGGGAACGGTTGCTTGCCTGACCGGCCATCCGTTGCGTGCGCCAGTTGGCGATCTATCTGCGTCCGCAACAGTCCGTTGAGCGGCGGCGGCACCTCATCAGGGTCGAGTCGGAACCCGGCAACTACATCTGCCGCGATTACGTCTGTCTTGTACTTGCGCCGCTCACGGAAGAACTCGTCTAACACGCGGGTGTGAATTAGAAACGATTCCAAGAATGCGTCATGCTCTTGCTTCTGGGGATGTCCGGCAGCCATGTGGCGGTAGTCGGGGTACGCAGAGAGTCGGCGTGCCGTGAAAATGAACATCCTCACCTCGTACTCGAAGTGGGGTAAGAACTCATGGAAACTCGTTACCACTCCCGGATTGTATGAACATCAGGGCGGTGCGGCGGAAGCATGCACCAACTTGCCAGAAGTAGATCAAGCACAGGGGTCCAGAGTACGCCGCGCGTACTTTAAAACCACTGCAGCGCAACAGTTTTGAGTAGTTGACGGCATTGTCTGCGGGCTGTACCGTCCCCCGCCATGACACTTGCCACACTGGACCAGGTCGCCCCTCCCTCCGACGCCATCCGCTGCGACTCTTGGGATGACGACGGGCAACGCAGCTTCGCTATCACAGAGCCGGTCGAACTTGACGCGGACGGTTACCCGCTGAGCGTCCGCGTTGGCGGAGCGCAGGACTTCACCGGCAGTGTCGAACGGCGCGTGGTGTTAGTGGTGGGGGGTAGGGATTGCGAACTCAGCGCGGTTCAGGTTGAGGGCTTGGTGGCGGCGCTCAGGGCCGCTGTAAGCCGCCTAAATCCGTAACGCAGAAGGCGACATGTGTGCGTGCAGACCAAGCGTCCGTCTGCCACGGTTGATCCGGTCATTGTTCGAACGGACTATCGAAAGGCTGGAAGATGGGCACAGGCATTCAGATCAGGACCAGGGTCGACTATTCGCGTGCGTCGTCGTGTTGCGGCCAACCCGTTCTCCTTGAGGACCGGTTGCTGTCATCCTGGGGCCAGGTGGATTCGCTCGGCGTGGTTGAGCGGTGTTCGCGGTGTCGCCGGCAGCTCTGAAAGGCACGGCCCAGGCCTGGTGAGCTTTCCTAAGGTCTCACCAGGCCGGTCCGCTGGCCGCGCTTCACGCCGGTAACAACTCCGGCACGCAACCCGCCTTCATATTTTCGTCAAGCCGCAAGCCACAAACGGTCACTGATTCCTTAAGGGAGTCAGTAGTTTTACTTGCACTACCGGAACAGGACCGTCCCGGCAGGTTTGGCAGGTAACCCCGGCACTAGCTCATGGCCGTTTCACCCCTTAAGGATTCGACTCCCCGGGATTCCTTACCGACACCCGACCTAAGCCGGATGCACACCTAAGGGCGCGCTATATTGCGCGTTGGCGGTACCTGTTCAGGGTCAACAGTTCCCACGTAGACCAACCATCACCGGGCCGGTAGGACGTACGGAACGGCCCCATCTGACGATCTGTCACGGTTGCCGTTGGGTCGGTGAGACGCCGCAGAGACGCGGACAGGATCACGGCCCGCAGATCGCCTGCGGGTTCCCCGTTTGTGAATCCCTGCCCGCGCGTGTAGGACGCGGCCAGCGCCGAGACGATCGCTAGGACTGCCTCGGCCTGGTCGGCGTTGACCTCACCGCCCGTCAGCGCCGCCAGATCATCTGCTGTCGGCGCTGCCATTATTACGGACCAGCCGGAACCGTCAACAGGGTCACAGCCTTTGGCTGCAACAACGCCGTATCGAAACGGGACACGACGCGGATACCAACGCTGTCGTAATCGCCCCACGTTTCGGTCAGAATCTTGACCTCAGAGTCAACGTCGCGTGCCACGATCACCTTGGAAAAGTCAACGACGGCAACGGTATCCGCCGGAATATTGTTCGTGATGATCACCGGGAGACCGAACATGCTGTACTGATTCGCCGCGTAAGCCGCCGACGGATCGAACAAGTAACGGGCGTCAGATGCTCCTACCTTGAGCTTGCGGAACTTCGTAAACGTCGCGCTCCGCATAGCAAGGTGGGTCGGCTGCACATAGTTGCCCAGCGCCTTGTCGATACCGTCGATCAGGCTGTCAGGGTCGGTCAGGTCCAGGTCGCCGGTGGCGATTCCCGTTGCCTTAAGAATGCCCTTCACCGTGTCCGACGTGCCCGCGCCATTCCACAGCGCAGCGTCCAACGTGTTAGCGATATCGGTAATCAGCCGAGTGCGCAGCGTCGTCTCAAGTGCCACGACAGACTGCCGCAGCAGCTCGTTAGACACCTTGATCAGGCTCTTAAGGCCCTTAAGCGACGACGGCAACAGAGTGACCTCATCAAAAGTCACGTCACCATCGCTAATCTGCCCACCGGCAGCCACGAAAGCAGCGGTAGCGCTAGATGCCAGCCGGGGGACGCGGAGCGGGTTCGGCGTATCCACAATCTGTGGACCAGCCGCCAGAAACGTTGACGCCTGTTCAAGCGGCCCGACGAGAATGTCGGCAACCTCGGAAGAAAGTAGCGTAGTATTACCACTAGGAATTTCAATAACCATTATTCTTTTGTCCTTATTAAGTTGTTTATGAGATTGTGTTTGTCAGCCCCGGCCACCTGAGCGGGATAAATATTTTGCGCACCTGGCGCTTAGCGGCTACGTCGCATCATTTCCAACAGGCTTACGCCGCTCTCAGCGCCGCCCCGGTTACCCTGGCCCGCATCACCCGTAACGACACGCTTAGCCATGTAAGGCCGGTCAGCCAGCAGTGCATCAAGCGCCGCCTTAAGCGCCTCCGGGTCCTCTAGGTGCTTCGCGTCGTAAGGCAAGTCAGTCGGGTTTTCCAGCCGATTAGTGCCAGTGACTAGGGCCGTGTGCAGGCGTCGAGCCAGCTTGTCGGCCTGGTCCTCAGCTTCCTTTGCGCGCGTGCGGTAATCAGCACTCTCTTTGCGAAGTTCCTCCACATAAGAGCGCGGGAAATTATCACCATCGGTGGTCTTATCGGCATTGCTGTCTGGCTGCGCGTCTGGCGCATTTTCTGCCGTCTCAGCGGTCACCGCATTACCGTCCACGGTTTCGTCACCCTGTTGGGCATCTGGCCCCGTATTTACGTCACTCATGCCGCCGCCCCCATTTCTTTAGTCATTTCTCGGCCCTGGTTGCCGTAAAAAACACCCATAGCCGACTCGTTCTGTTCCTCATTGGCGCGTTCAATTGCGATTTGCTCAACTTGCTCGCTGGTGTAACCCAAACGGCGCAGCGCTTCGGACTTACTCAACATCCCGGCCTGCACGCCTTTAGTTACCGCGTCCATTTCCGCCGATACCGACGTGCTTCCCGCGTCGCGCCACTGCACTTTCACCTTCACCGAGTTAACGTCCACACGGTCACGGATAGCGACCATCAACCGAGCGACCTGTTCCCAACTACGCCCGAACACCGCCTGGCGCTGCTCGGCGCGAGCGGTCAACGCGCTCTCGGACGCGCGAATAGCTTCGGAACTCGACGGGTTCTCAGTGGTGATGCCGACCATGTGAGCCGGGAGCGCCGACACGGCCATGATCTGCTGTAGCCAGATACGAACCGCCGCCTCATACCCGGCCAGATCAGCGCCCGCGAGCTGCCCGAACTTCGACTTGTCGTCCTCACTAAGCATTGCCCGGTTGCCCTCGGGGATCGGGTTAACCGTCTCCATAACAGGGTTGCCGTCGCTATCCAATTCCGTTGTGCCGTCAGCTTTGAGCTTGGGAACCTCCACCAGTTCGACGCCGGTAGCCCAGCGCCGTGGCCGCGCGGTGCACTCCTGCGCGACGGCCAAACCGGCAAGTGTCGCGTTCAAGCTGTCGCATGGAGATTTAAGGTCGTCAATCTCGGAGCGGCCACACCCGACGATCCGGGCGGCATTGCAAAAGTTGACCACCGGAACGACGCCCAGCGGGTTATCCAAAGTATCGACAAGCTCGAACGCCGCTGTGGCCGCGCCTGCTGTATTCGCCCGCCAATGCTCTATCCGGTCAGGCAGGTAAACCATTGCGTGCGTCTCAGTCTTAGTGCGCCACCGCTTAACAGCACTCGCAATCTCTCGGGTCGCCGGGTCCTTAAGGGCCGCGACCTGCTGCGGAGACTCCACCGTCACCAACGGTGAACCATCCGGCTTAGCCCAACAGATCGCGTAAGCGTCACCGAAGGTCAAAGCTTCGCGGTGCAACACTGTGCTGAGTTGGTCCAAGTCGTTAGCCAGCCAGTCGTCCCACACGTCAACGCCACGAAAACCCGTAATCACTAAGCGTTCCGCAAGGGACGTGACCGCTAAGCCGGGGATATTCGACGCGATCCGCGTGAACGCCGGTAGCGCGATACGCGCCTCAGGGCTGAGGTAAGCAGGACGTTGGCGACCAGTTGCATAAAGGTCCAGTTCGGCATAGCGGTGCTGCGGACCGTCCAAGGTCTGCAATAGCTCCACAAGTAGGTCAGAACTCATATTTAGTTGTCTTTCTCCGCGCTTAAGCTGCGAACGACACCGTTCGCTTGCGTGGTTTCTGTTGTGCGGCAAGGTAAGTAGCCCGGCTATGGGCCATCATCAGCGATACCGCCAAGTCAATCTTCGGGGCGTGCCGAGACCGTGAAGTTTTCTCAAGTTTGATCCCTACATCTGATTCCTTAACCGTCGCCGCTAAGACGTGCCGCCTAAGGTCCTTATCTCCGGAATGCGTATAGAGCTTCTGCAATGCGCCCGTCTGCAAGTCTTTAGTTGCCGGGGTCTGCCGCTTAGGGGTCTGATCCCACACCACCATCGGCAAGCCCTCGCCCGCGAGGACCGCCGCCGAATGGGTGAAATATTTGGGGTCATAGGCAATCTCACGGACACTCCACTGCTGCGCCGCGTCCCTGATCGCCTGCTCAACGTCGAGAATCGGCACCTGCCAGCTATCGACACCCTGCGGCTTCTCCCATACTGCAACCGTGTCGAAATGCGGGCGGGCGGCCACTGTTCCGACCACGATTGCCGTTGAGTCGTTGTTACGGCTGGCGTCCACGCCTAAGACAACTTCGGCACCGTCACGGATGCATTGACCGGTCGCCAGCGCGTCCCACTGCTCGGGGCTAAGGAATGGGCGTTCGTTAGTAACCACCACCTGGCAAAGGCGCTTACGGCGGTACTCGCCCTCGCCCTCCTTAAGCATCGCCAACGCCTCACGACGCCCCAACAGGTCGTCCAGTTGGGGATTAGCCAGCTCTAGGCAGTGAGGACATTCCGGCGGGTGATGCTCGAAACCATCGGCGGAGAACTCAACAAACGCCAACGTGTCGTCAGTCGGATCAGCCCGGAAACGGTTCCGCAGTTCAATTAGCACCGACGTTTCCCGGTTCGGCGGCGTGCCGATGCCTAGCACCATCGCGCCTGGCATCTTGCCGACGCCCATCAACAACGTTGACCACGTATCGGCGTCAATCTCGCCCAGCTCATCGGCCAACGCCAGCGTGAAGGTGCCCAAACCCTCAATGCGCTTCGCCTCAGCCGGAAGCGCCGTCAGTGACGAACGCTTGCCGGGAATCTCAATACGGTCGCGGTAGACAGCCGCGCGCGACGCCAGCGCGTCGTTAAGCAACACCATGTCAGCGGCCGGCTTAAGCAACCGGCCCGCCATCCGCTCATCGACTGCGACAATCGGAATCTCATTGCCATCCGGACCGCAAAACAGCTCATACAGGCCCAGCGCCGCGAACAGGCCGGTTTTGCCCAACCCGCGCGGCCCCATGATCGCTCCGACCACTGGACGCGGGTCCGGGTCCAGAAACGGGCGCATCATGTCCACCTGCCACGGCCTCAATCGCATTGACTTGTTGGCTCCTCGCCCCTTCGGTACGACGAGATACTTAGCGACCCAAGCGGCGAACCGCTCAGCACCCAACTTTTGGGATCGGAACGGCAACGCGCTTAGGTCCGCAGCCGGTTTTGGGCCTGCGGCCATGAAATACTCCCGTCTGTGTCGGTGGACTGGTCGGCTATCGCGGCGTGGGGAGCGCTCGCGCTTAGCTTGGGAAACACAGCTCACACTGTGCGTAAAGAAACAAGAAAACCGATTACCGAACGGCAGCAAAACCTCCGGGACGACCTGCGCTCAATCCTAAAAGCGGCGCAAGATGACATTCGCCCAGTCGTAAAACAGTTACAGAGCGGATCGGTACCCGCCGGGGGACTACCTGACTCGGTAGCCAAACTCCGCGACCGCCTTGACGCGGTAGTACAGGACGGCATCACCATCCCCCACGAAAGCCACGTCGCGGCAGTGCAAACCCGTTATAGCGGTCTGGACGCAGATTGGGCTCGTTTGCAGAATGCGCACGAACGCGTCGTGAACTATGCGCCGGATGGTTTCTACAAGCTGGAAGAACTTACCCAACGGCGAACGGCGTCCTCGATGGAGTTGCTTCGCAAGCTAGAGGCGCTGCTCAAGCGTGTGGACAAACTCATCGAAGCGCTGTCGAAAATCGACAATGGTGACAAGACAACAATCAAAAAGTACTCCAAGCATGAGATGTGGCTCTAAGTAATTGTCCCTGCGCTGGCCGATCAAGAAGAGGGACGGGCCGCGACGGGGACCCTGCCCACCCTTAGCGTTTCCGCTGGTCAGAGCGGTGGCCGGCTCATGCGTTAGTGACGCTTAGCCTTTGGCTTAGTCACACCCTTGGCGCGGTTAACGTGCTGGTCAGGGCAGGTGTATCGGATTGTTCATCACCCTGAGGGTCGGTGACGGTCGTTGTCGTGGCCCGGTCGTACCGTTTACGGATGACTCACAAGCAATGGCAACGTCGCAACGGCACCTGCAATAAGTGTGGTGCGCCAGTGATTGAGACGGTTGACGACTACTACGTGGGCGGTCAGGTTGTTGGCCGGGATGAGCCGTACGCGTCGGATGTCATTAGCGCTCGGTGCAGTCCAGGTTGTCTCGGCCCGGACGATAGGGACTACTAGTCGCTGGTTGCGTCCATGTAGTTGGTCCAGCGTTGCTTGCGGGCTGCGATGGCGGTGAGTACCTGTTGGCGTTCGGCGTCGGTACACCTGTCACCTCGCGCTGAATTGCAGGTGCGACACCAGACGCGCAAGTTCAGTTCCTCATAAACGAGGTCAGGCCGCTCTGTTGGAACGATTACGTGGTCCACGGTTAGGTCGGTTGTCGCTGAGCACTTCTCACAGAATGGGCTAAGCCGCCTTAGCTTTGCGCTTAGCTTGCGCCATCGCCAGTCTGAGGCGGTGCGGCCTTTGCGTCCGCGTTGGTAGTGGTTGTTTAGTGGGCGTTGGCAGTCGGTGCAGCGTGAGCCGCTAGGGATCAGGCAACCGCACCCTAAGCACGGTCGCCGCACTACCGGGTGTCCTGTTCAATTAGGTCAATCATCGCGTTAGCGACCTCGACGGCTTCGGAGCGCCGGAACACCAGAACGTGTGTGAATCCGTTGTTGTACTCAGACTTGCGCTTGACTCTGATCTTCGTGCCGTGGTGTTCGACTGTGTACGGTTCGCCGGTTTCGGCGGGAACCACGACGGTGCTCATCGGTTACTGGCTTCGGTGCAGCAGTAGCAGCCGCGCTGACCGGACGCGTAGCACTTAATCGGCTCGCGACGCGGCAAGCGTTGCGGCTTCGGTTCGCGCTTTAGCTCAATGCTCCTAAGTAGCACTGTGATTGGCATGTTCCCCCCGGAATGTGGCGATGCCCGGACCCGACAGGATGGAAGCGGGTCCGGGCATACCGGTCTATGTAGCTGGTTAGTTGGCGCTGAGCGCATCCCAGTCGCGCACTGGACGGCCTGACAGCGCATCAGAGTGCGCGATCAGAAGCGCGCCCAGCTCTAGCGCGTCGTTGGGGTGCAGCGGGAATGTGAACGAGTCCAGCATGTTCTCGTATCCCTGATGCACGTTGAAGCGCAGGCCGATGCGCGGGTCACCGTCTCCGGGCTGCGTCGCCATTAGTTCAAAGCTCTTAGGCGTAATTTGAATATTGCCGTTACGCATATGCGTTCCTATCTCTGTTTAGTTGTTTAGCTGGCCCGCTGGCCATACAGCCCGTCCCAGTTCTCGACGGTGACGTGTGGCTTGTGAACCATGCGGTGCCGGTAGGTCACGTCCAGCCGCTCGCCCATAAGCGCCTCTTTCGGCTTGCGCCGCCCGTGGTACGGGGCAAACCGGAACGCGCTGTGTTCGTTGTACAGGCGGGAAGCGGTGACCTCGGACACCATTAGGGAGCGGATATCCCTGTCGTGCAATATGTTTGCGCGTTCCGCATCGACTGCGTATCGCAGGTTGCCCGGCGCGCAGTTGGCGGGGTCACCGTCCAAGTGCAGAACCGCAGTAGCCGACCACGCGGCAGGCGGTGGCCCCAACACCTCGAACGCGATCAGCTCGGCGGCGCGCCGCTCATAACAAGTGATGCGCTCGGCGGCAGGATCGTCGCGGTCGTCGTCCGGATCGGCCAGGTAGCGGCCCGTAAGCGACCCGTATGCCGGTAGCACCGGCCCGGCGTAATTCTTGCCGGGATGGATCAGGTGCCCGTACATGCCGCGGGGCGGCACACGATTCGTTCCCCGGTAAAACACGCCGTGATCGTTGAATTGCAGACCGTGCCCGCCTGTCACGTCCCAGCGCTTACGCTTCTTGGTTTGGGCGGATGGCGACCTTAGTAGCTTAGGTGAGTTTATCGACCCATCTACATTGAGAATTTCATATTTCAAGTGTTCTACTTTCAGTATATACGCGAGGCGTACCTTTTTAAGAGTTCACCAATTGCGCTGGGAGTGACCTGCGGCTTTACCCGCAGGTCCACCCATTCCCCAAGGGACCGCTACGCCATCCGGTATTGGATATCGGCCCGCTCAATCAACTGCGCGCCGATAGCCTTGGCCTGCTTCCGCGTGAAGCTGTGCGTGGCCACATGAACCTGCTCACCGTTGACGAACATTTCGAGCTTCACGAACTCGCGATGCTTCGAGACCCGGTAGAAGCTGTTCTCGCCGATCTCGATCACATTGGTATAAGCCATATTTCCATCCTCTTTGTTGTGGGCAGCACGTAACCCGGCCACCCGTTTGGGTTGCTTAGGTTAAGGGTTAAACAGCGAACTGCTTATCTAGCCACGCCTCAACGTCGGCGCGGCGATAACGCAGAGTCTTGCCGATACGGGCACCCTTAGGCCCCTTACCGGTCTGCCTCCAGTAGTAGGCAGTCGATTCGGTGATGCTTAGTTTCTGGCACAGCTCAGCCAGCGTCAACAGATCAGACATTCGTTTGGCTTCTGGTGATATCCGGGTGCCGCCCTTGTGGCGGCAATTCCGTCGAGTGTTCCGTTCCTTACGCGGTCACCAATCAAATTCACTCGCTGAAAGTAACTTTACAGACGGTTCGCCCGAATCAGAAGGAATAGACGTAAGCAAACCATCAACGTGCCGGTTGGGTTGCCTTGTCCATCGCAGCCGCGAGCTTCTCCCAATCACCATCAAGCATGTGCGAATACACATTGGCCGTGGTCGATACGTTCCGGTGTCCTAGCAGCTTCGACGCCACAACCACCGATCCGACCTCGGATATCGCCAACGAACCGGCGGTGTGCCTCAACGTATGGGGCGTCACGCCGGGTACACCCAACGCCTCTACGGCCTTGCTGAACCGCGCCATGAACCAGCCGATAGTCATAGCGCCACCGTCCGGGCCGGGAAACAGGTACTCGCCAGGTTCGCGCCCGGCGATCACCGGGGCCAGCGCGTCGGCCAACTCCGTAGTCAGGATGGGCACTCTGCGCACCTGGTGAGTCTTAGTCTCACCCTCTACCCGGCCTTGGCCCCGCACCTGCGTGATCTGCTTATCCACCACGATGCGCCTCCCGGCCACGTCCACGTCACCGACCCGCAGCGCCGCGCACTCACCGAACCTCAAACCCGCATACGCCAAGAGCCGCACCATCGCGGCCAACCCGTCCGGAGAAGTTAGGGCCGGTGCGGTATCGGCACGATGCCGGATCGCCGTCTCGGCTTTGGCGATGGCGTCGGCCAATATCCGTACTTGCTCATGCGTGAGCGCCAAGTCCTTAACTTGCGGCTTACTGGGCTTTTGAATGTCGTTAGCCGGATTGACCGCCAGGTACTTGCACCGGATCGCATAAGCGAACACCTGATGCACTACCTGGTGAATCTGGATCACACGGGCAGGGGAGAGGCCGGTCTGTACTACTTCACCGTCCTCGTCACGCTTCGGGTGCTTGCGCGCCGCCGGGTTCGTTGCCAGCCATGTGAACCAGCCCTGTAACCGCTCGTGGCTGATGTCCTTAAGCGGGTAGCTCTCCCACTTGGGCAAGATCACTACCTCTAATAAGCCCCGGTAGCCCTCAATCGTCTTAGGTGCCCGGTTTGCCGCTTCCTTAGTCTTAAGCCACGCATCAGCCACAGTGGCGAACGTGACCGCCGAGCGTTTCGGGTCCGCATAGGTGCCGGTGTCGATCTTCATCCGCTCGTCGTCTGCGCAGCGCTGGGCGTCAGCCTTGTTGTCGAACGCCTTAGTTGCCCGGTTGCCGTCAGCGTCGACCCACTCGGCGCGCCAGCGTTTGCCTTGACCGTGCCGGGTACTGCACACCATCGTTCCCGGTTTCTTGAAGTGCGTGCGATCCATGCACCAGACCGGGCCATCGGAGTTATCCGCGGGGTAGTAGACCTGCTCACCCCGCCGGGCTTTCCGGTGCCACAGATCATCTACATCTGAACGGATCGCGCGTTTCTTGGCTGCCGTCATAGGCGGCATCCTAATGCCGTGCCTACTGTCTGCCTACTGTGTGGCTGTGCCCACTGGGCGTGTCGCTCAAATATGGCTCTGAGCTGGTCTTTCTGGTGCCCTCGGTGAGATTCGAACTCACACTGCACGGGTTTTGAATCCGTTTCCTCTGCCAGTTGGGATACGAGGGCAGGCCGTGTTCACGGCGGTGTCCCACCATAGTGGATGACCGTGCCGGGGGCGCCAACCGGTCGGCCACAGAGCTCCGAGGTGGCTGATTACCGCTGACCACGCAACAATGGCCGCATGACGGACGCCGAAGACCGCACATCCCGCCGGGTGCTGATCGCCGAGGATGAAGCGTTGATCCGGATGGATCTGGCCGAAATGCTTCGGGACGAGGGCTATGAGGTGGTCGGCGAAGCCGGGGACGGCCAGGAGGCCGTCGAGCTGGCCGAACAGTTGCGTCCCGACCTGGTGATCATGGACGTCAAGATGCCGCGGCGGGACGGGATCGACGCGGCCGCCGAGATCGCCAGCAAGCGCATCGCGCCGATCGTCGTGCTGACCGCCTTCAGTCAGCGCGATCTGGTGGAAAAGGCGCGCGACGCCGGCGCCATGGCGTACTTGGTGAAGCCGTTCTCCATCAGCGATCTGATCCCGGCGATCGAGGTGGCGGTCAGCCGGTTCGGTGAGATCGCCGAACTGGAGCGTGAGGTCGCCAACCTGTCGGACCGCCTGGAGACCCGCAAACTGGTGGAGCGGGCCAAGGGGTTGCTGCAGGCGAACCAGGGCATGACCGAACCTGAGGCGTTCAAGTGGATTCAGCGTGCGGCCATGGACCGGCGCACCACGATGAAGCGGGTCGCCGAGGTGGTGCTGGAGACCCTCGACACGCCCGGTGCGGATCCGGCGTCGAATTGACGCGTTAACTCTGCGTTTCCTCTGACCGCGCCGTTTGGCGCGATCCGGAATATGCTCACGGCCAGGCGTTGGCCAACATGACGCGCTGCGGCCACCGGTTGGCTATGTTCTACCGCAGTGTCGAGGGTGGGCCGCAGAGCGGTTTGCGATGTCGGCGCCGTGAAACTACTGACCCGGAGGTGAAACGTGCGCGGACGCGCGACACGCAGTGCAATCGCCGCTAGTTCGGCGCTGCTGGCGGTCATCGGCATCGCCGGCTGCAATCAGCAGTCCCCGTCGAATGGTGGCGGAAACGCCTCGCAGGGCGACCTGAAGATCGTCGAGCAGGTCCAGATCGATCAGAACGGCGCGGAAGTCAAGCCCGACGCCGGCGCCACACCTGCCGATCCGGCCGGTGACGGCAAGGCGACCTGCCCGCCGGTGTCCATCGCGATGGCCGGTGCGCTCAACGGGCCCGACGCCGCGCTGGGCATCAACATCAAGGACGGCGTGCAGCTGGCCATCGACAAGCACAACGCCGCCAACCCCGGCTGCCAGGTGCAGTTGAAGCCGTTCGACACCGAAGGTGACCCGCAGAAGGCCACCGCAATCGCGCCGCAGATCGTCGACGATGCGTTCACGATCGGGCTTGTCGGACCGGCGTTCTCGGGCGAGACCAAGGCCACCGGCGGGGTGTTCGACCAGGCCGGCCTGGTCGCCGCCACTGCGTCGGCCACCAACGTCACGCTGTCCGAGCAGGGCTGGAAGACGTTCTTCCGTGGCCTGGCCAACGACGGTGTGCAGGGCCCCTCGGTGGCCAACTATCTGAAGAACACCCTCAACCAGAAGAAGGTCTGCGTCGTCGACGACAGCACCGACTACGGTGTGGGCCTGGCGCAGGCGGTTCGCGAGACCCTCGGCCCGGTCGCTCTCGACGCCTGCAAGATCTCGGTCAAGAAGGGCGACAAGGACTTCTCGGCCGCGGTCACCCAGGTCAAGGGCCAGTCGCCGGATTCGGTGTTCTACAGCGGTTACTACGCTGAGGCCGCTCCGTTCGTCCAGCAGCTGCGCGACGGCGGGTACACCGGCAAGTTCGTCAGTGCCGACGGCACCAAGGATCCGGAGTTCGTGAAGCAGGCGGGGCAGTCCTCCAAGGACGCCATCCTGTCCTGCCCCTGCGGCCCGGCCACCGGCTCCTTCGCCGACGAGTACACCAAGAAGTTCGGCCAGGCGCCCGGAACCTACAGCACCGAGGGCTACGACCTCGGCACGATCCTGCTGAAGGGCATCGACGCCGGCAAGATCACCCGGGCCGACCTGCTCGACTGGGTGAAGAACTACAACGGCCAGGGTGTGGCCCGTAAGTACCAGTGGACCGACAAGGGTGAACTCACCACCACCCTGATTTGGATCTACAAGGTTCAGTAGCCGATTCGCGAGACGCGTCCGGGACCGCAAGGCTCGGACGCGTTCTCGTTTCAGACACCAAGGAGGCCGCCGCTAACGATGGTCTACGAGAGCCTCGGCCAGATCACGTATCTCGCCAGTGACATCGGTTTCAATATCGACAATCTGCGAGACGGCTTCTGGCAGTTGACCATCGACGGCCTGTCGTGGGGCGCCATCTACGCTCTGGTGGCTGTTGGGTACACCCTGGTGTTCGGCGTGCTGCGACTGATCAACTTCGCGCATTCCGAGATCTTCATGCTGGGGATGTTCGGCGCCTACTTCTGCCTGGACATGATTCTCGGGTTCACCCCGAGCGGTAACGCCTACAGCAAGGGCGTCTTACTGACAGTGTTGTACCTCGGCATCGCCATGCTGTTCGCGATGTTGGTATCAGGTTCGGCCGCAATGGGTTTGGAGCTGGTCGCCTATCGGCCGCTGCGGCGCCGCAACGCCCGGCCGCTGACGTTCCTGATCACCGCCATCGGTATGTCGTTCGTGCTGCAGGAGTTCGTGCATTTTGTGCTACCCAAGATCATCAAGGACTACGGCGGCAGCAACGCCCAGCAGCCGATCATCCTGGTGCAGCCCAAGACCCAGTTCGAGATCTTCGGTGCGACAGTCTCCAACGTCACCCTGGTGATCATCGCGGCCGCGCTGATCTTCGCCGCGCTCACCGACATCGCGATCAACCGGACCAAGTTCGGCCGCGGCATCCGGGCGGTGGCCCAGGATCCGACCACGGCGACACTGATGGGGGTGTCCCGGGAACGGATCATCTTGACGACGTTTTTGATCGGCGGTCTGCTGGCCGGCGCCGCCGCGCTGCTCTACACCCTGAAAGTGCCGCAGGGAATCATCTACTCGGGCGGATTCCTGTTGGGCATCAAGGCGTTTTCCGCGGCCGTGCTCGGCGGAATCGGCAACCTGCGCGGGGCGCTACTCGGCGGACTGGTGCTGGGCATCATGGAGAACTACGGACAGGCCGTGTTCGGCACGCAATGGCGTGACGTCGTCGCTTTCGTGTTGTTGGTTCTGGTGCTGCTGATCAGGCCCACCGGGATACTCGGGGAAAGCCTCGGAAAGGCGCGAGCATGAGCGAGCAGACGCCAGGGAAGTGGTCGGGCCGGCTGCTGGCCCCCGGCGACGGTCTGCGCGGTTGGTGGTCGGGCCTGAGCCGGGTGCAGAAGTGGGGCTTCGGAATTGTGGGCTTCGCACTGCTGGCGTTGTCGCCGCTGCACCCGCCGCCGTTCTTCGATACGCCCGGAATCAGCTTCGGCGGCACCATGGCTCAGTTCGCCATGGTCGCGATCATCGCGATCGGCCTCAACGTCGTCGTCGGCCAGGCCGGTCTCCTGGATCTGGGCTACGTCGGCTTCTATGCCGTCGGCGCCTACACCGTCGCCCTTCTGACCAGTCCGGACAGCCCGTGGAATCAGCTCAGCGGCAGCGGGGCGTTCAGCGAGAACTGGGCGTGGCTGTCGTGTGTTCCGCTCGCGATGGCCTTCACCGCGCTGGCCGGCCTGATCCTGGGCATCCCGACGCTGCGGCTGCGCGGCGACTATCTGGCCATCGTCACATTGGGTTTCGGCGAGATCATCCGGTTGCTCGCCGACAACCTGTCCGGGATCACCAACGGTTCCCGCGGCCTCAACGGGGTCGCCTATCCGAGGGTCGGGCAGACCGACAAACTGCCCGACGGGGTGTTCTCGAGCGGTAACTCCACGGGCCATGCGAACTACGGCACCTGGTGGTTCTGGCTGGGATTGATCCTGATCGTCGCAATCCTGCTGCTGGTCGGCAACCTGGAACGCAGCCGGGTCGGCCGGGCCTGGGTGGCGATCCGCGAGGACGAGGACGCCGCGGAAGTGATGGGCGTCAACACGTTCCGGTTCAAACTGTGGGCATTCGTGATCGGCGCCGCGATCGGTGGACTGTCCGGGGCGCTGTACGCCGGACAGGTGCAGTACGTCGCGCCGCCCACGTTCAACATCATCAACTCGATGCTGTTCCTGTGCGCGGTGGTGCTGGGTGGGCAGGGCAACAAGCTCGGCGTCATCTTCGGGGCGTTCGTGATCGTCTACCTGCCGAACCGCCTGCTCGGCGTGCACTTCCTGGGCATCAACCTCGGCGACCTGAAGTACCTGTTCTTCGGCCTTGCGCTGGTGGTGCTGATGATCTTCCGCCCACAGGGGCTGTTCCCGGTTCGCCAACAGCTGCTCACCTACGGTAAACGCGCCCGCTATCTGTTGCGCAGCGCCGACGAGTCGAAGTCGGCCGCATGACGCACGCCGCCGGCGGTCCCACCCAAGACGATCCGGACACCCCGATCGACGAGAGCCTGGCCGTGTTCGCCCGTGAGACCGACGTCGCCGAGGGGCAAACCCTGCTGGAGACAAAGGATCTCACCGTGAAGTTCGGCGGCCTGACCGCGCTGGATTCGGTGAGCTTCGAGATCAAGCGGGGCGAGATCCTCGGCCTGATCGGACCGAACGGCGCGGGCAAGACCACCTGCTTCAACGCGATCACCGGTGTGTACCGGCCGAGTTCGGGATCGGTGACCTTCGACGGGCAGCCGCTGGGCCGGATCAAGCGGCACCAGATCACCCGACGGGGGATTGCCCGGACCTTCCAGAACATCCGGCTGTGGGGTGAGATGACCGCGTTGGAGAACGTGGTGGTGGGCACCGACGCCAGGCACAAGACATCGGTCCCCGGCGCGTTGGTGCGCACACCGCGGCACCGCCACGAAGAGCGTTCAGCCATCGAAAAGGCGGCTGCTCTGCTGCAATTCGTGGGCATCGCGCATCGCGGCGAGGAGAAGGCCAAGAACCTGCCGTACGGCGACCAGCGTCGGCTGGAGATCGCGCGGGCGCTGGCCACCGAGCCGAAGCTGCTGTGCCTCGACGAGCCGGCGGCCGGCTTCAACCCCAGCGAGAAAGCCGCGCTGATCGAACTGATCCAGGCCATCCGCGACGACGGCTACACCGTGTTGCTCATCGAGCACGACATGCGACTGGTCATGGGTGTCACCGACCGGATCGTGGTGCTGGAGTTCGGCCGCAAGATCGCCGACGGTCTGCCCGCCGAGATCCGCGACGACCCGGCCGTGATCGCCGCTTACCTGGGGGTACCCGATGACCAGCTCTGACAACGCCCCACTGCTCGAGGTCCGCGACGCGGTGGTGCACTACGGCAGGATCGAAGCGCTGCACGGGGTTTCACTCGAAGTCCGGCAGGGTGAGCTGGTGACACTGCTGGGCTCCAACGGCGCCGGCAAGACCACGATGATGCGGGCGATCTCCGGTCTGCGGGCGTTGTCGTCGGGATCGGTGTGGTTCGAGGGCCGCGACATCAGCCGGGTCAAAGCCCATCAGCGCGCCATCGACGGACTCATCCAGGCTCCGGAGGGGCGTGGCGTTTTTCCCGGCATGACCGTGACCGAGAACCTCGAAATGGGCTGCTACGGGCGAAAGTTCGACAGCAAGACCGAGCACCGTGAGCGCCTGGATTGGGTGTTCGAGACCTTCCCGAGGCTCGCCGAGCGCCGTACTCAGGTCGGCGGCACCCTGTCCGGTGGAGAACAGCAGATGCTGGCGATCGGGCGCGCGCTGATGGCCCGCCCACGGGTGCTGCTGCTCGATGAGCCGTCCATGGGCCTGGCGCCCATGATCATTTCCCAGATCTTCAAGATCATCTCCGAGATCAACGCGCAGGGCACCACCGTCCTGCTGGTGGAGCAGAACGCCCAGCAGGCGCTGACCCGGTCGGACCGCGCCTACATCCTGGAGACCGGAACCATCACACGCAGCGGCGTGGCCCGAGAGTTGTTGGCCGACGACAGCATTCGCGCGGCCTACCTCGGCGTGGCCTGATCAGTCGGAGAGCTTGGTCAGCACGCGCGGACCGTGCTCGGTGATCGCGATCGTGTGCTCGGAATGGGCGGTGTTGGATCCGTCGGCCGACCGCAGAGTCCAGCCGTCCGGATCGACCACCAGATGGTTGGTTCCGCGTCCCCACCACGGCTCCAGCGCCAGCGTCAGACCAGGTTTGAGCACCATGCCGCGGCCGGGCCTGCCACGGTTGGGCACGTGCGGGTCCTCGTGCATGGTGCGGCCCAGCCCGTGCCCGCCGAAGTCGGTGTTGACGGCGTACCCCGCCGCGGCGGCCACATCGCCGATGGCCGCCGAGATGTCGCCGAGCCGCCCGCCCGGGACCGCGGCCGCGATGCCGGCGGCCAGGGCGCGGCGCGTGGAGTCGACCAGTGCGGTGTCCGCGGCGTCCGGGGTGTCGCCGACCACCACCGTGACAGCGGAATCGGCCACCCACCCGTCGATCGAGACGGCGAAGTCCAGCTTCAGCAGATCGCCGTCGCGCAGGACGTAGTCCCACGGAAGACCATGCAGCACAGCATCATTGACCGAGAGGCAGATGACATTGCGGAACGGGCCGCGGCCGAACGACGGCGAGTAGTCCCAGTAACAGGACGTCGCGCCGCGTTCGTCGATCAGCGCCCGTGCGCGGTGTTCGAGCTGCATCAGGTTCACGCCCGGCTCGGCGTCCTGCGCCAGGGTAGCCAGGGTGCGCGCGACGAAATCGCCGGTGACGGACATCTTGTCGATTTCTCTGGCGGTCTTGAGTTCGATCATCTGAGTACGGCTCCCTGCTGTCGGTATTTTTATACCGTATACTCGGCCGCATGGTGCGTGTGCCGCTGACCCCGGAACAGATTCGAGCCGGACAGCGCCTCGGCGCGTTGATCAGGACGGCCCGGGCCGGCCGCGCACCCGAGCTCGTCGCCAACGAAGCGGGTATCTCGCCGGAGACGCTGCGCAAGATCGAGGTCGGCAGGCTGCCCAGCCCGAGTTTCGGCACCGTCGTAAGCCTGTGCGAGGCACTGGGTTTGCCGCTGCAGGACGCCGTCGACGTATGGCGGGACGGCGATGCCGGGCAGGCTAGTCGACGCGAAACCGCTTGACCCGAGACGTCGCTCCGGCCGTCAACGTCACGGCGCTGCGCGCCACCCCCAGATGCTTGGCGAGCAGCCGAGCCGCGGCCTCGGTGGCCTTGCCCTCGATGGCAGGCTCACGTACGAAGATCGTCAGCGAACCGTCGTCGGCAGTCTCGACCAGCGGCCCCTTGCGGCTGCCCGGCTTGACGGTGACAACGACGGTCCGGCTCACCTAGCGCGCGACGACCACCGACGAGCCGTGGCCGAACAGGCCCTGGTTGGCCGTCACGCCGACCTTGGCGCCCTCGACCTGACGTCCGGTGGCACGGCCCTTGAGTTGCCAGGTGAGTTCGCAGACCTGGGCAATCGCCTGGGCGGGGATGGCCTCGCCGAAGCTGGCCAGCCCGCCGGAGGCGTTCACCGGAATCCGGCCGCCGATCGTGGTGGCGCCGCTACGCAACAGCTGTTCGGCTTCGCCCTTGGCGCACAAGCCCAGATGCTCGTACCAGTCGAGTTCCAGCGCGGTGGACAGGTCATAGACCTCGGCCAGCGACAGGTCCTCGGGGCCGATACCGGCCTCGGCGTAGGCGGCATCGAGGATCTGATCCTTGAACACCCGGTCCGGTCCCGGCACCACGGCGGTGGAATCGGTTGCGATGTCCGGCAATTCGGGCAGGTGCTGGGGGTACTGCGGACTCTGCAGGCTCACCGCGCGCACCGACGGCACCCCTTGTACCGAGCCGAGATGCTTCTCGGCGAATGCCTTGCTGGCCACGATCACCGCCGCCGCACCATCGGAGGTCGCGCAGATGTCAAGCAGCCGAAGGGGATCGGAGACCACCGGGCTGGCCAGCACGTCCTCGACGCTGGCCTCCTTGCGGTAGCGGGCGTACGGGTTGTTCAACCCGTGCTGCGCATTCTTGACCTTCACCTGGGCGAAGTCCTCGAGCGTGGCGCCGTAGAGATCCATCCGGCGGCGCGCGAGCAGCGCGAAGTACACCGTGTTGGTGGCGCCGATCAGGTGGAAGCGCTGCCAGTCGGGATCGTTGCGGCGCTCACCGCCGACCGGGGCGAAAAAGCCCTTCGGAGTGGTGTCCGCGCCGATGACCAGCGCGACGTCGCAGAAGCCGGCCAGGATCTGCGCCCGCGCGCTCTGCAGGGCCTGCGAGCCGCTGGCGCAGGCCGCGTAGCTCGAGGTGACCGGGATGCCGTTCCAGCCGAGCTTCTGCGCGAACGTCGCACCCGCCACGAAGCCGGGATAGCCGTTGCGGATGGTGTCGGCGCCGGCCACCAGTTGGATCTGGCGCCAGTCCAGGCCGGCCTCGGCCAGCGCGGCGCGGGCGGCGAC
The DNA here is from genome assembly GCF_041287105.1 of Mycobacterium sp. SA01. NCBI lineage: Bacteria > Bacillati > Actinomycetota > Actinomycetes > Mycobacteriales > Mycobacteriaceae > Mycobacterium > Mycobacterium sp. SA01. Next base: position 78,464 of record NZ_JBGGNO010000022.1, on the reverse strand, counting down.
GACGCCGTACTCGGTGAAGTCGCGGCCCCACTTGCCCCAGGGGTGCATGCCGGCACCGAGGATGTAAACCGGTTCCGGCGGGCAGGAGCGAAGCGACTCGGGGGTGGTTGTGGCGGTCATTTCGCGATCTCCCATGCGTAGGTGACGCGCTCGGTGCCGTCGTCGTCGGTGTAGAGCGTCATGGTGGTCAGCTCCACCTCCATACCGACCTTCAAATCAGCGGCCAGCGTGCCTTCGACGACCTTGCCCAGCACGATCAGGCCCTCGTCGGCGAGCTCGACGGCGGCGACCGCGAACGGTTCGAACGGGTCCGGCGACGGGTAGGGCGGGGGAGGTGCGTAGCGATTCTCGGTGTAGCTCCACACCGTGCCGCGCCGCGAGAGCGGGACGGCGTCGAGGACATCGCTGTCACACGCCGGGTTGGGGCAGTTGTTGGCCCGCGGCGGGAACACGTAGGTCCCGCACTGCGGACACTTGCCGCCGATCAGATGCGGCACACCGGCGTCGTCGTGGTCCCACCAACCATCGATCGCCGGTAGTTGCGTGGGGGCGTCTGGAGAAGCTGGCACGGGGTCATCGTATGCGATGCGGGCCGGCGAACTGAAACGTGTTCCAGTTCCGTTTGCCTGGTCAAGTTGGGATCGGTAGCCGAACCGGCGGAGTGGACTCGTGGCATGGGACTTTTCAAGAAACTGAGTGATCCCGCCCTGCTGGGCGGCCCGTCGAACAAGTCGGTTGCCGACGACGACCCGATCTGGGAACCGATCAACGGCATCTCGTTGGGCAATTACGCCGAACTCGCCCTCACCGCGCAGAAACGCGGTGTCACCGACGAGGCCGGCATGATCGCGCTCGGTCGGGAACGCGGCTGGGATCCGGCGGATACCAAGGCCGCGCTCGACGGGTGGGTGCAGCGGATGGGCCAGTCGATGGCCGTGGGACAGCGATTCCGCAAGCTCCTCGGGTACTGAGTGTCGGGGGCGGTGCATAGAGTGATGGCGTGACGGCGAGCGCTACGGACCAGAAACCGACCCTGCTGCTGCTGGATGGCAATTCGCTCGCGTTTCGGGCGTTCTACGCGTTGCCCGCCGAGAACTTCAAAACCAAGAATGGGCTGACCACCAACGCGGTCTACGGCTTCACCGCCATGCTGATCAACCTGCTGCGCGACGAGACGCCCACGCATGTGGCCGCCGCCTTCGACGTCTCTCGGCAGACCTTCCGCAAGGAGAAGTACCCGGAGTACAAAGAAGGCCGTTCGGCAACGCCGGACGAGTTCCGCGGCCAGATCGAGATCACCAAGGAAGTGCTCAACGCACTCGGCATCACGGTCCTGGCCGAGCCCGGTTTCGAGGCCGACGACATCATCGCCACGCTGGCCACCCAGGCCGAGCAGGAGGACTACCGGGTGCTGGTGGTCACCGGCGACCGGGACGCGCTGCAACTGGTCAGCCCGGACGTCACGGTGCTCTACCCGCGCAAGGGTGTCAGCGATCTGACCCGGTTCACCCCCGAGGCGGTGGTGGAGAAGTACGGCCTGACCCCGACGCAGTATCCGGACTTCGCGGCGTTGCGCGGCGACCCGAGCGACAACTTGCCAGGCATCCCGGGGGTGGGGGAGAAGACCGCCGCCAAGTGGATCCTCGAATACGGCTCGCTGCAGGGGCTGGTCGACAACGTAGACGCCGTTCGCGGCAAAGTCGGAGATGCGTTGCGCGAGAACCTGTCCAGCGTCATCCTCAACCGGGATCTCACCGAACTGGTCAAGGAGGTCCCGCTGGCGCAGACCCCCGACACGCTGCGGGTGCAGCCGTGGGACCGCGACCAGATCCACCGCCTGTTCGACGACCTCGAGTTCCGCGTCCTGCGGGACCGGCTGTTCGACACGCTGGCCGCCGTCGAACCGGAGGTCGACGAGGGGTTCGACGTCCGCGGTGGGCAACTCGAACCCGGCACGGTGGCGGCGTGGCTGGACGAGCACGCGCGTACCGGCGCCCGGTCCGGTGTCGCGGTCGTCGGCACCCACCGGGTGTACGACGGTGATGCCACCGCCTTGGCGATCGCCACCGCCGACGGCGACGGCGCCTACATCGACACCGCCGGCCTGACGCCCGACGACGAGGCCGCGCTGGGTGCGTGGCTGGCCGACGAGAGCGCGCCGAAGGTGTTGCACGAAGCCAAGATTGCGATGCATGACCTGGCCGGCCGGGGCTGGCAGGTGGCCGGTGTCACCTCCGATACCGCGCTGGCGGCGTATCTGGTGCGGCCCGGGCAGCGCAGCTTCGCTCTCGACGACCTGTCGCTGCGCTACCTTCGTCGCGAGCTCCGTGCCGACAACCCTGAGCAGCAACAGCTTTCGCTCCTCGACGACAGCGAAGGCGTGGACGACCAGGCGGTGCAGACACTCATCCTGCGCGCCCGCGCGGTCGCCGACCTGGCCGACGCACTGGATGAGGAGCTGGAGCGCATCGACTCGTCGTCGCTGCTCGGCCAGATGGAGCTGCCGGTGCAGGCTGTGCTGGCCGGGTTGGAGAACGTCGGCATCGCCGTCGATTTGGACAAGCTGAACACTCTGGAGCGGGAGTTCGCCGAGCAGATTCGGCAAGCCGCCGACGCGGCGTACGAGGTGATCGGTAAACAGATCAACCTGGGTTCGCCCAAGCAGCTGCAGGTTGTGCTGTTCGACGAGCTCGGCATGCCGAAGACCAAGCGCACCAAGACCGGCTACACCACCGACGCCGACGCGCTGCAGTCCCTGTTCGACAAGACCGGACACCCGTTCCTCGAGCATCTGCTGGCCCACCGCGACGCCACCCGGCTCAAGGTCACCGTCGACGGGCTGCTCAAGTCGGTGGCCGCCGATGGGCGCATCCACACCACGTTCAACCAGACCATCGCCGCGACCGGGCGGTTGTCGTCGACCGAGCCGAACCTGCAGAACATCCCGATCCGCACCGACGCCGGGCGCCAGATCCGCGACGCGTTCATCGTCGGTGGCGGCTACAGCGAATTGATGACCGCCGACTACAGCCAGATCGAGATGCGGATCATGGCGCACCTGTCCAAGGACGAGGGCCTGATCGAGGCCTTCCGGACCGGCGAGGACCTGCACTCGTTCGTGGCGTCGCGCGCGTTCGATGTCCCGATCGACGAGGTCAACGCCGAACTGCGGCGCCGCGTCAAGGCGATGTCGTACGGCCTGGCCTACGGGCTCAGCGCCTACGGGTTGTCGGCCCAGCTGAAGATCTCGACCGAAGAAGCCAAGGTCCAGATGGAGCAGTACTTTAACCGGTTCGGCGGCATCCGGGACTACCTGCGCGACATCGTCGACCAAGCCCGAAAAGACGGGTACACCTCGACGGTGTTCGGCCGCCGGCGTTACCTGCCGGAGCTGGACAGCAGCAACCGGCAGGTGCGTGAGGCCGCCGAACGTGCCGCGCTCAACGCACCCATCCAGGGCAGCGCCGCCGACCTGATCAAGGTGGCGATGATCAACGTCGACTCGGCGATCAAGGAACGTGGCCTGGCATCGCGCATGCTGCTGCAGGTGCACGACGAGCTGCTGTTCGAGGTCGCGGACGGCGAACGCGACACCCTCGACGCGTTGGTGCGCGACAAGATGGGCAGCGCGTACCCGTTGGACGTTCCGTTGGAGGTGTCGGTGGGTTACGGCCGAAGCTGGGATGCCGCCGCGCACTGACGGTCCTCGACGGGGGCGGGATTCACGTGCAACTCGCGAGGCCCGGTCGGTAGCCGCCAGTGGAACGTGATCGCCGCCAGCCGCAACAGGGTGGCGACGATCGACCCGACGGCGACTCCCAACCACTGCGCGCCGACCGAGTCGATCGCGACGTAGACGACGGCACCCAGCATGGCCGGCGCCGCATACATGTCGTCGGGACCCATCACCATCGGGACCTCCCGCGCGACGATGTCGCGCATGATGGTGCCGGCGATCGCGGACACCATGCCCAGCAGTGCGGCCGCGAAATAACTGGCGCCGTGATCGACCGATATCGCCGCGCCGGTGGTCGCGAAAAATCCCATGCCGATGGCGTCGAGCACCAGCACGAGTTGGCTCAACTTGATCACCAGTTTGGCGAAGGCCGTGGTCAGTACCGCAGCCACGAAACACACCGTGACAGGAGCCCAGTGCTGCAGCGACGCCGGCGGGAACGCGCCCAGTAGGACGTCACGCATCACATTCCCGCCGATGCCGGTCAAGACGGCCAGGACGGCGATGCCGAACAGGTCGAACCCCTTGCGGACACCGACCACCGCGCCGGAGGCGGCGAGGACCGCGATCCCCGCGTATTCCAGGATGTGCTGGATCATGCCCGCGAAGGTAGGAGGCGAAGCTAGGAACCGGCTGAAAACGGCTGCGGACTGGCGGGTACGGCCGCAGCTGGGACGCCGCCGCGCACGAGTACCCACGTCGCCGGTTTAATTGAGGCGCCGAGCAAACTCGTTAGGCGAAATACCGTTGCAATGATGTCCGAGACTGTACCGTCGGTCCGACCGCATCACATGCGCGAAAACCGGGGGGATTTCGATGTCGAAGGTTGGGTGGGAGGCGCGCGTCGGTGCGTTTGCCTTCATGGTGGGGCTATCGTGGGTCGGGCTGCAGACGGCCGGTCTCGCAAGCGCTGATGACGGGGCCGGATCCAGTTCGCCGTCGGCGTCGACAGGCCATGCCAAGCCGGGCGGTGGCGTTGCTCGCCAGTTCGGTCACGCCGCGCCGGCACCGCGCGCCGCCGCCAAGCCGTCGGCGGTCGGCGCCCGCCAAATTCCTTTGCTCGGCTCTCCGCGGGTAGGCGCGAAGCGACCGGCACCGACGGCGCAGGCAGCGGTGCCGACACAGTCCGATCCAATCGTCAGCGCCCCGATCGCTGCCCGGCCTGCGGCGTCTGCGTCAGCGAACCCCGTCCAGAGTTTCGTCGACCACCTGCCGTTGCAGATTCGCCGCACCTTTTTCAACAACGCACCGACCGTGCAGCCGGTCCAGATCACCGGTCAGCATGACGGGGTTATCAGCGGAACCATCGGCGCGGTCGATCCCGAAGGGGACGTGATCAAGTACAAGGTCGTCGCTGCCGGTGCCGGCGCGCCTCTGCACGGCACCGTTCACGTTGCCTCCGACGGCACGTTCACCTACACCCCAGGATCGGACTTCACCGGCACTGACGAGTTCGCCGTGCGCGCAACGGATGTCGGACCGCATATCAACCTGCTGAACCTCTTCCGTTCACCGAGCACGACGGCGTCGGTGACGGTGAACCAGTACGTAATCGGGACGCCGGCGTTGAAGTTCGCGTTCACGTTCGATTCCGGATCGGAATCGTGGTGGACTCCCGCTTCGCGCGCAGCTCTTCAGGCGGCCGGGGATTTCCTGGCGTCGCGCATCGTGCCGTCGGCCTCCCTCCCGGTGACCGTCAGCTATCTGATCACAGTCCAGAGCACACCCGGCTCCAGCCTGCTCGGTACCGGCAGCAGCTCCCTTGCCATCGTCGGTGGGGGAAAGTTCGAAGACACTGTGGTGCAACACAAGATCCTCACCGGCATCGACCAGAACGGCACGCAGGCCGATGGCACCATCGTGTTCAACTCCGCGCACACCTGGTCCTTCGACAGCACCCCGAACTTCCTCGAAACCGATTTTGAAACAGTTGCATTGCACGAGCTCGTGCACACGCTGGGCTTCCTTTCAACGGTCGGAAGCGCATCGTCGTCGACCTACCGAACGAAATTGGACGGCTTCGCCACCACCAGCACCGGTATTCCTCTGTTCTTGAGCAACGGCTCCTGGGCCACCACACGCGGCGGCAGCGTCTACTTCGACGGTCCGAATGCGACTGCGGCCTACGGCCGATTGGTGCCGCTGGACGCCACCGGCGCGCATCTGAACGGTTCGACGTTCGCGGCTTCGTTGATGAGCCCGAGCATCGGCACTGGGGTTCGGCGCATCAAGCTGAGTGCAGTCGAGATCGGCATGCTCGAGGACATCGGCTACACCGTCATCGCCTAGTCGTAGCCCTATACCGGCGGTCGGTAGCCGTTCACCCAGTGCAGCGCCGGCCCGGCGGCGGCGCGGGCAGCGACCACGCCGTCGACCTCGAGCTGCTGCAGCGCGAACACCCGCGCATCGCCGAAACCGCGGTCGATCCGGTCCCGGACGAATGCCAGCTCGACAATCTGGACTGCGAATTTCTTGACGCCGCGGCCGGCCGGGCGCCCACCGAGCCGGGTGGCGGCGGCCACCGCCGCCTTGCGGGTGCGGATCGACCCCAGCCAGCCGGCCTCGGCCGGGGTCACCAGGCCTGCGGCGACCATGCCCGGCAGTTTCTCGGCCACCACGCGCTGTTCGGCGCGCCGACTACGTACGGCCAGCGTGACCGCCAGGAAGAACACCGGCATCATCCACACCACGTACAAGCCGAAGTACGCGCCCGGACCGGCCAGAGCAGACCCGTTCCACAGCCCGTGCATCACCACCGCGGCCAGGTACCCGAGCGCCACACACCCCGCCTTGGCAAACCAATTGCGTTGCTGCAGAGCGAAATGCACGCCGATCGCGGTGAAAGTCGTGAACAGCGGGTGGGCGAACGGCCCCATCACCAGACGCAATCCCGCGGTCAGCAGAGAGTCGCCCAGCGAGCCGCCGTCGGCGATGTAGAAGATGTTTTCCAGCCAGGCGAAGCCGATCGCCGTCATTCCCGCGTAGACCAAGCAGTCGGTCAGCGAGTTCAGCTCGGCGCGGCGCACACCCGTCATCATCAACAGCAGAAACGCGCCCTTGGCGGCCTCCTCGATCAGCGGAGCGCCGACCGCGATGGTGAAGGGGCTGGACTCCGAACCGCCGGTGTTCACCGCGGCGTCGAAGACCACCTCGAGGCCCACTGACACCACAACGGCCACCGAGGCGCCCCAGACGAAGGCGAACACCAGCAGCCGCGGCGGCTCCGGTTCCCACCGGTCCAGCCACAGATACGCCAGCACCACCAGCGTCGTCGCCGTGGTGGCCAGGATGAACCCGATCACGGTGCCGGCCGGATTCACCGCGGTCAGCAGGGTCAAGATCAACCCGGCGACGGTGCCGAGAATGATGATCACCGCCAGCGGGGCGCCGACCTTGCGGACCGGCCTGGGCAACGGCGGCGGGAAGGGGTAGGACACCTGAGCAGGGTATTCGACCAGAGGCGTCCACAGCGGGCTCACAGACCCGGGTTTGTCCAGCGTGTGCCTAGTCGAGTAGTCTCGGACAGTACCTGTGTGCACGTAGCGGGTACAGCACCACAGATACATCCCCGAAAGAACTGTCCCTACGATTAAGCCTGTCCGGAGCAACCCAACAATATGCCAAGTCCCACCGTCACCTCGCCGCAAGTAGCCGTCAACGACATCGGCTCGGCCGAGGACTTTCTCGCCGCGATCGACAAGACCATCAAATACTTCAACGATGGCGACATCGTCGAAGGGACCATCGTCAAGGTTGACCGCGACGAAGTCTTGCTCGACATCGGCTACAAGACCGAGGGTGTCATCCCCTCCCGCGAACTTTCCATCAAGCACGACGTCGACCCCAATGAGGTTGTGTCCGTCGGCGATGAGGTGGAAGCCCTCGTCCTCACCAAGGAGGACAAGGAAGGCCGCCTGATCCTGTCCAAGAAGCGCGCTCAGTACGAGCGCGCCTGGGGCACCATCGAGGCACTCAAAGAGAAGGACGAGGCCGTCAAGGGCACCGTCATCGAGGTCGTCAAGGGCGGCCTGATCCTCGACATCGGCCTGCGTGGCTTCCTGCCCGCATCGCTGGTCGAGATGCGACGCGTCCGCGATCTGCAGCCGTACATCGGCAAGGAGATCGAGGCCAAGATCATCGAGCTGGACAAGAACCGCAACAACGTGGTGCTCTCGCGCCGCGCGTGGCTGGAGCAGACCCAGTCCGAGGTGCGCAGCGAGTTCCTCAACCAGCTGCAGAAGGGCGCCATCCGCAAGGGTGTGGTGTCCTCGATCGTCAACTTCGGCGCGTTCGTCGATCTCGGCGGCGTCGACGGCCTGGTGCACGTCTCCGAGCTGTCCTGGAAGCACATCGATCACCCGTCCGAGGTGGTTCAGGTGGGCGACGAGGTCACCGTCGAGGTGCTCGACGTGGACATGGACCGCGAGCGGGTTTCGTTGTCGCTCAAGGCGACTCAGGAAGACCCGTGGCGCCACTTCGCCCGCACCCACGCCATCGGCCAGATCGTGCCCGGCAAGGTCACCAAGCTGGTGCCGTTCGGTGCGTTCGTCCGCGTCGAAGAGGGCATCGAGGGACTGGTGCACATCTCCGAGCTGGCTGAGCGCCACGTCGAGGTGCCGGATCAGGTCGTGCAGGTCGGCGACGACGCCATGGTCAAGGTCATCGACATCGACCTGGAGCGCCGCCGCATCTCGCTCAGCCTCAAGCAGGCCAACGAGGACTACACCGAGGAGTTCGACCCCTCGAAGTACGGCATGGCCGACAGCTACGACGATGCGGGCAACTACATCTTCCCGGAGGGCTTCGACGCCGACACCAACGAATGGTTGGAAGGCTTCGACAAGCAGCGCACCGAGTGGGAGGCCCGTTACGCCGAGGCCGAGCGCCGGCACAAGATGCACACCGCGCAGATGGAGAAGTTCGCCAAGGCTGAGGCCGAGGCGGCCGAGCGTCCGGCCGGCAACGGCTCGTCGTCGTCGTCCTCGTCGAGCTCGGGTGAGTCGGCCGGTGGTTCGCTGGCCAGCGATGCCCAGCTCGCGGCTCTGCGCGAGAAGCTGGCGGGCAACGCCTAAGTAATCCACGATTGACGCCCCGGCTCACCCGAGCCGGGGCGTTCGTCGTCTCGGCTGCCTGAAAGACTGGTGCAGTGCTGCGTATTGGACTCACCGGCGGTATCGGCGCCGGCAAGTCGACGGTGTCCGCCACGTTCTCCGAATGTGGCGGCATCGTCGTCGATGGGGATGTCATCTCCCGCGAGGTCGTCGAGCCGGGGACCGAAGGCCTGGCCAAGCTGGTCGACGCGTTCGGGTCACAGATCCTGCTGCCCGACGGCGCGCTGAACCGCCCGGCACTGGCCGGGATCGCGTTCAGCGACGAGGACAAGCGGCAAACCCTGAACGGCATCGTCCACCCGCTGGTGGCGACTCGGCGCTCGGAGTTGATCGCTGCCGCCGGTGAGGACGCCGTGATCGTCGAGGACATCCCGCTGCTGGTCGAATCACAGATGGCCCCGATGTTCCCGCTGGTCATCATCGTGCATGCCGATCCCGAGGTGCGGGTCAAGAGGCTGATCGACTACCGCGGCTTCTCCGAGGCTGATGCGAGAGCCAGGATCGCCGCGCAGGCCACCGAGGAGCAACGCCGGCTGGTCGCCGACGTCTGGCTGGACAACGCCGGCAGCTCCGGCCAACTCGTCGAGCAGGCGCGTGAGCTGTGGTACCAGCGCATCCTGCCGTTCGCGCACAATCTCACCACCCGCACCCCGGCGCCGAGTTCGACCGCTGTGGTGGCGGCCGATCCCCGTTGGCCCGACCAGGCCCGCCGGGTCCTGGCCCGGCTCAACACCACCTGCGGGCACCGCGCGGTGCGGATCGACCACATCGGCTCGACGGCGGTGCCAGGTATGGACGCCAAGGACATCATCGACGTCCAGGTGACGGTTGCGTCGCTGGACGTCGCCGACGAACTCGCCGAAGACCTACTGAGGGCCGGGTATCCCCGCGTCGGCGCGATCACCTCCGACGTACCGAAGGCGGGTACCGATCCAGCCTTGTGGCACAAGCGTTTCCACGCCTCCGGTGACCCGGGCCGGCCCACCAACGTGCACATCCGGGTGGACGGGTGGCCCAATCAGCGGTTCGCGCTGCTGTTCGTGGACTGGCTCAAGGCCAACCCCGGTGTGCGGGCCGACTACCTGGCGGTCAAGCACTTCGCGGCTCAGCACGCCGATATCGGGGCCTACGCCGAGGCGAAGGAGCCGTGGTTCCTCGATGCCTACCGCCGGGCGTGGGAATGGGCCGACACGACCGGCTGGACGCCGGCCGTCTGACTAGCGGAACGCTCGGCGCCGCTCCAGGATCAGCAACGGGATCTCGCGGGACGTGTTGCGCTGATAGCCCGCATATCCCTTGTAGGCCTTGATAACTCGCGGCCACAACTCGGCCCGCTCTTCGGGGCTGGCGGTGCGGGCCAGCATCGGAACCGTTGCGCCGTCAACGGTCACGCCGACATCGGGATTGGCGATCGCGTTCTTGTACCAGTCGGGGTGATCCTGGTGCCCGCCCTTGGACGCCACGACGACGATGCGGTCCTTGTCGTGAACCGGAGACGTCAACAGGTTGCTGTACGGCTTCCCGGATTTGCGGCCGACGGTGTGCAATTCGACGGTCAACATCCCCATCACGGTGCGTGGGTAGCGCCCGCCGGTGAGCGCGAGCACGATCCGGTGACCGTTTTCCAACAGCCAGGCGCCGGCCTCGGCGACACGATCAGGTTTCTGCACGTGCCCAGAGTATCGGCGGTTGCGGAGGTCTACGTCGTCGGTTCCGGCGCCGGGGCAGGTGCGGGCGGAGGCGCGGCGTTCGGGGCGGGCGTATCCAGGGGCGCGCCGCACTGGAGGGTGCCGTAGAGCGGGTCGTCCTTGGGGCGGAACAGCCGGGGGGCGATGAACTGGTCCGCCTGTGCCACGATCTGGTCGTCCACCAGGATCTCGCAGTGCAGATTCGATCCGTACGGCCACTGGATGGACAGCTGCATGCCGGCCTTTTTGGGATCGTGCAGAACCGTGTTGACCTCGAAGGTCATCCCCGGCAGCAGCGTGGGTTGGTCGCTGTTGACGTTGTTGTCGTCGATCTTGTACGCCACAACGGCGCCGCGTGATGTGCCGTCCGCCCGGGCCCGGTAGGTGATGTTGTGCAGCAACTGCGGGTTGGCGTCATCGGAGGCCACGGGCGTCGGCGGGGGTGTCGGCGGGGGCGTGGGATCCGGGTCGGCCAGCGCGGTCGCCGCCGTTAACTGAGAACCCACGACCAGTGTGGCCGCGGCGACGATGCTCAGCCATCCGCGCGTGGTGGAGCTCATAGCTAGGCAGACTACCCGTCCGGCGGGAGACTGCCGATTCGTTGCCCCGCCCGGAGGGGGCTCAGCGCCAGGTCAGTGTCATTCCCTCGGCGGAAAGCCAGGCATTGAGGTCATGGTCGTGACGGGCGAGGCCGGCGACGGCGCCGACGACGCATTGCAGGGCGGTTTCCGCGGTCTCGGTGGGCACCAGGCCCTGGCGGTGAGCGGCGAACAGTTCGTCGGTGTCGATGAGGTCGGTGCGGTCACCGGCATAGACCACCAGGTCGAGGTAGTGGTCCTCGGCATGCCAGGCGGTGTCGCCGACGGTGATCACGCCGACGTCGAGGTAATAGTCCTGCGGCCGCTCGTAGCCGGGGTTGAAGTGGAAGACATTGGCCCGCAGCCCCAGCGACGGCAGCAGCCACGACTCCAGGTAGTGGAACTGGGCGCGGCCCGGGGTGGGGCGGGCCATGTACAGACCCCACGGGGTGAGCACGTAGTCGTCCACCGCCCGGACGATGCCCTTCGGGTCGGTGTTGGTGTACGCGACCAGGTCGAACGTCTCCTGCTTGGGCGGATGGACCGTCACCGCGCAAGCGTATCGAGGAATGAATGTGTCGGTGGGGACGCTTAACCTGGTGACCATGGCTTTCGCTACCGAACATCCCGTGCTGGCGCACTCGGAGTACCGACCTGCCGCTGACGCCGTCGACGGCATCGTGCGTGCCGGCGGCCGGTTCGAGGTGGTCAGCGAGTACGAGCCCGCGGGCGATCAGCCGGCGGCCATCGAGGAACTGGAACGCCGGGTCCGGGCGGGGGAGCGCGACATCGTCCTGCTGGGCGCCACCGGCACCGGTAAATCGGCGACCACCGCCTGGCTCATCGAACGACTGCAGCGGCCCACCCTGGTGATGGCGCCGAACAAGACGCTGGCCGCCCAGCTGGCCAACGAACTGCGGGAGATGTTGCCGCACAACGCCGTCGAGTACTTCGTGTCGTATTACGACTACTACCAGCCGGAGGCGTACATCGCGCAGACCGACACCTACATCGAGAAGGACAGCTCGATCAACGACGACGTCGAGCGGCTGCGGCACTCGGCGACCTCGAGCCTGCTGTCCCGGCGCGACGTGGTGGTGGTGGCCTCGGTGTCCTGCATCTACGGCCTCGGCACCCCGCAGTCCTATCTGGACAGGTCGGTGGAACTGAAGGTCGGTGACGAGGTCCCCCGCGACGGGTTGCTGCGGCTGCTGGTCGACGTCCAGTACGACCGCAACGACATCGCGTTCACCCGCGGCTCCTTCCGGGTCCGCGGTGACACCGTCGAGATCATCCCGGCTTACGAGGAACTCGCGATCCGCATCGAGTTCTTCGGCGACGAGGTCGAAGCGCTGTACTACCTGCACCCGCTGACCGGTGACGTGGTGCGCCAGGTCGACTCGGTGCGTATCTTCCCGGCCACCCACTATGTGGCGGGCCCGGAGCGGATGGCCACGGCGATCTCCAGCATCGAGGCCGAACTCGAGGACCGACTGGCCGAACTGGAGGGCCAGGGCAAGCTGCTGGAGGCCCAGCGGCTGCGCATGCGCACCAACTACGACCTGGAGATGATGAAGCAGGTCGGGTTCTGCTCCGGCATCGAGAACTACTCCCGCCACATCGACGGCCGCGGCGCGGGAACGGCGCCGGCGACGCTGATCGACTACTTCCCGGAGGACTTCCTGCTGGTCATCGACGAATCGCACGTCACCGTGCCGCAGATCGGCGGCATGTACGAAGGCGATATGTCGCGTAAACGCAATCTGGTGGACTTCGGGTTCCGGCTGCCCTCGGCCGTCGACAACCGCCCGCTGACGTGGGAGGAGTTCGCCGAACGCATCGGCCAGACGGTCTATCTGTCGGCGACACCGGGCAACTACGAGATGGCGCAGGCCGGTGGTGAGTTCGTCGAGCAGGTGATCCGCCCGACCGGTCTGGTCGATCCGCAGGTGCACGTCAAGCCCACCAAGGGCCAGATCGACGACCTGATCGGCGAGATCCGGCTGCGCACCGAACGCGACGAGCGGGTGCTGGTCACCACGCTGACCAAGAAGATGGCAGAGGATCTCACCGACTATTTGCTGGAGATGGGCATCCGGGTGCGGTACCTGCACTCCGAGGTGGACACGTTGCGCCGGGTCGAACTGCTGCGCCAGTTGCGGCTCGGCGAATACGACGTGCTGGTCGGCATCAACCTGCTGCGTGAGGGGCTCGACCTGCCCGAGGTGTCGCTGGTGGCGATCCTCGACGCCGACAAGGAGGGCTTCCTGCGGTCCCCGCGCAGCCTCATCCAGACCATCGGTCGCGCGGCGCGCAACGTGTCCGGTGAGGTGCACATGTACGCCGACAAGATCACCGACTCGATGAAGCAGGCGATCGAGGAGACCGAGCGGCGCCGGGCCAAGCAGATCGCCTACAACGAGGCGCACGGGATCGATCCGCAGCCGCTGCGCAAGAAGATCGCCGACATCCTCGACCAGGTGTACCGGGAGGCCGACGACACCGAAGCGATCGAGGTCGGCGGCTCGGGGCGCAACGCCTCCCGGGGCCGGCGGGCGCAGGGCGAGCCGGGTCGTGCGGTCAGTGCGGGCATCGTCGAGGGACGCGACACCGCGAACATGCCGCGGGCCGAACTCGCGGACTTGATAAAGGATTTGACCGCGCAGATGATGACGGCGGCTCGCGACCTGCAGTTCGAGCTGGCCGCCCGGATCCGCGACGAGATCGCGGATCTGAAGAAGGAATTGCGCGGCATGGATGCGGCCGGGCTGAAATAGCCGGGCGTGCTTGAGCTCAACCTCGGTTGAGCCTTTACGGTGATGCCATGACCGAGACAACCGCATCGGCCGCGGGCAGCTGGCGCGAGCTGCTGGGCCGCGACTATCTCGGCGCTGTCATCGTGCTGGCCGGTGGCGTGGCGATCTACGCCATCAACGAGTTCATCACCATCAGCCTGCTCCCGAGCGCCGTCGCCGACATCGGTGGTGAGCGGCTCTACGCCTGGGTGACGACGGTGTATCTGGTTGCGTCGGTGACCGCCGCGACGACGGTGGGCCCGGTTCTGACCCGATTCGGCCCGCGCACCGCGTATCTGGGCGCGTTATTGTCCTTCGCCGCGGGCAGTGCGCTGTGCACGCTGGCGCCGTCGATGCCGCTGCTCCTCGGCGGTCGGGTCGTACAGGGCCTGGCCGGGGGTGTGCTGGCCGGCCTCGGCTATGCGGTGATCAGCGCGGCGCTTCCCGACCGGCTGTGGACCCGCGCATCGGCGGTGGTCTCGGCGATGTGGGGAGTGGGCACCCTGGTGGGGCCGGCCACCGGTGGCTTGTTCGCCCAATTCGGTTTGTGGCGAGGCGGATTCGGCTTACTTGCGGTTTTCGCGGTGGCGATGAGTGTGCTGGTGCCGCTGGCGTTGCCGGCACGGGCCGACACCGACCAGCAGCCGCCTCGGACGCGAATCCCGATGTGGTCGTTGTTGCTTCTCGGGGTGGCAGCGCTGACAGTGAGCGCGGCGGTGATTCCGCACAGCGCGGGCGTCATCGCGGGACTGCTGATCGCGGGCGCTGTGCTGGTGGGGGTGTTCATTGTCGTCGACCGCCGGGCTTCGGCGGCGGTGTTGCCGCGCAAAGCATTTGAGCCGGGGCCGTTGAAGTGGATCTACCTGACCCTGGGTCTGTTGATGGCGGCCACGATGGTGGACATGTATGTGCCGCTGTTCGGTCAGCGGCTGGGCGGTCTGGCGCCGGTCGTGGCGGGCTTCCTGGGTGCGGCTCTGTCGGTGGGCTGGACGGTGGGGGAGATCGCCAGCGCGTCGATCACCAATGTGCGGATCACGGTGCGCGTGGTGGCGATCGCCCCACTGGTGATGGCCGCGGGTCTGGCGTTGGCGGCAGCGACCCAAACCGACGGTGCGCCAACAACAGTCGTAGCGCTATGGGCTGTGGCGCTGGTGATCACGGGCTCAGGTATCGGGATGGCGTGGCCGCATCTCTCGGCGTGGGCGATGGGTTCGGTGGTCGACGACGCTCCTCAGCAGGCGGTGGCCGCGGCCGCGATCAGCACCGTGCAACTGATGTGCGGAGCGTTCGGTGCCGGGTTGGCCGGTGTCGTGGTGAATCTGCGTGTTGCGCCCGATGCGAGCGCGAGCCGGCTGATGTTCGGTGCGTTCGCCGTTTTGGCGGCGGTGGGCTGCGTGGCCTCCTACCGTTCCGGGCGTGAACGGGCGGACTGAGGTCTACTCGTCCTTCTCGTCGAGCCGGTGCACCGCGGTGACGCCGGCTATCGCGGCGACTGTGGTTGGGGCACGCAGGATTTGGCTGCCCGACAACGTCAACATGACACCGCCGTCGCTGTCGGTACTCAGCTCGGTGAGGCTCCACTGGTGCTTCTCGCAGGTGGCGAGGATGCGGGTGAGCACGCCGCGGTCGACGTCGTAGGTGACCCGCAGCCGCACCGAGCCGGCCAGCCGCGCGGTCAGACGCCTGCTGAGCGGGTTGAAGCCCAGGACGATGACGAAGTGCAGGATCGTGACGAGTATCGCGAGCTTCACCAGCCCCGCGGCGGCGGCCATGCCGATGGCCGCGCACTCCCAGATCGCGGCCGCCGTGGTCAGCCCGTGCACGGCGCCCTGCCGGGTGATGATCAACCCGGCGCCGAGGAAGCCGATACCGGAGACGATCTGGGCGGCCACCCGCGACGGGTCGACCTCGACCAGGCCTGTGCTCAGCACGTCGGAGAAGCCGTACTTGCTGACGATCAGGATCAGCGCTGACGCGGTGCCGACGATCGCCTGGGTACGCAGGCCGGCGCTCTTGCCGTGAATTTCGCGCTCCAGGCCGATCAACGCGGTCAGCCCGAACGCGATCAGGAGTTCGACGATCTGCCGGGTGCCCTGTCCGGGACCGCCGAGCAACGGCGGATCGGCCAACCAGATCTGCATGTCGACACCGTATTCGCCCTGTGGCGGCGCGGGCAGCAATCACGCTGAGCCAAAAGATGGGCGAGTCGCGACAGCGCTGGAAAAGTTTCGCCTGACACGCGGGTGTGGCTGAGTGGCTAGGCACCGGCCTGCAAAGCCGTTTACACGGGTTCGAATCCCGTCACTCGCTCTGATCGTGGTCTCGGTACCGTTGCCTGCCGTGGCGAAGTCGAAGAACAAGTGCTGTCGAAGCACGCCACGCTGCAAGCGCTGCCCGCTCGTGCTGCACAAGGTCCGACAGGCCGAACGGAGAGGCGTCAGCGGCAAGGACCTCGACAAGGTGTTCCGGCGCGCCCGCAAGTCCTGATCTGGTTGGCCGCGTCGACCTGCAGTTCGGCGAGTGTTTGCGCGATCAAATTGTCGCCGGAGTAACCGCGACAACACCGCTTAGCAACAGTTCGGTAACCCCCTGAATGGCTGGTCCCGGTTAGGTACTTACACGTCTGTAGTTTCCTTGTCAGGCCTCTCACAGAAACGGGGAAATGATGTCTCGGACCACCTCTCGCGTGGCGGCGGTCACTGCCATGGCGACGGCGGGGTTTTTCTGGACGGCTCCGCTGTTCAGCCCCCGTGCGGTTGCCGACTTCGGCAGCCCCGGTGTTCCGTGCATGGGCATCCTTCACCAAGGTCTGACGACGCCGCCCGACCTGTCCCAGGGCATCCCCGGCACGTCGAACACGCTGTTCACGAACAATCCGCCGACTGCGGGCGGTCCCATCCCGCCCGCGACCGTGCCCGGCACCATTCGCGTCCCCCCGGCCAGCGCTCCCGGCTCGCCCGGGATGCCCGGCACCGGCGGCGTGACCGTCCCGCCGGCGTCCGTCCCCGGCGCGCCCGGGACCAGCACGACACGCGGAATCCCGACGCCGCCCGCCGCCGTTCCCGGCGCTCCCGGCGTTCCCGGTGGTGGGGGCGTCCCCGGTACGCCGCTCGGCGTTCCTGGCACTCCTCCCGGTGGTGGCGGTGGCGGTATCCCGGGTGTGCCCGGTGGTGTTCCCGGTACTCCTCCCGGTGGCGGGGGTGGCGGTATCCCGGGTGTGCCCGGTGGCGTTCCCGGTACTCCTCCCGGTGCTGGCGGTGGCGGCATTCCCACCCCGCCCGGAGGTGTGCCCAGCGCTCCGGTCAGTGATGCTGCGGGCGTTCCCAACGGCGGTGCCGGCGCGGCCGGCGCACCGGTGAGTGATGCGGCTGCCGGTCTGCCCGGTGGTGGTGGACCCGGTGGCGGGGCGGGCGGCCCGGGCGGCGGTGCCGGCGGTGGCTCGGGTGCCGGTGGCCCCGGCGCGCCCGGCGCTCTGCCTGCCGGTGCCGGCGATGCCGGCGCTCCGATCTCCGATGCCAACGGGCTCGCTCCGGCCGGTGTTCCGGCCGCCCCGCTCGCCGACGCTTCCGGTCTGGCGCCTGCGCCGCCGGCCGCAGCTCCTCCCGCCGCCGTCCCCGGTGGCGGGGCAGTCCCGCCCGGGCCGCCCGCCGGCGTGCCGGGCATCCCCGGCGGCGGCGGAGGCGACGTCCCGGGTACTCCGCCTGCCGGCGTGCCGGGTGTTCCCGGTGGTGGCGGTGGCGACGTCCCGGGTACCCCGCCCGCCGGTGTGCCGGGCGTCCCCGGTGGCGGTGGCGGTGGAACCCCGCCGGTTCCGCCGGCCGCGGTCCCGGGCGATGTTGTGCCCGAATCCGTTGTCACTCCGCCGGTTCCACCGGCCGAGGTCCCCGGTGGGTCGATCCCGGGCTCCGGTGGAACCCCGCCGGCACCGCCGGCGGCGGTCCCCGGCGGTGACGTCAACGGCTCGGTGTCAACGCCTCCGGCCGAGGTTCCCGGCGTCCCCGGCGGCTCGAACCAGGTCACCGTCAACACGCCAGGCGTTCCGCCGGCTGCGGTGCCCGGCAACGTGATCAACGATGCGTCCGGCACGCTGCCGCCGCCAGGAGCTTCGGTGCCGGGCGTCCCGCTCGGTGGCGGCATGCTCAACGTTCCCGGAACTCCGCCGGTCACCCTGCCTGGTGTGCCCAGCGCGGCGTCGACCCCGGGCATCGTCACCCCGCCCGCCGCGGTCCCGGGTGGCCCCGGCGTCCCGGTCAACGTGAATGTGCCGGGAACACCCGTGGCGGTGCCCGGCACCCCGGGAACCCCCGGCATGGAAATCCCGCCGACGCCGCCGCAGGTGATCCCCGGCACGCCGGGAACTCCTGGCGACGAATCGCTTCCGACCCCGCCGGCCGCCGTTCCCGGTGCCCCCGGTGAGGGCACCGGTGGTGGTCTGCCGACCCCGCCGGCCGCGGTCCCCGGTACTCCCGGAGGAAACGTTGTCGAGACCGGTTCGACCCCGCCGGCCGCCGTTCCGGGTGCGCCCGGCGAGGGCACCGGTGGTGGTCTGCCGACCCCGCCCGCGGCGGTTCCCGGTGGACCCGGTGAGGGCACCGGTGGTGGTCTGCCAACCCCGCCCGCTGCGGTTCCCGGTGGACCCGGCGAAGGCACCGGTGGTGGATTGCCGACGCCTCCGGCTGCCGTCCCAGGTGGTCCCGGTGGTGGCACCGGTGGCGGTGTGCCGACCCCACCGGCTGCCGTGCCCGGCGCGCCGGTCGGCGAAGGCGGCGGCATCCCCGGCCCCGCCGGCGTCCCGGCCGCGCCGATCACCGACAACGCAGGTGCCGCTGTGCCGGCGGCACCGATCACGGACGACGCCGGTGCAGCCGGTGCGCCGGCTGCCGCGGTCTCCGACAACTCCGGGCTCGCTGCCGCTGGAGCTGGAGCTGGAGCCGGTGGCGGTGGTGGCGCGGGCGCTGCCGGAGCTGGTGGCGCGGTAGGCGCGCCGGTCGCCGACGCTTCGGGTGTCGTCGCACCGTCGGCCGGTGTGCCCGCGGCGGACATCGCTGCTGCCGCAGCCGGTGTGCCGGCCCCGCCCGGGGCGCTGCCCGCGGCCGCGGACGCCGGCGGTGGCGCCGGCATCCCGACTCCGCCGGCCGCTGTTCCCGGTGGTCCGGGTGGTGGCGGCGGTGGTGGAGTTCCGACGCCTCCGGGTGCCGTTCCGGGTGGTCCGGGAGGTGGTGGCGGTGCAGGGCTGCCCACTCCGCCTGCCGCGGTGCCGGGCACTCCGTTCACCAACAACATCGTGACGCCGGGCACGCCGCCCGCAGCGGTGCCGGGCGGTCCCGGTGGCGGCGGAGGAGCCGGACTCCCGACTCCGCCCGCAGCGGTGCCGGGAACGCCGGGCGGCAATCGGGTGCCGACCCCACCGACCCCGCCGACAGTGCTGCCGGGTGGTCCGGGCAGCTACATCGGACCCACACCGGGCGGCCTCGGAACCCTGATCCCGTCGGCGCCGATCTCCGACGCCGCGGGCACCCTGCCCACTCCGCCGGCGCAGCTGCTGCCGACGATGGCGCAAGGTGTCGCGACGCTGCTCTCGCCGCCGCAGATCACGATCCCCGGCATCCCGGGCTTCGGGATTCCGTTGCCGTCGACCATCTCGACGCCGCGCGACCTGCTGTGCGTGGGCACCGGCTGGTCGGCGAAGGCGGGAACCGAGTCCGGTGCTCCGGCCGGGGCTCTGCTGGGCACCGAACTGCCGCCGGCGAACCGCTGGTTCGGTAACTGACGTCGGAAGCGAGCTCGGGGGTCAACCCTCGAGCAAGTGAGCGAAGATGTCCGGGTAGTAGAGGTGAGCCAGGAAGTGCCCGCCGGGTCGCTCGTGCAGGGTCGCGCCGGGAATGCGGCGGGCCAGCTCGGGCGGCCAGGCGTGGTCGACCAGTTCATCCTGCTGACCGCCCCAGACGTCGGTCGGGACGGTGATCTGCTCGGGGGCGAAACCCCACGGTCGCAGCCAGGCCCGGTAGTCCTCGGCGACGCCGTCGGGTCGGCGCAGTGCCTCGGCCGACATCCGGGCGAACTCGGCGTAGCCTTCGTCGCGCAACACGGCGGCGTCCGCGGCCCCCAGCTGACCGGCGGCGAGGCGCCCATATAGCGCGGGCGCCCGCCGCGCCGTCAGCGCCATCGCGGCGAAGCACGGTCTGACCAGCAGTGGCGCGCGGTGCGACAGCCGGGTGTAGATCCGGTCGAACGCCGGCAGGCGCGCGAACACTCCCGGCTCGGTCAGCGGCAGCACCCCGGCGACGATCGCCACCCGCCGCACCCGCTGGGGCAGCGCCCAGGCCAGCGCGGCCGCGTACTGGCCCCCCATCGACCAGCCCATCGCGGCGAAGTGTCCGACGCCGAGCTGGTCCATCAGGTCGGCCACGTCGTCGGCCCAGTCCAGGATGGTGCGGCCGGGCTGCGGGTCGGATCCACCGATTCCGGGCCGGTCCGGAGAGATCAACCGGACGCCGGCCGTACGCGCGGCCGCGTGCGCGGCGGCCACATCCAGTCGGCAGGCCAGCCCGCCGTGGGCGTTGACGACGACCTCGCCGTCGGGTGCGCCGTACTGCGCGTAACACACCGCGCGCCCGTCACGCAGTCGCATGGTGAGGCTGTCGGCGGGTGCGGACATCGGCGCTCGCTTTCTCGTCAGGCGGATACCGGCCCCGCGGGCCCAAAGTCATTGCCCGGCAATACTTGTGCTGTTCTTCTCGGTGTTCGGCGGCGCATCAACGAACTGACTTGGTGACCTGTGCGAAATTGAACTGCCAGCGTTCGACGATGCGGAAGCCGAATCGGTAGGGCACCTGGTAGGCCAGCGCCCGCCCGAGTCGCGGACCCGCGTGCAGTGCGGGGCCCTGCTCGTGCCGCGGCAAGGACTTGTCGTGCTCGGACACTGTCCAGATCGCCGGGCAGTAGGGCATCTTGTCCGCCCACGCCCAGACGGCAATGTGGGCGTCCCACAACATGTTTCGTTGGATGCCTGTTGGGCCGCGGCCGTAGTCGCGCAGCTTGGCGAACGCCGCGGGTCGCGCGGCGATCAGCGGGCGGATCGGGCCGGGTTTCCACGCCGTCGAGTTGTCCATCACCAGGCAGTCGCCCGGTGCCGCATGCCGGGTGATGACGTCGGCGACCTGGCTGTAGTCCATGCCCTCCTTGGCATACGGCCCGCGCTGGGCCAGGTAGTTCGGCGTCGCCGCGATCGCGAACACCACGAGTAGGGCGGTGATCCACGCACGGGACGAGCGCCCGAGCGCCACGATGCACAGGCCGAGGATGAGCGCCATGGCGGGAGTGGTGAACGACAGGTAGCGCGGGTAGTAGAGCGGCTCGTGCAGCAGCGAATAGCCGAGCACGACCAAGGTGGGCACAACGATCCACGCGAGAGCGACCACGGCCAGTCGCCGCGGGCGCCACCCGGACCGACGCCACGAGATCAGGCCGGCGAGAACCAGCAGTCCGCACAGCACCGCGACCGCTCGTGAACCGTCAAAGTACTGGTCTACCAAGATCATTCCGACGGTTCCGGCACTCAGCGGCGAAATCCACCCGACCTGGAACAGCTGGCTCTGGCTGAAGAACAGGAAAGGGCATGTCGCGGCGCCGACTGCCGCCGCTGGCAGCACCCAGTGCCACCGCGCCTTCCTGGATTCAGCCATGGTCGCGACCATCACGGCGTGCACCGGCAGCAGCAAAATCGAGAAGACATTCAGCAGCGTCGCGGCGATCCCGAGAACCGCGTATCCGAACCACCACCTCGGCCGGTCGCGGCGCAGCGCCACCACACACAGCACCGTGAGCCAGACGGCGGCGACCATGGTCAGTGCATAGGAGCGGGCTTCCATGCCTGCCCACGTCACGCGGGGGAGCATCGCGAAAACGACGCCTGCCGTGACCGCCACTGTGCGGGTCGACAGAAGGCGGCCCAGCACCACGACGCCAGCGGCCGCCAGGCCCACGGCGACCGAACTGGACAACCGCGACCAGAACTCCGTCGCGGGGAACACCGCGAACCAGCCGTGCATGAGCACGTAGTACAGGCCGTGAACGGCGTCGATGTTGCCGAGCATCCGCCACAAGTCGGGCATCGGCCTGGTGGACGCCGAGATCGTCGCGGCTTCGTCGAACCACAGCGATGGCCGCGCCGCCCCGGCGGCGCTGAGCGCAGCGGCGAACACCGCCACCCACACGGCGTCCAGCGGCCGAGCGGGCGCGGTGCGCCGCTGCTCGTCGCCGAGGACCCGTTCGGGCCGAAGGGTGATACTCACGTGGGTCGTCCTGTACCGCGGTCGATGGTGCGCCAAACGTTAACCCGCAGCCCACCCATCCTGTTCGGCGAACTAAGGGTTGTGCCTGGCAAAATTCGTGAGGTTCGAATTGCGCCTATTGGTCATCATTGGTGTGGCAGCGCCGACAATCGCGAATCGGATGCGATGTGGATTTGCAATTTCGGGTGCTGTCGTACCGCTCACGCAACTGTCGAGGGCGCTATTTTCCCCGGTAGAGTGGCATCGCGCGGCGCGCCGGAATTGCCGCGTGACGTGAATCGCACCCTTGTGAGGTGCCAAAGCGATAGTGTTCCGGGTGGCGTTGAAATTGGAGACTGGAGGGTACGAATGGGCGGTTACAAGACCGTGGTCGTCGGCACGGACGGCTCGGATTCATCGCTGCGTGCAGTCGACCGGGCGGGTTACCTCGCCTCCGAACCTGGCTCCAAAGTCATCGTGGCGACCGCCTATTTCCCGGCCAATGAGGACACCCGCGCGGCAGACCTGCTGAAGGACGAGGGCTACAAGATGGCGGGCAACGCCCCCATCTACGCGATCCTGCGCGAGGCACGCGACCGCGCGAAGGCCGCAGGTGCGGCCGAAGTCGAAGAGCGCGCAGTTGTCGGGGCTCCGGTTGACGCACTGGTGGAATTGGCTGAAGAGGTCAGCGCCGATCTCCTCATTGTCGGCAACGTCGGCTTGAGCACGATCGCCGGCCGTCTGCTGGGTTCGGTGCCTGCCAATGTGGCACGCCGGTCCAAGTGCGACGTGCTGATCGTTCACACCACTGGTTAGCCAACCCGGTCGGGGGTAGGCGCAGACTGGTCTGATGACCTACTGCCGAACCCGCCTGTGGGTCGATGGCGAACTGAAGACGGAAGACTTTCCGCTCCAGGAAACCTCAGACCACCTTGCCGAGCGCAACGCGCTGGTGTGGGTGGACATGTGCAATCCGGATCACGAGGTGCTGTGCGAGCTTGCCCAGGAACTGGGCTTCGATCAGCACGCGATCGAGGACACCGTCGCGCACGCCGAACGCACGAAGGCGACTCGGTATGCGACGCATACGTTCCTGACGGTGTACGCCACCGCGCTGGCCCCGCCGCTGGCCAATGATCTGGAGTCGCGTCTGCTGCTGACGAGGGTGTCCATCTTCGTGCTGCCGGCCGGGATTGTCACCGTGCGCCACGAATTAGACCCGCAGAAACCGGTTTTCGACATCGACGAGGTGGTCCGGCGGTGGGATGAGAACGCCGATCTGCTGAAGATGGGTCCACCGGCGTTGCTGCACGGCTTGCTCGACGTGATCGTCGACGGACAGTTCGACACCATCCAGCAACTCGATGACGCCATCGAGGCGCTCGAGGACGGCTTGTTCGACGACCGGGCGGTGACCCGCACGATCCAACGTTCCACCTACCGGCTCCGTAAGGAACTCGTGGAGTTGCGCCGGGTCGTGCTGCCCATGCGCGAGGTCATCAACACGATCATGCGCCGTCGTGCCGAGCATGCCGACACCGTCGCACTCGACAGCTGGTATTCCGATCTCTACGACCACGTGATTCGCGCGGCAGAGTGGACGGAGTCGTTGCGCGACATGATCACGACGGTGTTCGAGACGAATCTGTCGCTGCAGGACGCGCGACTCAACACGATCATGAAGAAGCTCACCGGCTGGGCGGCGATCATCGCGGTGCCCACCGCGGTCACCGGGTGGTACGGCCAGAACGTCCCCTACCCGGGCTTTCAAAGTGTGGTCGGCTTGGTGTCCAGCGCGGTGATCATCGTCTTGGTGTCGGGGCTCCTCTACGTCACCTTCAAACGACGCGGCTGGCTTTGAGACGTCAGACGCGCAGTGCGGTGAACGGCGCGAAAGGCAAGTTGCGCACGATGAACCAGGCCGACACCAAGCCGAGCGCGATGAACGGGGCCCATCGATGGTGTTGCCATCCGACTAGCTGGCGGCCGGTGACCCGACCGTAGGTCCAGGTTCCGTAGGCGACAGCGAGAAAGCCGAGCCCCACCGACGCCAGTGCGTTGAACCGGATCGCCGCCAGCAGGTCGCCGTGCAGCAGCGAATAGATCATGCGTAGGCTGCCACAGCCCGGACAGTCAACGCCCAGAAGGGCTTTCGTCGGGCACACAGGTAGAACGCCGCCCGGGGTGGTGGGGTCGCCGATCCACACGGCGGCACAACCACCCGCCGCGAGTGCACCCACGAGCAGCGGCGGACCGAGGCGGGCGAGGCGACCGTCGGCCGCCTGCCCAACCTCTGTCGATGTCACGACGTGGTGGTGTCGACGTCCATGGTCATCACGCCGGTGGCAAAGAGGATGGCGTAGATCGCGGCGATGATGACCGCAATAGCCACGCTCCACAGGATCCACTTCATCGCGCTCTTTGACGATGCCTCTGCTCCCGCGTAATTGCCGCCGACCCAGAAGCCGTTCACCTGGGCAGCTTTCACAATCGCGACGATGCCGGTGATCGGGAAGCAGAAGATCGTCGCCAGGATGGCGAGCGCCAGATGGCTCTTCGGCTGTTGAGCCGGTGGCGGGGCGTATCCGGGTGGTTGCTGGGTCATCGACGTCTCCGTGGTTTCTGGCTTGTTGGCAGGCGAAGCGGTGCATACGCTACCGGACGAAGTCGCTGCTTAGGGGGCATCGTCGCAGATGTCGCCGCGCGATGTTTCTGCTCGCGACGGTATTTTGCCCACGGGTCGCCTCGGGGACGCCCGTTTCATGTTCGGGTCGGTGCCGGTGGTCCAGGTTCGGCCCTGGGTGCCGGGCGGGCGGAGGAGGCAATCATGACGGTCCGATTGCTGAGTTTCGTTGGCGCAGTGGGCAGGTCGGCAAGCCCTTCGAGGCCCTAGGGCCCGACCTGCCCTTAGGGTCCGGCCTCACGCATGTCGCCCAGTACGCGGACAACGACTTTCGCGGCCAACCACAGTGCCACCCGGTCGTCCTCGGGCACCCTCGTCATCCAGTCGGCGATGCGCTGCTTGCGGATCTCGGCGCGGGCATCCCAGTTCTGCTTGCCCTTCTCGCTGAGCATGACGCGCGAGGCACGGCCGTCCTCCGGATCGCTCGACCGCTCGAGAAGCCCTTGCCGCTCCAAGCGTTGGACCAACTGAGTCATCCCTGACTGACTGGCTCCCTCGGCCGCGGCCAGTGCCGTCACCCGCATCGGACCCTCGTGGGACAGCCGATTGAGCACCAACGCCGCGCTGGCACTGAGATCGTCGCGGTCGATCAGATACCGCCACAGGGTGTCCGTCGCCAGCGCAATCATCTCGGAAACGGACTCGACGCCGTCGCCGGCCGCTGATTCCATAGCTCAGTTATATCACTTGAATGATGTGCTGGGAATAAATTGGCGCGGCTGGGCGTTCTCGCGCGCTCGACCAAATGACCAAGTAGATGGCTTCACAGCAACCCCAAAGGTAGAATGTGCGGGTAGGACTTGCGTTCCCCAACTGCATTCTGCATAGGATGCAAATGTGGGGCAACGTCGTAACGGTCGGGCGGTCTTGGCCAAGACCTGGCTACCTCTGGTGGTTGTCATCGCGCTCGCCGTCGGCGCGTTGTGCATGTGGAAGGTGCGCGAGTCGTCGGCGCCGGGACCGGTCCTGGCGGTCAGCCCACCGCAAGCCCCCGAGGAGTTCACGCCCAAGCGGCTGACCTACGAGTTGTCCGGTGATCTCGGCAGTAGCGGGATGCTGGACTACATCGACATCGACGGGCATCCGCACGAAGTCGATCTCACCGAACTGCCGTGGACGCACACCGAGACCACCACACTCACAGTGGTGTCGGGCAGCATCTCGGCTCACGTGCACGGTTCGCACATTGCCTGCCGGATGCTGGTGAATGACGTTGTGCGCGATCAGCAGTCGGCCGACCGTGAAGACGCGGACGTCACCTGCAGAGTGAAGTCCGCGTGAGTGCCCATCAGGCGAAGCGCCCGTTCTTCCCCAGGATGGTGCGGCTGTTCGCAATTCCCATCATCGTCTTCTGGGCACTGCTCGCCATCACGACCAACACGTTCGTGCCGAAGGTCGAAGACGTCGCCACCGAACTCGCGGGGCCCGAGATCCCGACCTACGCGCCATCTCAAGTGGCTCTGCTACACATCGGCGACAAATTTCACGAGTCCAACTCCACCAGCCTGACCATGGTCGTACTGGAAGCCGACCATCCTCTCGACGACCAGGATCACCAGTACTACGACGGCCTAGTCCAGCGACTGAAACACGACACCCGGCACGTGCAGTATGTGATGGATCTGTGGGGCAAGCCGATCACCGCGGCCGGCGCGCAGAGCATCGACGGCAAGGCCACCTATGTGTTGCTGCGGCTGGCCGGCAACGTCGGCCAGATACAAGCCAACGAATCGGTGCAAGCTGTCCGCGACATTGTCGACAACGACAGTCCGCCAACGGGTTTGAAGGTCTATGTCAGCGGTTCGGCGCCGATGGCGTCGGACACCCTGTCCATCGCGAACTCGAGCCTGAACAACATCACCATTGTCACGATCATTCTGATCTTCGTGATGCTGCTGCTGGTGTACCGCTCGCTGACCAACGTGGCCGTCCCGATGTACAGCGTGCTGTTCGAGATCCTCATCGCCAAGGGCGTCGTTTCCACCCTCGGTCATTGGGGCATCATCCCGATGTCATCATTCGCGGTGAACATCGTTGTCTCCCTGACCCTTGGTGCAGGAACCGATTACGGCATCTTCCTGCTGGGGCGCTACCACGAGGCCAGGCAGCTGGGGGAAAGCCGGGAAGAGGCCTACTACACCGCCTATCGTGGCGTCGCCCCGATCATCATCGGATCGGGGCTGACGATCGCGGGTTCGTGTTTCTGTCTGACGTTCGCGCGTCTTGACTACTTCCACACCATGGGTCCGGCCGTCGCCATCAGCATGCTGTTCACGATCGCCGCGGCGCTGACACTCGCGCCGGCTCTGCTTACGCTGGGATCCTTGTTCGGACTCTTTGATCCCAGGCAGTCCAGGCGGGGACGGTTGTACCGGCGAATCGGTGCCAGCGTGGTGCGCTGGCCGGTGCCGATACTGGTGGCCAGCACCGCGGTGGTGGCGCTCGGGGCGATTTTCGTGCCGAGCTACCGGGTGAGCTACGACGACCGCGCGTACCAGCCGGCGAGCGGCGCAGCCAACCAGGGCTTCACGGCATCGGATCGGCACTTCCCGCCCAGCAAGCTGTTCACCGAGATGATGATGATCGAGTCCGATCACGACATGCGCAATTCGGCGGACTTCATCTCGCTGGATCGGGTGGCCAAGGAGTTGATTCGGCTACCCGGCGTCGCCATGGTGCAGAGCATCACCAGACCGCTGGGCCGGCCACTGGACCATGCGAATATCCCGTACCTCTTCACGGTGCAGGGTGGTGCCGCCGGTCAACAACTGCCGTTCAACGAACAAGCCAACAACAACACCGATCAACAGGCGCAGATCCAGGCGGACACCGTGGCGACGCTGGGTAAGACCATCGACCTGACCCAGAAGTTGGCCGATGATCTGCACACCACGGTGCTCACGTTCGAGAACCTGCAGCAGGTCACCGATGAGATCAACCAGGACATCTCGAATCTCGACGATTTCATCAGACCGCTGAAGAGCTATTTCTATTGGGAGCCACACTGTTACGACATCCCGATCTGCTACTCGTTCCGGTCGTTGTTCGACGGGCTCGACGGTATCGACGCCTTGGACGCGCAGATCCACAACGCCGTCACCGACTTTCAGGCTGTCGATGCCCTCATGCCTCAGATGGTCGCCCAGCTGAAGGTCACGCGCGATGAGACGCGGGCGTTGCAGGCGGTCATTGTCAACAGTTACGGTCCGGCGCATCTGCAATCAGCCCAGACTGATCAGACCTTCGAGGATCAGATCAATGTCGGCAACGACTTCGACAAGTCGCGCAGCGACGACTACTTCTACATGCCTCGAGAAGCGTTCGACAACGAAGACGTGAAAACTGGTATGCAACTGATGATGTCGCCGGACGGCAAGGCCGCACGGTTTGTCATCACCCACGAGGGCAACGCGATGGCGCCCGAGGGTATCGACCACGTCAACGCGTTCCCGGACGCGGTGAAGGCGGCGCTGAAGGAGACGTCGCTGGCCGGAGCGAAGATCTACATCGGCGGCGCGGCGTCGAACAACAAGGACATCAAGGAGTACGCCGCGTCGGATCTGAAGATCGTGGCCATCGCAGCGTTCGTACTGATCTTCCTGATCATGCTGGTGCTCACCCGCAGTCTGATCGCCGCGATGGTGATACCCGGCACCGTGGCATTCTCGTTCGCCGGGGCGTTCGGTCTGTCAACGCTGGTGTGGCAGCACCTCATCGGCCTGCATCTGCACTGGCTGGTGCTGCCGATCACCTTCGTCATCCTGGTCGCGGTCGGATCTGACTACAACCTGTTGCTGATCGCCAGGGTCAAGGAGGAAATCGGGATCGGATATCAGACCACCGGTTTGCACACCGCGCTGATCCGGGCGCTTGGCAGTACCGGCGGCGTGGTGACATCAGCCGGTCTGGTGTTCGCGTTCACCATGCTGGCGATGCTCGCCAGCGACCTGAAAACCATTGCGCAGGTGGGCACTACGGTGTGCATAGGCTTGCTGCTGGACACGTTGATCGTGCGGTCGTTCATCGTGCCGGCGTTGATCCGCGTTCTCGGTCCGTGGTTCTGGTGGCCGACGCTGGTTCGCGCGCGCCCGGGGCCGGCGCGATTTCTGGCGGTGACCCGATGAGTCTCAGTACACACACCGCGGGACTCGGGCTGTGGGGCCTGTTGATGTTCGTCGCCCTGGGATTCGAATTGATCTTTGCCAGTTGCGCGTTCGTCTACACCCGACGCCTGCTGCGGCTGAAGACCTTGCCGCTCGGCGACGAGCTCAACGGCTATCAGAAAGCGCTGCGCAGTGTGCGCAAGAACGAACCCATGTCGCGCGACGAGTGGAATCTGGCCGAGCGGATCATCGACGTCCGCCGCTCGCCGTTGGCGTACACGGTGCCACTGTCGTTCATGACGATGGGCCTGTTCTATGTATTCGGCAGCCTGGAGTACCTGCACGGCCACACCCCGTCGGAGCGGACGTTCCTCGGCGTGATCCCCATGTTCACCGCCACCAACCTGATCATCCAGATGCGCAAGAGCGCGCGGCTCAAGAAGCGACTGTCGCGTGCCACGATCGTGGAGTCGAACGCTGAAGCAGAGTCCTCGCCCG
Source organism: Mycobacterium sp. SA01 (assembly GCF_041287105.1). Taxonomy (NCBI): domain Bacteria; kingdom Bacillati; phylum Actinomycetota; class Actinomycetes; order Mycobacteriales; family Mycobacteriaceae; genus Mycobacterium; species Mycobacterium sp. SA01. The sequence goes on along the minus strand of NZ_JBGGNO010000022.1, from coordinate 48,999 downwards.
CCGGGGCGCGTTAGAAACTGAACGCCAGGAAGTTGTACTGCCGGGAGTCGACCTCGAACACGGCCAGGGAGGTGGCTCCGAGTTTCGTAGTAGTGGTGTGCAGCGACCGGGGGTTGTCCGCGGCGACAAAGAGCACTCCCAGGTCGAAGCGATCTCGATAGGCCGCCCGGGTGGCCGCATTGAATGCCGAATAGACGCCGCGGCCTCGGACGGACTCGTCTAGGCAGACCGGTCCGCGCAGCGCGAAGCGCTGCTGCGCAATTGGTGTGCCATTGAATGTCAGTGACTCGGCGAGATCAAGCACCGCCTGGAGGATCGGCGACGACCCTACCTGTGAGCGGCTGGGCGGATCGGTTACGCCGATGAATCCGACGACGCTGTCGTCATCGGTGACCGCGACGTGTATTCCGGCGGAATCCACCGCCCAGGTGAACCAATCCTTCGATTGGAGATTGGAGATGAAGCCCTTGGCGCGCTCGGACGGATCGAGGTTGCCGACGTAGTACTTGGCTTCCAGCGCCATCATTGCGGGAATGTCGTGCCGGGTCGCCACCCTTATCGCCACAGCTGGCGTCATTCAGATGTTCTTAGTCGCCGTTGTAGACCGCGTTCCCGGAATCGACAATCTGCACGCGCGTTCGCCGGCAGCTGCGCACCGCGGGACGGGACCCATCACCATCCGCGCTCACGCCACTCGGCCAGGTGCGGGCGCTCGGCGCCCAGCGTGGTGTCGTCACCGTGTCCGGGGTAGACCACCGTGTCGTCGCCGTACCGCCCGAACACCTTGCTGTCCACGTCACCGAGTAATTGCTCGAACGCGCCGGGCTCCCACGTCTTGCCGACGCCCCCCGGGAACAGGCAGTCGCCGGTGAACAGGTGGGTGGCGGTCCGTTCGCCGGCCGGGCGCAGCGCCAACGCGACCGAGCCGGGGGTGTGCCCGCGCAGGTGGATGACGTCGAAGATCAGGTCGCCGACGGTGATCGTGTCACCGTCGGCCAGGTAGCGCTGCGGCCTCACCGGCAGCGGCTCGGCGTCGAGCGGGTGGGCGGCGGTCGGAACGCCGGTGGCCTCGGCCAGCGCTTCGAGCGCCTGCCAGTGATCGAAGTGCTGGTGGCTGGTCACGATGAGGGCCAGCTTCGGTGCCTGCTCGCGTACCAGGTCGACCAGCAGCTCCGCATCGTTGGCGGCGTCGATCAATAAACTCTCCCCGGAGTGGGAACAGGTCACCACGTAGGTGTTGTTGTCCATCGGGCCCACGGACATTTTCACGATGGTGGCGCCGGGCACCGTCCTGCGAGCTGCGGTCTGCGGTTCGACGTGTCCGGTGTAGGTGTCGGCGACGACTGTCATGGTCGCCACGTTACTTGTCGGTGGGTCGACATAGCATGGGGAGCGGCGTCCTCTCGCCAACAAACCCGCAGGAAGGGGGGCCGGTGGCTGACCGGCTGATCGTCAAAGGCGCGCGTGAGCACAACCTGCGCGGCATCGACCTGGACCTGCCCCGCGACAGTCTGATCGTCTTCACGGGGCTGTCCGGATCGGGCAAGTCCTCGTTGGCGTTTGACACCATTTTCGCCGAGGGCCAGCGCCGCTACGTCGAGTCGCTGTCGGCCTACGCGCGCCAGTTCCTCGGTCAGATGGACAAGCCGGACGTCGACTTCATCGAGGGGCTCTCCCCGGCGGTGTCGATCGACCAGAAGTCCACCAACCGCAACCCGCGGTCCACGGTCGGCACCATCACCGAGGTTTATGACTACCTGCGCCTGCTCTACGCCCGCGCCGGCACCCCGCACTGCCCAGTATGCGGGGAGCGCATCGCACGGCAGACCCCGCAGCAGATCGTCGACCAGGTTCTCGCCATGGACGAAGGTCTGCGGTTCCAGGTGCTGGCGCCGGTGGTGCGCACCCGCAAGGGTGAATTCGTCGACCTCTTCGACAAGCTCAACAGCCAGGGCTACAGCCGGGTCCGGGTTGACGGCGTCGTGCATTCACTGACCGAACCGCCGAAGCTGAAGAAGCAGGAAAAGCACGACATCGAGGTGGTCATCGACCGCCTGACGGTCAAGACCAGCGCCAAGCAGCGCCTCACCGATTCGGTCGAGACGGCGTTGAATCTGGCCGACGGCATCGTCGTGCTGGAGTTCGTCGACCGCGAAGACGACCACCCACACCGCGAGCAGCGGTTCTCCGAGAAGCTGGCCTGCCCCAACGGACATCCGCTGGCCGTGGACGACCTGGAGCCGCGGTCGTTCTCGTTCAACTCGCCCTACGGCGCCTGCCCGGAATGCAGCGGCCTGGGCATCCGCAAGGAAGTCGACCCCGAGCTGGTGGTTCCCGACCCGGACCTCACTCTCGCCGAGGGTGCGGTGGCGCCGTGGGCGATGGGTCACACCGCCGAGTACTTCACCCGGATGATGGCGGGTCTGGGTGAGTCGATGGGGTTCGACGTCAACACCCCCTGGCGCAAGCTTCCGGCCAAGGCGCGCAAGGCAATTCTGGAAGGCTGCGACGAGCAGGTCCACGTCCGCTACAAGAACCGGTACGGACGGACCCGGTCCTATTACGCCGAGTTCGAAGGTGTGATGGCGTTTCTGCACCGGCGGATGGAGCAGACCGAATCCGAGCAGATGAAAGAGCGCTACGACGGATTCATGCGCGACGTGCCGTGCCCGGAGTGCCAGGGCACCCGGCTCAAGCCGGAGATTCTCGCGGTCACGCTGGCGGCGGGGGAGTACGGCGCGAAGTCGATCGCCGAAGTGTCCGAGCTGTCCATCTCCGATTGCTCGGAGTTCCTCAACGCCCTCACCCTGGGCGCCCGCGAGTCGGCCATCGCAGGCCAGGTGCTCAAGGAGGTGCAGTCGCGGCTGGGCTTCCTGCTCGACGTCGGGCTCGATTATCTGTCGTTGTCCCGCGCGGCCGGCACACTGTCCGGCGGTGAGGCGCAGCGCATCCGGCTGGCCACCCAGATCGGGTCGGGCCTGGTCGGTGTGCTCTACGTGCTCGACGAACCGTCGATCGGGCTGCATCAGCGCGACAACCGTCGTCTCATCGAAACCCTCACGCGGCTACGGGATCTGGGCAACACCCTGATCGTCGTCGAACACGACGAAGACACCATCGCGCACTCCGACTGGGTGGTCGACATCGGGCCTGCGGCCGGCGAGCACGGCGGCCAGGTGGTGCACAGCGGTCCGTATGCCGACCTGCTGCGTAACCCTGACTCGATCACGGGCGCCTACCTGTCGGGCAAGCTGAGCATCGACGTGCCGGCCATCCGGCGCCCGGTGGATCGCCGCAAACAGGTCACCGTCATCGGTGCGCGGGAGCACAACCTGCACGACATCGACGTCGCGTTCCCGCTCGGGGTGCTCACGTCGGTGACGGGAGTGTCCGGCTCCGGAAAGTCGACCCTGGTCAACGACATCCTGGCCACGGTGCTGGCCAACAAGCTCAACGGGGCCCGCCAGGTCCCGGGCCGACACACCCGGATCAACGGTCTGGAACACCTCGACAAGCTGGTCCGGGTCGACCAGTCGCCGATCGGGCGCACCCCGCGCTCCAATCCGGCCACCTACACCGGCGTGTTCGACAAGATCCGCACTCTGTTCGCGGCCACCACCGAGGCGAAAGTTCGCGGCTATCAGCCGGGCCGGTTCTCGTTCAACGTCAAAGGTGGCCGCTGCGAAGCTTGTTCGGGCGACGGCACCATCAAGATCGAGATGAACTTCCTGCCCGATGTCTACGTCCCGTGCGAGGTGTGCCACGGCGCCCGCTACAACCGCGAGACGCTCGAGGTGCACTACAAGGGCAAGACCATCTCCGAGGTGCTCGACATGTCCATCGAGGACGCCGCGGAGTTCTTCGAACCGATCAGCAGCATCCACCGCTACCTGCGCACACTGGTCGACGTGGGGCTGGGCTATGTCCGGTTGGGTCAGCCGGCGCCGACCTTGTCCGGCGGCGAGGCGCAGCGCGTCAAGCTCGCCGCCGAACTGCAGAAACGCTCGACCGGCCGCACCGTCTACATCTTGGACGAGCCGACCACCGGCCTGCACTTCGAGGACATCCGCAAGCTGCTCAAAGTCATCAACGGCCTTGTCGACAAAGGTAATTCGGTGATCGTCATCGAACACAACCTGGATGTCATCAAGACCTCGGACTGGATCATCGACATGGGTCCCGAGGGCGGTTCCGGTGGCGGCACCGTCGTCGCGCAGGGCACTCCGGAAGAAGTGGCGGCGGTGCCGAACAGCTACACCGGAAAGTTCCTCGCCGACGTGTTGCCTGCGGCGCCGGCACCCAAGCGGACAACCCGGCGGCGCAAGGTCAGCTAGCCCTGGACTGTCGGGCGGATCGTGATGTCACCGATTTCGACATCACGCGGCTGGTCGATCGCGAACGCGATCGCCCGGGCAACCGCCTCGGGCGGCAGGCCGAAACTCTCCATCGCCGCACGGGCCTGTCGCCGCGCCTCGGGATCCTCGATCGAGGAGTCCAGTTCGGTGTTGACATATCCCGGAGAGATCGAGGTGGTGCGGATGACGCCGTCGGTGGATTCCTGACGCAACGCCTCCAGCAGGGTGCGCACGGCGTTCTTGGTTGCCGCGTACACACCCATACCCGGCAGGATCTTCAGCCCGGCGGTCGACACGACCGTGACGAAATCGCCGTGGCCCTGCCGCCGGAACACCGGCAGCGCGGCCGCGATGCCGTTCAGGACCCCACGTAGGTTCACGTCGATCATCGCCGACCAGCCGTCGACATCGAGATCGGCTGTCGGCCCGATCCTGCTGATGCCGGCGTTGCCGACGAACACGTCGAGCCGACCGAACTCCTGTACCGCCGCTGCCACCAATCGGTCGGCATCGACCTGTTGGGTCACATCGGTCGGTACGGTCAGCGCCGTCCCGCCGGATTCGCGGATCTCGTCGGCCAGGCCGCGCAGCCGGTCCTCGCGGCGCGCGCCGAGCACAACGGACGCTCCCTGCTGCGCCAGTAGCCGCGCCGTCGCCGCACCGATCCCGCTGCTGGCGCCGGTGATCGCGACGATCTTGCCGGTCAGGATTGGTCCGGCCTGTGCATCGACGCGCGGATCTCTTTCAGCCGCTCGGCCGCCGCCCGCTGACGGGCGTCGTACTGCTCCTCGACGGTGCGGCCCTCCGGTGTCTCGGCGTCCAATTCCGCTGAGCCGAGCGCAGTTCCATACCGCGTCTCGATCTTCTCCTGCACCGATTCGAAGGTGGGCACCCCGGACGCGTTGTAGCCGGTGTCCAGCGGTGGTTCGGCAACGGATTCGTCGGGCATGACGATCACCGTACTCCCGGCGGCCTCCCGGCGGCAGCGATCGTGACCGGCCCCGGTGGCGGCACCGGCGGGCCCGGCAGGGCGACCGTCGGGATACCGGGCGTCCCGATCTGCCCGGCCAGCCAGGGCAGCGCGTCGGCGAAGGCGCGGGCGGCGAATGGCCAATCGTGCTTGCCGGGCTGAGCCACCACCGAGCAGTTGATGCCGTTGGCGGCGCCCAATCCGCACAGGGTCTTCGCCGCGCCGGTCTGGTCGTTGGGATTGGGGTTCGTGTCGCGGCCGCCGAGGCCGCTCGCGCCGATCTCGACGGTGCTGGGGGTCGTTCGCTGCGCGGACGGTGCGCCCGAGATCGCAAACCACCCCGAGACACCCTGATAGGAGCCATGTCTGGTGATGACGGTGGCGGGGTCGAAGTTCGCGTAGGCGGCGGCGTCGCCCCCGAACAGCCGGGAGATCGTCTGGGTCCTGGTGCCGGAGTTGGGGGTCAGATCGCCTGCGATGTCCTCGAAGGTGCTGAACATGTCCGGATGCATGGTGGTGAGGTCGACCGCGCAGGTCCCGCCCATCGACCAGCCGACCAGGCCCCAGTTCGCGCGGTCGGCGCTGACACCGAAGTTGGAAAGCATGAACGGGACAACGTCTTTGGTCAGGTGGTCGGCAGCATTGCCGCGTGGACCGTTGACGCATTCGGTGTCGTTGTTGAATGCCCCGCCGGAGTCGACGAACACGAACACCGGGGCGTTACCGTGATGTGCGGCCGCGAAGTCGTCGATCGTCTTGATCGCATTGCCTGCGCGTAGCCAGTCAGCGGGGGTGTTGAACTCACCGCCGATCATCATCACCGTCGGCAGCTTCGGCGGTGGGTTGGTGGCGTAGTACGCCGGTGGCAGATAGACGAGCTCGTCGCGATGCGCGAAATGCGAGGCGTCCGAAGGGATCGTCACCTTCACGACACTTCCCTTGGCCGGGATGGCGTGTTGTTGCACCATCGCGGTCACCGTGGCGCGGTCGGTCTGATCGGGCAACGGGCCCGCGCTGACCTGATTCCAGGCAGTCTCCACGGTAGGGAGATAGCCGACCCACATGTTGAGCATCAATGCCGTCGCAAGCCCGCACAGCGGTATCGCCAGCACCGACATGCCCCGACGCCACCAGCGGGTGCCGCGCCAGCCGACGACCGCGACCACCGCGGCCAAGCCCGTGGCGGCGATCCACACCCACAGCTGCTGCGGGGCAGGGTCGCCTGCCAGGCCGTCATCGGCGATGCTCCATTGGGCGAACCACGCGACGGCGATACCGACGATCGCGGCCAGCGGCAGCCACAGCAGCCGCCAGCGCCGGGTGCGCCAGCCCACAGCGAACACCAGGACCAGGCCGGCCACGATCTGCACCGTGAGAGGCAACCATCCGTGCATCAACGAAATGTGTTGGTGATCAGCCGCGGTCACGTTCTCATGGTGACGACACTTCCTGGCTGGTGGCTGTGAAGTTCCTTCGGCGGGCTACCTGGGTTTGGCCAGCGGGAACGGGAGGGTCTCGCGGATGCTGCGGCCGGTGATCAGCATGACCACGCGGTCGACACCGACGCCGAGGCCGCCGGTCGGTGGCATCGCGTATTCCATTGCCTGCAGGAAGTCCTCGTCGAGTTCCATCGCCTCGGCGTCGCCGCCGGCGGCCAGCAGGGACTGCTCCTGCAGCCGGCGTCGCTGCTCGACCGGATCGGTCAGCTCGCTGTAGGCGGTGCCCAGTTCGACGCCCCACGCCACCAGGTCCCACCGCTCGGCGACCCCTGGCTTGCTGCGATGCGGGCGGGTCAGCGGCGACACCGAGGTCGGGAAGTCGGTGTAGAACGTCGGTGCCTGGGTGCGTTCCTCCACCAGCCGCTCGTAGAGTTCGAGCACCACCGCCCCGCAGTCCCAGTGGGTCAGATACGGAATCCGCGCCGCATGGCACAACCGGCGCAGAACCTCCAGATCGGTGTGGGCGTCGATTTGTTCGCCGAGGGCTTCGGAGACGGCGTCGTGCACGGTCTTGACCGTCCACGTGCCGGAGATGTCGATCGGCTCGAGCACGTCGGGGGAGTCCTGGCTGGGCCGCATCACCACCGCGGAGCCATTGGCGGCGATCGCGGCGTTCTGGATCAGTTCGCGGCAGCCGTCAATCCACACCCGGTAGTCGGCGTGCGCCTGATAGGCCTCGAGCAGGGTGAACTCCGGGTTGTGGCTGAAGTCGACGCCCTCGTTGCGGAACGCCCGGCCCAACTCGAAGACCCGCTCGACGCCACCGACGCACAACCGCTTGAGATACAGCTCAGGGGCGATGCGCAGATAAAGGTCGAGGTCGTAGGCGTTGATGTGGGTTTTGAACGGCCGGGCGTTGGCTCCGCCGTGGATCTGCTGCAGGATCGGTGTCTCGACTTCGAGAAAACCCTTGTTGAACAAGGTATCCCGGATCGAGTGCAGGACATTGCTGCGCGCCCGGATGAGGTCGCGGGCTTCGGCGTTGATCGCGAGGTCGACGTAGCGTGCCCGGACCCGGGCCTCGGGATCCTGCAGGCCCTTCCACTTGTCGGGCAAGGGGCGCAGGCACTTTCCGAGCATGCGCCACTGCTGAACCAGCACCGATCGGGTGCCGTTCTTGCTGTACCCCATGTGCCCCGTCACCTCGACGAGATCACCGAGGTCGACGGCGGCGAAGTCGTCGGCGGCGCCGTCGAGCGTCGCCTTGTCCAACAGCAGCTGCACGTCGCCGGACCAGTCGCGCAGCTGGGCGAACACCACGCCGCCGTAGTCGCGGGCACGCAGGATCCGGCCCGCGACACTGAGGGTGACGTCGTCGGCGGCGGCAAGTGCCTGGGCGATGGTGTGGGTGGGCGGACTGCCCACCGGGTATGCGTCGATTCCGTTGCGCTGCAGTGCTTTCAGTTTCGCCATCCGGACACGAACCTGGTCCGGGAGACGGTCGCGCTGCCGGGTCTCGGGGTCGTCGGCGGGTTCGTCGACCGCATCGGGCGCCGTGCCGTCGGCGTGCAGCCGTCCCGATGCGGCCAGGTCCTCGGGGACTGCCGAATAGTGGCCGGTGTGCTGCTTGGTGCGCCGGGAGAACGGCAGCACCAGGAAGCCTTCGGCGATGACCGACGCGACGCCGACCCGCGGCACCAGCCGCGCGTCCTCGTAGCAGGCGTAGCGGGGTACCCACTGCGGTTGGTACTTCATGTTGGAGCGGTACAGCGTCTCCAGCTGCCACCACCTCGAGAAGAACACCAGCACGGCGCGCCACAGCCGAGCCACCGGGCCGGCGCCGAGCTGGGCGCCATGCTCGAACGCGGCGCGGAACATCGCGAAGTTCAGCGAAACGCGGCTGACGCCAAGCTCTTCGGCGTTCTGCAGCAGTTCGGTGACCATGAGCTCGATGGTTCCGTTGGGGGACTGCGGCGAGCGGCGCATCAGATCCAGCGACAGCCCGTTGTTACCCCACGGCACCAGCGAGAGCATGGCGACCACGTCTTTTTCACCGTGTACGGCCTCGACCAACAGGCAGTCGCCGTCGGCGCGGTCACCGAGCCGGCCGAGCGCCATCGAGAAGCCGCGTTCGGTCTCGGTGTCGCGCCAGCCGTCGGCCCGGCTGATCACGGCGGCCATCTCCTCCGGAGAGAAGTCGCGATGCCGCCGGAACCGCACCGTCAGGCCTGCGCGGCGGGCACGGGTGACGGCCTGGCGCACCGCGCGCATGTCGGACCCGGACAGATGGAACTGGTCGGGGTAGAGGATCGCCTCGTCACCGAGTTGGAGGGCGTTGAGCCCGGCTTCGCGGAACGCTTGGGCGCCGGTGGAACTCGCGCCCATCACCCCGGGTGCCCAGCCGTACTCCTGGCACAACGACAGCCATGCGGCGATGGCCTGCGGCCAGGCGCGCGGGTCGCCGATCGGGTCCCCGCTGGCCAGGCAGACCCCGACCTCGACGCGGTAGGTGATCGCGGCGCGACCGTTGGCGGCGAACACCACGGACTTGTCCCGACGGGTGGCGAAATAGCCGAGGGAGTCGTTCTTGCCGTACACCTGCAGCAGTCCGCGGATGGCGGACTCGTCCTCTCCGGTCAGCGCGTTCTCGGCGCGCTGGGATTGGAACAGCACGATCGCGGCCACCATCAGCGCCATGGCGCCGAACAGGCCGAGCAGTGCGTTGACGAAGGTGTGCGGATGGCCGGTGAAGGATTCGGAGCCGGCACCGGCGAACGCGCTGACGCGGTTGAGTGCGTACAGGAATCGGTCCTCGCGGGCCAGGGTGCCGGGGAAGAATTCGAGAACGGCCCAGCCGATCGCGGTGCCGACGGCCAAGCCGGCCACCAGCGCCGCGGCGGCCTTGACGAGAGCCCCACGGCGGACGCGCGCCCAGAATTCCTTGTAGGCCAGCACCAGTGCGATCGCCGCGGCGACGTGGAACACCAGGCCGATGACCTCGCCGGCGTCCACGGCCGCGGTCTCGTCGCCGGTCAGCAGATCGGTGATGTTCCACACCGACGCGGCCAGCATGTAGAAGACGAGAATCCACCAGGCGATGCGTTTGCGCGCCGCGAGCGCGGCGGCCAGCAGAACCAGGACGAAAGCCCACGCGAAGCTGGTGTCGGGAAAGTTGAACAGATAGCTGTTGATGAACTCCCGCGGTATCGCGATAACATGCCGCAAGATCGTCGAGACGCTCGACAGCAGCGACAGCGTCGCGATCACGCCGATAATCCAGCCGGCCGCCGCGGGCACCCAGCGGAACCGTGAAGTTGGCCGACTCGTGGTGACGGTCATAGTGCCGCCGAGGATATTACTTCGACATTCGGATTGTCTGTGGTGTGCTACCAGACAGGGCCGGTGTATTTTTCGCCCGGACCGTGGCCAGGTTCATCCGGGGCAACGCTGGCTTCCCGGAATGCCAGCTGCAGACTCTTGAGTCCATCGCGCACCGGGCCGGCGTGCGGGCCGAGATACTCCGCGGAGGCGGTCACCAAGCCGGCCAGCGCGGTGATCAGCCGGCGGGCCTCGTCGAGGTCGCGGTGTTCGCTGGTGTCGGGATCAGGGGAGGAGAGCCCGATTTTCTCCGCCGCCGCGCTCATCAGCATCACGGCGGCACGGGTGATCACTTCCACGGCCGGGATGTCGCCCAGCTCGCGGATGCTAGTTGGATCCGTCATGCCTGCTAGACTGGCATGCACGACCGTCCCGGCGTACGCCAGGGACAGCAAGTGGAGTCCCACTCCCACCGTCGGCCACGGATGTTTCCGCAGGTACAACGGTTCCGGTCGCAGGTACCGCAACGGTATCTGTTCTGCGGTTTCGCAGGCGGCGTCAGCCGTGATCGGTCGGCACTGGGCCCTGTTACATGCAGGGCCTTCTCGCTGATGGCGTGGTTTTCTCCCCGGCTGTTTCCTTGTGACATCGCGGTGGTCCGAAAAGGAAACCGAACCAGGGAGGCCCCATCAGCACTGAGACCCGTGTCAACGAGCGCATCCGCGTACCTGAAGTCCGACTGATCGGACCCGGCGGGGAGCAGGTAGGCATCGTGCGCATCGAAGACGCTCTTCGCGTCGCCGCGGATGCCGATCTTGACCTCGTCGAAGTAGCCCCCGACGCCAAGCCGCCGGTTTGCAAGATCATGGACTACGGCAAGTTCAAGTACGAGACAGCCCAGAAGGCGCGCGAGTCCCGCAAGAACCAGCAGCAGACCGTCGTCAAGGAGCAGAAGCTCCGGCCCAAGATCGACCCGCACGACTACGAGACCAAAAAGGGTCACGTGATCCGCTTCCTCGAAGCCGGGTCCAAGGTCAAGGTCACGATCATGTTCCGCGGCCGCGAGCAGTCGCGACCGGAACTGGGGTTCCGACTCCTGCAGCGGCTGGGTGCCGATGTCGCCGATTACGGCTTCATCGAGACCTCCGCCAAGCAGGACGGCCGCAACATGACGATGGTGCTGGCACCCCACCGCGGCGCGAAGACTCGCGCCAAGGCGGCGCACGACGCCGACGCCCCCGCGGGGCGCCCGGCCGAGGCGCAACCCACCGACCAAGACACCACCAATTAGGCCCCGAGACTACGTAGAACTGAGGACCAATGCCCAAGGCCAAGACTCATAGCGGAGCATCGAAGCGCTTCCGCAAGACCGGCACCGGGAAGATCGTGCGGCAGAAGGCGAACCGTCGCCACCTGCTCGAGCACAAGGCCACCAAGCGCACCCGTCGCCTGGACGGTCGCACCGTGGTGGCGGCCAACGACGCCAAGCGCGTCAACGCGATGCTGAACGGCTAAGCGCCGTAACCCTCAACTTTCTGACCGAACGAGAATAGGAACACCCCAATGGCACGCGTGAAGCGCGCACTCAATGCCCAGAAGAAGCGGCGCACAGTACTCAAGGCGTCGAAGGGCTACCGCGGCCAGCGCTCGCGGCTCTACCGCAAAGCCAAAGAGCAGCAGCTGCATTCGCTGACCTACGCCTACCGGGACCGTCGTGCCCGCAAGGGTGAGTTCCGCAAGCTGTGGATCTCCCGCATCAACGCGGCTGCCCGCGCCAATGACATCACCTACAACCGGTTGATCCAGGGCCTGAAGGCCGCCGGTGTCGAGGTCGACCGCAAGAACCTCGCCGAGATCGCCGTCAGCGATCCCGCCGCGTTCACCGCGCTGGTCGAGGTCGCCAAGGCTGCGCTGCCGGAGGACGTCAACGCTCCCTCCGGTGAAGCCGCCTGACATTTCGGAGTCAGAGGCACTCACTGAACGATCCGCCCGGGTGGCGGCTGCAGTAAAACTGCAGCGCCACACCGGGCGTCGTCGTGCTGGGCGCTTTTTGGCCGAGGGGCCCAACCTGGTCGAGGCTGCGGGCCGGCGTGGACTGGTGATCGAGGTGTTCGCCACCGATGCCGCCGTGCAGCGCCATGCCCGGTTGCTCACCGGGTTGACTGTCCACCGGGTGACCGAGCGTGCGGCCAAAGCGCTCTCGGAGACGGTGACGCCCTCGGGGCTGGTCGCGGTGTGTACGGCGCCCGACGGCGATATCGATGCGGTGCTGGCTGACCAGCCGCCGTTGGTGGTGGTGGCGGTCGAACTGTCGGAGCCGGGTAACGCCGGAACCCTGATCCGGTTGGCCGACGCGATGGGAGCCGCGGCGGTGGTGTTCGCCGGGCACAGTGTGGATCCCTACAACGGCAAGGTTTTACGGTCCTCGGCGGGAAGCATCTTCGCGGTGCCGGTGGTGGTCGCCGATGATCCGGAGAATGTTTTCGCCCGGTTGCGCGGCGCGGGCCTGCAGGTGCTGGCGACGACGCTGGACGGCGAGATGAGCCTGGACGACGCCGATCCGGTCCTGGCCGCGCCGACCGCCTGGGTGTTCGGGCCAGAAGCGCAGGGCCTGTCGGCTGAGGTTGCCGCGCTGGCCGACCGGCGGGTGACGATCCCGATGACCGGCGGCGCTGAAAGCCTGAATGTTGCTGCCGCTGCGGCTATTTGCCTGTATCAGAGCGCGCGTGTCCAGCGCGCCGGCGACAGCTCATGCACAATGGCGGAATGAGTTCGGCTCGGCACATCGGACTACCAGTCACCCGGATCGAGGGTCGGGACAAGGTGACCGGGCGTGCCCGCTACACGGCCGACACCGTCGTGGACGGGGTGGCCTATGCCACGGTGGTGCAGTCCGGGATCGCCCGTGGCGCCGTGACCGTCGAATCGCTGCGGGAGAGCGCAGCACGCGCGGCCGCGGCACCGGGCGTGCTGCACGTGGTGACTCCGTTGAACTGTCCCGTGCTGCATCGGCTGCCGGATGACGTCACGTTCGACCTGCCGATGGAGCGCCGGCCGCCGCTGTCGGATCTGACGGTCCAGCACGTCGGCCAGCACATGGCCGTGGTGGTGGCCGATTCGCCGGAAAACGCCACCCATGCGGCATCGTTGTTCAACCTGCGTTACGAGGTGCAACCGGCTGCGTTGGCCATCGACGAGGTGCTCGGCGCCACCCCGGCACCGGATGAGAAGGACGGCCAGATCCGTTACGGCAGTTACCTTCCGGATCACTTCGTGAAGCTGGATGAGGAGAAACTGCAGGACCATCGCGGACCCGGTGACGAACCGACCGGCGCGGCACGCGTCGATGTCAGTTACACGACACCGCTCAATGCGCACTATCCGATCGAACTCTCGGCGACCATCGCGGCGTGGGACGGCGATCAGCTCACCGTGCATGACACGACTCGGTGGATCACGGGTGAACGTGCGGCGCTGGCCGCCTACCTGGGCATCCCGGAACCTCACGTCCGGGTGATCGCACCCCTGGTCGGCGGCGCGTTCGGGTCGAAAAGCTTTCTGTGGATGCATGTGGTGTTGTGCGCGGTCGCCGCGCGGGAGATCGGGCGTCCGGTCAAACTCGTCCTCACCCGCGACCAGATGTTCTCCTCGACCGGGCATCGGCCTCGGACCCGCCAGCAGATCCGGCTGGTCGCAAGCGATGACGGCGCGCTTCGCAGCGTCGAGCATCACACGGTCACCGAGACGTCCACGGTGGCGCACTTCTGCGAGCCGGCCGGGCTGTCCAGCCGCATCCTCTACCAGACACCGCGACTGGTGGTCTCCCACCGGACCGCTCGAATCAACGCTCCCACACCATGTTTCATGCGCGGACCGGGGGAGGCGCCCGGACTTTTCGCGTTGGAATCCGCGATGGACGAACTCGCCGTCGACCTCGGTATGGACCCGTTGGAACTCCGCATCCGCAACCACGCCGATGCCGACCAGGCCAGCGGCAAACCATGGTCGGGTAAGCATCTCCTGGACTGTTACGACCTCGGGGCGCGGCGGTTCGGCTGGGATAAGCGTCCTCTGCACCCGCGATCCTTGTCCGACAACGGGATTCAACTCGGCTGGGGCATGGCCACCGCGACGTATCCGGGTCGTCGGATGCCGGCCTCGTGCAGCGTGACCACTGCCGCTGACGGTTCGGTGCGGTTCGCCTCGGCCACCCACGAGATCGGCACCGGGGTGCGCACCGTGATGTGTCAGGTCGCCGCCGACGCCACGGGTCTGTCGTTGTCGTCCGTCACATTCGATTCCGGCGACTCGGTGTTTCCGGATGCCCCGTACAGCGGGGCGTCGCAGACCACGGCCACGGTCGGGTCGGTCGTCCATGCCGCGGCCACCCGATGGGGAGACCGGTTGCGCGCATTGCTGGCTGCCGATGAGAGCTCACCGTTCCACCGGGCAGGCGACATCCGGTTGGTCGACGGCGATGTGGTCTCCGCGGGCCACCGGATGGCGGTCGCCGAGGTGATCGCGAACGGTGGACAGCATTACCTGGATGAGCTGAGTTTCACCGCCTCGGTCGACGGCGGTCAGCAGCGCGACACCGTCTCGCAGTCGTTCGGCGCGCACTTCTGCGAAGTCGAGGTCGACGAGGTGATCGGACGGGCGACGGTGACCCGCTGGGTTGCGGTGATGGACTGCGGCCGCGTCCTCAACCCCGTACTGGCCCGCAATCAGGTGATGGGCGGCATCACGTTCGGCGTCGGGATGGCGCTGCTGGAGCAGGTGCCGTACGACACCCGGACCTCGCAACTCATCGGTGAGTACTACGTCCCGACGCACGCCGACCGGCCTGACTTCGACATCACGTTCATCGACGAGCCCGACCTCGGCCTGGACCCGATCGGCGTCCGCGGCATCGGTGAGATCGGCGCCTGCGGCGTCGCCGCGGCGGTGGCCAACGCGATTTTTCACGCCACCGGCCGCAGGATCCGCGACCTGCCGATCACAGTGGAACAGTTGATGATTCACGACGTCGCGAGTCAGGGGAGCTGATGGTATCCGAACACGGGATCGCCCTTCGCATCAACGGGACGCTGCACGAGATCACCGTCGACGTCCGGACCACACTGCTGGACCTGCTGCGTGAGCGGCTTGGGATGACCGGCACCAAGAAGGGGTGCGACCACGGCTTGTGCGGCGCCTGTACGGTGGCCGTCGACGGCGAGCGGATCGTCAGCTGCCTGGCGCTGGCCGTGTCGGTGGACGGGTCGGCGGTGACGACAATCGAAGGGATCGGGAGCGACGATGCACTCGATCCGGTGCAAGAGGCCTTCCTCGACCACGACGGGTTCCAGTGCGGCTATTGCACTCCGGGCCAGATCTCGTCGGCGCATGCCATGCTGCGTGAGCACGCCCGCGGCGATCTGTCCGCGGCGTCGTTCGACGGTGACCGCGACGCCGCGCTCGCGGGTCGCCCGGGGCTGACCGAGCACGAGATCCGGGACCGGATGGCGGGCAACATCTGCCGATGCGGCGCCTACTCGAACATCGTCGATGCCGTCGCTGCAGCCGCGAAGGTGACGTCGCAGTGAAAACCTTCGACTTCCGGCGTGCGGTGTCGGTCGACGACGCGATCCGTTCCGTCGTCGAGACCGGCGGCGCGTACCTCGCCGGTGGCACGAACCTGGTCGACCTGATGAAAAACGGTGTGCTGCAGCCATCGGCGCTCGTCGACGTTCGGCGCGTCGGGTTGACCTCGGTGGTGAGTACCGACGCCGGCGGTGTGCGCATCGGTTCCGGGGTCACCAACACCGCGTTGGCCAACCATCCGTTGATTCGGCGCCAGTACCCGGTGTTGTCGCACGCGATTCTCAGCGGTGCCACCACGCAGTTGCGCAACATGGCGACCGTGGGTGGCAACCTGCTGCAACGGACCCGCTGCCCGTACTTCATGCAAACCGAATTCGACCGCTGCAACAAACGGGTGGCCGGATCGGGATGCTCGGCACTCGAGGGGTTCAACCGCGAACATGCGCTGTTCGGGGGCAGCGAGCGGTGCGTGGCGACCAATCCCTCCGACATGGCCGTGGCGCTGGCGATCCTCGACGCCGTCGTCCATGTGCGGGGCCCAGACGGCGCCCGCAGTATCCCGATCGAGGACTTCTTCACGCTGCCCGAAGATACCCCGGATCGCGAAAATTGTTTGCGGACAGCAGAACTCATCACCGCTGTCGAGCTGCCGCCGTCCGCGTTCGCGGCGCACTCCTGGTACCTCAAGCTGCGTGATCGACACAGCTACGCCTTTGCGCTGGTGTCGGCGGCGGTAGGAGTCGAGCTGGTCGACGGGGTGATCGCATCCGCAGCGATCGCGTTGGGCGGCGTCGCCCCGCGGCCGTGGCGGGTGCCCGCGGCCGAAGCGGCGTTGGTCGGCCTGCGGCCCGAGGATGCGGCGCTGCGAAGGGCCGGCGAGCAGGCGATGGCAGGCGCCCGGCCGCTGAGCCAGAATGCGTTCAAGGTCGCGCTCGGGCGCAGCGCGGTGCATCGGGCCCTGGTCCGGGCACTCGGTACGGGCGGGGGGCCGGCCCACTAGGGTTGGTGCCCGCCTCCGAGCGACAATCCAGTCCGTGTCAGTGTGCTGTGCCACGGTGGCGGCATGGCCGACTCACTACTGCTGCGAGGGACAAATCTCCGCTACGTGCTAACCCGATATCTGCAGCTCAACGGTCCCACGACTGTTGCAGACTTGGTCGTGGCGCTCGACGACTGGGGCTTTGCCGTCGCCGGCAGGCCGTCCAAGGCGATCTCGGACGCGCTGCGATGGGAGCGGGTCCACGACCGAGTCCGTCCCCTCGGCCGCGGACGATATGCGGCCAAGTGGGGGATCCCGCGCGGAACGGAGCACCGCATACATCAGCGGGTCGCGGCGCTGCGGGCGCAAGCCCGCCACCTGTCGCTCGGAGGCGGGCACCAACCCTGATGCTCATGCCAGACGGCCCCGTGGGAGCTCAGGCCCCGAGCAGCCCCTTGGCCACGTGGGTGATCTGCACCTCGTTGCTGCCGGCATAGATCATCAGCGACTTCGCGTCGCGGGCAAGCTGTTCCACCCGGTATTCGGTCATGTACCCGTTACCGCCGAACAGCTGGATCGCTTCCATCGCCACATCGGTGGCAGCCTGCGAGCAGTAGTACTTCATCGCCGACGCCTCGGACAGCGAGATCGGCGTGCCGGTCTGCCCGCATTCGATCACCCGGAACAGCATGTTGCGCACGTTCATTCGCGCCACCTCCATGTTGGCCAGCTTGAGCTGGATCAACTGGAATTGCCCGATCTCCTTGCCCCACAACGTGCGTGTCTTGGCGTAATCGGTGCACAACCGCAGGCATTCCTCGATCACCCCGAGCGCCATCGACACCACACCGATCCGCTCCGCGGCGAAACTCGATCGGGCACTGTCACGGCCGTCGCCGGACTTGTTCTCCTCGGTCTCGCCCAGCAGCCGGTCGCGACCGAGCCGCACGTTGTTGAAGAACAGCTCACCGGTGCGCGAGCTGTGAATCCCCATCTTGCGGAACGGCTTCGCCTGAACAAAGCCTTCCATTCCACGGTCCAACACGAAGGTCAGCACCTTGCGATCCCGCTTGTCGGCGCCGTCGCCCTCGTCCAGCTTGGCGTACACCACGACGACGTCGGCGTCGGGTCCGTTGGTGATGAACGTCTTCTGCCCGTTGAGGATGTAGTCATCTCCGTCGCGCACCACGTACGACTTCATGCCGCCGAACGCATCCGAACCCGAATCCGGCTCGGTGATCGCCCATGCACCGATCTTGTCGTAGGTCACCAGCTCCGGCAGCCAGCGCTCCTGCTGGGCCAGCGTGCCGCGGCTCTGGATCGTCGGGACCGTGAGTCCCAGGCTGACACCCATCCCGGTGACCAGGCCCATGCTGACCCGGCACAGCTCACTGATCAGGACGAAACCCATTCCGGCCGAGCCACCGTCGCCGAACATGCCACCACCGCCGCCGGACTTCGACTCGGAGCCGGCCCGCAGCCGGTCCAGGCGCTTGTCCAGCGACTCGCGCGCCATCTCGGCAATACCGAAGGTGGCGAACAGTTTGCGGATGATGGGGTACGGCTCCATATCGCCGCTCTCCAGCTCGTCGAGGTGCGGGCGCACCTCTTTGTCGACGAACTCACGGACGGCGTCGCGCACAGCGATATCGACGTCGGACCATTCGATCATGGGTTCTCCGGTTCAGGCGGCGGCGGAACGTCCTCGGGCGGGCCGCAAACCGGCGAGTGAGAACGTCGTGTGAACCAGCGACCCCGCACGCGCGACGAGGCTCTTGGTCCGAGGGACATAGTGCATGGACAGCCCACGGCGATCTTTAGGGGGTGCCATGAAGCCGGGCGCTTCGACCAGCGGCGCGTCCGCGGGAAGGTGTCCCGAGGCGCGCCGGTAGGCCGACAGCGCGCGGGGGTGCAGCCGGATCTCGTCGGGCACCGCCCAGAACGCGACCTCGACCGCCTTGCCGAGTAACCGCAGCACCACCTCGTCGCCGGGCGTCCAGCGCATTCCGGCCTTCTCGCGGACCACCGGGTCGAACAATCCGGCGGCGATCCACCGCTGGCCGGCCACCATCGGCTTGAACAACTGATCCCACACTGGAGTCGGCATCAAGACGAACTTCGGCTTCGGGATGCGGATATCGAAGATGTCGAGCGTCGCCCGGTTGATCTCCAATTCGTCGCGGCACACCCGGTCCCAGTACTCGCAGAAGTCCTCCCAGGTTTCCGGGACCGGCTTCATGCTCATGCCGTACATCGCGTACCACTGCACGTGTTCGTCGAACAGCTGGCGCTTTTCGGCCTCGGTCAGGCCGCCGCAGAAGTATTCGGCCACCTTCAGGATCAACATGAAGAAGGTGGCGTGCGCCCAGTAGAACGTTTCGGGGTCCAGCGCGTGATAGCGCCGGCCCGCGGCGTCGACGCCCTTGATACCGCGGTGGAACCCCTTGATCTGCTCGCCGGTCAGACGGGCTCGGTCCCCGTCGTACACCACGCCCATGATCGGATACACCGACCGGGCGACCCGCTGAAGCGGCTCGCGGTGCAGGATCGAGTGTTCTTCCACTCCGGCGCCCAGCTGCGGGTACATGTTCTGCAGCGAGCCGATCCACACCCCGAGCATCCCGGTGCGCAGATCGCCGAAGTATTTCCACGTCAGGGAGTCCGGCCCGAGCGGCTCGGCGCTATTTTCGGTCGACGTTGACCTCATTGCCTAACGATAGGACTGACAACGAGTGTTGTCTACGACGGCGATGAAGCTGTGACCAGTCGTTTGGCATAGCGAGACGTCGACCGCGTCACACCTGGTTGGCCGCCCGAAAAGCGTTGCCTAGGCTTGATCTTGTGGACGTCGAGCCGTTCGACGATCAACCCGATTCCCTCGTTGACGTCAACCAACTGGTGCGGCCCGGGCGTGGGCCCGCGGCATGGTGGCACAACACCAATCACAACCCCGGTGTCATCGCCCTCGTTCGTCGTGCCCGGCGGATGCTGCCCGGCGATCCCGACTTCGGCGACCCGCTGTCCGCGGCGGGCGATGGCGGGGCTCGTGCCGCCGCGCGGGCCGCCGACCGGCTGTTGCGTGACCGTGAGGCAGCCACCCGCGAGGTGAGCTTGGCCACACTGCAGATCTGGCAGGCGCTCACCGAACGCGTGTCCGGGCGCCCCGCCAACCCTGAGGTCACGCTGGTCTTCACCGACCTGGTGGGCTTCTCCAGTTGGTCGCTGCAGGCCGGTGACGACGCCACCTTGCGGCTGCTGCGCCGCGTCGCTCAGGTCGTCGAACCGCCGCTGCTCGACGCCGGCGGCCACATCGTCAAGCGGATGGGCGACGGCATCATGGCCGTCTTCGCCGACCCCGCGACCGCCGTGCGCGCCACCATGGCGGCCCGCGAGGCGGTCCGAACAGTCGAGGTAGACGGCTATACGCCGCGTATGCGCGCCGGGATCCACACCGGCAGGCCGCAGCGCATCGGCTCGGACTGGCTCGGCGTCGACGTCAACATCGCCGCCCGGGTGATGGACCGCGCGACCCGGGGCGGATTGGTCGTATCGGGGGAGACGCTGGAAAGCATCAGCCCCGACGAACTCGACGCGCTGGGCGTCACGGTCAAGCGGATCAGGCGTCAGGTGTTCGCCCCGCGCGCCACCGGAGTGCCGACCGATCTGGCGATGTACCGGCTCAAAACCCGCAGGGATCTGCCAGTCGAGGACGATGGAGACGATCTCGAAGCCCAGGCATAGTGGATGGAGATGGTCGTTTCACTGTTGAGGAGGCTGGTCCGCCTCCGAGTCACCCTTGGTTACACCGCCGCGCTCGTGGCGGTGGCGGCCGTGCTGCTGGCGCTCGGGCCGCACTTCCGTGAACAGGTCATCTGGCATGCGAGCACCAACCTGCACAATCTCGCGCACGGCCGTCTCGGCACGCTGATCGGCAGCGCGTTCGTCACCGAGACCGGACCCATCTATGTCTGGCTGCCCGGCTTGTTCGCGATCCTCGGCCTGGCCGAGCTGTTGTGGCACAGCCGCCGGATGGTGGTGGCGTTCGTCGTCGGCCATGTCGGTGCGACGCTGCTGGTCGCAGCGGGCCTGGCAGGCGCGCTGGCCGCCGGGTTGGCATCGTGGTCGATCGTCAACGCCACCGACGTCGGCATGAGCTACGGGGCTGTCGGTGTCCTCGGCGCGTTGACCGCGGCGATCCCGCGCCAGTGGCGCGCGGCCTGGACCGGATGGTGGCTGGCGGTCGCGGTCGGTTCGGCCGTCGGAACTTTCGGTGACTTCACCAACGTCGGCCACGGCGTGGCACTGGTTCTCGGCATGGTGGTCGGCACCCGATTCGGCCATCCCGCGCAGTGGACCACCGCGCGCTATGCGCTGCTCGCTGTGGCGGCGGCGTTCGGCTACCTGATCATGGCCAACACCGGGTTGTCGATCCTCACGACATCGACGCTGGGCGTGCTGGGCGCAGTGACCGCGGCGCACGTTTCGCGTCGGCGCGCGGTGCGCAGGGCGTTGATCGTCGCGCCCTCGCCGCAGCCCGCCTAGTTAGCGGAATTCCTCGGCGCAGGCCTCGATCCAGTCCGACCGCCACGACTCCGGTGGATCCTCGAGCAGCTCCCCGGGCATCAACCAGTCGTATATCTCGGCGTAGGTGCGGGTGCGCTGACCCTCGATGCGGCGGTTGAGCATCGACGGCTCCAGCTCGTCGAATCCGTTGAGTCCCATGGAGGCGACGATCTGGGCGGCGCTGGCCACCGTCGCGCGTTGGAAGTTGACCACCCGCTCGGTCTTGTCGGGAACATAGAGCGCCCGGGCCCTGGCCTTATCCTGGGTGGTGACACCGGTCGGGCATCTGTTGGTGTTGCACTTCATCGCCTGAATGCACCCGATCGCGAACATCATCGCTCGGGCGGACATCGTGAAATCCGCACCCTGGCAGATGCGGCTGACGATGTCGACCCCGCTGGCGACCTTGCCCGAGGCCCCGACCCTGATGTGGCGGCGCAACCCGGTGCCGACCAGGCAGTTGTGCACCAGCATCAGTCCCTCCGTCAGTGGCATGCCGACGTGATCCTCGAATTCCTGTGGCGCCGCACCGGTTCCGCCCTCAGAGCCGTCGACGATGATGAAGTCCGGCGTGATCCCGGTGTGCAGAATGGCCTTGCAGATCGACAGGAATTCGGTGCGCGCGCCGATGCACAGTTTGAACCCGACCGGCTTACCGCCGGACAGGCTGCGCAGCGTCGCGATGAAGTGCAGCATCTCCAGCGGGGTGCTGAATGCGGTGTGCGCGGGCGGGGACACCACCGTCTGCCCGATCGGCACGCCACGGGTGGCGGCGATCTCCGCACTCACCTTGGCGCCGGGCAGCACCCCGCCGAGGCCGGGCTTGGCGCCCTGGGACAGCTTGATCGAGATCGCTTTCACCGTCGGCAAGGCTGCCTTCTCCTCGAACAGTCCGGCGTCGAAGTGGCCGCCGGCGTCGCGGCAACCGAAATAGCCGGAGCCGATCTCCCAGATCAGATCGCCGCCGTGCTTGAGGTGATAGGGGCTGATGCCGCCCTCGCCGGTGTCGTGGGCGAATCCGCCGCGGGCGGCGCCGCCGTTGAGGGCCTCGATCGCATTTCCCGACAGCGCACCGAAGCTCATCGCCGAGACGTTCAGCAGCGCGATGTCGTAGGGGACCCCACAGTCCGGACCGCCCAGCCGCACCCGGGGTGGCAGTTCGGACGCGAAATGGGCCCGCAGGGAGTGGCGGAGGAATTCGTAACCCAGTGCGTTGACGTCCCGTTCGGTGCCGAACGGCTCATCGCTCTTGGTGCCCTTCGCCCGTTCGTAGACCATGTCACGGGTCTCTCGATCGAACGGACTGGCCTCGGTGTTCGACTCGATGAAGTACTGCCTGATCTCGGGGCGCAGCGCCTCGGCGAGCCAGCGGGCGTGCGCGAGCACCGGGTAAGACCGCAGGAGGGTGTGCCGGGTCTGCAGCAGGTCCCAGGTGCCCAATGCCGCGATCGCCCCCATCGGCGCGGCGATCAGCCACCACCAGGGGCTGAATGCCAGTGCGAGCCCCGCGGCGGCCAGCGCCACCACCCACAGGGACGTGACGGCGAGGGCTCTGAGCATCGGGCTCCCTTGAGGGTGAAATGCCTGCGGGGCGTCATTCTGGCATCACCTATGATCGGCACTTGCGTCACATCCGTGGCGGAAATAAGCCCAGCTGCGAAAAAGGAGTGTCTTGCCGCGTGGGTTCCCAACCCGTCGACTTGTCGCAGGAATCGCTGACCGAGGCCGTCAGCGCGGCCCGGCACGCCTTCGAAGAGGCGGCTGACCTGGACGCGCTGGCCCGCGCCAAGACCGATCACCTGGGCGACCGCGCTCCGCTCGCACTGGCCCGCCAGGCGCTGGCGACGCTGCCGAAGGCCGACCGCGCCGAGGCGGGCAAGCTGGTGAACGTCGCCCGCGGCGATGCCCAGCGGAGCTACGACGAACGCCTGGCAGTGCTGCGCGCCGAACGCGACGCGGCGGTCCTGGTTGCCGAGGCCATTGACGTCACGCTGCCCTCGGCACGGCAGCCCGTCGGGGCGCGGCACCCGATCACGATCCTGGCCGAGCACGTCGCCGACACCTTTGTCGCGATGGGCTGGGAGCTGGCCGAAGGCCCCGAGGTCGAGACCGAGCAATTCAACTTCGACGCGCTGAACTTTCCGCCCGACCATCCGGCCCGCAGCGAGTCCGACACGTTCCACATCGCTCCGGAGGGGTCGCGCCAGTTGCTGCGCACCCACACCTCGCCGGTCCAGGTGCGCACGCTGCTCGACCGTGAGCTGCCGGTCTACATCGTGTCGATCGGGCGGACGTTCCGCACCGACGAACTGGACTCCACCCACACGCCGGTCTTCCATCAGGTCGAGGGGCTCGCCGTCGATCGCGGGCTGACGATGGCCCACCTGCGGGGCACGCTGGACGCGTTCGCCCGTTCCGAATTCGGCGAGGGCGCCCGCACCCGGATGCGGCCGCACTTCTTCCCGTTCACCGAGCCCTCGGCCGAGGTGGACATCTGGTTCCCGAACAAGAAGGGCGGCCCCGGCTGGGTCGAGTGGGGTGGTTGCGGCATGGTCAATCCGAACGTGTTGCGCGCCGCGGGTATTGATCCGGAGGTCTACTCGGGCTTCGCATTCGGGATGGGCCTCGAACGCACGCTGCAGTTCCGCAACGGCATTCCCGACATGCGCGACATGGTCGAAGGCGACGTGCGGTTCTCGTTGCCGTTCGGGGTCGGTATCTGATGCGTCTTCCCTACAGCTGGCTGCGTGAAGTCGTGCAGCGCGGCGCACCCGACTGGGATGTCGAACCGCACGACCTCGAACACGCCCTCATCCGCGTCGGCCACGAGGTCGAGGACATCATCGCCCTCGGCCCGGTGAGCGGTCCGCTGACCGTCGGGCGGGTCACCGCGATCGAAGAGCTCACCGAGTTCAAGAAGCCCATCCGGGCCTGCAAGGTCGATGTGGGCGAAGCCGAGGACCGCGATATCGTCTGCGGTGCAACGAACTTCGCCGTCGGGGATCTCGTCGTCGTCGCGCTCCCGGGTACCACGCTTCCGGGTGACTTCCATATCGCCAGCCGCAAGACCTACGGCCGCCTCTCCGACGGCATGATCTGCTCGACGGCCGAATTGGGTTTGGGTTCCGATCATTCCGGCATTCTCGTGCTGCCGCCGGACACCGCCGAACCCGGCGCGGACGGTATCGCCGTACTCGGACTCGACGACGTGATCTTCGACCTGGCGGTGACGCCCGACCGCGGATACGGCATGTCGGTGCGCGGCATCGCCCGCGAAATCGCCTGTGCCTACGACCTGGACTACAACGACCCGGCCGATATCCCGCCGCTGCCCGCTGAGGGTGTGGCGCTGCCGGTCACCGTCGAACCGGAGACCGGTGTCAGCCGTTTCGCGTTGCGGCCGGTCACCGGAATCAATCCGAATGCATTGTCGCCGTGGTGGTTACGCCGGCGGCTGATGCTCTGCGGTATCCGGCCCATCTCACCGGCCGTCGACGTCACCAACTACGTGATGCTCGAGCTCGGCCACCCGATGCACGCCCACGACCGCAGCCGCATCAACGGCGAATTCGTGGTCCGGTTCGCCAAGCCGGGGGAGACCGTCGTCACGCTCGACGACATCGAGCGCAAACTCGACCCGGCCGACGTGCTGATCGTCGACGACGTCGCGACGGCCGCCATCGGCGGCGTGATGGGCGCGGGCACCACCGAGATCGACGACGACTCCACCGACATCCTGCTGGAAGCGGCGGTCTGGGATCCGGCCGCGGTGTCACGGACCATCCGCCGTCTGCACCTGGTCAGCGAGGCGGGGCGGCGCTACGAACGTTCCGTCGACCCCGCCATCTCCGTTGCCGCGGTTGATCGCTGCGCGCGACTGCTCGCCTCGATCGCCGGTGGCACCATCGAACCCACGCTCACCGACTGGCGCGGAGACCCGCCACGCGACAACTGGTCCCCGCCACCGGTGCGGATCCGCTTCGATCTGCCCGATCAGCTCGCCGGGGTGGAATACGACGGTGGCACCACGGTCAGGCGGTTGACCCAGATCGGCGCCGAGGTGACCGAGGACGAGGCCGACCCGGCCATCCTCGTCGTCACGCCGCCCAGCTGGCGCCCGGATCTGGCGCAGCCCGCCGACCTGGTCGAAGAGGTGCTGCGGCTGGAAGGCCTGGACAAGATCCCGTCGGTGTTGCCCACCGCACCCGCCGGCCGCGGCCTGACCGCGGCGCAGAAGCGGCGACGGGCGGTCGGCAAGGCGCTGGGCCTGTCCGGCTTTGTCGAGGTGCTGCCCACTCCGTTCCTGCCCGCCGGCGTCTTCGACGCCTGGGGCCTGCCGGACCGCGACCCGCGCCGGGTCACCACCACGGTGCTCAATCCGCTGGAGGCCGACCGCCCCAGCCTTGCCACCACGCTGCTGCCGGCTCTGCTGGAAGCGCTGTCCCGCAACGTGTCCCGAGGCTTCGGCGACGTCGCGCTGTTCTCCATCGCGCAGGTGGTGTACCCCACCGACCAGACCACGGGTGTCGAGTTGATCCCGACGCACCGCAGGCCGAGCGACGAGGAGATCGCGGCATTGGACGCCTCGCTGCCCAGTCAGCCGGTGCACGTCGGTGCGGTGCTGACGGGGCTGCGCGAGCCCCGCGGACCCTGGGGTCCCGGGCGTGCGGTGGAGGCTGCCGACGCCTTCGAGGCGGTGCGGACCATCGCCCGCGCCTGCGGTGTCGACGTGACGCTGCGCGCAGCGCAGTACCTGCCGTGGCATCCCGGCCGCTGCGCTGAGGTTCTCGTCGACGGGCAGGTGGTCGGCCATGCCGGGCAGCTGCATCCGTCGGTCATCGAGCGCTCCGGGTTGCCGAAGGGCACCTGCGCATTCGAACTGGACCTGGATGCCGTGCCGATCGTCCAGACGCTGCCCGCCCCGCGGGTGTCGCCGTTCCCGGCGGTGTTCCAGGACGTCAGCCTCGTCGTCGCCGGTGATGTCCCCGCTGCGGCGGTGATCGACGCCGTCCGGGACGGCGCCGGTGAGCTGCTGGAGGATGTTGCGCTGTTCGACGTCTACACCGGGCCGCAGATCGGCGCGGACCGAAAGTCGCTGACGCTGGCGCTGCGCTTCCGGGCACCGGACCGGACGCTGACCGAGGACGAGGCCAGCGCGGCCCGCGATGCGGCGGTGGCCGCGGCTACCGAGCGGGTCGGCGCCGAGCTGCGGGGCTGATCCCTCGCCGCGCCCAAACCGACGTGTGGCCGACGTTGTGCGAGGAGATCGCAGCATTTCGTCGATCTCGACAAAGGGGTTCAGAATGAATTTGCATACGGTTGCATAACCATGCAAAATCACGGGATGACTTCGGTGGCGATTGCCGGCGCCAGCGGCTATGCCGGCGGTGAGATCCTGCGCTTGTTGCTCGGACACCCGGCGTATGCCGACGGCCGTCTGACCATCGGCGCGCTGACCGCCGCCGCCAGTGCGGGCACTCAGCTTTCCGAACATCACCCGCACCTGCTGCCGCTGGCCGGCCGGGTACTCGAGCCCACCGAGACCGAGATCCTGGCGGGCCACGACGTGGTGTTCCTGGCCCTTCCGCACGGCCACTCGGCGGCGCTGGCCGAGCAGCTCGGTGATGACACCGTGATCATCGACTGCGGCGCCGACTTCCGGCTCACCGACGCCGGCGACTGGCAGCGGTTCTACGGTACGGAGCATGCGGGCAGCTGGCCCTACGGGCTGCCCGAACGGCCCGGCGGGCGGGACCGGCTGCGGGACGCCACCCGAATCGCTGTACCCGGCTGCTATCCGACCGCAGCGCTGCTCGCATTGCTGCCCGCGGTCGCCGCCGACCTGGTCGAGCCGGCGGTCACGGTGGTGGCGGTCAGCGGCACCTCCGGCGCGGGCCGCGCCGCCAAGGTCGACCTGCTGGGCTCGGAGGTCATCGGGTCGGCGCGCGCGTACAACATCGCCGGAGCGCACCGGCACACCCCGGAAATCGCGCAGGGCCTGCGGGCGGTCACCGATCGCGACGTCACGGTCTCGTTCACTCCGGTGTTGATCCCGACGTCCCGCGGCATCCTGGCCACCTGCACCGCCCGCACCCAGGCGTCGGTGTCCGAGATCCGCACGGCGTACGAAAAGGCCTATGACGCCGAACCGTTCATCCATCTGCTGCCCGAAGGGCAATTGCCCCGCACCGGTGCCGTGATCGGCAGCAATGCCGCCCAGCTGGCGGTCGCCGTCGACGCCGACGCCGGCGTGCTGGTCGCGGTGTGCGCCATCGACAACTTGGTGAAGGGCACCGCCGGTGCGGCGGTGCAGTCGATGAACCTGGCGCTCGGCTGGGGCGAGACCGAAGGACTGTCGATCGTGGGAGTGGCGCCATGACAATCGGAGGGCAGGAGCTGAGCGACCTGGGAACGGGCACCGCGGATCAGGCCAAACTAGTTCGTACCCAGGGGGTTACCGCGCCTGCGGGGTTCCGCGCGACCGGAATCGCGGCCGGTATCAAGAAATCCGGCGCGCTCGACCTGGCGCTGGTGTTGAACGAAGGTCCCGACTACGCGGCCGCCGGGGTGTTCACCCGCAATCAGGTCAAGGCGGCCCCGGTGTTGTGGAGCCAGCAGGTCCTGACCACCGGCCGACTGCGCGCGGTGTTGTTGAACTCCGGTGGCGCCAACGCCTGTACCGGTGCGGGAGGCTTTCAGGACACCCACGCCACCGCCGAGGCGGTCGCCGCGGCGCTGTCGCAGTGGGGCACCGAGACCGGCCCGGTCGAGGTCGCAGTCTGTTCGACGGGCCTGATCGGCGATCGGCTGCCTCTTGCCAAGGTGCTGGCCGGCGTCACGGCGATCGTCCACGAACTCGGCGGTGGGCTGACCGGCGGTGATGAAGCTGCGCGGGCCATCATGACCACCGATACCGTGCCGAAACAGGTTGCCCTGCATCACGCCCCGGAAACGGGGGAGAACTGGACCGTCGGCGGGATGGCAAAGGGTGCGGGCATGCTGGCCCCGTCGCTGGCGACGATGCTGGTGGTGCTGACCACTGACGCGGTGGCCGACTCCGCCGCGCTGGACACCGCATTGCGCCGGGCCACCGCCAAGACCTTCGACCGCCTCGACGTCGACGGCAGCTGCTCGACCAATGACACGGTGCTGCTGCTGGCCTCCGGCGCCAGTGAGATCGCGCCCAGCCAGGACGATCTGGATGCGGCCGTGCTGCGGGTGTGCGACGACCTCTGCGCGCAGCTGCAGGCCGATGCCGAAGGCGTCACCAAGCGCGTCGCGATCACCGTCACCGGGGCGCCCAGTGACGACGACGCGGTGACCGCAGGCCGGATCATCGCGCGCGACAGCCTGGTCAAGACGGCGCTGTTCGGCTCCGACCCGAACTGGGGACGGGTGCTCGCAGCCGTCGGAATGGTGCCGTTCGAGATCGACGCCCAGCGGATCGCCGTGTCGTTCAACGGTTTCCCGGTGTGCATCGACGGGGCCGGCGCCCAGGGGGCCCGCGATGTGGACCTGTCGGGCCCGGACATCGAGGTGACGGTCGATCTCAAGCTCGGCGGCGGGCGCTCGACCATCCGCACCACCGACCTGTCCCACGCGTACGTCGAGGAGAACTCGGCCTACAGCTCATGACCGCGACCGTGAACACCAAGGCGGCGGTCCTCGCCGAGGCGCTGCCGTGGCTCAAGCAACTGAACGACAAGATCGTCGTCATCAAATACGGCGGCAACGCCATGACCGACGCCCGGCTCAAGGCCGCATTCGCCGATGACATGGTGTTCCTGCGCAACGCCGGTATTCACCCGGTGGTGGTGCACGGCGGCGGTCCGCAGATCAGCGCCATGCTCAAAAGGCTGGGCATCGAAGGAGAATTCAAAGGCGGGTTCCGGGTCACCACCCCCGAGGTGCTCGACATCGCCCGGATGGTGCTGTTCGGTCAGGTCGGGCGCGAGCTGGTGAACCTCATCAACGCCCACGGCCCGTACGCGGTCGGCATCACCGGCGAGGACGCACATTTGCTCACCGCGGTACGACGCGGCGTCACCGTCGATGGTGTTCTCACCGACATCGGCCTGGTGGGCGACGTCGATCGCGTCAATTCCGCTGCCGTCCTGGATCTCATTGCGGCCGGGCGCATCCCGGTGATCTCGACCATCGCGCCCGACGCCGACGGTGTGGTGCACAACATCAACGCCGACACCGCCGCAGCTGCGGTGGCCAAAGCCCTTGGCGCCGAGAAGTTGCTGATGCTCACCGACGTCGAAGGCCTCTACACCCGCTGGCCCGACCGGGATTCGCTGGTCAGCCAGATCGACACCGTCACCCTTGCCGAGATGCTGCCGAACTTGGAGACCGGGATGATCCCGAAGATCGAGGCCTGCCTGCGGGCCGTCGAGGGTGGGGTGCCCAGCGCACACGTGATCGACGGACGGGTCGAACACTGCGTGCTGGTCGAACTTTTCACCGATGAAGGCGCCGGAACGAAGGTGATCCCCTGATGTCACTCCTCGACCGTTGGTCCGACGTCATGATGGACAACTACGGCACCCCGCCGTTGGCATTGGCCAGCGGCGACGGCGCCGTCGTCACCGACGAGAACGGCAAGAGCTACCTCGATCTGCTCGGCGGTATCGCGGTCAACATCCTCGGCCACCGCCACCCGGCGATCATCGACGCGGTCACCACCCAGCTCAACACGCTGGGGCACACCTCGAACCTGTATGCGACCGAGCCGGGTATCGCGCTGGCCGAAGCGTTGGTCGACCAGCTCGGCGCGCCGGCGCGGGCGTTCTTCTGCAACTCCGGCACCGAGGCCAACGAGGTCGCCTTCAAGATCACCCGGCTGACCGGCCGCACGAAACTCGTTGCCGCCCAGAACGCCTTCCACGGCCGCACCATGGGCTCGCTCGCGTTGACCGGCCAGGCCGCCAAGCAGGCGCCGTTCGAACCGCTGCCCGGCTTCGTCACGCACGTGCCCTACGGCGATGTCGATGCGCTCGCAGCAGCTGTCGGCGATGACACCGCGGCGGTCTTCCTGGAGCCCATCATGGGCGAAGGCGGCGTGGTGGTGCCGCCCGAGGGCTATCTGGTCGCCGCACGCGAGATCACCAGCCGCCACGGCGCACTGCTGGTGCTCGACGAGGTGCAGACCGGTGTCGGGCGCACCGGTGCGTTCTTCGCTCACCAGCACGACGGCATCACACCCGACATCGTCACGCTGGCAAAGGGACTCGGCGGCGGACTGCCGATCGGGGCCTGCCTGGCCATCGGCCCGACCGCCGACCTGTTGACCCCCGGCCTACACGGCAGCACCTTCGGTGGCAACCCGGTGTGCACCGCGGCCGCCCTGGCGGTGCTCACGGTGCTTGCCCACGACGACCTGGTCACCCGCGCCGACGTCCTCGGCAAGACGCTGAGCCACGGCATCGAGGCGCTGGGCCACCCGTTGGTCGACCATGTCCGGGGACGGGGTCTGTTGCGCGGTGTGGTGCTGACCGCGCCGCAGGGCAAGATCGTCGAAACCGCCGCCCGTGACGCCGGTTTCCTGGTCAACGCCGCCGCACCCGACGTGGTGCGACTGGCCCCGCCGCTGATCATCACCGAAGCGCAGATCGACAGTTTCCTGCACGCACTACCCGCGATCCTGGACGAGGCGGCCCGATGAGCACCCTGAGACATTTCCTGCGTGACGACGACCTGAACCAGCAGGAGCAGGGCGAGATCCTGGAACTGGCGGCCGTTCTCAAGAAGGAGCCGATGAGCCGGCGCCCGCTGGAGGGCCCGCGCGGCGTGGCGGTGATCTTCGACAAGAACTCCACTCGCACCCGGTTCTCGTTCGAGGTGGGCATCGCCCAACTCGGCGGGCACGCCGTCGTGGTCGACGGCCGTGCCACCCAGTTGGGTCGAGAAGAGACCCTCGAGGACACCGGTCGGGTGCTGTCCCGCTACGTCGACGCGATCGTCTGGCGAACCTTCGCGCAGCAGCGGCTGAACGCAATGGCCTCCGCGGCAACGGTTCCCGTGGTCAACGCGCTGTCGGACGAGTTCCACCCGTGCCAGGTGCTGGCGGATCTGCAGACCCTGGCCGAGCGCAAGGGCTCGCTGAACGGCCTACGGATGACCTACTTCGGTGACGGCGCCAACAACATGGCGCACTCGCTGATGCTCGGCGGCGTGACCGCGGGCATCCACGTGACGATCGCCGCGCCGGCCGGATTCGAGCCGCACCCGATGTTCGTGGCCGCCGCCGAACACCGTGGCAGGCAGACCAGCGCCACCGTCACACTCACCACCGATGCGGTCGCCGGCGCGAAAGGCGCCGACGTCCTGGTCACCGACACCTGGACGTCGATGGGACAGGAGAACGACGGCCTCGACCGGGTGGTGCCGTTCCGGCCCTTCCAGCTCAACGCCGGCCTTCTCGACCACGCCGACTCCGATGCCGTTGTGCTGCACTGCCTGCCGGCCCACCGGGGACACGAGATCACCGACGAGGTGATCGACGGCCCGCACAGTGCGGTGTGGGACGAAGCCGAGAACCGGCTGCACGCTCAGAAGGCGCTGCTGGTGTGGTTGCTGGAGAACAGGTGACCAGCGAGGTCAGCACCACACGGGCCGGGCGGCAGGCCCGGATCGTGGCGCTGCTGTCCTCCCAGTCGGTCCACAGCCAGAGTGAGCTCGCCGCGCTCTTGGCCGACGAGGGCATCGACGTCACCCAGGCGACGTTGTCGCGTGACCTCGAGGAACTGGGCGCGGTCAAGCTGCGCGGTGCCGACGGCGGCAGCGGCGTCTACGTCGTGCCCGAGGACGGCAGCCCGGTGCGGGGGATATCCGGCGGCACCGAGCGGGTGTCCCGCCTGCTCGGCGATCTGCTGGTGTCCACCGACGCCAGTGGCAACCTGGCCGTGTTGCGCACCCCGCCCGGTGCGGCGCACTACCTGGCCAGTGCGATCGACCGGGCGGCGTTGCCCGACGTCGTCGGCACCGTCGCCGGCGATGACACCATCCTGGTGGTGGCCCGCGAGCCGATGACCGGCGCGCAACTGGCCACCATGTTCGAGACCATTCACTAGAACCCAAAGGCAAAGGAGCACTTCATGTCCGAACGCGTCATCTTGGCGTATTCCGGCGGCCTGGACACCTCGGTGGCCATCAGCTGGATCGGCAAGGAGACCGGCAAGGAGGTGGTGGCCGTCGCCATCGACCTCGGCCAGGGCGGCGAGGACATGGAGGTCGTCCGCCAGCGTGCCCTCGATTGCGGTGCCGTCGAAGCGGTCGTGGTCGATGCCCGCGACGAGTTCGCCGAGCAGTACTGCCTGCCGGCTATCAAGTCCAACGCCCTGTACATGGATCGCTACCCGCTGGTGTCGGCGCTGAGCCGGCCGCTGATCGTCAAGCATCTGGTGACCGCGGCCCGTGAACACCGTGGTGGCATCGTCGCGCACGGCTGCACCGGCAAGGGCAACGACCAGGTTCGCTTCGAGGTCGGATTCGCTTCGCTGGCACCGGATCTCGAGGTGCTGGCCCCGGTTCGCGACTACGCCTGGACCCGGGAGAAGGCGATCGCGTTCGCCGAGGAGAACGCCATCCCGATCAACGTCACCAAGCGCTCACCGTTCTCCATCGACCAGAACGTGTGGGGGCGCGCGGTGGAAACCGGCTTCCTGGAACACCTCTGGAACGCGCCGACCAAGGATGTCTACGACTACACCGAAGACCCGACGCTGAACTGGAGCACACCTGACGAGGTGATCGTCGGCTTCGAGAAGGGGGTGCCTGTCTCCATCGATGGACGCGGCGTGTCCGTTTTGCAGGCCATCGAGGAGCTCAACCGCCGCGCCGGTGCCCAGGGGGTGGGTCGCCTCGACGTCGTCGAAGACCGGCTGGTCGGCATCAAGAGCCGGGAGATCTACGAAGCCCCGGGCGCGATGGTGCTGATCACCGCCCACACCGAACTCGAGCACGTCACGCTGGAGCGTGAACTCGGGCGGTTCAAGCGCACCACCGATCGCAAGTGGAGCGAGCTGGTCTACGACGGTCTGTGGTTCTCGCCGCTCAAGCGGTCCCTGGAGGCTTTCGTCGCCGACACCCAACAGCATGTGACCGGCGAGATCCGGATGGTGTTGCACGGCGGGCACATCGCGGTCAACGGCCGGCGCAGCCCGACGTCGCTGTACGACTTCAACCTCGCCACCTACGACGAGGGCGACACCTTCGACCAGTCGTCGGCCAAGGGATTCGTCCATGTGCACGGGTTGTCGTCGAAGATCGCCGCCCGCCGGGACTTGGCAGGCAATCAGACGTGAGCACCAACGAGGGCTCGCTGTGGGGCGGCCGCTTCGCCGACGGCCCGGCGCCCGCCCTGGCGGCGCTGAGCAAGTCCACCCATTTCGACTGGGTGTTGGCGCCCTACGACGTGGCCGCCTCCAAGGCGCACGCCAAGGTGCTGCACACCGCGGGCCTGCTGACCGACGAGCAGCGCGACGGATTGCTCGCCGGCCTGGACAGCCTGGGACAGGACGTCGCCGACGGCAGCTTCACCCCGTTGGTCACCGACGAGGACGTGCACGGGGCGCTGGAGCGCGGCCTCATCGACCGGGTCGGTCCGGATCTCGGTGGCCGGCTGCGGGCAGGACGGTCACGAAATGACCAGGTGGCCACCTTGTTCCGGATGTGGCTGCGGGACGCGATGCGACGCGTCGCCGACGGTGCCCTCGAAGTGGTCTCCGCTTTGTCGATGCAGGCCGCCGCTCACCCGACGGCGATCATGCCGGGCAAGACCCACCTGCAGGCCGCGCAGCCGGTGCTGCTGGCCCACCACCTCCTGGCACACGCCCACCCGCTGCTGCGTGACGTCGACCGCATCGCCGACTTCGACGATCGCACCGCGGTATCGCCCTATGGTTCGGGCGCTCTCGCCGGCTCGTCGCTGGGGTTGGATCCCGACGCCATCGCCGAGGAGCTGGGATTCGCTGCCGCAGCCGACAATTCGATCGACGCCACTGCTTCTCGCGACTTCGCCGCCGAGGCTGCCTTCGTGCTGGCGATGATCGGAGTCGACCTGTCCCGGCTGGCCGAGGACATCATCCTCTGGAGCACAACCGAATTCGGCTATGCGACGCTGCACGACGCCTGGTCGACGGGCAGCTCCATCATGCCGCAGAAGAAGAACCCGGACATCGCCGAACTCGCCCGCGGCAAGTCGGGCCGGTTGATCGGTAACCTCACCGGCCTGCTGGCCACCCTGAAGGCTCAGCCGCTGGCCTACAACCGGGACCTGCAGGAAGACAAGGAGCCGGTGTTCGACTCGGTGGCTCAACTCGAGCTCGTACTGCCCGCGATGGCCGGACTGGTCGCGACCCTGCGATTCGACACCGACCGGATGGCCGCACTCGCGCCGGCCGGCTACACC
This sequence comes from Mycobacterium sp. SA01, assembly GCF_041287105.1. Taxonomy (NCBI): domain Bacteria; kingdom Bacillati; phylum Actinomycetota; class Actinomycetes; order Mycobacteriales; family Mycobacteriaceae; genus Mycobacterium; species Mycobacterium sp. SA01. The sequence continues at coordinate 14,378 of NZ_JBGGNO010000022.1, read as the reverse complement.
CTTGCCACCGATGTCGCCGAGTGGCTGGTGCGCCGCGGGGTGCCGTTCCGGGTGGCCCACGAAGCGGCAGGTGCCGCGGTGCGGACCGCCGAGGGCCGCGGGGTCGGCCTCGATGAGCTCACCGATGCGGAACTGGCCGAGATCAGCGGCGAGCTGACCCCGGACGTGCGCAGTGTGCTGACCGTCGACGGGTCGGTGTCCTCCCGCGACGCCCGCGGCGGCACCGCGCCGACCCAGGTGGCCGCCCAGCTGGGCGTGGTGCGGGACAGCGTCGAGAAGCTGCGGTTGCGTCTGCGGCGGTAGCGCACGCCGACCACCCATTACCATCGCCAGATATGGGGGGAGCGCCGGACCCGGCCGCCGCACCGCGGCGAGGTGTTCGTGGCTGGTTGGCCGGACTCAGCCTGAGCCAGATCGGCCGGCTGCTGACCGTCGTCATCCTGGCCGCCACCGCGTTGTTCGGCGGGCTCGACACCGTTGACTCCGCCGTCACCGAGTTCAAGCCTGGTGACGAGTTCAGCGACAACGCATTCACCGTTACGCTCGAGCGCGCAACCCTGGTCGACGAACTGCGGGCGGGTACAACCCTCATCGCGCCGAAGACGCCCGGCCGGACGTATCTGGGCATCGTCATGAAGATCCGCAACGACGGCACGGTCCCGGCGTATCTCGACGACGAGATCGACCTGCGCGACCAGCCGCAAAAGCGGTTCTACGGCGTCGTTCGCCTGAGCGACGGAAGCCCGGTTCCAAGCCTCGGCCCGGGTCTGACCGACGAAGTCGGCGTGCTCTGGACGTTGCCCCAGAACGTGCTACGCCCAGGTGATTCCGTGACCGTGCGGATCTGGAAGAAGAAATTCACCGAGCTCATGGTGACCTATGGGAAGACGTGGGTGGACAGCGAGACCGAGTACGGCCAGGCGACAATTCCGGTGCGGGGCAAGCCATGAGCCGTCGCAGTGTGGGCGCGGCCGCGGCAACCGTGGTGGCGATGGCGGTGGCGACCCTGGTGTGGCTACACCTGCCGGCCAACACGACCATCTATGCGCCGTTCGACGTTCATGCGGGCGTCGGCAGCCGGGCCGTCGGTCAGAATCTGTCGGCGACCGTCACACACGCCTCGATGACCCCGACCGTCACGGCGCAGCAGTCCCGGAAATCCTATGCGGCGGCAGGTGTCTGGGTGGTGACGCTGACGACGCTCGAGGCTTCCCGGGAGCCGGTATTGCCGCACGCCGACCTGCTGGTCGGCCCCAACACCTACGCGCCGACCACTCAGCTGTTGTCTGGTGCGGACCTGGTGCAACCCGGAATCACTCAACAGCGCACCTGGGCGTTCGACGTGCCGCCCGATCTCTTGAAGACGGTCCCGTCCGTGGTGCTGCGGGTCTGGGGCGGCGACGGACGACTCGATTCACGGTTGGTGGTCGACATCCCGCTCGCCGGCGTCGACCGACCGCGTTCGATTGTCGTGCCACCGTCGAAACTGGGGGCGCAATGAAGCTGCCTGTGCCACGAAAACTGTGGCAGCGCAACGCTCTGGCGACGGTCGTCGTGGTGGCGGCGTTGGCGGTCCTGGTTGTCGTCGATGTGTGGCCCGACTGGTCACGGTACCGAGACACAGTGATCCCACCGCACGTGATCGCCGCCGGGCAGAGCGGGACGGTCGACGGCCAAACCTGGTCGATATCGGATGTTCGTCACCTGGACCGGACCCCCGGACCGGGTGCTCGACCCCTACCCAAAGGCACTGTCCTGCAGGTGGTGTCGATCGCGCGAACCAACGCCCGCGCCGGCGATCTGTGCACCGGTGTCATCACCGACGGCACCCGGCGCTGGCAGGCCGAAGGCATCGGCGGTTATACCGCGGCTCTGCCGGACAATGCCTCCGATCGTTGCACCAGGCCCGGTCCCGTGCAGTTCAGTTTCCTGCTTCCCCAGGACGTGGTGCCCACCGCCGTCGACGTGACGAACCTGGACGGCCGGATCAGGCTGCGGCTGCAGCTGTAGGCGCTGCCTCGGGTTCGGGATCACGCGCGATGTGCTCGACGCAGTACGCGAACGTGCTTGCGACCAGACAGATCCGCAGCGGCTCCACGATGAGATGCGACACCAGGCTCAGCGTGTTGCCGAAGCCCTGCCAGAAAGGCTGGGGATGCGGGCCGATGAACCAGGCGGCGCCGCGTAGAAGGTAGCCGTCACCGAGTTGCGCCCGGTAGAAACTTCCCGTCATATCGAGCCACGCCAGTCCGAGATAGCCGAGCACATACAGCGTCAAGGCGAGAACACCGCCGTGCAGGACGATGCGCGCCGAGTCGGTGATGGGCCGGAACTTGCCGACTTGGTCCACCCCATAATCGACGACTTTCTCGCGGACGGCTTTCGGTACGATCCGCACTCGTTTTTGCAGGCGTTTCCCGGTGGGCGCTGAGCGGTCGATCCAGGTGGTCGCCCGCTGACCGCCGATGCGCTGCAGCACGCTGCGCCAATCGGCTGTCGAGGTGACGCCGTAGACGATGCCCGCCACGGCGAGCCAAATCAGCGGCACAGCGGCGCCCCCGAATACCGTGCGCAGCGCCCACATCACGACATCCCACACCTTCTCCAACGGGGAGAAGTACGAGAACACCTCGGCGCGAGTGGCGCTCAGCCACACCATCACTCGCCGGTGAGCGACCCAGTCCCCGGGCTTGGTCAGCAGGGTCAGACCCTGGTTGACCGAGAAACTGAGTACGAGGAACACCCACAGTGCGTCGAAGTACAGCCGCACCGCCACCAACCAGGACGGCAACCGATCCTTGACCTTGCTCAGCACCGTGCGCAGGACCAGGGCCGCGCCGATGAGCAGCCAGGTGCCCGCGCCCACCGGAAGTTCGGCGGCATGCAGATCGGTGGGCGGCCCGCCCGCGACAGCGGACATCATCGCCTCGCCGACGCGGTACTGCAGCGCGCGCTGCTCGAACGCCAGCCAGTCCTCGCGAAACATCTGCCACGCCAAGTAGATCGCGAAGAACGGTACGACGATGGTGGAGAACAGGTCGATCCGCCGGGCCGGTCGGCGCCCGAGCGCCGCGAGCACCGGGAAAGCCGGGCGCAGCACCAGGAACATCGCCACGTAGGAGCCCAGCCGCGCCATCCCGGCGAGCGGCATGATCAGCGACGCCCACCACTGATTGTCGTGGCCGGCCCAGGCGGCCCATTCGATGGCGCCGCGGCGACCCAGCACGCCGAGCAGGTACAGGGCTGCCAGTTGCGGCCAGTACTGCGCGAAGACGCGCAGCGGCCGCAGCAGGTAGCGCATGGCTGACATCTTACGAACAGTGGCGCTGAATCACTCGAGTTGTTCCGAAAGATCCAGCCAGCGCGCCTCGGCCGCGGCGACTTCGTTTTCTAGTGCGCGCAATTCCGTTGTCAAACGGCCGATTTCGACGTGGTCGGACTGATCGTGCGCGGCCAGCTCGGCATGCATCGCGGTGATGCGGCCGTCGAGTTTGGCCAACGACCGCTCGATCGACGTGATCTCTTTCTGCACACTGCGTAATTCGGCGCCCGACAGCGCTTCGGACGACGGTGCGGAGCCGGATCGGGTGGGGGAGCCAGGCGTCGCGGCGGCGGGTTGCGCCTTCGCCATCCGCAGGTACTCGTCCACGCCGCCCGGAAGGTGGCGTAGCCGCCCGCCGAGGATCGCGTACTGCTGATCGGTGACGCGCTCGAGCAGGTAGCGGTCGTGGGATACGACGATCAGGGTGCCAGGCCAGGAGTCCAGCAGATCCTCGGTGGCCGCCAACATATCGGTGTCGACATCGTTGGTGGGCTCGTCGAGGATCAGCACGTTCGGCTCCGACAAGATCGTGAGCAACAGCTGGAGTCGACGTCGTTGGCCGCCGGACAGTTCCCCGACTCGCGCGGACAGGTGTTCGCGGCGGAAGCCGAGCCGTTCCAGCAGCTGAGCCGGTGTGACGTCCTTGCCGTCGACAGAGAAGTCGGTCTGCAGCTGGGCGAGAACCTCGCGGACCATATCGCCCTCGAACTCGGCGAGAATGCCTGCCTGCTGGTCGAGCATCGCGAGTTTGACGGTCTTGCCGCGCTTGACCCTGCCGCTGTCGGGTGTGACCGTGCCCGCGATCAGGCCCAGCAGCGTCGACTTGCCTGCACCGTTCGCGCCGAGGATCCCGGTGCGCTCGCCGGGCGCGATCCGCCACTCGATGTCGCGCAGCACCTGTCGGCCGTCGTAGGTCACGCCGACGTCGAGGAGGTCGACGACCTCTTTACCCAGCCGGGCGGTCGCCAGTTTGGCGAGTTCGATCGGGTTGCGCAGTGGCGGCACGTCTTCGATCAGCTGGTTGGCGGCCTCGATGCGGAACTTCGGTTTGGACGTCCGCGCGGGCGCACCGCGCCGCAACCAGGCCAGCTCCTTCTTCATCAGGTTCTGGCGCTTGGCTTCCACTGTCGCGGCCTGCCGGTCCCGTTCGACCCGCTGCAGAATGTAGGCGGCGTAGCCGCCGTCGAACGGTTCGACGATGCCATCGTGAACCTCCCAGGTGGTGAGGGCCACCTCGTCGAGGAACCACCGATCGTGGGTCACGACGAGCAGCCCGCCGCCGGTGCGGGCCCACCGCGTCTTGAGGTGCCCGGCCAGCCAGGTGATGCCCTCGACATCGAGGTGGTTGGTGGGCTCGTCGAGTGCGATCACATCCCAGTCGCCCATCAACAGCCGGGCCAGCTGAACGCGGCGGCGCTGACCGCCGGACAGCGTCGACACCAGCGCATCCCACGCGATATCCGCGACCAGCCCACCAACGACGTCACGGACCTTGGGGTCACCGGCCCACTCGTGATCAGCCAGGTCGCCCACCAGGACGTGCCCGACCGTGCTGGCGTCGTCGAGGGTGTCGGATTGGTCGAGTGCGCCGACGTGGACGCCGGTGCGACGGGTGACCCGCCCCGAATTCGGTGTCAGTTGCCCGGTCAGCATGCTCAGCAGGCTCGATTTGCCGTCGCCGTTGCGGCCCACGATGCCGATGCGGTCGCCTTCGTTGACTCCGACGGTCACGGAGTCGAAGACCACCTGGGTCGGGAATTGCAGGTGCAGTGCTTCAGCTCCGAGCAGGTGTGCCACTGGCATGAGGCTACTGGGGAGCACTGAAAGCGACGGGACGCGGATCGGCGTTATGCCATGATGTGCTGGCTGTCGGGGCCTCATGCAGCAGCGACGTGGGACAGGGGAACACCCGTGGATCTGAATTTGTCGGCGGTCACCAGGCCTGTGGAGCGCCTGATGGCGACGGCGCAGAACGGTTTCGAGGTACTGCGGCTGGGGGGTCTGGAAACCGGGGCGGTGCCGTCACCGTTCCAGATCGTCGAGAGCAAGCCGATGTACAAGCTTCGGCGCTACTTTCCGCCGGACAGCAGGCCCGGCCAGCGGCCCGCGGGCCCGCCGGTGCTCATGGTCCACCCGATGATGATGTCGGCGAACATGTGGGACGTCACCCGGGAGGACGGCGCTGTCGGCATCCTGCACGAGGCGGGCCTCGACCCGTGGGTGATCGACTTCGGCTCACCCGACGAGGTCGAGGGCGGCATGGAACGCAACCTCACCGACCACATCGTCGCGCTCAGCGAGGCCATCGACACCGTCAAGGAGTCCACCGGTCAGAGCGTTCATCTGGCGGGCTATTCGCAGGGCGGCATGTTCTGCTACCAGACCGCCGCCTACCGGCGGACCAAGGACATCGCCAGCATCGTCGCGTTCGGCTCCCCGGTCGACACCCTGGCTGCGCTGCCGATGGGGATCCCGCCCAACATCGGTGCGGTGGCCGCGGACTTCATGGCCGATCACGTGTTCAACCGCATCGACGTTCCGGGATGGTTGGCCCGCACCGGTTTTCAGATGCTCGACCCGCTCAAGACGGCGAAGGCCCGCATCGACTTCCTGCGCCAGCTGCATGACCGCGACGCGCTGCTGCCGCGCGAGCAGCAGCGGCGCTTCCTGGATTCCGAAGGCTGGATCGCCTGGTCGGGCCCTGCGGTTTCCGAGCTGCTCAAGCAGTTCATCTCGCACAACCGGATGATGTCGGGCGGGTTCAACATCAACGGTCAGCTGGTGACGTTGTCCGATATCACCTGCCCGGTGCTGGCGTTCGTCGGTGAGGTCGACGACATCGGTCAGCCCGCCTCGGTGCGGGGCATCAAGCGCGCAGCCCCCGGCGCCGACGTCTATGAGGTGATGATCCGGGCCGGGCACTTCGGTCTGGTGGTCGGATCCAAGGCGGCGACGGCCACGTGGCCGACGGTGGCGGACTGGGTGCGCTGGCTGTCCGGGCAGGATTCGCGGCCCGCCGCGATCGCGCCCATGCAGGACAGCGACGCCGAGCCGGACGAGTCCGGGGTGGCGCTGTCCGCGCGGCTGATGCACGGCGTTGCCGAGGCGTCGGAAGTCGCCTGGTCGTTGGCGCGCGGTGCGGCCGGGGCGGTGGTCAACACCAGGAAGTCGATGCGCACGCTCGCGGTCGAGACCGCCCGCACGCTGCCACGCCTGACCCGGCTGGGCCAGATCAACGACCACACCAGAATCTCGCTCGGCCGCATCATCGACGAGCAGGCCGACGGCGCGCCCAACGGTGAGTTCCTGTTGTACGACGGGCGGGTGCACACCTACGAGGCGGTGAACCGACGGATCAACAACGTTGTCCGCGGCCTGATCTCAGTCGGCGTGCGTCAGGGCGTACGGGTCGGTGTCCTGATGGACACCCGGCCGTCGGCGCTGGTGGCGATCGCCGCGTTGTCCCGCCTCGGTGCGGTCGCGGTGCTGATGCCGCCGGACGCCGACCTCGACGAAGCGGTCCGCATCGGCGGCGTCAGCGAGGTCATCACCGACCCGGGCAACCTCGACGCGGCCCGCAAGCTCCCGGTCCAGGTGCTGGTTCTCGGCGGCGGTGAGACCCGCGATCTGAATCTGCCCGACGACAGCAACGTCGTCGACATGGAGAAGATCGATCCGGACGCCGTGGCGCTGCCGGGGTGGTACCGGCCCAACCCGGGGTTTGCGCGGGACCTGGCGTTCGTCGCGTTCAACACCGTCGGCGGGGCGCTGGTGCCCAAGCAGATCACCAACTACCGCTGGGCGTTGTCCGCGTTCGGCACCGCCTCGGCCGCCGCGCTGGGCCGCGGTGACACCGTGTACTGCCTGACTCCGCTGCACCACCAGTCCGGGTTGTTGGTCAGCCTCGGCGGCGCCGTGGTCGGCGGCACCCGCATCGCGCTGTCGCGCGGTCTGCACCCGGACCGCTTCCTCACCGAGATCCGGCAGTACGGCGTCACCGTCGTCTCCTACACCTGGACGATGCTGCGCAGCGTTGTCGACGACCCGGATTTCCGGTTGCGCGGCAATCATCCGGTGCGGCTGTTCATCGGCTCGGGTATGCCGCCGGGACTCTGGCAGCGGACCGTCGAGGCCTTCAGCCCCGCCAACGTGGTCGAGTTCTTCGCCACCACCGACGGTCAGGCCGTGCTGGCGAATGTGGCCGGAGCCAAGATCGGCAGCAAGGGCCGCCCGTTGCCCGGCGGCGGCCAGGTCGAGTTGGCTGCCTACGACGCCGACGACGACCTGATCCTGGAGGACGACCGCGGATTCGTCGCGGTCGCGGAGCCCAACGAGGTCGGTGTGCTGCTGGCCCGGCCGTGGGGACCGATCGACCCGACCGCCTCTGTCAAGCGCGGCGTGTTCGCCCCGGGGGACACCTGGATTTCCACCGAGTATGTGTTCCGGCGCGATGCCGACGGCGACTTCTGGCTGCTGGGCAACCGCCCGCTGCTGATCCGAACCGAACGCGGCGTCGTGTTTCCGGAATCGGTCACCGACGCCGTCGGCCGGATCAACGCCGTCGACCTGGCCGCCACCTACAGCGTCGAGGGGGCCGACGGCGTCATCGCTGTCACCGCGATCACGCTGCGCGACGGCATGGCCGTGACCACCGCGGACCTGACCGATGCGTTCGCGTCGATGCCCGTCGGCCTGGCGCCCGACGTGGTTCATGTGGTGCCGGAGATGCCGCTCAGCGCCACGTGCCGTCCGACGGTGTCGGCGTTGCGCGCCGACGGGATACCGAAGGCTTCTCGTAACGCCTGGCATGTGGAGCCCGATACGGGGAAGTACAAGCGTTTGACGGCTGCGGCACGCGCTCAGCTTTGCGGTACCGCTGACTCGAGCGGCACCGAGAACTGAGCCTCTGCCCAGGTCGCGCGGCGCTGTTAGGCTCGCCGATAATCGCAGATCGCCACGCGTCGGAGGAATGCATGACAACCCAGACCGTTTCACGTCACTGGCGTCGCGCCGTCCGCGGCACGGCGATCGGTGCCCTGGCCGCTGGGCTGCTGGTCGGCGTCGGCACGCAGCAGGCGCTGGCTGACCCGAGCACCGCACCGGCCACCCCGACGGCCCCGGCGACAGCTGATGCCAACGGTGTCCCGCAGTTCCAGAGTGCCGACCAGTTGCTGATGTTCATCGACCAGAACTACGACCAGGGCGCCAGCGGCGGCCAGTTGTCCAATCTGATCAAATCGGTGATGAAGCTGCGGGCACAGGGCATCAAGCCGTCGAGGACGAACATCGCTGAGATCCAGAACGCGCTTCAGTACCGCCCCAATCAGAAACCGCTGATCCAGGCGCTCCAGAACACGTTGGGTTACCAGCAGAAGATCTTCGCCCAGATGCAGCTCCTGCAGCAGGCGCAGCAGCGACAGCAGAACAATGCCGTGATGGGTGCCGGCCAGATGCCCAGCGATGGCGCACCGACCATCGGCGGCAATCAGGCCCCGGCGGCGGCGCCTCCGGCTGTGAGCCCGTAGCCCACATGCTCGACCAGAAACTGCTGAACATCCTGGTGTGCCCGGCCGACCGCGGGCCGCTGCTGCTGGTGGACGAACTTCTGTACAACCCTCGGCTGCACAAGGCCTACCGCATCGATGACGACATCCCGGTGTTGCTGGTCGACGAGGCCGTCGACGTCAGCCCCGAGGAGCATCAGCGTCTGATGGCGCGCTCGGAGTCCTAACCCGTCAGGGGCAATCGGGCGTACCGTTGCCCCATGGGGGACGCCGTCGTCGTCGAGCAGTTGGATGGCGAACTCGCCAACTGGGATCCCTCCTTCACGCGACACCTCCTTGGCCGGATGTGGCCGTTGTTGCGGTTGTACTTTCGCGCCGAGGTCCGTGGACTCGGGTTGATGCCCCGGTCGGGCGGCGCGCTGGTGGTGTGCAACCACTCCGGGGGCATGTTGACACCCGATGTGCCGATCTTCGGGCCGGCGTTCTATGCCGAGTTCGGTTATGAGCGGCCCCTGTACACGCTGGCGCACTACGGAATCTTCATCGCGCCGTGGGGTCCGCTGCTGCCACGTCTGGGTGTTGTGCACGCCAGCCCGAAGGCGGCCAGGGCCGCACTGGACGCCGGGGCCGTCGTGCTGGTCTTCCCTGGCGGTGACTACGACGCCTACCGGCCCACAACACGGCAGAACGCGATCGACTTCGACGGCCGCACCGGCTATGCGCGCACCGCGATAGAAACGGGTGTGCCGATCGTGCCGATGGTCTCGATCGGCGCCCAGGAGACCCAGTTCTTCCTCGGTCGTGGGACACGCTTTGCGAAGCTATTGGGGCTCAACAAGATTCGGATGGACATTCTGCCGGTGACAGTCGGGCTCCCGTTTGGGCTGACTGTCACCTTCCCGCCGAACCTGCCGTTGCCCTCCAAAATCGTGATGGAAGTCCTCGAACCGGTGGATCCCGCGGCGTTCGGGAGGCATCCGGATGTCGACGAGGTCGACACCCATGTGCGCCGGGTGATGCAGCGGGCGCTGAACCGGCTGTCACGCGAACGGCGGTTACCCATCCTGGGTTGAGGGTCAGTACAGCGAAGGCAATTCGCCGGTGAGGTAGCGCTGCAATGTGGGGGCGATGGTGTCGCTGATCTGTTCCGGTGTCAGTGACGTGAACGGCTCGAGCCCGATGATGTAGCGCGCCATCACCACACCGACCAGCTGCGAGGCCACGAACTGGACGCGTAATCGTCCCGTGCCCGGTGGGTTGTCGACTCGGCGCCCGACTTCGGCTGTGACGATCTCCTGGAGGAACGAGCGGACGAGAGACACATCGGCGCCCGCCAGCAGTGACCGCATCGTCGCGATCAGCCCGTTGCCCATCTCCGAATCCCACAGCGGCAGAAGGATCGACGGCAGGACGCGGCCGAGGTCGTCGACCGGGGTGTCGCGCAGCGGTACCAGCACCGCCATGGGGTCGATCGGGATGTTGACCGCCGCCGCGAACAGTTGTTCCTTGGTGCCGAAGTAGTGGTGCACCAGGGCTGAGTCGACACCGGCGGCCGCGGCGATCGACCGGATCGAGGTCTTGTCGATACCGTTGCGGGCGAATAGCTCTCGCGCGTTGGCCAGGATCCGTTCGCGGGTATCGGACGTGCCCGGTGGGCGTCCGGGCCGCTTGCTCCGTCGGGGTTCGGCGGTCACGGGGTGCGCCGCCGCAGGGTGGCCGCGGCCAAAGCCATGGCCGCCGTCGCGAAAGCCAGGACCACGATGATGTCCCGGACCGCGGTTGCGGTCAGGTCGGTGTGGGTGTTGACCTGTTGTAAGGCCTCCAACGCGTAGCTGGCGGGCATCGCGTTGCTGATCCATTCCAGCCAGGTCGGCATCTGATTGCGCGGCACGATGATCCCGGCGAGCAGCAGCTGGGGCACGATGACCACCGGCATGAACTGCACGGCTTGAAATTCGGTGCGCGCGAATGCGCTTGCCAGCAGACCGAGGCCGACACCGAGCACCGCGTTGATGACGGCGATGACGAACACCCAGACCGGGCTACCCAAGGTGTCGAACCCCAACAGCCAGAACGCGACGACGCACGCCAGGATCGCCTGCGCGGCGGCCGCGACCGAGAATGCCGTGCCGTAGGCGGCCAGCAGGTCCAGCCGACGCAGCGGGGTGGTCAGGATTCGTTCCAACGTTCCCGAGGATCGTTCGCGCTGCATGGTGATCGAGGTGATCAGGAACATCACGAACAACGGGAACAGTCCGAGCAGAATCAGGCACGCGGTCTGGAACGGCGAGACCGCGCCAGGGAACTTCGGCACGTCGTCGAACATGAAGTACATCAACGCGATCACCGCGCTGGGCACCACGAGAATCATTGCGACACTTCGATGATCGGCCCGCAGCTGGCGCAGGATGCGGCCTGTGGTGGCCAGATAGGGGCCCAGATAAGCGCGGAGCCTCAGCTTGCTGACGCTGCGGTGCTGTGCCTGATGATGGACAGGAACGCTTCCTCCAGTGACGTGCATCCGGTGTCCTCTCGCAGACGGGCGGGGGTGGTCTGGGCCAACAGTCGGCCTTCGCGCATGAGGAGCAGGCCCGCGCAGTGGTCGGCCTCGTCCATCACGTGACTGGACACCAGCAAGGTGGTGCCCCGGCGGGCCAGCGCATCGAACTGGGCCCACAGGTCCACGCGCAGCACCGGATCAAGGCCGACCGTCGGCTCGTCGAGTACCAGCAGGTCGGGCTGACAGACCAGCGCGCAGGCCAGCGACACCCTGGCGCGCTGTCCGCCGGACAGGTTCGCGCAGTATGCCGCGGCGTGGTCGCGCAGTCCGACGTCGTCGACCGCGCGATCGGCCACCGCGGGGGCGGCGCCGTACAGCGCGGCGAAGTAGCGGACGTTGTCGATGACCCGGAGGTCGTTGTAGATCGTCGGATCCTGGGTTACGTAGCCGACCCGGTGCCGTAGTGCGGGGGAGCCGGCCGGGAGTCCGAGCACGGTCACGGCTCCCGACGTGACGATCTGGGTGCCGACGATGCTGCGCATCAGGGTGGTCTTGCCGCAGCCCGACGGGCCGAGCAGTCCGGTGATCGAACCGCGGGGGATCGTCACCGAGATGTCGTGCAGGGCGACTCGTTTACCGCGCACCACGCGAAGGTGTTCGACCCGAATGGCGGGTTCGGCCCGGTCGACTATTAATTCATCACCCGATGAACTCATCACACGATGAATAATGCTCCCCGGCGCAGGGGCGGTCAAGGTCTGGGGCAGAATTTCGTCCGATGGGTGGCGATCAGCTGGACACGGATCCGGTCTCGGCGGCGCGACTGCTGCTCGGCGGGATGATCAGCTGCCGGGGTGTCAGCGCGCTGATCGTTGAGGTCGAGGCGTACGGCGGCCCGCCGGACGGTCCGTGGCCGGACGCCTCGGCCCACTCATACCGGGGTCCGAGTATCCGCAACAACGTGATGTTCGGCCCGCCAGGCCACCTCTATACGTATCGAAGCCACGGCATCCACGTCTGCGCCAACGTGTCGTGCGGCCCCGACGGCACGGCGGCGGCGGTGCTGGTGCGGGCCGCGGCGATCGAGTCGGGTCTGGACGTGGCGCAGATCCGTCGCGGCCCGTCGGTGCGGCCGGCTGCGCTGGCCCGCGGTCCGGGCAACCTCTGTTCAGCGCTGGGCATCCTGATGGCGGACAACGGGGTCGACGTCTTCGATCCGGCGTCGCCGGTGATCGTCCGGCTCGGTGACGGGGATGGTCCGGAGAGTGCCGGCCCGCGGGTCGGGGTCTCGCAGGCCGCCGATCGGCCGTGGCGATTGTGGCTCACCGGACGTCCGGAGGTATCGGCCTACCGTCGCAGTCCGCGCGCGCCAATCCCGGGCGCGAGCGACTGACCGCATCCCATGCGGGAAGATCAACGCATGAGCACGACGATTCTCGACGAGTTGGGCTGGCGGGAGCTGATTGCGCAGTCGACCGACATCGACGCGCTCGCCGCGGCAGCCGCGCAGCCCCCGATGACGGTGTATTGCGGATTCGATCCGACCGCGCCGAGCCTGCATGCGGGAAATCTGGTGCCGTTGCTCACACTTCGCCGATTCCAGCGGGCCGGACACCGGCCGATCGTGCTGGCCGGCGGCGCCACCGGGATGATCGGTGATCCTCGTGACACCGGCGAGCGGACCATGAACACCACCGACACCGTCGCGCAGTGGGCCGAGCGTATCCGCGGCCAGCTGGAGCGTTTCGTCGACTTCGACGAGTCACCCAGTGGGGCGGTCGTGGAGAACAACCTGAATTGGACCGCGCAGCTGAGCGCCATCGATTTCCTGCGCGACGTCGGCAAGCACTTCTCGGTGAACGTGATGCTCGACCGCGACACGATCCGTCGCCGGCTCGACGGCGACGGCATCTCGTACACCGAATTCAGCTACATGCTGCTGCAGGCCAACGACTACGTGGAACTGCATCGGCGCTACGGCTGCTCACTGCAGATCGGTGGGTCCGATCAGTGGGGCAACATCATCGCCGGGGTGCGGCTGGCCCGTCAGACGCTGGGCGCGAGCGTCCACGCGCTGACGGTGCCGCTGGTCACCGCGGCGGACGGAACCAAGTTCGGTAAGTCCACCGGCGGCGGCAGCCTGTGGCTGGATCCCGAGATGACCAGCCCTTATGCCTGGTATCAGTACTTCGTCAATACCGCCGACGCCGACGTGATCCGGTACCTGCGCTGGTTCACCTTCCTGTCTGCCGACGACCTCGCCGAGCTCGCGCAGGCCACCGCGGAACGCCCACATGAGCGCGCCGCGCAGCGGCGGCTGGCCCAAGAACTGACCACGTTGGTGCACGGTCAAGCTGCGACTGACGCCGTCGAGCACGCGTCCCAGGCGTTGTTCGGCCGCGGCGAGCTATCCCGGCTTGATGAACCGACCCTGTCCGCCGCGTTGCGGGAGACGACGGTGGCCGAGCTCGGCCCAGGCGGTGCGGACGGCATCGTGGATCTGTTGGTGGCCACCGGCCTGTCGGCGAGTAAGGGTGCTGCCAAGCGCACGATCGCCGAGGGGGGAGTATCGGTCAACAACGAGAAGATCGACAGCGAGGACTGGGTGGCACAACCGTCCCACTTCCTGCACGGGCGCTGGTTGGTGCTGCGCCGGGGGAAGCGGAATATCGCTGGGGTACAGCGGGTTTGAGCCATCGGTGCGAGCGCGAAACGCCGATCTAGCAGGCGATTTGACTCGCCGTTAGCTCGTCTGTAACTTATTCCAAGTCAGAGCGGCCCGGCCAAGCCGGAGAGCGCGAAGACCTCCCGGGAATCAAACCTGGCAACAGGGTTGTTCCTCTTGTCCGCACTATATCTACGCGGCCTTCGGGTCGCGGGATTACTGCGCGGTCGAGTGGGTGACCGGGGTGTGTTGTTTGAGAACTCAATAGTGTGTTTGGTGGTTTTTGTTTGTTGTTGTTTTTTGGCTGCATTCTGATACCCCCGTGTTGGGGTGTGGCCTGTTTGTGATGCCAGTTTGTTTGGTGTCTTTTGTTTGGTTTCAGGCTTG